>CANQUC010000007.1 GCA_947626945.1 uncultured Lachnospiraceae bacterium | reverse complement strand
AAGAGGCAGAAAAGGAAACCCCACCCCTCAAGATTGAGGGGCAGGGGAGTTGAATAGGCGAAGCCTATTTTTTATTGAGTTAAAGGATTGAAAAGATGACAAAGCTTTATGTGGTAGTGCCCTGCTACAATGAAGAACCGGTACTGGACGAGACGGCCCGCCGGCTGAAAGAAAAACTCCGCGGCCTGACAGAGGCCGGCAGGATCACAGAGGACAGTCATGTGATTTTTGTGGACGACGGTTCCAAAGACCGCACCTGGGAGATCATTCAGAATCTTCACCGGGAGGATCCCTTGTTTTCCGGGGTGAAGCTGTCCCGGAACAGAGGGCACCAGAACGCGCTGCTGGCAGGACTGTATACGGCAAAGGACAAGGCCGACGCCGTGATCTCCATGGACGCGGATCTGCAGGACGATATTGACGCCATTGACCGGTTTCTGGACAAGTATGAGGAGGGGGCGCAGATCGTTTACGGCGTGCGCAGCTCCAGAAAAAAAGATACTTTCTTCAAAAAATTCACAGCGGAGTCCTTTTACAGGCTGATGCACTTCATGGGCGCCGACGTGGTATTCAACCACGCGGATTACCGGCTTCTTGGAAGCCGGGCTCTGAAAGATCTGTTTGAATTTCAGGAGGTCAACCTGTTTTTGCGGGGGATCGTGCCCATGATTGGGTACAAGTCCGAGGTGGTATATTATGAGCGGCATGAGCGCTTTGCCGGGGAAAGCAAATATCCCCTGAAGAAAATGATGTCCTTTGCCTTTGAGGGGATCACGTCCCTGACCATCAGGCCGGTGCGGATGATCATTTCTCTTGGAGTGGTGATGCTGCTGATCAGCCTCATCCTGCTGATCTACTTTTTTGTGCAGCATTTCCTTGGCCATACGGTGCCTGGCTGGACCAGCCTGATCGTGTCTGTATGGGCCATTGGCGCCCTGCAGCTGATCAGCATCGGCGTTATTGGCGAATATGTGGGAAAAGTCTACCTGGAAACGAAGCATCGTCCCAGGTTTTTGATCGATGTGTTTCTTCATGAGGATCAGGAGCTGTATTCCCTGACGGAAAACAGAGAGGACGGCCACAGCCGGAAGAACAACTGACAGACTGCAAGGATTACCTGCCGGGATGCTGACCGGCAGGCATTTGCGTTTTTTAGAACAGACAGGAGAAAAGCACAGAAAGGCAAAAGGTTATGAAAGTAGCGATCGTTCACGACTGGCTTACCATATATGGCGGATCGGAAAGCATTATCCGCATTTTGCATGAGATGTTTCCGGAAGCCCCCATTTATACTACGGTATACGACAGGAACCGTATGCCCGACGATTTTCGGCAGATGGATATCCGCACGTCGTTTCTGCAGAAGTTACCTTTTGCGAAAAAGAAATATACAAGCTATCTGCCGCTGATGCCCTATGCCTTTGAACAGTTTGACCTGACCGGATACGATCTGGTGATCTCTTCCAATACCTGCTGTTCCAAGGGCGTGATCACAGGGCCGGATACCCTGCATATCTGTTACTGCAATACGCCCATGCGCTATGGATGGGAATTTTATCATGAATACGCGGGGGGAAAGAACAGGCTGTCCCGCTTTTTCATTGCCTGGATGATGAAAGGAATCCGGCAGTGGGATCGGCTCAGCGCCGACCGGGTGGATCTGTTCATTGCCAATTCCAAAAATGTGGCCCGCCGGATCCGGAAGCATTACCGCAGGGAATCCGCGGTGATCTATCCGCCGGTGCGGACAGACATGTTTCAGATAGGGGAAAAACAGGAGTCCTATTATCTTGCGGTTTCCAGACTGGTGCCCTATAAGCGCATCGACCTGGTGGCGGAGGCCTTTACGAAGCTGGGACTTCCCCTGAAGATCATTGGGGACGGCGGAGAGTATGACGTCATTGCCAAAAAGGCGGGGCCCAACGTGGAAATGCTGGGAAGACTTTCCGACAAAGAGGTTCTGTCCTATATGCAGTCCTGCAAGGCCTTTGTGTTCCCGGGGGAAGAGGATTTCGGCATTACGCCCATTGAAGCCCAGGCCTGCGGCAGGCCGGTGATCGCCTTTGGAAAGGGCGGCGCGCTGGAGACCGTGAAAAAAGACCGAACCGGGGTGTTTTTCTATGAACAGACCACAGAGGCGCTGACGGAGGCGGTAAAGCGGTTTGAGACCATGACCTTTGACCCGGAAGAGATCCGCGCCCATGCGGAAACCTTTAGCGAGGAACGGTTCAAAAAAGAACTGTATGATTTTTTTATGGAGCAGTACCAAGCTTTTTTGCAGCAGAAAAAGGAAGAGCTGGGCCTGTAGCGTGACGCGGGCGGAGAGGAGCAATCAGGTGAAGATTTACGAAGTGATCATGGCAGGCGGCGGCGGAAGCCGGTTCTGGCCTCTTTCAAGACAGAAAAAACCGAAACAGTTATTGAATCTAAGTGGCGGCGATATTATGCTCAATGAAACGATCCTGCGGATGGAGCCGCTGATCAGCCGGGAGGACGCCTATATTGTTACCAACAGGGAACAGGCCGGGATCTTAAAAAGCCTGCTTCTTCCGGAGGTGCCGGAGTCCCATGTGCTGCTGGAGCCTGTGGGAAGAAACACCGCGCCCTGTATTTTATACAGCGCTCTGACTCTGGAGAAAAAGCATGGGGACGGGATCATGTGCGTATTTCCCGCCGATCATCATATTGCCCGCCCGGATCGTTACCGGCAGGTGCTGAAAGAAGCCGCCGGGGCGGCCGAGCAGACCGGCCGGCTGGTGACCATCGGCATTCGTCCGGACCGGCCAGCTACGGGATACGGCTACATTGCCTGCGGCCGTCAGGTGAGGCCGGGAGTGTTTGAGGCAGACCGCTTTGTGGAAAAGCCGGACCAGAAAACCGCCGAGACTTATCTGGCCCAGGGAAATTATCTGTGGAATTCCGGGGTGTTCGTCTGGAAGATCTCGGCCATCCTGAAAGCCTTTGCAGACTGTCTGCCCCAAATGTATCAGGCAATGCGGGGCATCTGCGGCTGCCTGGGAACGGACAGAGAGCAGGAGGCTGTAGACCGGGTATATCCCCAGCTGGAAAGCATTTCCGTTGATTACGGCATTATGGAAAAAAGCGCCGGAGTCCTTGTGCTTCCGGGAGATTTCGGCTGGAACGACGTGGGCAGCCTGGACGCGCTTCCGGTGTTTCACGAAAAAGACGGCCAGGGAAATCTGTTTCTGGGGGACGTGCTGGCACTGGATACGGCGGGCTGTATTGTAAAAGGAGAAAAAAAGCTGATCGCCTTAAACGGCGTTCAGGATCTGATGGTTATTGACACGGAGGACGCGCTGCTTGTCTGCCCGAAAGACCGCGCCCAGGATGTCAGGAAGATCGTGGAGCTTCTCCATGAGCAGGGGCGGAAAGAACAATAAGAAAGACAGGACGGCGCAAACAGACCGCGCCGGAACGGAGGAGAGCATGAAACACGCGTTGATTACAGGCATTACCGGCCAGGACGGTTCCTATCTGGCAGAGCTGCTTCTGGAAAAGGGATATGAGGTTTACGGCCTGATGCGGAGAAAAAGCAGGGTGGATTATGGAAATGTGGCGCATCTGACAGACCGGATCCATTTTTTGTACGCGGATATGACGGATATTGTGTCCCTAATTCATGCCATGAGAACTTCCATGGCCGACGAGGTGTACAATCTGGCGGCGCAGTCCTTTGTGGCCACCTCCTGGGATACCCCGGTGGGCACTGCCGAGATCGACGCCATCGGCGTGACCAACATGCTGGAGGCCATCCGGATCGTGAATCCCCGGTGCCGTTTTTATCAGGCGTCCACCAGCGAGATGTTCGGTAAGGTGCAGACCATGCCTCAAAACGAGGAGACGCCTTTTTATCCCAGAAGCCCCTACGGCGTGGCAAAGCTGTACGGACACTGGATCACCAGAAACTATCGGGAAAGCTTTGATCTGTACGCCTGCTCCGGCATTTTGTTCAATCACGAATCGGAGCGGCGGGGACTGGAATTTGTTACAAGAAAGATTACCCGGAGCGTGGCCGCCATTGTGAAAGGACGGCAGGAAAAGCTGGAGCTTGGCAATCTTTCCGCCAAGCGTGACTGGGGCCATGCCAGGGATTATGTATACGCCATGTGGCTGATGCTGCAGCAGGAGGAACCGGATGATTATGTGATCAGCACCGGGGAGACCAGATCCGTGCGGGATTTTGCCCAGCTGGCATTTGAGGCCGCCGGGATCCGCCTGCGCTGGCAGGGGGAAGGCGTCTCTGAGGAGGGAATTGACCAGGCTACGGGAAAAACGCTGGTATCGGTAAATCCCGCGTTCTTCCGGCCGGCGGAGGTGGAAATCCTATTGGGGGACAGCGCGAAAGCCCGCGAGAAGCTTGGCTGGAAGAGAACCGTTTCCTTTGAACAGCTGGTGCGGGGAATGGTGGAACATGACCTTGCCCTTCTGGAAGAGGGGGAGGAATGTCAGTGAGGATTCTGATCACCGGCTGCGGCGGTTTTATGGGAAAGCATCTCTGCAATCGGCTGATGAACCGGACCGGATTCTGGGAAGAGGCGGTTTTGTTTGCGGGGGTGTATGACGAAACAGAACAAAGATCCCTGGAGGAAGCGCTTCTCAATGACGGGACAAAAATGTCCCGCTGGCCAAAGATCCTGAAAGGAGATATGCGGGATCCGAAGCAGGTGTCCGCTGTGGTAAAAGCGGCAAAGCCGGATTATGTGATCCATCTGGCGGCCCAGGCAAGCGTTGCCCGCTCTTTTCGGGAGCCGGAGCTTACCATGGCGGTGAATGTGGATGGAACGGCAAACCTGCTGGAAGCGCTCCGGCAGGAAAGTCCCGGAGCCCGGATCCTGCTTGTGGGCAGCATTGACCAGTACGGGCCGGTAGACAAAAAAGAGCAGCCTGTCCCGGAAAGCCACCCTCTTGCGGGGTGCAGTCCCTACGGAAAATCCAAGATCCTCCAGGAGCAGCTGGCCCGTTTTTGTGTGGATCAATACGGACAGGATATTGTGCTGGTGCGGGCGGCGCCTCATACAGGGCCCGGCCAGGCCCGGGCTTTCGCGGTGGCAGACTGGGCGGCTCAGATCAGGGAGATGCGGCAGGGAGAAAGGCCCCACCGGCTGATCACCGGCAATCTGCAGGTGATTCGGGACATTACCGACGTGCGGGATATGGCGGAGGCGTATTTGCTTTTGCTGGAAAAGGGCGGCACCGGAGAGGTATACAACGCGGGGACAGGAAAAGGTGTGGAGCTTTCCAGGATCCCGCCGCTTCTGGGAAAACTGGGAGGCATTGAGGACCTGCAAATCGAGACGGATCCCCGACGGTTCCGGCCCGCGGACATCCCCTGTCTGGTGGCGGATACCGCCAAGCTTCGGGAGCGCATCGGATGGAAGCCGGTGTATACTCTGGAAGAAACCCTTCGGGACATGCTGGCCTGACGCGGTGTCCGGGTTCTTTGTTGAACTGCGGAAAGATGTGTGCTATAATCACTGGAAAAGCAGAAATCAAAATAAGGGAAGAAAGGAACGAAAAACCATGAAAGGAATCATTTTGGCGGGAGGTTCCGGCACAAGACTGTATCCTCTTACAATGGTGACCTCCAAACAGCTTTTGCCGGTTTATGATAAGCCGATGATCTATTACCCCCTTTCCACGCTGATGCTGGCGGGGATCAGAGAGATCCTGATCATTTCCACGCCCCAGGATCTGCCCAATTTTCAACGGCTTCTGGGAGACGGATCCAGGTATGGAATCCAGTTGAGCTATGCCGAGCAGCCTTCTCCGGACGGACTTGCCCAGGCTTTTCTGATCGGCGAGGAGTTCATCAACGGTGATTCCTGCGCCATGATCCTGGGAGACAACATTTTTTACGGAAACGGACTGAAAAAGCATCTGCGGGAAGCCGCGGGAAGAGAAAAAGGCGCTACAGTGTTCGGATATTATGTGGAGGATCCGGAACGGTTTGGCATTGTGGAGTTTGACAAAGAGGGCAGAGCCATTTCCATTGAGGAAAAGCCGGAGCATCCCAAATCCAACTACTGCGTCACCGGCCTGTATTTTTATGACGCCCGGGTATGTCAGCTGGCTCATCAGGTGAAACCCTCCAAGAGAGGAGAACTGGAGATCACCGATCTGAACCGTCTGTATCTGGAACAGGGAGATCTGAACGTGGTCACCCTGGGCAGAGGCTACGCGTGGCTGGACACAGGCACCATTGATTCCCTGTCCGAAGCCACGGACTTTGTGCGGGTAGTGGAAGGCAGGCAGGGCATCAAGATCTCCGCGGTGGAGGAGATCGCCTACAAGAACGGCTGGATCACAAGAGACCAGCTGCTGGAATCCGCCACCCTGTACGGGAAATCTCCTTATGGGCAGCATCTGCACAATGTGGCGGACGATAAGTACAAATATTGAAAAGAGCGTATTTTGGAGGAGAAAACATGAATGTGATCAAAACCGATGTACTGGACGTATATATTCTGGAGCCCCGGGTATTTGGGGACAACCGGGGATGGTTTATGGAGAGCTGGTCCAAACGCACCATGGAGGAGGCGGGCCTGTTCTATGACTTTGTTCAGGACAACCACTCCTATTCTGCCCAGAAAGGGGTGCTGCGGGGCCTGCATTTTCAAAAGGGAGAAGCCTCTCAGGCAAAGCTGGTGCGCTGCGCGAAAGGCGCCGTGCTGGATGTGGCGGTGGATATGAGAAAGGGGTCTCCTACCTACAAAAAGTGGGTGTCTGTGGAACTGTCCGCGGAAAACAAGCGGCAGCTTCTGATCCCCCGGGGATTTCTGCATGGATTTGTGACCCTGACGGATCAGGTGGAATTTTTGTACAGGGCGGACAACTTTTACGCCCCCGAGGCAGACCGCAACGTGCGCTGGAACGATCCGGAGATCGGTGTGGACTGGGGCGTTGCCGATCCGATCCTGTCAGAAAAAGATTCCAATGCGCCGTTATTAAAGGACAGCGATATTGATTTTGTATATCATAAATAAAAAACATAAGCGGAGGTAATCATGAAGATCATCGTAACGGGAGGCGCCGGCTTTATCGGCGGAAATTTTGTACATCTGATGGTGAACCGTTATCCGGAAGACAGTATCGTCTGTCTGGACAAGCTGACCTATGCCGGCAATCTGGAAACACTGGAGCCGGTTATGGACAAACCGAATTTCAAATTTGTAAAAGGGGACATTGCGGACCGTCCCTTTGTGTTCCGGCTGTTTGAGGAGGAGAAGCCGGATGTGGTGATCAATTTCGCGGCGGAAAGCCATGTGGACCGGTCCATTTCGGATCCGGGGATCTTTCTTCAGACCAATATCATCGGTACCGGCGTGCTTCTGGACGCCTGCCGGGAATACGGCATCACCAGATACCACCAGGTTTCCACCGACGAGGTATACGGAGATCTTCCTCTGGATCGTCCCGATCTGTTCTTTACGGAGGAGACGCCTCTGCACACCTCCAGCCCCTACAGCGCTTCCAAGGCGTCGGCGGATCTGCTGGTAATGGCCTATCATCGGACCTTTGGCGTTCCGGTGACCATTTCCCGCTGCTCCAACAACTATGGGCCCTATCACTTCCCGGAGAAGCTGATCCCCTTAATGATCGCCAACGCTCTGAACGATAAGCCCCTTCCCGTGTATGGCAAAGGCGAAAACGTGAGAGACTGGCTTTATGTGGAGGATCACTGCCGGGCCATCGATCTGATCGTCCGCAAAGGCAAAGTGGGAGAGGTCTACAACATTGGCGGGCACAATGAGCGCACCAATCTGGAAGTGGTAAAAACGGTGCTTCGGGAGCTTGGAAAGAGCGAGGATCTGATTACCTATGTGACAGACCGTCCCGGCCACGATATGCGTTATGCCATTGATCCTACCAAGATCCACAATGAGCTTGGCTGGCTGCCGGAGACCAGATTTGAGGACGGCATCAAAAAGACGGTGAAATGGTATCTGGACAACAAACCCTGGTGGGAAAACATCATCAGCGGCGAATACCAGAATTATTACGAGAAAATGTACAAAAACCGCTAGGAGGCAGCAGACCATGAAAGTATTGGTGACAGGTGTAAAGGGACAGCTCGGATACGATGTAATGAAAGAACTGGCAAAGCGGGGCATAGAGGGCATCGGCGCGGATCTGGAGGAATTTGATATTACGGATCCCAAACAGACGGAGGCCTTTATCAAAGCCAGCGCCCCTGACGGGGTAATCCACTGCTCCGCCTACACGGCAGTAGACAGGGCGGAGGATCAGCCGGATCTTTGCCTGCGGGTAAACGGGGAAGGCCCCAAAAATATCGCGGTGGTGTGCAAAGAGCTGGATATTCCCATGCTGTATATCAGTACCGATTATGTGTTCCCGGGAGAGGGAGAGCGGTTTTACGAACCGGAGGACGAAACCGGGCCCGCGGGAATGTACGGAAAGACAAAGCTTGCCGGGGAAGAAGCGGTCAGATCCGTCCTGGACAAGTATTTTATCGTCAGGATCTCCTGGGTATTTGGATACAACGGAAACAATTTTGTGAAAACCATGCTGCGGCTTTCGGAGGATCATCCGGTGCTGACGGTGGTCAACGACCAGATCGGCTCCCCTACCTATACGGCGGATTTGGCCAGGCTTCTGGCGGATATGATCGTCACCGACAAGTACGGCATTTACCATGCTACCAACGAGGGCGTCTGTTCCTGGGCCGACTTTGCCAGGGAGATTTTTGCCCAGGCGGGCAAACAGACGGAAGTCAAAAATGTGACTACCGAAGAATACGGCGCAAAGGCGCCCAGACCGAAAAATTCCCGCATGTCCAAGGAAAAGCTGGACCGTATGGGCTTTGAGCGGCTTCCTCACTGGAAAGACGCCCTTGCCCGGTATCTGCGGGAAATCGGAGTAAGGAATGAAGCGGATGAAGTCTAGAACATTACGGATCTGCCTGGCGGGCCTTATGGGCCTGCTTCTGGCGGTTTTGATTCTTCGGTATTATGTGCCGGAAACAAGCGATACCATGACGCTGCGCCTGAGGGTGCAGTCAGAGGAAAAAGACAATTACCAGCTGTTTTATGCCACGGCGGAAGAGCCGGATTACAGCGAAGAGCGGGCAGGCACCGACAGCTATCCGGGAGGCGGAAAGGAAAAGGAAATTTCCTTTTCTCTGCCGGTAGACGCCACCGCCTTGCGGCTGGATCTGGGCACCAAACCGGCCAGTATCCGGATCAGTGGTGTTTCCGTTACCTATGAGCATCACAAAACAGAGCTTCCCGCGGATCTGTTCGCGTCGGTGACCGGCCTCCAGCAGGTGGACAGCCTGAAAAAGGCCGACGGCGGTTATGAGGCGGTTACTTCCGGAAACGATCCCCAGTGTATGCTGGACTTTACGGAAAGTGCCGGCAGTCTGGCTCCGTTTCTGGAAAAGGCAAGAGCCGATGTGACCAGATTTTATAAGATCGCTCTTGCGGTGATTGTGCTGGTAATGTTTCTGGCGGTGGCGGCGATTTTGCCAAAGGTGGCTTCGCTGCTGCTGGAAGTGTGGCACAGCCGGACGCTTTTGTTTCGGCTTGCGAAAAATGATTTCAAGACCAGGTACGCGGGATCCTATCTGGGCATTGTCTGGGCGTTTATTCAGCCCATTGTCACAGTGGTGGTGTACTGGTTTGTGTTCCAGGTAGGGTTCAGAAGCGGCGGCGTCAGCGATTATCCCTATGTGCTCTGGCTGATCAGCGGCCTGATCCCCTGGTTTTTCTTTTCAGAGGCATGGAACAGCGCCACGGGAAGCATGCTGGAGTACAGCTACCTTGTAAAAAAGGTGGTGTTTAAGATCAGCATCCTGCCCATTGTAAAAATCGTTTCGGCGCTGTTTGTTCATTTGTTTTTTATTTTCTTCCTGATCTTTATGTTCTGCCTGTACGGATACTGGCCGGACATTTATGTGATACAGGTGATCTACTACAGCTTCTGTATGATCATGCTGGTGCTGGGGCTGTCTTACCTGACCTGCTCCATCGTAGTGTTTTTCCGGGATCTTGGACAGATCATCTCCATCATCCTGCAGGTGGGAGTGTGGATGACGCCGATTATGTGGAACATTACCATGCTGGGCAACGATATCCGCTGGATTATGAAGCTGAATCCCATGTACTATGTGGTCTATGGATACAGAGGCGCCCTGATGGACAAGGTCTGGTTTTTTGAGGATCTGCCGCTGACTATTTATTTCTGGAGTTTTACGGCGGTCATGTTTGGAATCGGCACTTTGATATTTAAAAAGCTGAAGGTGCATTTTGCCGACGTACTGTAGGTTTGGCAAAAGCTCCGGCAGAGTGAGGCATCTATGAAAGATACGGTAATCCAGGTCTGTGACCTGAGCAAGATCTACAAATTATATGAAAAGCCGGCGGACCGTCTGAAGGAAAGCCTGAGCATTTCCAAAAAAGAATACCACAAAAAGCACTATGCCTTAAAACATGTGGATTTTCAGGTGGAACGGGGAGAATGCGTGGGCATTATCGGCACCAACGGTTCCGGCAAGTCCACCATTCTGAAGATCATCACCGGGGTGCTGACTCCCACAGAGGGAAGCGTGGGCATCAACGGACGGATCTCTGCCCTGCTGGAGCTGGGAGCCGGCTTTAACATGGAATATACCGGCATTGAAAATGTTTATCTCAACGGTACCATGATCGGCTTTACAAAAGAGGAGATCGATCAGAAACTGGAGGGCATTCTGGAATTTGCGGATATCGGCGATTTTGTGTATCAGCCGGTGAAGACCTACTCCAGCGGTATGCTGATCCGCCTTGCTTTTGCCGTGGCCATCAACATTGAGCCGGAGATCCTGATCGTGGATGAAGCCCTTTCCGTAGGCGATGTGTTTTTTCAGGCCAAGTGTTACCGGAAATTTGAGGAATTTAAAAAGATGGGCAAGACGATTCTGCTGGTGAGCCATGACCTGGGCAGCGTGGCAAAGTACTGCGACCGGGTGATTCTCCTGAATAAGGGAGAAAAGCTGGCGGAAGGCAAGCCCAAGGAGATCGTGGATCTGTACAAAAAGCTGCTTGTGAACGCGCTGGATGATCCGGAAAAGGCAAAGGAGCTTGTGACAGGAGCCGCGGAGGAAGCGACCGGCGGGGAAAGCGCCCCTCAGGAAGCCACGGATCACACGGATGTGTGGAAAAATCATCTGCCCAGAAACCCAAAGGTGGTGGAGTACGGACAGAAAGAGGCGGAGATCATCGATTACGCCATTTTGGATGAGGATGGAAATTTTTCCAACAATCTGGAAAAATGGAAGAAATTTACGGTAAAAATAAAAGTAAAGTTTCACCAGGTGCTTCCGGAACCGATTATGGCTTTTACCATAAAGGATCTGCGGGGCACGGAGATCGCCGGTACCAACACCATGCTGGAGGAAGCGTTCTTTGAGGTGAAAGAACCGGAAGAGGTCCATGAGGCTTCTTTCACTCAGGTCATGAGCCTTCAGGGAGGCGAATATCTGCTTTCTCTTGGGGTGACAGGATATGCGGGCAATGATTTCAGGGTTTACCACAGATTGTATGATGTGTGCGATCTGCATGTGTTTTCTGAAAAGAACACGGTGGGGCTCTGTGATCTCAATTCCAGGGCAAAGGTGAAATAAACGCATTATGGCAGTATTGAATTTGGATTATTATGAAAATGAAGACCGGTATTCCGACGGAGACATTGAGGAAAAGCTGTTGTCCTATGTAAAGGGTCAGTTGACAGAAGAGCAGCTGGAAGACGGCGCTTACATGTATCCGGTGCTGTATCACCTGTCCGCGCTGCGGGAAAATATTCTGAACTGGTATCCCTTTTCCCGGGACTGCAGCGTACTGGAGATCGGCGCGGGCTGCGGGGCGCTGACGGGACTGCTGTGCAAAAAAGCAGGGTCTGTGGTGGCCGTGGAGCTTTCAAAGCGCCGGGCCGCCATCAATTATGAGCGGCATAAAGAGTTTGAAAACCTGGAGATCATGGTGGGAAACTTCAATCAGATGGCTTTTCCCGGCCAGTTTGACTATGTGATCCTGAACGGGGTGCTGGAATACGCCATCAGCTTTACGGATGGCGAAACCCCTTACGAGACTTTTCTTTCTCTCATCGGAAAACTTATAAAGCCCCAGGGGCATTTGCTGATTGCCATTGAAAACCGTCTGGGACTGAAATATTTCAACGGCGCGCCGGAGGATCACACCGGGCATTATTTTGAGGGCGTCAACGGATATCAGAATAATGATTCCGTGCGCACCTTTTCCCGGGAAGAACTGACGGCGCTTCTGAAATCCTGCGGTTTTACGGCGCAGCGGTTTTATTACCCCTATCCTGATTATAAATTCCCCGCGGAGATCTTTACGGATGAGACCATTCACACATACGGATACGGAAAGCCCTTTGTGAATCTGAGCGGCAGCCGCTACCGGATCTTTGAGGAGCAGGGAGTCTGGCAGGCCTTTGCCAGGGAAAAAATCACGGCCAGCTTTGCCAATTCTTTTCTGGTGGACGCGTCCCCTGAAAGGACAGATGGGCAAATCCTGTACGCCAAGCTGAACAATGACCGGGCGGACGCGTTTCGGATTGCCACGACCATTGAAAGGCGGGGGGAAGAAACCGTGGTGGTAAAGCGGCCTCTTACAGAGGAGGCGGCCGGTCATCTGCGCAATATGGCCCGGTGCGGCGGCCTGACCCCCGATCCCACATTCCGCAACCTGGAAGGGGAGCTTCTTAAGGACGGCAGTATCTGCTATCCGTTTCTGCGGTCCAAAACTCTGGACAGCCTGCTGGAAGAGATGATGGAAAAGGGAGAAACCGGCCGGATCGTCAGTACGCTTCACAAGGTATTTGACCAGTACGGCAAAAACACAAGGGCCCTGTCTGATTATCACACGCCGGAATTTGAGGAGCGGTTTGGAAAAGCCTCTCTGGAAGAGGATCTGGTCTGTGTGCGGCCTGCCAATATCGATCTGATCTGTGATAATATTTTTATGGAAGAGGAAGGCTGCCGGGTCATTGACTGTGAATGGGTATTTGACATGCCCATCCCCATGGCCTTTATCATCTGGCGTTCCCTGAACGAGCTATATACAAAGCATCCGGTTCTGGGGAAGCTGATTCCCAGACAGCGTCTCATGCTGGAGTTTGACATTGATGACAAAATGAGCGGGGTATTCTGGCAGTGGGCCACTTATTTTGCCAAGGAGTATGTGGGAAGCAGCCGTCTGGAGCAGCACACCAGGTTTATGGAATTTTTGTCTCTGGACGACGTGATCCGGCAAAAGCGGCAGGAGAAGATGCTCTGCAGCAGTTTGTATTACGATCTGGGCCAGGGCTTTTCTGAGGAACAGAAGCTGTACAGTGAAGTGGATCTTACAGAGGAAGGCTTTTCGGTAACCTATGATCTGGAAAAGCTGAGGGATGTCCGACAGCTGCGCTGGGATCCCCTGGAGGGTTCCGCCTGCATCTGCAGCCTGACAAAAGTGGAGGGCGCCTGCGCCCGTGCCCTGAACGCGGACATAAAAGAACCGGGCCGGGATATTTTCCTGACAACGGATCCCAATTACATTCTGGAGACGGATGAGATGCCGGCGCGGCTGACCATAGAGGGAACCATCCACCGGATGGACGGCCGGGAACTGGCCGCCTACATCCAGGATCGTCTGCCGCTTCTGGAATGGGACGGCAATCTGCGGGAAACTCTGCAAAATCAAAAGGAGCAGATCGGAGATCTGAAAGACCGTCTGTCCAGGGCAGAGGCCGCCGCCGCTCAGACAGCGTCGGAGAAAAACATGCTGGAGCAGCAGCAGACCCGGCTGACAGACGATTACAACCGTCTGAGGCAGGAATATGACCGGGCAGTGCAGGAGCTGGAGGAAATCCACGCTTCCCGCAGCTGGCGGTTCCTGAATAAGCTGAAAGGCAAGTAGTACAGAGAGAAAAAGGAGAACTGCTGTGAAACAGGTAGATATTATCATTCCGGTATATAATGGTTATGACGACATCCGGCTGTGCATGGAAAGCATTTTCAAATATACAGATCTGGAGCAGAACAGAGTGCTGCTGGTCAATGACAAAAGCCCAGACGAAAGGATCCTGCCTTTGCTGAAAAGCTATCTGAGGCCCCATGTGGAGCTGATTGACTCTCCGGTGAACGAAGGCTTTTCCGCCAGTGTCAACAAGGGGATGGAAAGCTCTCAGAACGACGTGATCCTGTTAAATTCCGACACCATCGTTACGAAAAACTGGGTGGAAAAGCTGCAGGCATGCGCTTATCGGAACCGGGAGACCGGAACGGTGACCCCCTTATCCAACAGCGCTACGCTTTGCTCGGTGCCGGTCATGTGCCAGGACAATCAGGTTCCGTCCAACGTGACCATAGACGAATATGCGGAGATCATAGAATACTGCAGCATGAAAAAGTATCCCAGAATCACCGTGGCGGTAGGGTTCTGCATGTATATCAAGCGGGAGGTCATTGCTCAGACGGGCCTGTTTGACGCAAAGACCTTTGAGCGGGGCTACGGGGAGGAAAATGACTTCTGCAACCGCGCGGAGCAGTATGGGTATCAGCATGTGATGTGCGACGACACGTTTATTTATCACAAGGGAACCGTGTCTTTCCTTACCGAGGAAAAGCAGCGGCTCATTGAGGCCCACGACGCCATCCTGCGGGAGCGTTACCCGGAGCAGATGAAAAAAAACCATCTGTACTGCGTTCAGAATCCCGATCAGTATATCCGGGATAATATCTCCATTTACACAAGACTGAAAAACGGAAAGAAAAATATCCTCTATCTGATCCACGCGGACTTTCGGGAGGACGCCTTTGACCATGCGGGCGGCACCCAGTTTCATGTGCGGGATCTGACCATGGGTCTGAAAGAGGAATACAATATTTTTGTGGCGGCCAGAGACCGGGACTGGCTGAGGCTGACCATTTACTGCGGCGAAAAAATACTGTCCTTTAAGTATTTTATCGGAGCGCCCTCGCTGTTTCCCATGTACACCAACCATACTCTGGAGGAGATCTTCAGTCAGATTTTGAGCGCTTTTCGCATAGATCTGGTTCACATCCATCAGACAAGCGGACTGTCTCTGGATATGTACACCTGTGCCCATAAAATGCAGATCCCGGTGATCGCCACCATTCACGACTATTATTATATCTGTCCCACCATCAAGCTGGTGGACACCGAAAACCGGTTCTGTCCGCAGCTGGGAGAGGCGTGCCGGTGTGAAAGCTGTCTGAAAGAACAGTGCGGCATTGCGTCTCAGGTGGATTTCCTGAAAAAATGGCGGGAGGAAAATGAAAAAGCGCTGTCCTGCTGTACGGCTGTGCTGACTCCCTCCGAAAGCGCCAGGGACGTGCTTTTGAAATATTTCCCCACATTGTCGGAAAAGGTGCGGGTGATCCCCCACGGATCCGATCCCGTTGACCGGGAGGAAGAAGTCCGGGTAGGGGAGATCCTGGAAAGCAAAGAGATCTGTTCCAATATTGATTACGCGTTTAATTTTCCCATGTCCGGCAGCATGATCGTAGGCTGGGCCTTTAAATCCGGCGTCAACAATGAGCGGGTCAAGGTGCTGGTGGAGATCACCGATGAAAACGGCACGGTCAAATATTTTAACGCGGCCAAGCAGGAACGGGAGGATGTCCAGCAGCTGACGGGAAGCCGGTTTAACCTGATGTCCGGTTTTTCCGTGTCTGTCCACAAACAGCAGTTTGCCGTGGGCAAGCTGCAGATCCGGCTGATCCTTGAGGACGAGGGACGTTTCTACAGCGACGGGGAAGTGCTGTCGGTGGACAATGTCTCTGCGGAACCCAGCGACGGAAGGTTTCGGGTGGCGTTTCTGGGCGGCCTGGTACCGGAAAAGGGCAGTGAGATCGCATACAATCTGATCACGAAAAGCAGTTCCCGTATTCACTGGTATCTTTTTGGGACGCTGGGAGATGAACGGCTGGCGGAGCTTTCCCGGGACAATCTGACCAAGATCGGCACCTACGAGCGGGACAGCATTTACCGCCTTTTGAAGGATTACCGGATCGATCTGATCTGTATTCTGCCTATCTGGGCGGAGACCTTTTGTTATACCCTGTCGGAGGCATGGCTCTGCAAGATCCCGGTGCTGGTGACCAATATCGGCGCGGTAGGCCAGCGGGTAAGGGAAACCGGCGCGGGCATCCTGGTGGAAAAGGACGCTTCCCCGGAAGAGATCCTAAGACCCATTGAGGAGCTGGTCGATCATCCGGAAAGCTATGAACGGCTGAAAGAGAAAACCCTGGCGGTTCAGGTGCGCAGTGTGGCTGAAATGCTGGAGGATTACAGGGACCTTTACAGGGAAACGGCGGCGGGATCGCCGGTTTACGGCCAGTTTGATCCGGAACTGATCTTCCGGGGATATTCCAAGGCCAATATGGGCAGAAGCTTTTATGAAGCAGAGACGGAGCGGCTGTTAAAGGAAGTGGGAGAACTTCAGAAAACCAACCAGGAGCTGACAGGAGCCAAAGGGGCTCTGGAGCAAAGTATAAGCGCCCTGCAGGGCCAGCTGGCCGAATTTCAGTCTTCCAGAACCTACAAGGCGGTCAATAAAATCGCCGGAACGCTAAAACCGGCAAAACACCTGGCAGGAAAGGTAAAGCGTTCTCTGAAAAAATGATTTGCTGACAGTTGGAGGCAAGGATGAAGCGGAATGGAATGCTCATATCCGGAGCAGCATCGGCAGCATCGGTATGTTTGATTATATGGGCCGCGGCGCGGACGGCAGCATGGAAAGAAATGCCCTTTTGGGCTTTTGCTGCGGCGCTGGCCGTGACCGTGGGGGGATGCCTCTTCTCTTTTCTGGGGGAGAGGCTTCAAACTTGTGGGGAGAAAATACTGTTCCCGCTTTTGTGCGCAGGCGCTTTTGTTACGGCGGCTGCAGGAGCTGTCCTGTCCGGCGAAGCCGGCTTTTCAAAGCCGGTCTGGCTTTTTGGGGCATATGAGGTCTCAGATCTGCTGGGGTTGTATCTTGTTTTGAAAGCTTCCCGAAATTTTTTTGACAGGCCAGCGGCATTTGCCACGGCCTTTTTCTGGATTCTCTGGCCGGCGCGGGGCATCAGGCTGCCCCTTGCGCTGCTGCTTTGTCTGGTCAGCCGTTTTACGGTCCGCCATGAAAAGAAAGCCGCCGCCGCGTTTTGGGGGCTGTCGGCTCTGGCGGTGCTGGCGGAGCTTGCGCTGACAGGTACCTCCCAAAAGATCGGGGGCCTGAACGGACCCTGCCAGGGCATATGGTGTCTGGGTCTTTTGACGGGCGCTCTGGTTGGGGGGATTTTTTTATTCGCTTCCGGAAAACGGCATTCCCTTTTTATCCGGGCAGGGCTGCCCCTGCTTTGCATACCGGGGATCCTCATCACAGGTTTGCGAAAAGGAATCGGAGGAGCGGCGCTGCTTCCTCTGATACTGCTGTGCGGATACGGATGCAGCCGTGTGCAGCTGCTGCTGTGCCATCAGCGGCAGGAGATGAAAAGCTCATTGCGGAAAGCCTGGGCCAGGGCGGAAACTTTCTGGTATTTTCGAAAATATCCGGCTTTGAAAGAGGTTATGGCAGATGTGCCCGCTAAGAGGCTGTTCAGACAAAAAAAAGAGGGCGGAAAAGGGATTACGTTCCGGCTGCTTCTGACAGTGTCCGGGAATGATACAGAAAAGACGGAAAGGCTTTTGCAGTCTCTGCTTGCCCAGACGGATCCCCACTGGACTCTTTATGCCGCCATATCTTCGGAAACGGGAGAAGAGCTGAAAAGCAGGTGTCTGGAATACGCGGCAAGGGATCCGCGGATCCGGATGATCTCCATGCCGGAGAGCGCGTCCGTGTGGGAAGGCAGAAATGCCTGCCTGGCAGGTTTTGAAGAGGATTACGGCGTGTTTTTGCGTTCCCGGGGGATTTTGCACCCCCAGGCTCTGTATTGTCTGGGAGAGGCCGCGAAGACGAAAGGGGCGGATCTGATCTATACAGATCAGGGAAGCTTTGTTCTGTCCATGAAAAAGGGTCTTTTTACCAACTACAAACCGGACTATTCACCGGACACCTTGAGAAGCTATGATTATATGGGAGATCTGACGGCGTTTTCCAGAACTCTCTGGGAGAAAACCGGGCCCCTTTCACCGGACATGAAACAGACCCAGGATTATGCCTACCGGCTTATGCTGGCTGTCCATGGGGAAAAGATCACGCATATTCCCCGGGTTCTGTATTATGAGGAGTTTTTGGAAACGCCAAAGGAAAGCGACAAAGAGCAAAACCCTGCCGGAGCGGCGGATTTGCGGTTCGCGGACAGCGGGGAGACCGGCAGAATGATACAGGCCGTATCCGCCCAGTTGAAAGAGTTGGGCCTGAAAGCCCGGGTGGAGGCCGGCATGGCAAAGGGAACTCTTCATGTGCGCTATGAATATCCGGGAACGCCGCTGGTGTCCGTTCTGATCCCAAACAAGGATCACAGCGGGGATCTGGAAAGATGCGTCCGCTCCATTCTGGAAAAGACCCGCTATGAAAATTATGAAGTGATCATTGTGGAAAATAACAGTACAGAGCCGGAAACCTTTGCCTGTTATGAGCGGCTGAGCGGGCGGCCAAATATTCGGGTGGTAACCTGGAACGGACCCTTTAACTACTCGGCCATCAACAATTTCGGAGCCGGCGCCGCCAGAGGGGAATATCTGCTGTTTTTAAACAACGACACGGAAGTAATCTCTGAAAACTGGATGGAGGAAATGCTCATGTTTGCCTGCCGGAAAGAGGTGGGCTGCGTGGGTGCCATGCTGTATTATCCGGATGATACGGTGCAGCACGGCGGCGTCATCTTTGGGATCGACGGGGTAGCCGCCCATTTTCACAGACATTACCAGAGAGGAGAAACCGGATATCAGAAACGAATGGCGGTGGCTCAGAATTTAAGCTGTGTCACCGCGGCCTGCATGATGGTGCCAAAAAAGGTATTTGAGCAGCTTCAGGGGTTAGACGAAGAATTCGCGGTGGCCTTTAATGATATTGATTTCTGCATGCGGGTACAGCAGGCCGGCTATCTGACGGTGTTTACCCCCTATGCCAGCCTGTATCATTATGAATCCAAAAGCCGGGGGCAGGAGGATACGCCCGGAAAGCAGGCCCGTTTTCAAAGGGAGATCCGGCTTTTTCAAAAACGCTGGAAAGAGCAGATGGATCAGGGAGATCCCTATTACAATCCAAATTTAAAAGAGCTTCTGGGAACCTTTTCCCAAAGCCCTGCAGAGAAAAATCAGGAACCAGACATACGGAGATGGAAACCATGAGACCGATAAAAAAAGCGTTTTCCATATGGAAAGAGCGGGGGCTGTCCTCCCTGATTTATCTGACGGGAGAAAAGCTGAAAAACAGACTGCCGGAGCAGCAGAAATACAACGCCTATATTCGGAACGAAAAGCGCCGGCGCAGACAGAACCGGACAGACTGGTGCAAGACTGCCGGAACGCTGCCAAAGATCTGTCTTCTGGAGCTTGGAGACGATATCTTTTCATCCATTGAGGAGGCGGACGCGCCCTATGTGGCCTTTCTGGAGCCGGGGGATCAGCTGTGCTCCGGCTGGGAAAAACTGGTGGGCGCCTATCTTCTGGAAAATCCCGGATGCCGGTTTCTGTATACGGATGAGGATAAAGTGATAAAGGGCAGACGGCGGGATCCGGTGTTCAAGCCGGACTGGTCGCCGGACACTTATCTGTCCTATGATTATGTGGGAGGCCTGCTGGTACTGGAGCAGGCGCTTGCGGCGGAGGCAAAGGAGCAGATCCATGCCAGATACCGGGAAAGCTTTTTATATGAGCTGGGCCTGAGGGCCTCAGCAATGATCTCTCCAAAAGAGATCGGACATCTGGATCAGGTGATCTGTCACCGAAACAGCGTCACAACTGTTCCAAAGCAGCAGGCCATCCAGCTGAAAAAAACCCTTCTTGCGGAACGGGGAATCCAGGGACAGGTCTGCTGGACGGAAGCCGGCGGCACGGCTCAGATCATCTATGAAAACAGAAAGGAGCCGCTGGTGAGCATCATTGTGCCTACCAAGGATCAGCCATCCCTGCTTGCAAGCTGCATCCGCTCGGTGGAGCGGGGCACCCGGTATCCAAGGGCAGAATGGATCATTGTGGACAACGGAAGCGCCTCCGGCAACAAAAAGATCTATGAAAAAATCTGTGAGGAAAGCGCCTTTCCCTGCCGGTATCTGTATGAGCCCATGGAATTTAATTTTTCCCGCATGTGCAACAGGGGGGCCAGGGCGGCAAATGGAGAATTTCTGTTGTTTTTAAATGACGACATGGAGCTTCCGGCCCACGAGTCCGACAGGGAACCGGACTGGCTTTCCCGCCTGGTGGGACAGGCGTCGCTGGCTCATACAGGGGCAGTGGGCGCAAAGCTTTTGTATCCCGGATCTTCGCTGATCCAGCATCTGGGAGTGGTGAATTATACAAGCGGTCCGGCCCATCTGCTGTGGCAGAAAGAGGATAGTGGGCTGCTTCCGTTTCTGCGGAATGTGACCACCCAGAATTACGCCATAGTCACCGGGGCCTGCCTGACGATAAAAGCGGACCGGTTCTGGCAGGTGGGAGGTTTTGAGGAACGTCTGGCGGTGACGTTTAATGACGTGGAGCTTTGCATCCGGCTTCTGAAAGCGGGATATTATCAAACGGTGCGAAGCGATGTGGTGCTGTATCATCACGAATCCCTCTCCAGGGGACAGGACGCGCTGGATGAAAAGAAATTTCTGCGTGGACTGAAAGAGCGGGAACTGCTGTACGACCTTCATCCGGATCTGATCGGGATCGATCCTTTTTACAGCAGGCATCTTACCCAGAAAAGGCTGGATCATACCCTGGACTATCCGGTGAAGTGGAAGCTGTCAAAGAAAATAAAGGCGGTTCCCGCCAAAACGGGGACCCATTTGGTCTGGCGGATATTACGGATCACCTGGCAGCCGGAGCTGTGCGTCGAGGGATGGGCGTATTGGAAAGGGGCAGACAGTCTGCCGGTAACGGTAGTATTTGAAAAAAATGGCGGGGAGACCGCGTTTCTGGCAGAAATGCGGTACTCGCCCACCATTGCCACTGAACAGGGCCGGAAAGAGCGTCTGGACTTTTCGGAATTTTTCTGCCGGATTCCAAAGGACGCTCTGGAATCCGGCAGATATGAGATCGGTCTGCAGATCCGGGATGAGCGCTGTCCGGCGGGGGAGATCCAAATCCCCTGAAAATAAAACGCCGGGACAGATCATTCCATGTGGAACAGGGGTGCGGCCTTCAGGGCCTGCATCCTTGTTTTTGCGTCTGCGGCGTCGGCGCCTTTGACTCCCAGGTAAAACTTGATCTTGGGTTCCGTGCCGGAAGGACGAACGCAGCACCATCCCTCCTGCTCAAGCTGGAAGTAAAGCACGTTGGAGGAGGGCAGTCCCGTAAGATCCGGGCGAAGATAATCGGCCATACGGGTAACGGCAAAGCCGCCGATCTGTTTTGGCGGCATTTTCCGCACGGATTCCATCATATCCAGAATCTTTTTGGCGCCCTCCCGGCCGGAGAGCGTCACCGAAAGCAGTTCCTCTTCATAGTAACCGTAAGCGGCATACAGGTTTTCCATCTGCTCCCACAGGGTAAGGCCCTGAGAGCGGTAATAAGCAGCCGCTTCACAGAGGGCCATCACCGCGACGATGGCGTCCTTGTCTCTGGCATAGGTGCCGATCAGGCATCCGTAGCTTTCCTCGTAGCCAAACACATAGGAGTGGGAGCCGGTTTCCTCAAATTTTTTGATCTGTTCCCCAATGTACTTAAAGCCGGTAAGGGTTTCCAGAACCGTTACCCCGTATTTTCTGGCGGCAGCCTTTGACATATTGCCGGTGACGATGGTTTTTACCACAGCGGCGTTGTCCGGCAGAAGCCCCAGGGCCTGTCTCTGGGAAAGCTCATATTCACACAGGAGCATACCGGACATGTTGCCGGTAAGCCGGTGATAAATTCCTGTTTGGTCTTTCACATAAACTCCCAGGCGGTCGGCGTCGGGATCAGTGGCCAGCACCAGATCCGCGTCCAGCTCCTTGGCCAGCTTCAGGGCCAGGGTAAAGGCGGCGGGATCTTCTGGATTGGGAGACTGCAGCGTGGGAAATCTGCCGTCAGGCTCTGCCTGCTGCGGCACAACCGTCACGTTGGTGAAGCCCGTCTCCGAAAGGATCCGTCTGGCGAGAAGACCGCCGGTGCCATGGAGAGGGGTATAAACAATCTTTAAGCTGCTCCCCAGATCTGCGGCAATTTCCGGGTGAAGCATCTGGGCTTTCAGACAGGCAATGTAATCGTCGTCCAGAGACGGGCCTGCGCTGCGAAGCAGTCCCGCTGCCAGCGCGTCTTCTTTGGACATGGTGCGGACACGGTCATAGCCGGTGACGGCGTTGACCCGGGTGATGATCTCCTGATCCCGGGGCGGAGTGATCTGTCCGCCGTCCTCCCAGTAGACTTTATAACCGTTGTATTGCGGCGGATTGTGGCTTGCGGTAATGACAATGCCTGCCACGCAGCCAAGCCGGCGGACCGCAAAGGACAGCTGCGGAGTAGGCCTGGGTTCTTCAAACAGGTAGGCGGGAATCCGGTTCGCGTTCAGGCACAGGGCGGCTTCCAGCGCGAATTCCGGGGACATGCGGCGGGAGTCATAGGCAATGACCACCCCTCTTTTGCCGTTTTGGGAGGCGTTGATATAATCGGCCAGTCCCTGGGTGGCTTTCCGCACGGTATAAAGATTCATCCGGTTGGTGCCCGCGCCTAAAATTCCCCGGAGACCGCCGGTGCCAAAGGAAAGATCCCGATAAAACCGGTCCCGGATCTCCTCTTCCTGCTGCGCGATGGCGGCAAGTTCCTGCCGGGTATTTTCATCAAAATAAGGGTCGGTGAGCCACTGCTCATATTTTTCTCTGTACATGGAAACCTCCTGTCACGATCATTTTCCCCGTTATTATACCACAAACAAAAGACAGTTTGAATAAGTATATTTGCATTTGCGCCGGGATCATGCTACAATGAAAAAAATATGGAAAAGGCGGGAAAAAGATGCGAATCGGAATCGACGCTTCCGCGCTGGTCAGAGAAGCTGCCGGGATCGGGCAGTGGATTCTGCAGGTGATCCGGAATATGATGGAGATCGACCACGAAAACCAGTATTATTTATTTACCTATGATGAGATCAGGCTGCCGTTTCCTCTGGAGGACAACTGGCAGATTGTTTCCTACGGCGGAAAAAAGAACAGGCAGATCAACTTTCTGATCACCTTGCCTGGGATCCTGCGAAAATACCGGATCCAGCTGTTTCTTGGAACAAGGCATTACCTGCCTCCGTTCAATCGAAAGATCACTTATGTGGCGGTAGTCCATGACCTGATTCCGCTGTATATGCCGGAGCTTTTTACAAAAGAGCACAAGCAGCGGTTCCGGTTTTTTACAAATCTGTGCCGCCGGCAGGCAGACGCGGTGATTGCCGTTTCCAACGCCACCAAAAAGGATGTGCTCCGGTATATGAAATTTCCGGAGGACAAAGTAACGGTGATCTATGAAGGCGCCAATCCCAAGTTCAACGCAGAGCGGGATCCGGCGGGCATCGAAAGGACCATGAAAAAATATCATGTGGAGGGGCCTTATATTTTATGCCTTTCCACAGTGGAGCCCAGAAAAAACATGCTTCGTACCATTCAGGCATACGAGCAGTGCGTAAAGGAAGAACAGATTCCTTACAAGCTGCTGATCGTAGGCGGATCCGGCTGGAAAAACGGTGCTGTTTACGATTATGTGCGGGAGCATGATCTGACGGATCAGGTGATCTTTACCGGCTATGTTTCCGATGAGGAAGTAAAATACATCTATTCCAATGCCACGCTGTTCATCTATGTGTCTCTGTGCGAGGGATTTGGCATTCCGGTGGTGGAAGCCATGCAGAGCGGCGTGCCGGTGATTACCTCCAACGTTTCCTCTATGCCTGAGGCGGCGGGAGACGCCTGCGCTCTGGTGGATCCCTATCAGACAGAGGAGATCAAAGAGGCGATGCTGCGGATTCTGTCTTCCCGGGAGCTTCAGGAGGAAATGCGGCAGAAAGGGCTTCGCCAGGCGGCAAAGTTCAGCTGGAAAAAATGCGCCGGGCAAGTCTGGGAATATATGCTGTCCTGCTGCAAAGAACCGTAAAAAAAGAGGTTCCAAAATATCACATAGCATTGGACGGAGATGAAAGGAGAATTGCCATCGGCAGGCGGAGGCGGTCTGTGTGGGTCACGGCGGTGATTTACGGGCGTAGAGATCAGATTGCAGCAATGCTCGATATGCCCTGATGCTGTTACTTTTGAGAAAAGAGGAAGAACGAAAAATGAAAAAGGTCAGTAGCGTTGTATGGGGAATCGTGCTGATTGCGGCAGGCGGATTGTTCGCTCTCAATGCGTTAAACATAACGAACATTGATGTGTTTTTTGACGGGTGGTGGACATTGTTTATCATTGTGCCATGCGCAGTGGGATTATTTACAGAGCATGAAAAGACCGGAAACATTGTCGGTGTTGTGATTGGTGTATTCCTGCTGCTGTGCTGCCAAGGCATATTGAATTTCTCAATGCTTTGGAAACTGCTTGTGCCTGTCATTATTGTGATTATTGGATTGAAAATGGTCTTTACAGGGTTATTTGGCAACAAAGCAAATGAAATCATCGCCAAAATCAAACAAAACGGCGGCGAAGCAAAAGTGGGATGTGCAACCTTTTCGGGATGCAATCTGAACTATGATGGCGAACCATTTGAAGGAGCCGAATTATCCGCTGTTTTTGGAGGGGTAAAGTGCGATCTGCGAAATGCCGTGATTGAAAAAGATTGTGCCATCCAGGCAACGGCGATTTTTGGCGGCGTAGATATTTTCGTTCCCAATAACATCAATGTAAAGGTAACCTCTAACAGCATTTTTGGCGGAGTTTCAAATAAGACCGTCTCTCATAAAGAAGCTCCCACAATTTATATCAGCGGTACTTGCATGTTTGGAGGTATTGAAATCAAATGACCACTTTACAAAAGGTTATTCAATATTTGGCAATGGCATTTGCCATTTTTCTGACCGTTAGTATTATAGGGGGACTGTTAGGTATGTTTGGCTTGTTTGGTGGTTTTTTCGGAGGCGACACAGTTACCGATGACGTCCAAACCTATGCTGTTTCTTCGGATATTTGCCAACTTGAAGTGAATGTGTGCGCCGCCGATTTTAAAATAAAGCAAGGTGAGAAATTTCTTGTTGAAAGCAATTTAAAGCATCTGACTGTTGAAGATAAAAACGGCGTGCTTTCTATTAAGGAAACAAAAAAATTGGGAAGCGCCTATCACGGCGCATTGCTGACACTCTACATTCCTGCCGATACAATGTTTGAAAAAATAAGCATTGAGACCGGAGCAGGAAAATTGACGGTGGAACATTTATCTTCCGACACAATGAATCTTGAACTTGGAGCAGGCGAGGTTGCAATTGAATCGCTGATTGCCGCCTCAGACGTTAAGATTGACGGCGGCGCCGGAAAAATCACCATAGCAGACGGAGAGCTTCATGATCTTGATTTGGATATGGGAGTCGGTCAACTAAATTTGACATCTGCACTTACCGGTGATTGCTCCTTTGATTTGGGCATTGGAGAATCCAATATTACCGTAATCGGTGACAGAGAAAATTATAAACTTAGCATTGAAAAAGGCATTGGCAGCATTACTGTTGACGGGACAGGAGTTTCCAGCCTGAAAGAGCGAGGGAGCAATGAAAACGGCATAGATATCAGCGGTGGTATCGGTGCGATCAATCTAAAATTCAAGGATTCTCATACAAACTGATATTCTTGTGAAACAATTTTTCCCGAAAAGCGTTCCAGGTTCATCGGACGCTTTTTTGATTGGAAGCCTATAGGGCAAAAGAATACGGCGCAGCGCCATTTTTGGCTCTGCGCCGTATTCTTTACATAATTATCTTTATCTGGCGTCCTAAAACAGGAACCTCTTGAAATCATCAATCGTCTTCCGGGTACCGGTCAAGGGTGACAGACAGGGTCTGCTCCTCATACTGGCCGGAATTGCTTCTGAAAACAACCACGTCAATGGTTTCTCCGGCCGCGTAATACTGCAGGGCTTCTGTCAGTTCATCCATGGAGGAAACCTCTGAATCGCCTACCTTTGTGATGATGTCCCCTTCCTTGACGCCGGCCTTTTGGGCGGCGCTGTCCTTGATCACGTTCACTACATAACAGCCCTTGGGCATACCGTAGATGGAGGCTGCCTGATCAATCACGTCGGCGCCCCGGATGCCCAGGTAGGAGCGCTTGGAGTCGTCTACCTTTTCCCTTGTCTTTTGAGTCATCAGATTGTCCAGGATCGGCTGAGCCGCTGTGATGGGAATGGCGTATCCCATACCCTCTACTTCAGAGGAAGCGTATTTTACGGAATTGATGCCGATGACTTCCCCTTTGATGTTAAACAGAGCGCCGCCGCTGTTTCCGGGATTGATCGCAGCGTCTGTCTGGATCAGCTTGTTGGTGATGGTCTGGGAGTTGCCGAAACCATAGGTGGAGTCGGTCTGCACGGTGACTTCCCGGTTCAGGGCGCTGATAACTCCATAGGTCACTGACTGGCCGTATCCCAGCGCGTTGCCGATGGCAATGGCAGGCTCGCCTACTTTCAGAGAATCAGAATCACCCAGGGTCGCGATCTTGATCTGGTCAATGGTGGAGTCCTCCAGGTCGTCCAGCTGTACCGCTACCACCGCAAGGTCCATTTTATCACTTTTTCCCTTTACCACGGCGCTGGCCTTGGTCTCGTCGGAAAACGTGATTTCCAGTTTGGTGGCGTCTGTCACCACATGATTGTTTGTGGCGATCAGAAGCTCTTCATCGTTGCTTCCTACGATAACGCCGGAACCGCTGCTCTTAAAGTCCTGAGCCTGGGTGCCGAAAAAGGTGTTGACTTCTTTGGTGCCGGTATTGACGATGGCAACTACGGAAGGCATAACGGATTCGGTCACATCCGATACGTCATAAACGTAGGCGGAATCAGAGTAGTCCGCGGTAATGCTTCCGGAGTTTGAATTTTCCAGGGTTGTTGTGGTGTTAATTACCGGCGCGTTCTTTTCGGTTTTGCCTGCAAACAGCGGCCCTGCCAGATGATTCAGGGCAAACACGCAGCCGTAAGCGGCGGCTCCGAAAACCAGTCCTCCAAAAATACATTTGAAAAACATGCCCCAGTAGCCTTTTTTCTTTTTCGGCGGCGTTTCCTGCTGCCGGGCAGGTTCTTCCTGACCGGCAAATTCATAGGAAGTATATCTGCTCTGGCTTTCGGAACCGAAGTCCGGCTCCTTTGCCGGCTCCTTTGCCGTCTCCTCTGCTGTCTCCTCTGCTGTCTGGTTCACGGATTCGTCTGTATTTATGGGATCCTGTTCCAGGGATTGCGAAAAGTTTTTTTCTTCATTGTCAAACATATGATGAGCCCCTTTCCTTTAACTTGGCCCCAGTCTAGCAATGAAATGTGTAGAAACTGTGTAAAAAAAATTAACAAACTTTGTATTTTGTCCGCCATGCTGACCGGCAGAAAATGATCTGAAGAATTTTAAGAAAATGTGCGATTTGGTTAAAGAAAGTTCACAAAAAAATCATTGTACTTTGACGGCAATTCATGTATTATAGTACATGGTATCGGGGTTATTTCTGCCGATCAGGCCGGGACCTGTAAAGCCGGCGGCCGGACAGGGCGCAAACCGCTGTCCGGGAAAAAGAAAAAGGTGAGATGTTTGATTAAGGGAAATCAAAAGCGACTGAACCGGCTGCATGTGATAATTGACGCGCTGGTGATCGTGCTTTCCTATGGATTGGCCTGGCTGATCAAGTTCCGCAGCGGACTGCTGTCCAACGCGGGAGCCGCTCTTCCGGGAAAGACGTATATGTCCGCTCTGGTATTTATCGTACCGGCTTATTTGCTTTTGTATTATTTCTTTCATTTATATACAACGCCAAAGCGGCTTTCCGGCAGAAGATACGAGGCCAGCAACATTATCAAGGCCAACACCGTAGGCCTTCTGATCTTTATTCTGGTTCTGTATGTGATCAATCAGCCATATTTTTCCAGAGAAATGCTGTTTGTGTTTTTCTGCCTGAACGTCTGCTTTGAAATCCTGTTCCGCTGTGTGCTCCGGTATTCCCTGAACCGAATCCGAAGCCAGGGCTTTAATCTGCGGCACATTTTGCTGGTAGGGTATTCCCGGGCCGCGGAAGCCTATATTGACCGGATCCTGGCAAATCCCCAGTGGGGATATGTAGTGCGGGGGATTCTTGACGACAACGTGGAGCACGGCACCATGTACAAGGGCATCAAGGTACTGGGCCGGATCGACAATCTGCTTGTGATCCTGCCGGAAAACAAGCTGGACGAGATCGCCATTACCCTGAGCCTGACAGAATATTACAAACTGGAACGCATTGTGGATATGTGTGAAAAATCCGGTGTGCATACCAAGTTCATTCCGGATTACAATAATATCATCCCCACCAAGCCATACACGGAAGATCTGCTGGGGCTTCCGGTAGTCAATATCCGTCATGTGCCTCTGGCGGAAACGTTCAACAGAATCGTAAAACGGATTTTTGACATTGTGGGAGCCGTTTTGGCCATCATCCTTTTTTCTCCGGTGATGCTGCTGGTCGCCATTCTGATCAAGATTACCTCGCCGGGGCCGCTGATCTTCAAGCAGGAACGGATCGGGCAGCACAACCGCAGCTTTCAGATGTATAAGTTCCGTTCCATGAACGTACAGTCTGAAACGGCGGAAAAAACGGCCTGGACCAAAAAGGACGATCCCAGGATCACCGGTTTCGGACGGTTCATCCGGCAGACCAGCCTGGACGAGCTGCCTCAGCTGTTCAATGTGCTGAAAGGGGATATGAGCCTTGTGGGGCCCCGCCCGGAGCGCCCCTATTTTGTTGAGAAATTCAAAGAAGAGATCCCAAGATATATGGTCAAGCATCAGGTGCGGCCTGGCCTGACAGGCTGGGCGCAGGTAAACGGCTACCGGGGAGACACTTCCATCAAAAAAAGGATCGATTACGATCTTTATTATATTGAAAACTGGACGTTGGGATTTGATCTGAAGATTCTGTTCCTGACGGTTTTCAAAGGATTCATCAATAAAAATGCGTACTGATATGGAGTGAAGGACATGAATAAGAGAAAACTGAAGCTAGGGATCAATATTGCGTTGATTGTGCTCTGTGTTGTCTGCGTAGGCGTGTTTGCCTATGCCTATCCACGGCTCAGCAGGCTGCGCTCGGCCCTGAAGAATATTGACAAGGATACGCCCAAAACCGCCGATGGAGACACGAAAGAGGAACAGGATACCGGATTCTGGAACATCGTGCTGTTTGGGCTGGATTCCCGAAACGCCGATTCTCTCACAAACATGAATACAAGCGACTACGGAGACAAGCGGTCCGACTGTATCATGCTGATCAGCATCAACCGGGGCACGGGAGAAGTAAAGCTGCTTTCCGTATACCGGGATACTTACATGCAGATGCGCAAAAAGAACTATTACGAATCAGGAGATTACATTTACGACAAAGCGACCCACGCTTATTTTTACGGTTCCGCCAACAAGGTGCCGGGGGATGAGTCCAAGGACGCAGGCCCCTATTTTTCCATTGACATGCTGGAGCGGAACCTGGATATTGAGATCGACAATTTCGTGGCTGTAAACTTTGGGATCGTTGCCAACGTCATTGACGCTCTGGGCGGCGTGGAGCTGGAGCTGACCAAAGCCGAATGCGCGGATATCAATCAGTACATTGATGAGATCAACAGGATCACCGGTTCCAATTCCGAACACATTGTGGAGCCGGGCAATTACCTGCTGGACGGCGTGCAGGCCACCGCTTACGGACGGGTCCGCCATACGCTGGGCAGCGACTACAAACGGGCGGAGCGCCAGCGTACAGTGATGATGCTGGCGGCAAAGAAAGCTCAGGCAGCCAGCATTGATACCCTGATTGAGCTGACAGAGCTTGTAGCTCCCCAGCTGCGCACCGATCTGACTACAGATCAGATGCTTTCTCTGGTCAATGCCGTGCGGAAGTACAACATTGATCAGGAAGACGGACAGTCCGGATTCCCGTTCAACAAGAAAGACGATCCCTCCTATGTATATCCGGACAATCTGGCGGCCAACGTGATCGCTCTTCACGATTATCTCTACGGCGAGAAAAATTATCAGCCCTCCGATCTGGTTTATGAGATTTCCAATCATATTGATGAGGAGCTTGGCATCTCCAGAGACGAAGGCGATGATGCGGATATCGATCCATACAAGGGAGAGGACTATACAGAGGACTCTGATTCCGATTATACAGGCGGCGATTCCGACTATGATTCAGGGGACTCCGGTGATTATGATGATTCCGGCGATTACGATGATTCCGGCGATTACGATGATTCGGGAGATTCCGGCAGCTACGATGATTCGGGAGATTCCGGCGATTACGATGATTCGGGAGATTCGGGCAGTTACGATGATTCCGGAGATTCGGGCAGTTACGATGATTCCGGTTCGGACAGCGGCAGCGACACCGGCGACAGCGGTACTGAGGATGGCGGCAGCGGTTCAGACAGCGGCAGCGACACCGGCGACAGCGGTACTGAGGATGGCGGCAGCAGCTCAGACAGCGGCAGCGACACCGGCGACAGCGGTACTGATGGCGGCAGCAGCTCGGACAGCGGCACGGAAAGCTACGGACAATAACCGGTAAATAAAAAAGCAAAAGAAAGGAGTTGCTGTCAATGCGGCGGCTCCTTCTTTTATGAGACTGGAGGAAAGAATAATGATCTCGGAAAAAATGATCCATATGGTAAACAACAGCTCGGCTATTCGCGCCATGTTTGAGGAAGGAGCAAAGATGGCGGCTCAGTACGGAGCGGAAAATGTATACGACTACAGTCTGGGAAATCCCAACGTGGCGGCGCCTCCCCAGGTAAAGGAGACCATCCGGGAGCTGCTGGAAAAGGAAGATCCGGTCCGTCTTCACGGATATATGAATAACGCCGGCTTTGAAGAAGTGCGGCAGACGATCGCGGAGTTTCTCAACAGAAAATACAACACCAGCTTTTCCATGAAAAATATCCTGATGACAGTGGGAGCGGCAGGCGGTCTGAACGTGATCCTGAAAACCCTGCTGAATCCGGGAGACGAGGTGATTACGTTCGCGCCTTACTTTGGGGAATACCGAAGCTATGTCAGTAATTTTGACGGGAAACTGGTGGAGATTTCCCCTGATACGGAAACCTTTCAGCCAAATCTGAAAGAGCTTCCCAAAAAGATCACTCCAAAGACAAAGGCGCTGATCATCAATACACCTAACAATCCTACCGGCGTGGTCTACTCTGAGGAGACCATTCAAAAGCTGGCAGAGATTCTCAATGAAAAGCAAAAGGAGTTTGGCACCGCCATTTATCTGATCTCCGATGAGCCTTATCGGGAGCTGGTTTACGATGGGGCAAAGGTGCCTTATCTGACTGGCTACTATGACAATACCATTGTGGGATATTCTTTCAGCAAGTCCCTTTCCCTGCCGGGAGAACGGATCGGCTATCTGGTAATGCCGGATTCCCTTACGGACGGGGATCTGATCATTTCCGCCGCGGCAGTGGCAAACCGAATTCTGGGCTTTGTCAACGCGCCCGGTCTGATGCAGCTTGCCGTGGCAGAATGTCTGGACTGCAAAGCGGATGTGGAGTATTACAACAGGAACAGGAAGCTGTTGTATGACACGCTGAAAAGGCTGGGATTTTCCTGTATCAAGCCGGAAGGCGCCTTTTATCTGTTTGTGAAATCCCCTGTGGAAGATGAAAAGGCGTTCTGCGAGAAAGCCAAGGAATTTCATTTGCTGCTTGTGCCCGGAAGCTCCTTTGGATGTTCCGGCTTTGTGCGGCTTGCCTACTGCGTAAAGTATGAGACCATCGTCAATTCCATCCCTGCTTTTGAACAGCTGGCAAAAGTCTATTTCGGAGGAGACCAATGAGCCCCTGGGAAGTCAATGTAAGAAAAGCGGCCCCTTATGTGCCGGGCGAACAGCCTGGGGACAAAGGCATCGTCAAGCTGAATACCAATGAAAATCCATATCAGCCCCCCGGGGAAGTGCTCAGGCAGCTGGAAACCATAGACGGGGATCTGCTGCGCCGGTATCCGGATCCGGATATGAAACTGTTAGTGACTGCGCTTTCCAGACGTTATGGGGTAGCTTCGGAGCAGGTGTTTGTGGGCGTGGGCTCCGATGACGTGCTTTCCATGGCATTTCTTGCCTTTTTTCATGGAAGCAGGCCGGTGCTGTTTCCCGACATTACCTATTCCTTTTACGACGTGTGGGCAGAGGTTTACGGGATCCCCTATGAGCGGATTCCTGTGGACGGGGAGTTTCGGGTGGTAAAGGAGGACTATTTCCGGGAAAACGGCGGGATCGTCCTTGCCAACCCCAACGCGCCTACGGGCCTTTCCATGCCTCTGGAGCAGATCGAGGAGATTGTGGCCCGTAACAGGGAGTCTGTGGTGATCCTGGATGAAGCCTATGTGGATTTCGGAGGCGTTTCCGCGCTTCCTCTTATTGAAAAGTACGACAATCTGCTTGTGGTGCAGACCTTTTCCAAGTCCCGGTCTATGGCCGGTATGCGGATCGGCTTCGCCATGGGAAGCAAAAAGCTGATCGGCTATCTGTACAGCATCCGCAATTCTGTCAATTCCTACACCATGAATCCGGTCTCCCTGAGGCTTGGGGCCCGGATCACAGAGGAGGAGCAGTGGTTTCAGGATACCTGCGGGCGGATTATTGCCACAAGGGAACGGGTGAAAAAAGAACTGAAAGCCCTTGGCTTTGTATTTCCGGACTCAGACGCCAATTTCATTTTTGCCTCACATCCGGCATATGATGCAAAGAAACTGTTTCTGGCCCTTCGGGAGGCAAAGATCTTTGTGCGGTATTTTGAAAAGCCCCGCATCAGCCAGTATCTGCGGATCACGGTAGGGACTGACCGGCAGATGGATCAGCTGCTGGATTTTCTGAAAAACTATGTGAGAAAGGAGAGCTGATATGGAAGGACTGGTAAACTGGCTGATCGATCTGCTTCATGGGATCAATCCCCTTGTGATCGTCATCATTGTTTCTCTGCTGCCCATTCTGGAGCTGAGAGGGGGGCTGCTGGCGGCATCCCTGCTGAAGGTTCCTTATCTGACCGCGCTGCCGGTATGTATCATTGCCAATCTGCTGCCCATTCCGTTTATTCTGCTGTTCATCAAAAAAATCTTTCAGTGGATGCGGAAATTTGAGAAGATCGGCGCTCTTGCGGATAAGCTGGAAAAAAAGGCGCTGTCCAAAAAGGATCAGGTGGAAAAATATGAGTTCTGGGGGCTTGTGCTGTTTGTAGGCATTCCTCTGCCGGGTACCGGCGCCTGGACCGGAGCCCTGATCGCGGCTCTTTTGGATGTGGATTTCAAAAAAGCCATCCTGGCCATCCTGCTGGGGGTGCTTCTGGCTTCTGTCATCATGTCCGTGCTGTCCTATGGAATCCTGGGCAGTATTTTGTAACAAATACGCCATATCTTGTTTAAATTTCACACTGACATACCAGATATAGAAAATGACTGTAACCATAGAAAAAAAGCCCCTTTGTGGGAACCGGCGCTCTCCTTTCGGAGGGCGTTTTTTTGTTATAAAATTTTAATAATTTTTTGGAAAGGATCCATTTTGGGGGTTGAAATTTTCAGGTAATTCATGTAGAATGGAGAAAAAGTGGTGCAAAGTGTCACGAAATGGAGGCAAATGGTGAATCCGCCGCCGATTGTGGCCGGAATCCGCGCAAAAGAGAAAGGGAGGTGACGCAGCATGTTCATGGGTGAATACAGTCACAGCGTAGACGCAAAGGGCAGAATCATCATTCCGGCAAAGTACCGGGAAGAGCTTGGCGAAAAGTTTGTGATCACAAAAGGCATGGACGGCTGTCTGTTCGTACTCCCTGAGGAAGCTTTTCGGGAACTGACCGATCAGCTGAAGGCGCTGCCTCTGAGCGTTAAGGACAGCCGGACGCTGGTGCGGCACTTTTCCGGCGCCGCCGCGGAAGGAGAACTGGACAAGCAGGGCCGTGTTCTTGTACCGGCTAAGCTGCGGGAACACGCGGGCCTTGACAAGGACGTGGTGCTGGTAGGCGTGCTGGACAAGATCGAGGTCTGGAGCAGAGAACGCTGGGAAAGCGCCGGAGACGACGCCAACATGGATGTGATCGAAGCGCATTTGTCAGAACTGGGTCTCAGCATCTGATTCCGGAAAGGAGCCTAGGCGGATGGAACAGCAACGGGAATTTTGCCATCGCCCGGTATTGCTTGAAGAGTGTATCCGGCAGCTGGACATAAAGCCGGAGGGGATCTATGTGGACGGCACTCTTGGGGGAGGCGGACATGCTTTCCAGATCTGTCGGAGGCTGACCACAGGCCGGCTGATCGGCATCGACCGGGATCAGGACGCCATAGAGGCGGCAGGCCGGCGGCTTTCGGAATTTGGCGAAAAGGCGGCGGTTATCCGGGGCAACTACCGGGACATGAAAAAGATCTTATCGGATCTGAACATCACATCCGTGGACGGCATCCTGCTGGATCTGGGGGTTTCCAGTTATCAGCTGGATACGCCGGAAAGAGGATTTGGCTACAGGCAGGACGCGCCGCTGGATATGCGGATGGATCAGCGGCAGGCGCTGACGGCAAAGGAGCTTGTGAACACATACAGCCAGTCAGAACTGTTTCACATCATCCGGGATTACGGGGAGGACCGGTTCGCGAAAAACATCGCGAAGCACATTGTGCTGGCCCGTGAAGAAAAACCCATTGAAACAACGGGGGAACTGGTATCGGTGATCCGAAGAGCCATTCCCATGAAAATACAGGCAGCGGGAGGACATCCCGCGAAAAGAACCTTTCAGGCCATACGCATCGCGTTAAACGACGAGCTTGGAGGACTTTCCGATTCCATGGAGGAGATGATCTCCCTGCTGGCGCCAAAAGGAAGGCTTTGTATCATTACATTTCATTCTCTGGAGGACCGGATCGTGAAAAACGCTTTTAAAAAAGCGGAGGATCCATGCACCTGTCCAAAGGATTTTCCGGTATGCGTATGCGGAAAGATCAGTCAGGGAAAGGTTCTGACGCGAAAGCCCATTCTCCCATCCGGGGAAGAGCTTGCCCAAAACAGCCGGGCAAAAAGCGCGAAACTCAGAGTGTTTGAAAAGCGGTAAGCGGCGATAAGCGGCAAAGAAAATCAGAACAGGAGGCAATCATGGCAGCAAAAACATCGGAAACCGGTACAGCGCAAAAGAACAGCTATGTATACGGAAACGCAGTGAGAAAAAACGTGCAGATTCTGCCGGATCCCAGAAAGGACCCTATACGGAAGCTGCGGGAACAGGAAAAAAGAGAACGTGACCGCACCATTGCCCAGGCTGAGCGCATAAGCCTTGTATACGTTCTGTTTCTGACAGCGGCGGCGGTGATGCTGGTGTTTATCTGTTACCAGTTTTTGACAATGCAGACGGCAATGAATAAAAATGTGGCTTCCATTTCTTCCCTGCAGATGGAACTGGAGGACCTGAAAGCCAAAAATGATTTCCAGATGTCTCAGATCAAGGAATCGGTAGATCTTGGCGCGGTCCGGGCCGCGGCGGAACGGCTGGGCATGGTGGACGCGGCGCCGGAGCAGATCGTAGAATACGATTATGACGCAAGCGATTATGTAAGACAGTACAAGGACGTGCCGGAAGGGGACGACGGCTCCGTGCTGGAGTATTTCAGCGAGTGACAAAAAGGAAGCTGTCAATAAAGGAGAATCATTGTGGCCAGACGACGGGTACGGGAAAAGAAAATAACAGGAAAAATGCAGCGCAAACTGGTAGCTTTGTTTGCGCTGGTTTTGGTTGCGCTGATCGGGCTGAGCATCCGTCTGATGTATATCCGGGCGGCAAGCGGTGACAAATATACAAAGCAGGTACTTTCCCAGATGGGATACCGCAGCCAGACCATTCCCTTTCGCAGAGGCGCCATCCGGGACATCAACGGGGAAACCCTGGCCCGCAGCGAAAAGGTTTACTATGTGATCCTGGACTGCAGCGTGCTGAACGATATCAAAGACGATGACCAACGGCAGAAAGTCCAGAACGCCACCATCCGGGCGCTGACAGAGCAGTTTCCCGAACTGGACGCGGAAACCCTGCGGGGCTATCTGCGGGATAAGCCGGATAGCTCTTATATACGGCTTCTGAAAGAGGTGCCCTACGACACGGCGGAGGCTTTCCAAAATCTGATGGAGAAAGAGGACAGCAACATCACCGGCGTCTGGTTTGAGGAAACCTATATCCGCAAATATCCCGGGGAACATCTTGCCAGCAACCTGCTTGGGTTCACCCTGTCGGGAGATGTGGGAAACTGGGGTGTTGAGCAGACCTACAATGATCAGCTGAACGGCATTGCCGGACGTACCTACGGATATCTGAACGGAGATTCCAATGTGGAGACGGTGACAAAGGCGGCTGTGGACGGAAACGACGTGGTGCTGAACCTGGACGCGAACATTCAGCGGATTGTGGAAAAATATGTGACCGCTTTCAACGAGGAGCACAGGAACCAGGCCAGGGAAGGCCTGGGCAGCAAGAACACGGCTGTGATCGTTATGAATCCAAAGACAGGGGCCATTCTGGCGGAGTGCGCGTATCCCTACTACAATCTGAACGATCCAAGAGATCTGACTTACCTGCAGGCCTATACAAAAGAGCAGGTGGACGCCATGTCCGACGAGGAAAAACAGGAAAAGCTCAACGGCATGTGGCGGAATTTCTGTATCAGCGATACCTATGAGCCCGGCTCCACTTTCAAGCCGTTTACGGTGGCCATGGGCCTGGAAAGCGGCGCCCTCACCGGACAGGAAAGCTACTACTGCAACGGCTATGAGGTGGTGGACGGAACCACGGTAAAATGTTCTCATACGTCGGGTCACGGACAGCTGAGCTTTCTGGACACGGTAGGAAAATCCTGCAACGACGCCTTGATGCAGATGTCCTATCAGATCGGCATTGACAACTTTACCAAATATCAGGCTGTGTTTGGATTTGGCAAAAAGACCGGCATTGACCTGAAAGGGGAAGTAAACGCGGCAGGACTGCTGTTTACAAAGGAAAAAATGCAGCCCATTGATCTGGCGGTCAATTCCTTTGGTCAGAACTTCAATGTAACTATGACCCAGATGATGGCCGGCTTCTGCGCCCTGGTCAACGGCGGTTATTATTATCAGCCCCAGGTGGCCGCAAGGATTGAAAACGCGGAGGGAGACGTGGTGGAAACATTCCGGCCAAAGCTTCTGAAGCAGATCATATCTCAGGAAACCTCTCAGATCATCAGAGAGCAGATGCGGACAGTTGTGGAAAGCGGCACAGGACGCAGCGCGGCAGTGCCGGGGTATGATGTGGGAGGAAAAACAGGAACCGCGGAGAAATTTCCCCGTGGACAGGGTACTTATCTGGTGTCCTTTATGGGCTGCGCGCCTGTGGACGATCCGGAGATCGCGGTGTATGTGGTCATTGACGAGCCCAATGTGGAGGATCAGGCAAACAGCAAGCTGGCGGTGACGCTCTTTCAGCAGATTATGGCGGAGGTGCTGCCCTATTACGGCGTTACCCGGAACGGGGAAGACCCTGACAGCCAGGTGGAGACCGACTGGTCCGTAGTAGATGAAACATGGGAAAACAGCCAGTCCTTTGTGGATGGAGAGATCGAGCCGCCCGGTCAGGAGGGATCTCAGTATTATGAGAACGGCAACACCGCCTCCACGGAAGACGACGGCGAAAATGAACCCTCCTGGCAGGAAGAGGACGGCGGTGAAACTGACTGGGAAGAGGACCAGCCTCAGGAAGAGGACGGCGGCGAAACCGGCGGAGAAGAAGACCAGCCTCAGGAAGAGGACGGCGGTGAAACCGACTGGGAAGAAGACCAGACACAGGAAGAAAACGGCGGTTCTGAGGAAGAAGGACAGGGAGAGGAAGGCTGACCCGGGACTGCATAACCTCATAGAAGTTATCATAGTGTATACTAATAACTTTTATGAGGTTTGTTATGCGAAAGAATAAAACATATAACAAAAAGAAAATTTTTGTTGTGTTTGTGGCGATTGCTTTGGTGATGACCGTCCTTGCCGGACGGCTTGTTTATCTGATGATCTTTTGTTCCGAATATTACGGCGTAAAGGCAGAGGATCTCCATCAGAGAGAGCGGAGTATCAAGGCGGCAAGGGGAAAAATCACAGACAGAAACGGCGTGGTGCTGGCGGCAAATAAGACGGTCTGCACCATTTCCGTTATACACAGCCAGCTGACAGATCCGGAAAAGGTGATCAGCCTGCTGGCAAAAACCCTTTCCATGGAAGAGGCGGATGTAAGAAAACGGGTAGAAAAAGTCAGCTCCATGGAGATCATCAAAAAAAATGTGGAAAAACAGATTGGAGACACCATCCGCGGTTACCGGCTTGACGGAGTAAAAGTGGATGAGGATTTCCGGCGTTTTTATCCAAAGGGGAATCTGGCCTCCAAGGTACTGGGCTTTACGGGGGCTGACAATCAGGGAATCATCGGACTGGAGGTCAAATATGACTCCCAGCTGAAAGGCACGGACGGACAGCTGCTTGCGCTTACCGACGCCAGAGGCGTGGAGATCCAGGGAGCCGGGGAGCAGCGGGTGGAACCCATAGCGGGGGATGACCTGATTCTGACTTTGGACTACAATATCCAGCAGTACGTCCAGCAGGAGACTTATCGGGTGTGGCAGGAAAAGCAGGCGGAAAGCGCGTCGGTGATCGTGATGGATCCCTCAAACGGAGAGCTTCTGGCCATGGCCAACGCGCCGGAATTTGATCTCAACGATCCCTTTACCCTGCAGACGGCAGAACCGGGAGGCCAGCCGGACGGGACGGAAGCGCCGGAAGCGGAAAAGCAGCCGGCTTCCGAAAAAGAGAGGCAGGACGCTTTGAACCGGATGTGGCGGAATAACAGCATCAACGATACTTACGAGCCCGGTTCCGTGTTCAAGATCATTACCATGACCGCGGCCCTTTCGGAGGGCGTGGTCTCTCTGGATGAACATTTCAACTGTCCGGGATACAAGATCGTAGACGACCGCCGGATCCACTGCCACAAGCGGACCGGTCACGGCGGACAAACATTTGTGGAAGGGGCAATGAATTCCTGCAATCCGGTGTTCATTGAAGTAGGGCTTCGGCTGGGAGTATCCCGCTATTATTCATACTTCCGGCAGCTGGGACTGCTTGGAAAGACGGGGATCGACCTGCCCGGGGAGGCTTCCACCATTATGCACCGGGAAGAGGACATGGGCAATGTGGAGCTTGCCACGGTGGCATTTGGCCAGTCCTTTCAGATCACCCCCATACAGCTTGCCGCCACGGTGTCCTCCATTATCAATGGCGGAACCAGGGTAACGCCCCATTTTGGAAAAGCGGTGCGGGATTCCCAGACGGGAAAAGAAGAGATTCTGACGTTTCCCGAAGTCAAGACCGGCATTTCTCCGGAGGTGTCGGAACAGGTGCGGGGAATACTGGAAAAAGTCGTATCGGAAGGAACAGGAAACAAAGCGGGAGTGGAAGGCTTTTCCATCGGCGGAAAGACGGCCACTTCCCAGACACTGCCCAGAAGCGCCAGACAGTATATTTCCTCGTTCCTGGGTTTTGCTCCCGCCGACGATCCGAAAGTGCTGGTACTGGTCATTATCCGAAAACCCCAGGGCATTTATTACGGCGGCACAATCGCCGCCCCGGTGGCTCAGAGGATCTTTGCCAATATCCTGCCCTATCTTGGCGTGGAAAAACAGGCGTCCCCAGCAGGCGAGGACGCCAAAACGCAGTAATGCCTGCATAATAGATCAGAAAGACCATATGGAAAAACAAAAGAAATTTGAGGTGTGAGCGCATGAATTATGATTTTTTGAAAGTGGTTCTGCCGGTGATTATTTCATTTGTGATCACCGTGATTTTAAGCCCCATTATAATCCCCATGCTTCGGCGGTTAAAATGCGGGCAGACAGAGCGGGAAGAGCTGGAGTCTCATCAGGCAAAAACCGGAACGCCTACTATGGGCGGTCTGGTGATTCTTGTGGCGGTGATCATCACTTCCCTTATTTACATGAAAGACTATCCCAAGGTGATCCCGGTGCTGTTTATGACAGTGGGCTTTGGCCTCATTGGGTTTCTGGATGATTATCTGAAGGTAGTCTTAAAACGCAGCGACGGGCTGATTGCCTGGCAGAAGCTGCTTCTGCAGCTGGTGATCACCGTGATCTTCGCGGTGTACCTGCTGAAAGTGATTCATATGCCCATGGAAATGATCGTTCCCTTTACCAACGGATACCGGTGGGATCCCGGTATCCTCACGGTACCCATTCTGCTCTTTGCCGTCCTGGGCACTGTAAACGGAGTGAACTTTACAGACGGACTGGATGGGCTTGCGTCCAGCGTTACCGTGCTGGTAGCCACGTTCTTTACGGTGGTGGCCATCGGCACCGCCAGCGGGATTGAACCCATTACCTGCGCGGTGGCGGGAGCGCTCCTTGGCTTTCTTTTGTATAATGTGTATCCCGCCAGGGTATTTATGGGTGACACCGGTTCTCTTGCCCTGGGCGGTTTTGTGATCTCGACGGCCTATATGCTTCAGATGCCGCTGTTTATTTTGATCGTAGGGCTGGTGTACCTGGTTGAGGTGTTATCGGTGATCATCCAGGTGGTCTATTTTAAAATCACACACGGCAAGCGGGTCTTCCGTATGGCGCCTATCCATCATCACTTTGAGCTGGGCGGCATCAGCGGAAAAGGCCAGGGCTGGTCCGAGACAAGAGTGGTGGCGGTGTTTTCCATTGTGACGGCGCTGCTGTGCTGTATTGGTCTTGTGGCCCTTTGATGGGAGGAACAAAAGATGCAAAAAACAGATCTGACAGGAAAGACTGTTCTGATAGTGGGAGGCGGCGTTAGCGGCATTGCCGCGGCGGAGCTTTTGATTGAAAAGCAGGTAAACTGTATTCTCTATGACAGCAATGAGGAATTATCCGTAGGCGAGATCATGAACAAGCTGCCTGTTCCCCCAAAAAGTACGGTTCAGGTCGTGACCGGCCCTTTTGACAGTAAACTGGCAGACCGGGCCAATCTGGCAGTGCTGAGTCCCGGCGTGCCCACGGATATTCCCCTTGTGGAGGAACTAAAGGGCCGGGGCCTGCCGATCTGGGGAGAGATCGAGCTTGCCTGGCACTTTGAGCGGGGCAGGGTGGTGGCCATTACGGGAACCAACGGAAAGACCACGACAACGGCTCTCACCGGCGCCATTTTAAAACGCTGGGATCCGTCGGTGTTTGTGGTGGGCAACATTGGCATTCCCTACACGTCCGTCTGTAAAAAGACTGCGGAGGATTCTGTCACCGTGGCGGAAATCAGCAGCTTTCAGCTGGAGACCATTGCCGATTTCCACCCTCATGTGACAGCTATATTAAATATTACGCCGGATCATCTGAACCGGCATCACACAATGGAAAACTACGCCAACGCCAAATTTTCCATTACGAAAAACCAGACAGAGGAAGACGTATGCGTTTTGAATTATGACAATGAGCCTACCAGAAAGTTTGGAGAAGGCCTGCATACGAAAACAGTGTACTTCAGCCGGCTTTCCAGACTGGAAAGAGGGGTTTTTCTGGATGAAGAGGGAAAACGGATCCTCTGCCGGGACGAAAAGGGCCTGCAGACCATTTGTGAGATTGAAAAGATGAATCTGCTGGGCGCCCACAACGTGGAAAACGTAATGGCCGCGGCCGCCATGGCTATGGCCATGAAAGTGCCCCTGGACGTGATCCGGGAGGCAATCTATGAATTCCAGGCTGTGGAGCACCGGATCGAGTTTGTAAAAGAGGTAAAAGGCGTTGCTTACTACAACGATTCAAAAGGCACCAACACCGATGCCGCCATCAAGGGCATTGAGGCAATGGTGCGTCCGACGGTGCTGATCGCGGGAGGCTATGACAAAAAATCTCCTTATGACGACTGGATTGAGGCGTGCCTGGGTAAAATGAAAACCCTGATTCTTCTGGGTCAGACCGCTCAGGATATTGCCGCGGTTGCCAGAAAACACGGATTTACTCGGATCCTGTTTGCAGACAGCCTGAAAGAGGCGGTGGAGATCGGCGCCAGGGAAGCCGAACCCGGAGACGCGGTGCTGCTTTCGCCGGCATGCGCCAGCTGGGGCATGTTCAAAAACTATGAGGAGAGAGGCACCCTGTTTAAAGAATATGTTCATTGTTTAGAGGAGTGAGTCCATGGGGAAGTGGCCGTTGAAAAGACAGGTCGCTGCTTCAGATAAAACCATAGACTATCCGTTGCTGGTATGTGTACTTTTGGTAGTGGGTTTCGGACTGGTGATGCTTTACAGTACCGGTTCCTATAACGGCCAGGTAAAGTTTTCCGATCCCGCTTATTATTTAAAAAAACAGTTTTTTGCCACGGCCATCGGGCTGGCGGCAATGTACTTTACAGCCGTGACAGACTATCATGTCTGGGCGAGATTTGCGGTGGCCGGCTATGTGATCTCTCTGATCCTGTCAACGCTGGTGCTGTTTGTGGGGCAGTCCTATAACGGATCCAGGCGGTGGCTGGCGCTGGGGCCTCTTTCCTTTCAGCCTGCCGAATTTGCCAAGCTGGCCGTGATCCTGTTTCTGGCCCATATGATCAGCAGACGGGAAAAACAGAGCCGTCCCCTTGCCTATCTGATCGGGGTGTTTGCCCTGATTCTTCCCATTGTGGCTTTGGTGGGAACCAACAATCTGAGCACCGCCATTATCATTCTGGGAATCGCGGTAATCATGATCTTTGTATCATATCCCGCCTATTTCCCTTTCCTGTGTATCGGCGGGGCCGGCGTGGGACTGATGACGGTCTTTCTCAGCATGGAGGCATACAGGCTGGAACGGCTGCTGATCTGGAAAAATCCTGAAAAATATGAAAAAGGCTATCAGACAATACAGGGCCTGTATGCCATCGGCTCAGGAGGCCTGTTTGGAAAAGGCCTGGGAGAAAGCCTGCAGAAACTGGGCTTTGTTCCCGAGGCCCAGAATGATATGATTTTTTCCATTATCTGCGAGGAGCTGGGACTTGCCGGCGCGCTTCTTCTGATCCTGCTGTTTTTCGTTATGATCTGGCGTTTTCTGCTGGCCGCTCAGCACGGGCAGGATCTGTTCGGCACCTTGATCGGCGCGGGAATCCTGGGACATATTTCCATCCAGGTAATCTTAAACATTGGCGTGGTGACCAACACCATTCCCAATACGGGGATCACCCTTCCCTTTATCAGTTACGGAGGCACCTCCGTGGTGTTTCTGCTGGCGGAGATGGGGATTGCCCTGAATCTGTCCCGCTGTATTCCCAAACGCTGATCTTTCCCAAGACACAGTTTTTTTCTTCCGGTCATATAGTAAACTATATGTCTACGGGGGAGGCGCTTCTTTTGCGGGAAATCAGGATAGTGGGTGGTCGTCCCTTACAGGGCGAAATCCGGGTGCAGGGCTCAAAAAACGCGGTACTTCCCATGCTGGCCGGCGCCCTTTTAAATCGGGGACAGACTGTACTGCACGGCTGTCCCGGGATCGCCGATGTGGCGGCAATGCTGTCTGTTCTGGAACGCCTGGGATGCAGGGTGGACCGGGAGCGGGACACGGTGGTAATCGATGCGAAAGAACTGCGGGACTGCCGTGTAACAGGAGAGGACGCGGGAAAGATGCGTTCGTCCGTGCTGCTGATGGGAGGACTGCTGGGCCGCATGGGCCAGGCGCGGATCGCCTATCCCGGAGGGTGCGTCATCGGAAAGAGACCCATTGACATTCATCTCTGCGGACTGAGCGAGATGGGTGTTTCCATAAAAAAAGAGCCGGAGGGAATCAACGCTCAGGGCAGGCCAAAAGGCGGAACGATCCGGCTTGCGTTTCCAAGCGTAGGCGCCACGGAAAATCTGCTGCTGGCCGCAGCGGGAGCTTCGGAGATCACTGTGCTGGACGGCTGCGCCAAAGAGCCGGAGATCGTGGCGCTGTGTGAGTTTCTGCAGTGCATGGGCGCGGAGATCTACGGGGGAGGAACGGCCCGGATCGTCATTCGCCCGCCCAAAAGGCTGGAAAGCGCGGAGTACCGGGTGCCGGGAGACCGGATTGTCGCAGGCACCTATGCCCTGGCGGCCGTCTCCACAGGAGGCAGCCTGACCATCGAAGGCGTGGACAGGGCCGGATGGCGGGGACAGCTGTACCCTCTTCAGCTGCTGGGCGCAAAGGTGCTCTGGAAAGAAGATAGGGCAGCCCTGGGGATACAGGCCCCAAAAAGACCGGCCGGGATTCCGTTTCTGGATACGGCGCCCTATCCGGGATTTCCAACGGATCTTCAGTCCCAGATGCTGGCGGTGCTGGCCGGGGCGGACGGCATCAGCTGTCTGCAGGAAACCATTTTTGAACAGCGGTTTAAGGTGATTGACCAGCTTCGGAAAATGGGGGCGCAAATTGAGCAGGCAGGCAATCTGGCAGTGATAGAAGGAACATCCCCTTTGCGGGGAACCCTGCTTGAGGCAAGAGAACTTCGGGGCGGGGCCGCCCTTGTGACAGCGGCTCTTGGCGCGGAGGGGGAAAGCCGGATCAGGGGCGTAGAGTTTATAGAACGGGGATATGAAAATATTTGCAGGGATTTGCAGCAGCTTGGCGGGCAAATAGAAATGCGGAAAGGATAGCCGATGATAGAATACAAACGACTGGCAAAGGAACGGAAGAAGAAAAAAATCCTGGTGGCGGCCGGCATTATATTGGCCGCGATCTGTCTGCTGGCAGGCGTATTTTTTCTCTGCACGGTAAAGACCGTGGAAGTGGTGGGCAACAAAAATTATTCCAAAAAGGAGATCGAAGAGATGGTGCTGCCCACCGGATGGGATCACAACACCATCTGTCTCCTTTACAAGACCCATACCCATCAGGTGGAGACGCCGCCGTTTCTGGATATGGTGGAGATCGAGGTGCTGTCTTACAATAAGATCCGGATCCACGCATACGAAAAGACCATAATGGGATATGTGCCCTTTAACGGCAGCTATGTATATTTTGACAAGGACGGCATTTTGCTGAAGACTTCCCAGGAACCGGAGGAAGGATATCCCATGGTGGAGGGGCTTCAGTTTGACCATATCATCATGTTTGAAAAGCTGCCGGTAAAGGATGAAGAAGTATTTAAGACGATGGTGAGCCTGATCCAGATGCTCTCCAAAAACAGCCTGAATCCGGATCATATAGAGTTTACCCAGGACGACGAGATCGACATCACCTTTGGAGAAGTGCTGGTACATCTTGGAAAAGACAGCCATATGGATAACAAGATCGCCAGACTGACCGGGATCCTGCCTAAGCTGGAGGGCCGCAGCGGCATTTTGTTTATGGAGGACGTGGATGAGACTACCGACCGGATCGTCTTTCGCAAGACCAAGAGCAAGGCCCAGCTTGCGGAGGAAGCCGAAAATCCCCAGACGCCGGAGGAAAACGGCGGAGGAGAAGACGACAGCTGGGAAGACGTCGGCGGGGATGAGGACGGCAGCTGGGACGACAGCGGAGACGACAGCGGAAGTGAGGACGGCAACTGGGACGACAGTGGAGATGGCAGCGGCAGTGAGGATGGCGGCGGAGACGGAAGCGAGGATGGCAGCTGGGACGACAGCGGAGACGGCAGCGGCAGTGAGGATGACAGCGGAGACGGAAGCGAGGATGGCAGCTGGGATGACAGCGGTGAAGACGTCGGCGGAGACGGAAGCGGCAGTGAGGACGGCGGCGGAGACGGCAGCGGAGAGGATGGCAGCTGGGAGGATGGCGCAGAATGAATCTGACCGCTTTGCCGGCGGCATATTTTGGCGCTTCCTGGGAAATATGGTTAAAAAACGGTTTGCTTGCTTGACAATCTTACCGCAAGTATATTATTATATAGTTTAGAGTGAGGGTAATTATAATTACACATTATTTTTATAAGGAACGTAAAGGAGGAAAGACTCTTGTTGGAGATTATGACGAATGAAGGGGATAACGCCGCGAGAATTATCGTGATCGGAGTAGGCGGCGCCGGAAACAACGCGGTGAACCGCATGGTGGAAGAAAGCACCGGCGGCGTTGAGTTTATCGGAATCAATACGGACAAGCAGGCTCTTACCTTGTGTAAGGCTCCTACCACTATACAGATCGGCGAAAAAATCACAAAGGGCCTTGGCGCAGGCGCGCAGCCAGAAGTTGGAAAGCAGGCCGCGGAGGAAAGCCAGGAAGAGGTCTCAAAGGCCATTCAGGGCGCAGACATGGTATTTGTCACCTGCGGTATGGGCGGCGGCACCGGTACCGGCGCGGCTCCCATTGTGGCCAAGATCGCCAAGGATATGGGAATTCTGACGGTAGGCGTCGTGACAAAGCCTTTCCGTTTTGAGGCCAAGCGGCGTATGGAAAACGCCATGGCCGGCATTGACAACCTGAAACAGAACGTGGATACGCTGATCGTCATTCCCAACGACAAGCTGCTTGAGATCGTAGACCGCAGAACGACCATGCCGGAAGCGCTGAAAAAAGCGGACGAAGTGCTGCAGCAGGCAGTTAAGGGCATTACCGATCTGATCAATGTGCCTGCCCTGATCAATCTGGACTTCGCGGATGTACAGACCGTCATGACCGACAAGGGAATTGCCCATATCGGAATCGGCCAGGCCAAGGGCGACGATAAGGCCATCGAAGCTGTGAAGCAGGCAGTGGCAAGTCCTCTTCTGGAGACTACTATCGCCGGCGCTTCTCATGTGATCGTGAATATTTCCGGCGACATTTCCCTGATGGACGCAAACGACGCCGCAAGTTATGTACAGGATCTGGCGGGAGACGAGGCCAACATCATCTTTGGCGCTACCTTTGATCCCGACTGTGTGGACGAAGCTTCCATTACGGTGATCGCAACCGGCATCGCAGACGCGGACGCGCCCAAGAAACAGGAAAAGAAACCCACCGGCTTCGCGGGCTTTACCACAGATACCATCAAGTCCTCAAATACCTATAAGGCTTCTTCCCAGCAGGCAGCGCCTGCACAGCCTCAGAAAACACCTGTGATCAGCAGCAATACTTCCGAGAAGAATATTCAGATTCCCAGTTTCCTGAGCAAGAAGAGATAACAGACACAAAAGAAAACCGTTTTGAACGCAAAACCCTTTTGTTAGAATCAGATCTGGCGAAAGGGTTTTGTTTCCGAAAGGACGGTTTTCATGGAGGGACAGACGTTGGAATACGGACTATATACAGTGGCCTGGATCTTTTTGATCTACGCGGTTCTGGGCTGGTGCGCGGAGGTGGCCTTTGCGGCTGTTAAAACAAAAAGCTTTGTCAACAGAGGATTCCTGAACGGACCCTATTGTCCCATTTACGGAGCCGGGATGCTGATCGTGGTACTGTGCCTGACACCTATCCGGGACAACCTGTTTTTCTTATTTGCGGGATCTTTTTTGCTGACGTCTCTGCTGGAACTGGTGACCGGATTTGTGCTGGAAAAATTTTTTGACGATAAATGGTGGGATTACAGTGACCTGCCCCTGAACATACATGGTTATGTGTGCCTTTATTTTTCTGTTATGTGGGGCGTTGCCTGTGTGCTGATCATGAAGCTTTTGCATCCGGCGGTGGAGCGTTTTATCCGGTGGATCCCCCGCGGCCTGGGCCTGGGGATTCTGATCGTGTTTTTCCTGCTGTTTTTGGCAGACGCCGCCATGACGGTATCCACACTGCTGCATCTGAAGCGGCAGCTTAAGCTTGTCACGGAAATCAACCGCAGGATGCGCAGGCTTTCGGATATGCTGGGAGAGGGAATCTATTCCGGCACAATGGCGGCAATGGAGGCGGGAGACAAGGCCAGGGAAGAACTGGAGGGATCCGCCGCAAAGGCGTCCGCGGAGCTGGAGGCGCTGAAGCAGCAGTCACGCGATTATATTTCCAAACAGCATTTCGGCACCGGAAGACTGCTGAAAGCATTTCCAAACTTCCGCCAGGGAAAGCTGAGAGAGGGCCTGGATACCCTGCTTGGCTTCTGGGAACAGAAACGGCATGAGAAAACCAATAAAAATCAATCATAAAGGAGAATCAGTATGAACATTACAAAGGACATTTTTTACATCGGCGTAAACGACCACCAGGTGGATCTGTTTGAAGGTCAGTATGTGGTGGAAAACGGCATGGCGTACAATTCCTATGTAATCATGGATGAAAAGACGGCGATCATGGATACGGTGGACGTTCACTTTACCCATGAGTGGCTGGACAATATCCAGAACGTGCTGGGAAGCCGGCAGCCGGATTATCTGGTGATCCAGCATATGGAGCCGGATCACTCCGCCAACATTGCCAATTTCATGAATCTTTACGGCAACACCACCATCGTGTCCAGCCAGAAGGCATTTGCCATGATGAAACAGTTTTTCGGCACGGAATATGAAGACAGACGGATCGTGGTAGGAGAGGGAGAAACCCTTTCCTTGGGAAAACATACTCTTACTTTTGTAACGGCGCCTATGGTGCACTGGCCCGAGGTGATCGTAACCTATGACAGCCTTGACAAGGTGCTGTTTTCCGCGGACGGCTTCGGCAAATTCGGTGCCCTTGACGTGGAGGAGGACTGGGCCTGCGAGGCGCGGCGGTATTATGTGGGCATTGTAGGCAAGTACGGCCCTCAGGTGCAGAACCTGCTGAAAAAGGCGGCGGGCCTGGACATTCAGATCATTTGTCCTCTTCACGGCCCCATTCTGACGGAAAACCTGGGATACTATCTGGATCTGTACAATACCTGGTCTTCCTACGGCGTGGAAACAGAAGGCATCCTTATCGCCTATACTTCGGTTTACGGCCACACGAAAAAGGCAGTGGAGCTGCTTGCGGACAAGCTGCGGCAAAAGGGCTGTCCCAAGGTGGCAGTGACAGATCTGGCAAGAGACGATATGGCAGAGGCGGTGGAAGACGCTTTCCGATATGGCAAGGTAGTTCTGGCCACCACCACATACAACGCGGGAATCTTTCCCTTTATGCGGGAATTCATTCATCACCTGACGGAGCGCAATTTCCAGAACCGCACGGTGGCCTTTATAGAAAACGGATCCTGGGCGCCTTTGGCGGCAAAGACAATGAAAGAGATGCTGTCCGGCTGCAAAAAGCTTACCTATGCGGATACAGTGGTGCATATCCGATCCGCGCTGGACGAGGAAAGCACCGCTCAGGTGGAGGCGCTGGCACAGGAGCTCTGCCAGGACTACATGGCCCAGAAGGACGATACGGCGGACAAGAGCAATATGAAAGCCCTGTTTAATATCGGATACGGCCTTTATGTGGTAACCTCCAATGACGGGAAGAAGGACAACGGTCTCATTGTCAACGCCGTTGCCCAGGTGACCAGCACGCCAAACCGGGTGGCGGTCACCATCAACAAGCAGAATTACTCTCATCATGTGATCCGTCAGACGGGCATCATGAATCTGAACTGTCTGTCCGTGGACGCGCCTTTTGATGTGTTCAAGCGGTTTGGCTTCCAAAGCGGCAGGACAGCGGACAAGTTTGCGGGAGAGGATCTGCTCCGCTCTGACAACGGACTGGTATTTTTATCCCGTTACATCAATTCATTTATGTCTCTGAAAGTAGAGCAGTATTTGGATCTGGGCTCTCACGGCATGTTTATCTGCAGCGTTACCGAGGCCCGGGTATTCTCCTCCCTGGAGACCATGACCTACACCTATTATCAGAACCATGTAAAGCCAAAGCCTGAGACGAAAGGCAAAAAAGGCTATGTATGCAAGGTATGCGGGTACATTTATGAAGGAGACGAGCTGCCGGAGGATTTTGTCTGCCCTCTGTGCAAGCATGGCGCCGCGGATTTTGAACCCATCGCGTAAGCGCATCTGATCAGAATATCTGCTCCAAATGTGAACGGCTGCCTCAAAACAACTTTTTCACCGGTTGTTTTGAGGCAGTTTTTTTATGTCCGGATCCCGTGACAGGGTGTCGGATTCCCAAGAAAATTGCGAAGAAACTTTTCAAAAATCATCCATGGTTTGACAAATTTTATAGGGCGCTTTGGGTATAATTGAAACAGTTCAAACATAGACGTCTGTAACGGAGCCGGTATGTATATTGATGTATTGTTTGCCCTGAATTTCATGATGGACGCCATAGTGCTCCTGACGGTCCGGCAGACTTTGCTGAGAGGCAGATTTACCAGCTGGAAAAGACTGTTTGGCGGAGCCCTGGCAGGGGCGTTTGGGGGCTGTGTGCTGACGGTTCTGGGAATGACGGAGGGATTTTCTTTTCTTTCCCGGGGCTTTGGAAGTCTGTGCGCGGGGATCCTGCTGTGTGTGCTTATGGGAGAGGTCGCGTTTCGTCCAAAGAGCCTCCGGGGGCGGATCCTGCAGATCCTGGCCATATACGGAATGGCTTTTTTGCTTGGGGGTATGCTGGACTGGCTGCAGCAACAGTTAAGGCCCGGCTCTTATTTTGCCGCGGTGGCGGCGTGTTTTCTGCTCCTGACGGCAGGTCGGTATTTATATGAAAGGCTGAAATTTCGCGCGAAGAATCTTTGTACCGTACATATTCCGGCGGAAACCGGAACTTTGCACCTGAAAGGTCTTTTAGATACCGGCAACCTGCTTCAGGCGCCCTTTACAAAAACGCCGGTGTCGGTTGTATGGGCGGACAGGGTTTTGCAGAACATGAGCCCGCAAATCAGGGAACAGTATGATCAGATCAGATCCAGCCATCAGATCCCGGAGGATGGGGCGGAAGTCTGGAAACTGATCCCATACCACAGCGTAGGATGCCCGGGCGGTCTGATGCCGGTGCTGACCGTACCTTATTTTTGTATTCAGGGGGAAAATAGGGAGGCGGTGATACGCAAAGGCCTGCTGGGACTGAGCCCCGGCCCGCTGTCTTCCACAGGCGCTTATGAGATTATCCTGAACCCGAAGCTGTTGGAGGAAGCTATTATCCCATGAAATTTGGAGGTTTGCATATGAAAGCATCGTTAGCCAATAGATTGTCCATTCATGTACTGCCTTCTCTGCAGAATATGATGATGACGCTGCAGGGAGACATTCATTATATCGGAGGAGCAGAGATTTTGCCGCCGCCGCTTGACCCTGAACGGGAAGCGGAAATGGTGGCGGAGCTGGAAACGGATCTGGGAGAGGAAGCCCGCAGCGTGCTGATCGAGCATAATCTGCGGCTGGTGGTGTACATAGCAAAAAAATTTGACAACACCGGTGTGGGGGTGGAAGATCTGATCTCCATCGGCACCATCGGGCTGATCAAATCCATCAACACCTTTGATCCTCAGAAAAAGATCAAGCTGGCGACCTATGCCTCCAGGTGTATTGAAAATGAGATCCTGATGTATCTGCGGCGGACGGCCAAGACCAAAATGGAAGTTTCCATTGACGAGCCTCTGAATGTGGACTGGGACGGCAATGAACTGCTGCTGTCGGATATCCTTGGCACAGACGAGGACGTGATCTACCGGAACGTAGAGGACGAGGTGGAGCGGCATCTGCTGGAAAAGGCCATTGACAAGCTGACCTCCCGGGAAAAGACCATTGTGCAGCTGCGTTTTGGCATTGGAAACGCGGAAGAGCGGGAAATGACCCAAAAGGAAGTGGCGGATCTTCTGGGGATCTCCCAGTCCTATATTTCCAGGCTGGAGAAAAAGATCATGAAACGGCTGAAAAAGGAAATCCTGCGGTTCCAATGATGGAATCGTCAAAACTTCTGCAATCGTTTTAATTATTTGAATATTATATAATATTTAAACAAATAATCAGATTAAAACAAAAATAGAAAATAAAAATGAAAAAATATAAAATTTTTTCAAAAAAAGTATTGACAAATCAAAAATCCTTTGCTATGATGAATACAACAAAAAACAACAGGGGTAAACACAAGGAGGACACACCAATGGGAACGTAACAAAAATCCGTCAATATAAGAGTGGTAAGATCAGCGCATTCCCCATATAGAAGACCTGTTCCACATGAGATGAAAAGAAAATTCAAAAGGCATGCAGCCAGGAAAAAGATGAGCAGGTGAATTACAGGCTGATACTTATATTGAACAAGTTACCACACATGATGAAAAGCAAAACACTCCAATAATCCGTTATTTCCTTTCAATGAAAAAATACAACACAACACAAAAAGGAAAAAAGTCCGAAATCGCTTTTGATCATGACATTTATATAGATGATCGTAACATTCTAAAGAGTTGAATAAAAACTCAAAACGGGGAATGAAAAAAATAAAGGCTAACAAATTAGCAGAAAGTGTGTGGGAAAATTGAATATGGAAGCTGAGTAGAACGGCCGTTATGTCGAAAGAGATGTAACGGTCGTTCTTATTTTTTTGTTTTTCAGAAAAATTCTTGACAGCCGGAATGGTTTCCCCTATAATGAGCGTAACAGGTGTACTATTCAAAGTAATACAAGTAGTGCACTGACAAACCGAATCTCAAAAGAAAGGAGGAGCTTATGTATCAGGTTGATGTAATGTCCAGGGTGCCGGTCTATGAGCAGATCGTGGAGCAGACGAAAAAATTCATTCTGTCGGGCATTTTGACCGCCGGAGATCAGATCCCCACGGTTCGCCAGCTGTCGGCGTCTCTGTCATTGAATCCAAATACCGTACAAAAAGCTTTTAAGGAGCTGGACAGACAGGGCCTGATTTATTCGGCTCCCGGAAAGGGCTGTTTTATCACGGCCAACGCCCGCGGCATTTTGCAGCAGCAGAAACGGGGCGAACTGGCGGCGCTGGAGGAGCAGCTGCGGCAGCTTTCCATGAGCGGGATCAAAAAAGAAGAGTTGTACGCGTTGATCGATCAGGTATATGAAAAAGAAAAGGGGGAAAAAAAGGTATGATCACAGCGGCGGGTGTGACAAAATGTTTTGGAAAAGTGAAAGCTCTGGATCAGGTCAGTTTTTCCATGGAAAAAGGAAAGATCTATGGTCTGGTAGGGGCAAACGGCGCCGGGAAATCCACACTGCTCCGGATTCTGGCGGGAGTTTACCGGCAAAATGAGGGCACCGTGGAGATTGACGGGGTTCCGGTGTACGAACATGCAGCAGCCAAGGATCAGCTGGTATTTGTTCCGGATGAGCTGTTTTTTCTGCATGGGGCTTCTCTGAAAAGAATGGCAAAGCTGTACGCGGCATTGTATCCGTCATTTGACAATGGGTATTTTCAGTCTCTGGCGGAGACCTTTCAGCTGAATATGAAAGTGTCCGTCCAGTCTTTTTCCAAGGGAATGAAACGGCAGGCGGCCATTATCCTTGCCCTTGCCTGCAGACCCGGATATCTGCTGCTGGACGAAACCTTTGACGGGCTGGATCCCATCATGCGGAATCTGGTAAAATCCGTAGTCTGCCGGGAAGTGGAGGAGCACAAAATGGCGGTGCTTTTGTCTTCACATTCCCTGCGGGAGCTGGAGGGTTTCTGCGATCAGCTTGCCATGCTTTACAAGGGCGGGCTGATCTTTGAAAGCGACATCACGGATCTGCAGACGTCGCTGTTTAAGATTCAGGTGGCATTTGATTACAATTACGATCAGAAGCTGTTCGATCAGCTGGCGCTGCTGAAATGTACAAAGCAGGGAAAAGTCAGCAGCCTGATCGTGCGGGGAGAAAAAGAAGAGACCGTGGCGTATTTAAAGGAGCTTCATCCGGCTATTCTGGAAGTGCTTCCCCTTTCTCTGGAGGAAGTCTTTACCTATGAGCTGGACGCGCTTGGCTATGTATTTGACCCGGAACCGGCGGAAAAGGAGGCGGTGCAAAATGAAAACCAAAACGAAACTGTGGAATAGAGGATTGTTTGCCGACGGCTTCAAACAGTTGAAATGGATTGGCATCGCGGGCCTGATCATTGCTGTGGCATTTGCGCTGATCATGCAGATAACAGGTCTTGAGGTGCTGGTTAATCTGGGCAATCTGATCTATATCCTGATGGTACCGGTGATGATGATCACACTCTTTGGGTTTCTCAATAAACGGAGAGGCAGCGATTTTTATCACGGGTGTCCCCAGAAAAGGATCACCGTGTATCTGTCCTATTTAAGCGCCGTGTTTGCGTGGGCCTGTCTGGTCATTGTGGTGTATCAGGCGGTCAGCCTTGCCTCCGCCGCGCTTTTTGCAAGCGGACTCAATTCGGAACAGGGTATGGCGATTACGGTTCTGGCAGGGAGGGCCTCGGGGAATTCTGACCTGATATGGCAGTCGATCCTGCTCAGACTGGCAGGTACCGTCCTTGTTATGGGCGGCATGGCTCTGGCAATGTCCATGACGGGAAGAACCTTTACCAACGTGATCGCCTTTCTGGTAATCATGCTTGTGCCCCGGGTGATCCTCAGCATTCTGGTCAGCAGCTACTATGACATGCTGTCGGTGATTCCGGTGGGAAAAGGGATCTATAGTCTGATCAATCCGGCTTATCAGCTGTATTTCTCTTCTTTGGGAGGATCTGTTTTTACGTTCTCTCTGGTTGTAGATCTTTACATGAGCGGGGCGGAGCTTTATACCGGTTTCGCGGTGCCCGTGGTGTACAGCAGTATTTTGGGCATTCTGTATCTGGCGGCAGGAGGCGTGCTGTTCTGCCGCAGAAAAAGCGAAGCGGCCGAGCAGGCAGTTGCCTACAAGGGATTTCACAGCACGCTGCGGATGGCAGTGGCCCTTGTGTGCACGCTGGTGGGTACGGTGAAGCTGGCGGACTATCTGCTTCACACGGAGAAGCCGGAAGGCCAGCTGGCAGGCATTTTGTTCTGGTTTGTGCTGGGCGTGGCGGTCTGCTTCGTATATGAACTGATCTGTACAAAGCAGCTGAAAAGCGCAGTAAAATGCCTGGTGCAGCTTCCCATTCTGGCGGCTTTGAATATCGTGGTGTTTCTGCCTTTTTTCCTGTCGGGAAAAGCGGTGATCGACCATGTTCCCGCCGCGGATAAGATACAGAGCGTCTCGGTGCAAGGTATGGTCACTGATATGGAGAACGCGCTGCCGGAAGCGGCACAAGCAATCAGAGAGATTGAACTGGACGATAAAGAGGTTACTTCCGTCATAGGCAAGGAGCTGCCTCAGCAGATGGCGCTGTTCAAGCGAAACAAACAGCAATATGAAGAAATGATTGGGGGATTCTACGAAACCGCATACGGCTCGCCTCTGATCAAAATCAAAACAGACACGGAAACCCAGACGCGGTATGTGGGACTTACCCAGGAAGAGTGCAGTACGGTTCGGGAATTGCTGGTGAAAAAGGCAGATACCATTTCAGCAGGAGATTCCATCAAAATGCCGGAATACAAAAAGGAAAATCAGGAAAAATACGGAATAGATTATGGACATGGGATCACCAGTTTTCACTGCGGCGCCTGCGGGTATGATTTTTCTGAAGTGGAACTTGCAAAGCTTTATGAAACGTTGTGTCAGGAAGTGGAAGAAAAGGAGCCGCCGCTGAGCTTTTATCTGGGATCGGCTTTTAATACCTATGGGGTGGTAGATTTCCTGGAAATAAGCAGCGATGACGGAACTTTTGATTTTCCGATTACCGTTTCCATGCCGAAAACCCTGAAAAAACTGGCGGATATGGGAAATGAGCGGCGAAAGGATTTTGACCTGGACTGGTTCGTCAATTATATTCAGACCAAATCCCCCGCTGAATCAGCGTCCCTGTCTTACATTCTATATCTGCCGGATCAAAAAAATCCGAAAGACTGCCTGAAGGCCGGGCAGTATGACTGGGGAGAAGGGGATCTCTATTACGATTCCGGCTATTCCGGAAATACGCTGGACAACGGGGATCTGCAGGAGCTGGAGCGTTTGCTTTCCTCTCATAAGGAAACGGAACTGGATCCGGAACAGAGCATGTTTTTCCTGGTGACCAAAAATATCGACGGCCAGCCTACCAGAGGACACTGGTACAACCTGACATATGAGGAACTGAAATCATTAAAGCAAATCATAAACTGCGGCAGCAATTTCCACCGCAATTCATTTCAGTATTAAAGACAAATTCTTTGTCAAGGGCCAATATTTTTTATATTTTTCCGGAAACTGAATATTCAAAACCGGATGTGAGAATCCTCCTAATAAATCACATTAGGAGGATTCTTTTATGGCACTTTACAAAGTTGAGATCTGCGGCGTGAATACATCCAAGCTTCCTCTATTGAAAAATGAAGAAAAGGAAGCACTGTTTGAAAAAATCAAAGAAGGGGATATGGAAGCAAGAGAGCAGTACATCAAAGGAAATCTCCGGCTGGTACTAAGCGTCATCAAACGGTTTCCAAACAGCAATGAAAACGCGGACGACCTGTTCCAGATCGGCTGTATCGGGCTCATCAAGGCAATTGACAATTTTGACGCTTCCATGAATGTAAAATTTTCTACTTACGCGGTACCCATGATCATTGGGGAGATCCGCCGGTTTTTGCGGGACAACAACAGCATACGGGTAAGCCGTTCTTTGCGGGATACGGCATATAAGGCGATCTACGCAAAGGAAACGCTGACCAAGAAAAATTTAAAGGAGCCTACGGTTCAGGAAATCTCACAGGAGATCGGCATTTCCAAGGAGGACATCGTGTTTGCCCTGGACGCCATCCAAAGCCCTGTGAGCCTGTATGATCCGGTGTATTCTGAGGGCGGAGACACCCTGTATGTCATGGATCAGATCAGCGACAAGAAAAACAAAGAAGAAAACTGGGTGGAGCATATGTCTCTCACCGAAGCCATGAAACGGCTGAACGAGCGGGAAAACTACATCATCCGGCTGCGGTTTTTTGAGGGAAAGACCCAGATGGAGGTGGCGGAGGAAATTGGCATCAGTCAGGCTCAGGTAAGCCGTCTGGAGAAAGGGGCGCTGCGCACTATGAAAGCGTATCTGACCGCATAAGGCTCAGAGAAAATCAATTCAAAAAAATTGAAAAAGGTGTTGACTTTCCAAATAGAGTATGATAGTATGCACATAAAACCTATAGAAATAATAGGAAATAAAAGGAGAGCATACTATGGCAAAGAAAACAAGAGATAAAAGAGAATTGAAATTTGAGACGCTGCAGCTTCACGCGGGACAGGAGAAGCCGGATCCGGTCACAGACGCGCGGGCGGTTCCCATCTATCAGACTTCTTCTTATGTGTTCCACAACAGCGATCACGCGGCGGCCAGATTTGGCCTGACGGACGCGGGAAATATTTACGGCAGGCTGACCAATCCGACCCAGGATGTATTTGAGCAGCGGATCGCGGCTCTGGAGGGCGGAGTGGCGGCTCTGGCAGTGGCTTCCGGCGCGGCGGCCATTACCTATGCGGTGGAAAACATTGCTCAGGCAGGGGATCATATCGTCTCCGCAAAAAACATTTACGGCGGTTCCTATAATCTGTTTGAGCATACGCTGCCTCAGTACGGCATTTCCACTACCTTTGTGGACATTTTCAATGAAGAGGAAGTCAGACAGGCTATCCGGGAAAATACCAAGCTGCTGTTCATTGAGACTTTGGGCAATCCCAACTCTGACGTGGTGGACATTGCCGGCATCGCGAAAATCGCCCATGAGCACAGGATCCCCCTGATCGTAGACAATACGTTTGCCACCCCCTATCTGGTAAGGCCCATTGAGTACGGCGCGGACATTGTGGTACATTCCGCCACCAAATTTATCGGCGGCCACGGAACTACTATCGGAGGCGTGATCGTAGACAGCGGCAAGTTTGACTGGGAGGCGTCCGGCAAATTCGCTTCTCTCACAGAGCCCAATCCCAGCTATCACGGCATCAGCTTTACAAAGGCTGTAGGACCGGCGGCGTTTGTCACCAAAATCCGCGCTATTTTGCTGCGGGATACCGGCGCCACCCTTTCCCCTTTCCACGCGTTTTTCTTCCTGCAGGGGCTGGAGACTCTGTCACTGAGGGTGGAACGTCATGTGACCAATGCGCTGCAGGTGGTTCAGTATCTGCACAATCACCCGCAGGTAGAAGCGGTGCATCATCCTTCTGTTACCGATGATCCCAGGCAGCAGGCGCTTTATGGAAAGTATTTCCCCAATGGCGGCGGTTCCATCTTTACTTTTGAGATCAAAGGCGATGCTCAGAAGGCAAAGGACTTTATTGATCAGCTGGAGCTGTTTTCGCTTCTTGCCAATGTGGCGGATGTGAAATCGCTGGTGATCCATCCCGCATCCACCACCCATTCCCAGATGACAGAAGAAGAGCTGCTTGGTTCCGGCATTAAGCCCAACACCATCCGCCTTTCTATTGGAACGGAAAACATCGACGATATCATTGAGGATCTGGAGGAAGCGTTTAAGGCGGTGTCATGAGACTTTCTGATTCCTGATATTATTTTGCGTCAGTTGTCCGGTGTTTCTTTCCTGCAGTACAGGTTCCAGAATTCCTCGATCTCCCGCAGGTCGAAAGAGGAGAATAGCCGGTTGTCGTTCCTGTCCAGGATGCGGTAGTGCTGGGAGACCAGATTTTGCTGAATGCGCCACCCATTCTCGCCGCGGATCTCCTGCCACCACACCCGACCACCCATAGTGGGGCGGGGCGCGGTTGGAAGCCCCTGAAAGGCAAGGGCTTTCAGCATGTCGGAAAGCTCACCGCCAAAGGTGCTTTGCAGCACCCGGCTGTCTGAAAATAACGTACATACAGTTACTGCGCCGGTCCACCCCAGGGAGGACCGGCCTTTTTCGATTTCCACCAGGGTTTTTTTGGAAATGCCCACAAGAAGCGCCATTTTTTCCTGGGTAAAATTGTATTCAGTTCGTACCAGTTTTAACAGGCCGTCCACATCGGCCACAAAGTCCGCGCGGGTCATAGCGGTCACACCGTAGGGAGGAGCATGGTGTAGGGCGCTGTGATTACCGCCAGCCAGAACGCAAGCCTGTGGATTTGCCCGCGGTCAAGTGACGATTTCCGAAAAGTAACCGAATAATTGAAAAGATAAATGGCGGTTCCGGCAGCAATGATGCCCGGCAGGGCAAAGATCTGGGCTGTGGGCGTCTTTAGAAAGGCGTCAAAATCCAAACTGGTGAAAGAACTGAAAAGGGCGCAGACTGCCAGATTCACAAGAGCCCCGATCAGGTCTGACAAAAAGCCGAAGATCCAGATCAGAATAATATTGGAACGCCAGAGCTTCCATTTGCCGTCATATTTGAAAACTGCCATGGTGATGAGCAGCACGGCACTGTCGATGATAAAATTGCCAAGCAGGAGCCATATTATAAAAACCGAAGGAAAAAGAAACAGCCCCCACATGGGGAAAATCAGGTTTGCGGTAAGAAATATATGGTTCATGAAAGAGTACCCCCTCCTCTCTTTTAGTGTAAATTTACACTATTTGAAAAGAAATGTCAACAGGATCTATAAAAATTCCGGGAAAAACCGGGAGCAGCCCGCTGGCACAATCCTCAAAAGCGCATAACAAAATTGGAAAAACCTGTAGGAAATCAATTACAAATATGATATGATAGATGGCAGAGACAACAGATTTTATGAGCTGCCGGACGGCAGCCGATTTTTTGGAGAGGAGGAGCGTATGAAAATACTGGATACGAAATTTGTAAGGGGCTTTATCAAAATGGCGGACGACGGGTTCCAGCAGGGCTGGCATGAGCGAAACGGAGGCAATCTGTCATACCGTCTGCACACAGGTGAGGTGGCGGCCATTGAACCCCGTCTCAACGATCATGGGGAGTGGTATCCCATTGGAACATCAGTGCCCGGTCTTGGGGGAGAGTATTTCCTTGTAACCGGCAGCGGAAAATATTTCCGGAATATCATTGTAGACCCGGAGGCCTGTATCGCCATCATCCAGCTGGATGAAAAGGGTGAAAACTACCGGATCCGCTGGGGTCTTGTGGAAGGGGGACGGCCTACCAGCGAGCTGCCCGCCCACCTGATGAATCATGAGGTAAAGCGCCGGGTGACAGGTGGAAAGCACCGCGTGATCTATCATGCCCACACCACCAATGTGATTGCCCTGACCTTTGTACTGCCTTTGGACGACCGGATCTTTACAAGAGAGCTTTGGGAGTCTGCCACGGAATGTCCCGTAGTCTTTCCGGACGGCGTGGGCGTGGTGCCCTGGATGGTTCCGGGCGGCAGGGAGATCGCCGTTGCCACCAGCAAGCTGATGGAAAGCTATGATGTGGCCATCTGGGCTCATCACGGCATGTTCTGCTCCGGTGCGGACTTTGATCTGACCTTTGGTTTGATGCACACGGTAGAAAAGTCGGCGGAGATTCTTATGAAAGTGCTTGCGGTTCGTCCCGACAAGCTCCAGACCATTACCGCGGACAATCTGCGTCAGGTGGCGGAGGGCTTCAAAGTGACGCTTCCGGAGAAATTCCTTTATGAAAAGTGACAGGCGCGTATGCCTTTTTTGCGCAAAGCGCCTGGGATAGAAATCGTGTAAAAAAAGAAAAACGCGGGCCGATCGGTAGAAATTAAAAACCGACCGGCCTGCCTTTTTAACGGAAGACATGAGGTGAGAGAATGAAAGAGTTGTTTATAGATGCCTGCGTCCGGGAAGATTCCAGGACCAGAACCCTTTGCCGGGCTTATATGGACGGGTACTGGGCCGGTAAGGAAACTGAGATCAGGAAACGGGAGCTGAATCAGGAGCCTTTGGTTCCTCTGAACAGGGAGCGGCTGCGGCAAAGGGACCGGGACATTGCCGCCGGCAGCTTTGCGCCGGAAAAATACCGTTATGCCATAGAATTCGCGGAGGCAGAGGAAATTCTGGTGGGCGCGCCCTATTGGGACTGCTCTTTTCCCGCGCTGCCTGTAAAAAAGCTATGATCAATGTATTGTAATAGCGGGGATCACCGATTATAATCTTAGGAAAACATGATTTGCTGGGAGAAACAAAAGATGTATTATTTTCTTGAAATCCTTTCTACCTCCCGCGACGCCGCTATGATCGGAGTAAAGATCAGTTATCTGGGGAAAACCTTTATTCCGTTTTTGATCTTACTGTTTGCCCTGAATTACTGCTCAGTCAAAATCCCCGTCTGGATCAATATGGCGCTGGCAGTATTCCATGCCGGAATTTGGGCGCTGGTGCTTTCCTGCGACCATCATTCCCTTTTTTATACAGACGTGACGTATCTGGGCGACGCGCCCTTTCCCCATCTGGAATCGGGCCATGGACTCTTTTATTTTATCTTTATGCTGTTTGCCGTCGCCTACTTTTTTGTGGCAGCGTTTATTTTGTTCCGGGAATACCGAAAAGAGAACAAAGAAGACAGAAAAAGACAGATCATCGGAATCCTGCTGGTGCTGGTGATCTCAGTCATTGGCCTGGCGCTTGTGGTTTCCGGTTGCACAGGAGGCTACGATACCACTGCCGTTGCCTACGCCATAGGCTCCTGGATGCTGATTCTGGGAATCAAGCGGTACGATTTCCTGGATACGGTGGAAGAGGCAAAAAGGCACGCCATGAACGCGCTGAACGAAGGGCTGATTATATTGAATCAGTATTACCAGCATATGCAGCCCAAAAAGGGGCGGCAGATTTATCTGTATTTATTGAAAGATATTACCGACAGTTATTATTATGAAGAACAGCTGGAACGGGAAGTGGCGTTGCAGACGAAAAAAGCGGAAGAGCGGCGTGAAAAAGTGGAGAAAATGTCTTTGCAGATCGTGCGCACGCTGGCGGATACCATCGACGCGAAAGACGAGTATACAAAAGAGCATTCTTTCCATGTGGCAGAGTACGCGGTGACTCTTGCAAGGGAACTGGGCTATTCCCAGGAGGCGATGAATAATCTGCGCCATGCCGCGCTGCTTCACGATATCGGGAAGATCAGCATACCGGATTCCATTTTGAACAAGCCGGGCGTGCAGGAGGGCGCCAGATATCATCATGAGCGATATGACGGAAAGGGATATCCGGACCATCTTAGCGGAACAGACATCCCGGAAATCGCCCGTATCATCTGCCTGGCAGACGCCTATGACGCAATGAATTCCAAGCGCGTATACCGGGACCGCCTCCCCAGGGAAAAGATCAGGGAAGAGCTTGTCAAAGGAAGAGGAACGCAGTTTGATCCCGATATGACCGATGTGTTTGTCCGGCTTTTGGACGAAAGAAAGCTGGAGATAAAAGAAATAGAAGACAGGCAGGCGGATATGGATGGAACCGGACTGGTCCTGCAGAGAGTCATGACCACCATGGCGCAGAAAGACGCCCGGGAGAGAGATGTCCTTACGGGGCTGATGCTGCGTTATGAGGGAGAAACCGCCATCAGCCAGTCGATTCGCAAACAGGAGGGATGTCTGTGCTTCCTTGATGTGGATAACCTGAAAAAAATCAACGACACGCTGGGCCATCTGGCAGGGGATCACCTGCTGAAAGAAGTAGGAGAAGTGCTGAGGCGATATGAGAAGCAGGCAATTGTCTGCCGCCTGGGCGGAGACGAATTCCTGATGTATCTGCCCGGCGCGGATCGGGAAAAGGCGGAGGAAGTGATCCAGGGCCTGATCCGTACATTTGAAAATAAGAAAGCCGGAGACGCTTCCATAAAAGCAGCGTCCATTTCCGCGGGGATCTATCTCTGTGAAAAAGGGGAAAATTACGCCCAGGCGCTGACAAACGCGGATAAGGCGCTTTATCACATCAAGCAGAACGGGAAAGCGGGATATTCCTTTTACCAGAAAAAGGATGAACAGATCGGGCAGACGTCCGACATTGATATGGCCCGTCTGATCCAAAGCCTGCAAAACAGCGGAAACTATCAGGGCGCGCTGGACGTGGAGTACCGGATGTTTACCAGGCTGTATGAATATGTGTGCAATCTTGGCAAACGGTTTGAGTATAAGTTCCACCTTGCGCTGATCACCCTGGAAACTCAGGAAGAAGTCACAGTAGACGAACAGGAGCAGGCAATGAACTGCATGGAACAGGCAATTCGCTCGGCGATCCGCAACACGGATATCTGTTCCAGATACAGCGGCGTACAGTTCCTGGTGATCTTTGCCTATATCGGCGAGGAAAACATCAAACCTGTCATGGGCCGTATTTTGAAAAAATATTCCAAACTGTGTCAGGGAAGACAATTGAAAGTCACCTATCAGGTGGCAAACATGGAGGTTCCGGAGGAAAGGAGAGCAGAAGCGGAGAAAGAAAATCAGGCCCGCCAGGCGGGAGAAGAGCAGTAAGATCCTGGGGATACATGGCAGGGACGAAAAGCCGCCTGAAGCAAAAAAACTTTGGCAGGAAATACAAACCCTCCAAACGGTGCTGTCTTATGTGACACCCGTCTGGAGGGTTTTATCATTTTTTCAGACAGATCCCTACCGGATCACTCTTTTACAACGGCAGCGGCCGGTGCGTTTTTCTTTACGGAATCAATGCCGTTCTGGCAGCTGGAAAGGGCTTTATAGCCTTCGCTTACTGCGATGATCTGGCCGTTTCCTGCTTTCAAATGAAAACGGAACTCACCGGCTTTGTCGGTGTAAATCTCAAATTTCGGATGTTTCTGAACAGCATATCCGTCCACGGTCTGATTTTCCACAGCGGCCACAGGAGCGTTGTTTCCAACGCTTTCAATGCCTGCCTTGCAGGAAGCTTCGCTTTTGTAAACCTGTGAGCTTGCAATGATCTATTCGTTGGAGGCTTCCCCATTATGACCCTTCTGATTTTGATAATGTAATTATTGTACTACTGTTTTTTTGGAAATTTCAATAAAAAAACATGGTGTTCATTGGCGTGTACTGTAGGATTACAATACATGTGTTACAACTGAATATTTAAAAAGCAGAGATCCTGCTTTTGTGTTATATTTTAGTCACTACAACCAAATCCAACCAAAGGAGGTCTCTGCTGTGGCTAGTATAACACAAGACATGCGCTTTCGTCTATCCCTAATCCGTTACGCTGATAAATATGGTGTCTCCAACGCCGCCAGACGATATAAGACTTATCTACCGCTGGAAAAACCGCTTCGACGGCTCCATCGAATCCCTCAGGGACAGATCCAGAAAGCCCCATCATCATCTCAACCAGCATACCCCTGATGAGATCAAGCACATCTCCGATATGCGCAGGCGTAATCCTGACGCCGGTTTCGTCGTCTTCTGGGTCAAACTTATGCAGCGCGGTTATAAGCGTTCTATTCCGGGTCTTTACCGTTTCCTGAAAAAACAAGGCCTTACCGCTGTCAAACCGGCTAACCCCAAGTATGTCCCTAAACCTTATGAGCAGATGGATCCCCCCGGTTAGCGCATTCAAATCGACGTCAAATTTGTCCCTTCTGTCTGCCTTGTGAACGAGGACAAAGGAAAGAAGTTCTACCAGTCACTGCCATTGACGAATACTCTCGCTGGCGCTTTGCAGAGGCTTTTGAGGAGCACAGTTCCTACTCCTCCTGGTAAAAGCCTTCCCATGCCCCATAGAGTGCGTGCAGACTGACAACGGACAGGAGTTTACGAAACGCTTCTCTCCTAATGGCGGTTCTGATAAGCCAACCATCTTTCAGGTTCGGCTTCAACAGCTGGGGATCCGGCACAAGCTGATTCATCCTTTTACGCCAAGGCATAATGGGAAAGTAGAACGCAGCCATCGGAAGGATAACGAGAGGTTCTATGCCATCCACAGGTTTTATTCCTTTGAGGATTTCAGCCGGCAGTTGAAGTTTTACAACCAGAGGGACTACAACCGTTTCCCTATGTGTCCTTTAGGCTGGCATACTCCCAGACAGGTACTGATGGATTATCTGAGGTCAGTGTAACAAATGTTTGACAAAACTACAAGCAATTATATTGCATTTCCTTAATCAAATTATAGATAATTGTTTTTTACTTTTTATTGAAGAAACCCAACGATCAAATAAATATTGTTGTTCATCATTTAACGGAACAAGTTATCCGTCGTCAGCAAAAAATTATGGTTTCTAATCAAAAGATATTGGATATATATCATTTAGCATATTTTTCTTCTAAAAAAGAATAATCCACCTTTCCTACTGCCGTCAAAGGTAACTGGTCAATAATTTTTATCCTATCAGGTAATATTTCATGAGGCAGGTTTTCTTCGCAATATCTCAATATTTTTTCTTCAGTAATTGCATCTTTTACAACAACAAATGCTTGAGCAGTTATCATATTTTCCTTTATAATATGTTTAATTACCGCACATGAGGACACCTGAGCTAATCTCATAATAACTCTTTCAATTTTGGAAGGAAATAATTTTATACCATTAGATAAATTTATAATACGTTTTATTCTATCAATTACATAAACAAAACCTTCTTCATCCATATATCCAATGTCACCACTATGTATCCAATATTGACCATCTGAATGAAGCTTTATTATTTTCTCAGTTTCTATTTGATTGTTATAATATCCTTTCATTACGTTTGGTCCTGTAAAACAAATTTCACCTTGAGTACCATATTTCAATTCTTTATCAGTTCCAGGATCAAAAATTGAAATTGTCATTTTAATTAAGGGAAAACCTACACTTTCAGGTTTGTTATATCCTTCCATGGTAGTACAAGCAGATGAACTCACTTCAGTCATTCCATAACCCTTAATTAATTCAACATGACAACCATGTTTTGATAAGAAAGAATTAATCTTCATTTCTAGTTTTTCACTAATATAATCCCCTCCCACAGATGGAACACATAAAAACGATAAATCAATAGGACGTGTTTCCTTAATCAGAAACTCTAAATTGGCAGGAGTACATGTGAAATGATTAGGCTGATATTTTTTTAAATAATTATAAAATTTATCTACTTTAAATTCAGGGATTGGAATACATATCATTCCAAGGCTTAACGGCAGATGAATTGCAACACAAATTCCAAATGCAATGAAAGGTGGAATAATTGCCAAATATTTTTGTTGCCGCCCGTGTTTCATTCCCAATTTATACTGGAAAGCTACTGCATTGATATTTTTATGAGTAAGCATTACACCTTTGGCTTTTCCAGTAGTTCCGCTTGTATGTGTTATCAAAGCGACCATATCTGAGGTCACTACATTATCTTGTACTTGACTTTCTTTACCTTTCCTGATAAATGAATTCCAATTAATTATTTTAATTCCTAGATTATTTTTATTATTTGTTATTTTATATATAAATTTTTTTATACCGCCTAAAGAATCCGCTGGAGAAATCGAAATAATACTATCTACATCAGTTTTTTTTGCTATATTAATTGCCTTTGAATTAAATACATCAATACAGACAAGTACTTTTGATTTGGTTTCTTTAATTTGTTCAATAAAATCATCTTCATGACATCGTGGATCAATTATATTGGCAATAGCACCAATTTTACTAAGAGCGTAAAAGCAATAAATTAGTTCTGGCGTTGTTACGGTTGTTATAGTTACAATATCTTCTTTTTTTACTCCAATTGAATAAAATGCTTTCTCAGTCTTTAAAATATTTTGGAATAGTTCTGAATATGTAATTTTTCTTCCAAAGTAATTTATTGCAAACTCCGATAATTTATTTTTGTTATTTATATATATTTGTTCGTAAATATTACATTCTATAAAATCTTGTGTAATTGCCTCTTTACTAAAGTACTTAAGCCAAGGTTTATCAATTGACGGATATCCTGTTGTCTCATTCTTCATCTGCATGATATTTTCTCCTTAGTTTAGTATTAATTATCATAAAAATATTTTATAATTAATACCGTTCTAATTTTTATGTATAAAATTCAAATTTTTTCCTATATAAATCTACAGATTTTATAAAAATACTTTTTTTCATAATTCGTTTCTGTTATAGAAATAATCCTTTTTTTATTTAAATATAGGCAAATTGAATCATAATAATTCTTTCTGTTTGTTTTTTTATTGTTGCGTAATTCACATTTTACAGTATAAAAATAGTTATGATCATTTTCTAATATTGCATATGTTTGTCTATCTAACACTAAAATCTGAAAAAACTTACAAGATTGTTCTAGGCATTTTTGCTCATAAATATAATCAATTGTAAAAGTCACTGCAATAAATAACACAGCAGAAAGTACAAGCAGTTCAAGTTTATTATTTTTAACAAAAACAATTGTCAATAAAAAAATCAAACTAACACCTGATGCTTCTATTCCCTTTACAACAGATAACTTAAAAACATATTGTATTAACTCTTTTTTTGTCCAACAATGTTCAAACTTTAATTGCGGTCTTAAAAAGAAATATCTAATTAAAAAATTAGTACATACACCAAACAATAATACAAGAAATGTTGCAAATATAATTTTAAGTACGGGATAACTACTAGCTATCCATTTTATAATAAAGGTAAATAATCCAGAAAATACAACAAAAGCAACAATTCCCATTATTACCCCGCTAAATAACAAGTATTCTGGATGAACTCCGCTACGCATAGGAGCGCGAAACATATCATCAATTATAAAAAAATCATATCGTGCCTTTTTTACATAAAATTCCTTGATCGCAAGAAAATAGCTCAAAAAAACTGTGAATGTGCTTAAGGCAAATATACCCCATTGTGGGTTTTTCTTAAAAAAATCGAGGAGAATATATAAATCCATAAATAACACCCGCTAACTATTTATTGCTTTTTATTGTTACAAATACATTCAACTTCTTTTTTTATTGCCGTTGTATTTGCAATACTTTTACTTGATGTAATAATGAGTGCAAAATATACCGGAAATAATATAATGCCAATAATAATTAATATAATAATTGTAACTTGGCTATATTTATATATTAGTACATTGTATATGAGCAGTCCTATACAAATCACTAGCGGGGCAAGACCGGCAACATATGTTGACAGAGAAGCCATACAGACACTACTTTTCTTTTTTGATGTTATCTTTTCAATGTATTTATCATACAATTCTGAATTATAAATAAATATTTCTTTGTTTATTAGTGTGTTTATTCTTTTTTCCAAACTTGCGGAATATCCTCTTAATATTGCAATAAACTTATGCTCCTCTGATGCCTTCTGCATTGAAATATTTACAATGATTGGATACAAATATATAATTGCCAATACGAGATAATTTGGTTTCCCATTTAATAATTTATTACTTGAACAAATAGAATCACTAAAAAATTGTGTGCCAGCTAATATAGCTAACACCGTAATTGACAGTGTGGGTGGTTCTTCCGATCGCTTTAACCGAAATTCCAACTTGTTTTGTATGCAAAAATATAATTGCAGCAACACATTCAAATCATCTTTTGGGGTTGTTGTCATTTCTTCTTTCATTAAATTCCCCTCCGTTTCAAAAAGCAGACTTTTTGAAACAGGTGTTTTATAATGTATTTATTGGGAAAAACAGAAAAATCAAATGTCAGAAATGCTTTCAGAAAGTGTTTCATATTGTCTACTATTTGTAACAAGTTTTTTCCTTTTTCGTTCTTTCGCAGCACCTTCGATAAAAGGTTGTCGGGCTCATTTTTAATGCCGCGGCTCCTTCCCGCACGGTAATTTTCTGCTGTTGCCACAACTCAAAATATTTTTCAAATCCCTCCGGAAGTGCTGCCTTGGGGCAGCCGAATTTTACGCCATTCAGCTTTGCCGCCGCGATTCCCTCTGCCTGGCGCTGCTTGATAAAAGTGCGCTCCGTCTCCGCTACATACGCCAGTATCTGCAGCACCAGGTCTGAAATAAACACGCCCGTCAAGTCTCCATGAGCAGAGTTGGTATTCAGCAGCGGCATGTCGATCACCTCTATCTGGGCGCTTTTCTTTTTCGTGATGATCCGCCATTGCTCCAATATTTCCCCATAATTTCGCCCAAGCCGGTCAATACTCTTGATAACCAGGACATCACCCGATTTTAGTTTTGTCATTAGCTTTTGATACTGGGGTCGTGCAAAATCCTTTCCTGACATCCGATCCAGAAAAATGTTTTTGGGAGAAATGTCATATTCCTGCAGTGCCAGCAACTGCCGTTCGGGATTCTGATCTTTTGCAGAAACCCGTATGTACCCATATCGTTTCATGGTATCAGCCTCCTTTACTTGGGAGATGTTTGATCCCCTGTTATAAAGTAGGCAATATGTGCACTTTCATATAAATAACTATTTATATAGTAACTATATATAAGCGGTTCGTCAAGACGTTACTTTTCAGATAGGATATAAACAGAAAGCAATACGCATCAGTTTAATGAGAAAGGAAAACCCGATCCCTTTCATATATGATTGGGTCATAGGCAATAACTTTATGGAAAAAGAATTGTTCACCTTAAATCATTACGGATACATTGAGATCGACCTGAAAAAATATATGGATCAGAAGCAGATTACCAGAAACGCCCTTGCCCGCGCAGTGAACACCCGCTTTGAGGTCATTGACAAGTGGTATCACGGACATGTGGAAAAGATTGATGCGGATATTCTTGCCCGCATCTGTTTTGTGCTGGAATGTGAACCGGGAGATATTATTCGATATGTGACGGAGGAAAATTAAAGTTATAAGCAGAGAACACCGGGGCTTGCATTTTATAACAATTAAGAGCGAGATACTCTGGAACGGCTCATCCGAAGAGATCCCCAAATTGCACAGACGTTGTATTCGTGTGGGTCATAAATTAGAATAATCGCTGACATAGTATTTTTGGTGACCTAAAAAATGATATGAAATATGATATCCGCAGAGTGTAGAGATTCATTCTGTGGATTTTTGGCTTGTCATTTAAATTTACTAAGATTATTATAAATGTATTGAAATAGTAATGATATCATATTATAATTTAATAAAAAGGAGGTGCGCAAATATGGCCAGTACAATTCAGGTGCGTGTCGATGATGAATTAAAGAAAAAGTCGGATCGTTTATTTAAAGATCTTGGTACTGATACAACTTCCGCAATCAGAATGTTTTTGACGCAGGCTGTTGCAAACAACGGGTTTCCATTTGAAATAAAGCGAGTGCAGAAAAATCCATATGCTCCCATGTCGGAAGAATTATTATTGGAAAAGCTCGAACGGTCAAGGAATGTCGCAACACAGGGGAAGTACAAATCTGCAGAGGAAACAGTTTCAGATATGAGGAAAAAATATGGATTATAAAGTAGCAGTAACAGCGGATGCAGAAGCAGATCTGGATCAGTATATCCAATATTTGCTCACTGAGAAGAAAAGTGAACAGGCGGCAGTCAATCTTCTGGATGATTTTGAAGCGACAATACAGCGTTTGAGAGCTGCTGCCAGTAGTTTGAAGCTGTGTGAAAATCCACGATTGAAAGAATTGGGGTATCGACGAATCAATTTTCTTTCCCACCGATATTTTATATTATATCGAATTGTTGATGACATTGTTTTTGTTGACAACATTTTCCATGAGTTACAGGATTATGAGAATAAGATGATTTAATGGATCAGACAATAGAATCTTTGGCTCTTTGAGGATGCTGCTCATTGCAAAGCAACCGGATAAAGAAGGACAGCCCTAACCCCACCCAACCTTGCATACCTGCCCGCTCCCTTGCATACACTGTAAAAACACGGTAATTGCAGGGGGTTTCCTTGAAAAGTTATATAGAGGAGAGGGCAATTGAGATTGCGAATTATATTATCGAAGAGAACGCCACGGTGCGGCAGACCGCGAAACAGTTTGGGATCAGTAAGAGTACGGTACATAAGGACGTAACAGATCGGCTTCAGCAGATCAATCCGGTTCTGGCAAAACAGGCCCGGCAAGTGCTGGATGTGAATAAATCGGAGCGGCATATCCGGGGCGGACTTGCTACGAGGGAAAAGTATCTGCACCAGCATGGAATCTTGTAGGCAGCGGATCTGATATAACAGGGCATTTGCAAATCATATTTCAGTTGGGCTTGAGAAAAGAGACCCTGTCCAACAGAGAAATAGGCCGAAAAAAGCAGGCAGCAGTCAGGCTGCCGCTCTTTTTCGGTTTTTCTTTTGGCAAAAAGCATTGTCATTTGTAGATTTCTCCAGTATACTGTAAGAATACAGAAGTGCAAAAGACAGAGTTAAGGAGGATGCAAGTTGAAAAGAGAAACGGTCATAGTTCTGGATTTCGGCGGGCAGTACAATCAGCTGGTGGCGCGCCGGGTGCGGGAATGCAATGTATATTGTGAGATTTATTCTTATAAAACCGGTATTGAAAAAATCAGGGAAATGGAGCCTAAGGGCATTATTCTTACAGGTGGACCAAACAGTTGTTATGAGGCGGATTCTCCCACTTATTCGGAGGAACTGTTTTCTCTGGGAATTCCGGTTCTGGGGTTGTGCTATGGCGCGCAGCTGATGCAGCACATTCTTGGAGGAAAGGTGGAGCGTGCCGCTGTTCGGGAATATGGAAAAACGGATGTTTTTGTAGATACGGACTCCCGGCTTTTCGCGGGCGTATCTGCCAGGACAGTCTGCTGGATGAGCCATTTCGATTATATTTCCCAAGCGGCGCCTGGCTTTGGGGTAACCGCCCACACGGCAGACTGCCCGGTGGCGGCGGCGGAAGATCCCGGACGGAAGCTTTATGCCGTCCAGTTCCATCCGGAAGTGCTGCATACGGTGGAAGGCACAAAAATACTAGCGAATTTTGTACATGATATCTGCGGCTGTGCCGGGGATTGGAGAATGGATTCTTTTGTAGAGGAATCAGTAAAGGCCATCCGTAAAAAAGTGGGAAGCGGGAAAGTCCTCTGCGCATTGTCCGGAGGCGTGGATTCTTCCGTTGCGGCAGTGCTGCTGTCAAAGGCAGTGGGAGAGCAGCTGACCTGTGTGTTTGTGGATCACGGTCTTCTTCGGAAAAATGAGGGAGATGAGGTGGAAGCTGTATTTGGACCGGATGGAGCTTATGATCTGCACTTTATCCGGGTGAACGCGCAAGAGCGTTTTTACAGTAAGCTTGCCGGCGTTACCGAGCCAGAAAAAAAGCGAAAGATCATTGGCGAAGAATTTATCCGCGTGTTTGAAGAAGAAGCAAAGAAGATCGGCGCCGTGGATTTTCTTGTACAGGGAACCATTTACCCGGACGTGGTGGAAAGCGGACTGGGCGGCGAATCCGCGGTGATCAAGTCTCATCATAATGTAGGCGGTCTGCCTGATTATGTGGATTTCAAGGAGATCATTGAGCCTCTGCGGGAGTTGTTTAAGGACGAAGTGCGAAAGGCCGGTCTCGAAATGGGAATTCCGGAATACCTGGTATACCGCCAGCCTTTCCCGGGCCCCGGATTGGGAATCCGGATAATTGGAGAAGTTACCGCTGAAAAGGTGCGGATCGTTCAGGACGCGGACGCGATCTACCGTGAGGAAATCGCCAGGGCTGGACTTGATAAGAGCATCGGCCAGTATTTCGCGGCGTTGACTAATATGCGTTCCGTCGGTGTAATGGGAGACGAGCGTACTTACGATTATGCGATTGCCCTGCGGGCGGTAAACACCGTTGACTTTATGACCGCTGACGCTGCTCAGATTCCGTGGGAGGTGCTGCAGAAAGTCACCAGCCGGATCATTAACGAAGTAGGACATGTGAATCGGGTAATGTACGATCTGACAAGTAAACCACCGGGAACGATTGAGTTTGAGTGATGAAATGGGATTAAAAAAGCCAGTATTTATGCGGGTTGCAAGCAAATTTGTTTAAGCGCCGGCAACGATTTGGCAACATTTTTAGTATTACCCATTCAATAACATACTTCAATAACATGAAAAACCTTACTGATTTTCAGAGATTAAAAGCTGAAAGTCGGTAAGGTTTTTTTGATGGAATGAAACAGGCGCGTGACACGCTCCTGTATGAATATATACAAAGAAGAATTATTTTGTTTCGCTTTTTGGATACTGATAGCGCCATTGATCATATTCTTCTTTGGTAATTTCGCCTTTTTCCAGTTGAGAAGCGACCTGCTGCCATGCGGACAGCATTTCAAACATAGCAGTATAGGTCATACCTGTGGATTTATCCAGTCGCAAACAGACTTCCCCATTGATCTCGCCTATCCGCAGGCCGTACATATCTTCCAGGGCAAAAAGTGTGTGCATAAGTCCAACGTAGGTATCAATGTCCGGCACAGTTAGCGCATGTGTGCTGACTCCAAAAATAGTTGCCATCTGATTGACGAGATCACTTTTTGGAATCCTTGCTTCTGCTTCATATTGGGCCATACGGACATCGGAAGTTTTGCCAAGAAAACCAAGCATTTCTCCAAGTTGTTTTTGCTTAAGTCCTTTTTTGTTTCGGAAATATTTAATACGTTTGCCGATTGCCATGTAATGACCTCCTTTGAGTCATTTTAATATTGATCATGCCAGATCGGATTTACTGTGCATGATTGAAACTAAACATATTTGTTGAAGCCAGTATAACATGGCATAACAGAAATAGCAAGAATAACTTAAATAAAAAAATTTAATATTTTTATGAAAACCACTTGACTTAACGTAATTTATTTAGTAATATTATATTGACTTAAATAAATAAAGTTAAGTAAAATTAAATGACCGTCTAACCTGAACAAACCGCCATGATATTCCGGAACTGGAATGAGCGCCTACGGGATGGCACAGCGCCGCACAGGGTTGCCTGCCAGAACAGGGAGGAAAGAACGGCAAAGAAGACAAATCAGAAAGGGGGTTATAAATGTTGGGAGAAAAGTCATTTATGACAGTGGATGAAGTGGCAGCTGAATTACGGATATCGAAATCAAAAGCTTATCAGATTGTGCGTGAACTGAACGCAGAATTAAAAGAGAAGGGTTATCTGACTGTAATGGGCCGTGTGAATACAGCTTTTTTCCGCAGGAAAGTATGTTATGAAGATGTGCATTAAGAGGACAGACCTGTGATTATTTGTGTTTAGAATAGTATTACAGCCGGTGGACAGAAAGAGGTGATCAGGATGGCTGTATATAAAGATAATGCCACGGGGACATGGCGTGTTCTTTACCGGTTTACAAACTGGAAGGGAGAGAGAAAACAGACACAGAAACGTGGTTTTGCCACAAAGAGGGAAGCGTTGGCATGGGAACATGAGGTGATGTTGAAGCAGGGCTCAAAGCTGGACATGACATTTAAGAGCTTTTTTGAATTATATGAGGCGGATAAGCGGCGGCGTGTCAAAGAAAGCACATGGGAGTCAAAAAGTCATGTGATCCGTACAAAAATCCTGCCGTATTTTGGAAACAGAAAGATAGCAGAAATTGAAGCAAAAGATGTGATCGCATGGCAGAATGAATTGATGGCATACCGAGATGAAAAGGGCAGACCGTATTCCGCAGATTATCTGAAAACAATACATGCCCAGCTTACAGCGATCTTTAACCATGCTGTGAATTTTTATAACCTGCCTTATAATCCGGCAAGGAGGGCAGGAACAATGGGAGATGAAGTACCGAAAGAAATGAATTTCTGGACCAAAGAGGAATACCTGAAGTTTTCCGAAGCTATGATGGACAAGCCAAGATCCTATTATGCTTTTGAAATGCTTTACTGGTGTGGTATCCGGTCCGGCGAATTGTTGGCGCTCACACCTGCAGATTTTAATTTTCAGGATCAGACAGTTACGATCAGCAAGACATTTCACCGTTCAAAAGGGCGTGATATTATTACAAGTCCGAAGACCAAAAAGAGCAACCGTACAATTAAGATGCCAGCTTTTCTTTGCGAGGAAATGCAGGATTATATCAAAATGCTTTATGATGTGAAACCCGATGAACGGATATTTACCGTCACAAAATCTTATCTGAACCATGAGATGGAACGAGGGGCAAAACAGGCGGGAGTAAAAAAGATCCGGGTGCATGACATCCGTCACAGTGCGGTTTCTCTGCTGATCAACATGGGGTTTTCTGTACTGGCCATCGGGGAGCGCATGGGACATGAGGCTGAGAAAATCACATACCGATATGCGCATTTGTTTCCGACAGTGCAGACAGAAATGGCAGAAAAGCTGGAAATGGAACGAATGACAAAGAAAGAAGATCCTCTGCTC
>CANQUC010000006.1 GCA_947626945.1 uncultured Lachnospiraceae bacterium | reverse complement strand
GTACCGTGGATCCGGAGGAAGTTCTTTCAATTTTAACCGGACAGCAGGCTGAAATCAAGACGTCCTCATGAATAATTTAGGGAGGAATCCAATGCAAAAAATTTCAAATCAGTTAAGATGGTTTCTTTCGGCATTCATGGCGGTGGTTCTGCTGCTTACCGGGTTTACCCTGTCCAGTCCCAGAGAAGTGCAGGCGGCGATATCCTTTGTGGATGATACATCGGATGATTCCCTGGTCAAAACAAAAGGAAGATTCAGCTGGGACTTTTCAAAGTTTGAGCCAAATACAGTGTGGAAAGATCCGCTTCTGAAAACCATCCTGAATGAAAAAATGGTGACAACATCAGGGTTTGTGGACGCGGGAAAAGTCAGAAGCTATATCGCCTCCAGCAACAACGCGACATTGAGAGAAATGCTGAGCTTCGCGGTCGGTTCCAAGCTTTTGAATGCTGACGGCAGTTACGCAAACCCAAGCGTAACCTACCACAACCTGGGCCAGATCGTATCGGATCATGGCTCTGTCACAGATGTGGATATGAAAGTGACAGTGGAAAGCTGTGACCTTGCAGGCGGGGTTCACGCCAGCCATGCCCAGGAATCTTATGTGTATTTTTCAGTATGTTTACCGCCGGCAACCACGACAGATTTCTACAATAAAGAGGCCGTAGGGATCTATGTCAGCAACAACGTGAGATCTATAAATCTCAGATATGAGTTTTTCAAGGCGGGTACAAACACGAAAGTGAACGTTGCCGGGACGTTTACTCAGGTAGATCTGGACTGGGGCCAGTGGTTTGCCTTTGAGGATGCGGTAAGCAATGTAAAGCAGCTGATCTATTACAAGATCGCGAAAGATCATCTGACAAGAAACACCAACAGTCCGTCAACGGGCTGGACAACGATCCAGGCTTCGCTGCAGGGCCTTGAGCCGCCTCAGACATATCAGGATGAGGAGTATAAGAAAGGCTATGTTACCTCGGTGTTTGAGTCTGATACCGTGAGGTTTCAGTACGGGATTCACGCGCCGGATAATAACTATAAGGCCGGGCAGAATACGCTTCTGCACAGTTACTTTGGCATTCTTCCGTATTCCGTGTCCGCCTATGAGGCTCCTACGCCGTATAAATATGTGACAGGCGAGACAGGCATCACGGATCCCACAAAGATTGATCAGACGTCACTGTATCTGAAAAGCGGAAGGAAAGATGTAACTTTCAGCTGCTTTGTGGATATCCCCCGGTCTCTGGAGCACAACTACCGCGCGTTTCGCATGACAGATGTCCTGAACAAAGTAGTGAATGTCCCTGAGCCGAAAGATATCAAAATCTTTCAGGATGGGACAAAAGACGTTACAGACAAGCTGTTTGATATTGATATTGACACAGAAAAACAGACAGTGGTAACGGCAACCGCGAAAAAGAGCGCGATCGCGGAGGAAAACGGACTGGAGTTCTTTGGCCACCGGTATTATATGGTCATTGAGACAAAGATCAATGAGAAAGCCTTAAAAGATATGGACAAGGAAAACGGGTATTATCATTTTACCAATACCGTGTCCTGTGTTACAGATGTATGGAAGCCAAACGGCGGACTTGACGCCGATGACGGGGAATATGTGACCAGTGGCTCCATAGAGAGCAATCAGGTACATGTCTATTATACCTGCCCCGGGCTGAAAGTAGACAAGCGTGTAAAAGACAAGTCGGGCCGATGGGTAGAGAGAGCGGAGTTTGACAGCGGGGATGCCATTGAATATCAGATCCTGGTGGTTCAGACAGATGAAAAGGCAATGGCCAGAGGCCTGATCGTGGAAGATCCGGTCGTACCGCCCGGCGTCACGATCACAGATATCTCAGCGGAGTACTGTTCCAATGGAACGGTCTATACAAGCGGCGGCTCTCCCAACCTGGTTAAAAAGCTGACAGGAGTAAACGGTGTCAGCATCGCAAACCTGGGCAGTGATGAGTTTGCCATGGGATACGGCCAGATCAAAACACCCAAAAATACGCCCTCAGAAACGGTCTCTGTTACAGGCGACTACCTGAAAGTAACCTTGAAAGGAATGGTGGGAGCTGTCAAACTGGCCAATCGCGCCAATACAGCTGAAGCCACCTATGAGATTTCAGATGGGAAAAGGTCAGAGCCGGAAACGGACTCAGCCCGGATCAGCACCAACGGAACGATGCCATCCCTGAAAGTGACAAAGGAGTTTCGTGACGATTATGGACAGCTGTACCCGGATGGCGCCAGTATGCTCGGCGCAAAAGTCTCTCCTCAGCAGGCAAAGATCACCATTGAGCAGGATCCTGACAGTCCGATCAAAAACCTGCCGGTATATATCACCGATATAACGGATTACATGGTAGGAATGGATGGAAACGGAGCGGCGAAGACTGCCTCAAACCTGTTTCAGCTTCCCATGACAGCAACCGGGATCACGTTTCGCGTGTATGATCAATCCGGCAGACAAAAAACAGACGTTCAGCTGCAGAACTATTTTACAGTAGGGCACGACGCCTCAATGGGATATGAGGACAGCTTCGCGCTGCGAAAGAAAGCTTCCCTCAATGAAAAGGATCAGATTCTGTGCCTGCAGTACGGAGAAAAGATTGAGATCCTCTATAACCTGTCCATGGACAGCCGCAACGTACTGAAAGGAATCGCGGCCGGGGAGGAGCAAAGTCCGGTGCAGAACACGGTGGAAGTGGAATACTGCGTGGAAAGCGGCAGCACGTTAAGCCCGCAGCCAAAAGTATCCGCGGGAGACTCGTTCCTGCCTCTGCTCAACATGCCCAAGATCACCAAAACCTCTGACAAAGAAGTATATGAGGTTGGAGAAACCATTCATTATCAGATCAAGATCGAAAACAAAAGCGACTATCCGGGATTTTTTAAGTTTACCGATTATTTTACCAACCCGGATGGCAAATATGAGTTTGATGAGGAGAGCTGGATCGCTGACGGCAGCATTGAGGAGGAAAAAGAGTACTATTATTACGGCAGTCCCATTGAAATCGAAATGGGCAAGGCGCTGCCAAAGTCCAACTATTCCTTTGGGGGACTGTATGGAGAAGATCATGACTTCCCCTACTCCTGGTGGAATCAGATCCTGGATTCTGTCAGGGTAACAGACGCGGAAGGCAACGTTGTGGGACAGTACGGGGAAAAATATTTTAACCTGTCCATTGGAATGGCAGGCAACGAGCCGAGTCAGTTGCCGGAAAACAGCAGACCCGGAGCGGATTCCCCGGTTTTTTATACACCCGGGAACATTTACTATAACGGTATGCACATCCCGGCAAATGAGGTGTATACCATTACCTATGATGTGCCGGTGGAATCGTTCCTCTACCGGAAAGATGAGTCGCTGACCAATGTGTCCCGGCTCACCTGGCTGTACAATAATGATGAGGATGTGATCGCCTCTGAAACAGCCTGCAGCACCGTTACGGTAGTCAGACCGCAGCTGCAGCTGGAAAAAACAGTCAGCGGGGCCGGCAGTGACAGTCAGGAGCACAGCGGCGTATCGGAGGAATCCTTTGCGAAGCAGGCAACCATTGGCGCCGGCGCGTGGTATCGGTTAAGGGTAGAGCAGAAAGATCCCCGGGTTTCGGCAAAAAATGTCCGTGTACGGGATATCCTGCCTGGAGACCTGACACTGAAAAAGGGCAGCGTAGCGGTGGAACAGGCAGTGATGGACGCGGATCAGGGTACGGAAGTACGAACACCTGTTAATGTTTCGGTTTCCTATGAGGACAACGGATTTTCCTTTGTGATCCCCCAGATGCCGGCGACAGCCTACTATGTATACTACTATGTCAGCACAAAGCCCTCCGCAGCTGGAAAAACACTGGAAAATCAGGCCTTTGTAACGGCGGACAACGGGGACGGCGTTCAGGACACGGCAACGGTTGACGTGTTAATCAACCCGGAACTTTCCGTGAAAAAGTCGTCGGATCAGTCCAGCTACCGGTTAGGCCAGACAGGGCATTATACCGTTACAGTCACCCAGACAAAGCCGGGGGCAGAAGCCTATAACGTATCCGTTTCCGATGTGCTGGACGGGGCCGCGGGAGGAAAGACCGGGGTGGTCCTGCAACAGGACAGCATCCATGTCAGCACCACCGGCAGACAGACCGGAGCCGATCCGGTGATCACGTCTGCCCCGGACAGCTCCGGAAAGATCCGCACAGGGATTCAGACCAGCATCACCCTTGGGTACGGCCAGACCCTGACCGTGCAGTACGACGTGGTATTCCGGGAACAGGCCCTTGTCTATTATGAAAAGACCGTAAAGAACACAGCCGTGGCGTTTGCGGACAACGCGGAGGAAGTGACGGACAGCTGCAGCGTAACGGTAAATGCGTCTGACGGGGCCATCACCATTACAAAGCGGATCCGGGCGGAGGACATTGTATGGGAGAACGGAAATCCCATCTTTGAATTCCATCTGGAGGGGACGGATCTTTTTGGAGAAAGCCACGGGTACAACAAGTATGTGGAGTTTACAGAGGAGTATGTGACGGCTCATACAGGTGCCGACGGCTACACGGAATTGTCAGTGGTGTTTGAGAAACTGCTTCCGGGCGTGTATACTGCCAGTGAGAAAGACGCGCTGCGGTATACCTTTAAGCAGATCGACCAGGTAACAGGCGGCAGTGTTCAGGGAGAAACCGTCCGGTTTGATCTGAATACCTCCAAAACGGCATCCGCCAGGTTTGAGAATGAAAAAGAGATCTGGAACGCATTTACCGATACGGATCTGTGTGTAAATCATTTTGGGACTGCAAGGAGATGATGGTTTGAAAAAAAGAAGTAAATGGAACAGAATGATTCCCTGGGTTACGGCGTTGGCCGCGTTGTGCCTGCTTTCTCTTATGACATGGAAAGGGGCGGCCGCGTACCTGTCTTCCCGGGACAAAATGGCCAATCAGCTGTCTGTGGGACAGGTGAAAACCGTGATCAAAGAGACCTTTCCGCCGGTGCCATCTCCAAAGCCGGGAAAGCAGTATCAGAAGCAGATACAGGCAGTGAATGAAAAGGGTTCCGACTGCTACGCCAGGATCCGGGTTTCCTTTGATCCGGAGGAGCTGGAAGCATATGGGACCATTGATTACAACCGGTCGGACTGGGAGCGGGAAGGAGAATACTGGTATTATAAGGAGCGGCTGCCGGAGGGAGCGTCCAGCAGCCCGCTCTTTCAAACAGTTTCCTTTTCCGGAGACACGCCTCCGGAGCTGATGGATTCCTTTGATCTTTTTGTGGAACTGGAATCCTGTCAGGCGGGAAACTGGGATTCCTACCGTCAGGCATGGGATCACGCGGATATAAAACAGAATAGAAAGGATTCACAAGGTGGGCTATGAAAAAAAGGTATTTTGGTATGGTCTGTACGGCCATTTTGCTTTTGATAGCCGCTGTGACCGTGTTTGCCGTTGAAAGAGAGCAGGAGCCGGTGGTGACTAATACAGGGCGGCTTGGCATTGTCCGGATCGGTCTGGAACAGTCCGGAACAGATGACGGAAAAGAGATTCTGCCCGGGCAGACGGTTCCCATTCTTTCAAAAATAAAAAATGAAGGAGCGGATTGTTACATCAGAAGCAAAGTGCAGGTGCAGATTCGTGGAAAAGAAGAGTTTTCCAAAAATGAAGAGCTGCCGGCGGATCATGCCGGCAAGGATCTTTCCGGGAACTGGATAAAAGCCGGTGACTATTACTATTACACAAAACCGCTGATGCGAAATGAAGAGGCAGTGCTGTCTGAAGCTTTTCTGTTTCCCCAAACCGTTGGCAATGAATGGGCCGGGTCAGACCTGACGGTATCTGTTCTGGCGGAAGCGGTGCAAAGTGAGTTCTTTCAGCCTGATTTTGAACATGATACTCCATGGGGCTTACTGACGGCGGAGGCCAGCCTGGAATGCGAGTATGATCCGGAAACTGTTTTCAAAAATGAGGGATCCAGAGAAAATGAGATCCGCTATGAAGGCGGCGCCAAAAACTTTGTGACGCCCTGTGATGATTTCTTTGCGCGGTTTTCCGCAATGATGCCCGGCGGAAGCTATACCGGAACCGCCCAGATCCTCAACCGGTCAGACAAAGAAACAGAGTTGTTTTTCAAAACCGGCACAGAGGAGGATGGCGGCCTGCCTGAGGGCGTTACCCTTTCCATTGGCTGCTCTTCCCAAGAACAGCCGGAGCGGCTGCTATATGAAGGCCCGTTCAGCGGAGACCGGATCCGGGATTACCTTTCCTGCGGGGTATACAAACCCGGAGAGTCCTGTACGCTTCGGTATACGGTTTCTGTACCGGAGGATCTGAAAAATGACGCAGCCTTATCATCCGGCCGGAATCAATGGTATTTCCTTGCAAAGGAGACTCCGGATGAAACCAGTATCCAAAATGAAAGTCCAAAAACCGGAGACAATATCCGGGGACTGATCCTGTTTCTGATAAGCGGTATTCTGTCAGGCTGTGTGATCATCACGGTCCTTTTTCGGCAGCTGAAAAGGCATGGCAGACATGAAAAAGAATAAGAAAATTTTGCATCCCCGGCAGACGGCCTGCCGGTTCATTGCCCTGCCGGTCATATGTGCGGCGGTTCTGCTTTTGTTTGTGCTGTTTGTAATTGCAAAACGATATGGAATCCGGTTTTATGTGATTACAAGCGGCTCCATGGAGCCTGCCCTTGGTGTGGGCAGTGTGGTCTGTCTCTGTGAGACGCCCTTTTTTCGGCTGGCGCAGGGAGATATCATTGGGTTTCAGGCAGGCGATACAACAGTGGTACACAGAATTAAAGGGATTGACAGAAGCAGGCATCTGCTGTATACAAAAGGAGACAGCAATCAAACGAGCGACATGGCCCCTGTGGCTGAATCCGATGTGATCGGCCGGGCTGTTTTTGTCATTCCTTTTGCCGGAAAGCTGCCGCTGTTTTTCCAAAGCCATCTGAAAGAAGTGGTCGTGATCCTGTCAGCCGTTTTTTCGGGCATGTGTCTGACCGTCAGAAAAAGACGATAAAAAATAGAAAGTCATCTTGATTTCTCTTTCATTCTTTAGTATATTATGGTATAGAATTAAAGGAGGAAAGCTATGGAGGAGCTGGTTAGAGTTGCGGTAGACGCAATGGGCGGCGACAACGCGCCTCAGGCAGTTGTAAACGGCGCCGTGGATGCGGTCAGGGAACGGAAAGAGATTTTTGTTTATCTTGTGGGAAAACAGGAGATGATCGAAAAAGAACTTTCCAGGTATTCCTACCCAACGGATCGGATCCAGGTAGTGCATGCCAGTGAAGTCATTGAGATGGCAGAATCTCCCACAAGCGCCATACGCAGAAAAAAAGATTCGTCCATTGTGGTGGCAATGAAATTGGTAAAGGAAGGAAAAGCAGATGCTTTTGTTTCCGCGGGAAGCACAGGAGCCATCCTGGTAGGCGGACAAGTTATCATCGGACGGATCAAGGGAGTGGAACGGACGCCTCTTGCGCCGCTGATCCCAACGGAAAAAGGCGTCAGTCTTCTGATTGACTGCGGGGCCAACGTGGATGCCAGAAGCAGCCATCTGGTGAAATTCGCAAAGATGGGTTCCATCTATATGGAACATGTGGTAGGTGTGAAAAATCCCACGGTAGGCATCGTGAACATTGGCGCGGAGGAAGAAAAGGGAAATGCCCTTGTGAAAGAAACCTTTCCTCTTTTAAAGGCATGCGGGGACATTCATTTTGTAGGCAGCGTGGAAGCCAGAGACATTCCAAAGGGCAATGTGGATGTGATTGTCTGTGAGGCATTTGTGGGCAATGTGATCCTGAAGCTGACGGAAGGCGTGGCCCAGACGGTGATGCACATGATCAAAAGGGGAATGATGGCCTCCCTGAAAAGTAAGATCGGAGCGCTGCTGGTAAAGCCTGCGCTGAAGCAGACGCTGAAATCTTTTGATTCCAGCCAGTATGGCGGAGCGCCGCTGCTTGGCTGCAACGGACTGGTAGTAAAATGTCACGGCAGCTCCAACGCCCAGGAGGTCAAAAATGCGGTGATCCAGTGTATTGCTTTTAAAGAACAAAAAATCAATGAAAAAATCAAAAATCTCATAGCGACAGAGGATCAGCAGGACTGATCGCGGGCCGTCGTTGGAAAGGGGTATTCATGGAGCTGAATAATGTAATTGCCATTGTTGCGGAAGTACTGGAAATGGATAAGGAGAAAATTACGGCTGAGTCCAGATTTGTCGATGACCTTCGGGCAGACTCCCTGGATCTTTATCAGATCATTATGGCCATTGAGGAACAGTACAATATTGAAATATCCGACGAGGATGCGGAATCAATTTTAACGGTTGGAGATGCAGCGGAAAAAATCGAAAGCATATTGAACTGAGAAAAAGCCCGTCAGGGCTTTTTCATTTGCGGGATAAGTTCCCGTATCCGAAGAAAGGCTGGAAGACTTCATGGAAAAGCAGAATATGGGGATACTGATGAAAAAAATCGGCTACCGGTTTACAGATCAGACCCTTTTAAAACAGGCGCTGACCCACAGCTCTTATGCCAATGAGCATCATATGGATAAGATGAAAAATAACGAGCGCCTGGAATATCTGGGCGACGCGGTGCTGGAGCTTTGCGTCAGCGAGTATCTGTACCGTAAGGATCCCGGAATGCCCGAGGGAGAAATGACCAAGCTTCGGGCCAGCATCGTCTGCGAGCCTACGTTGTATCTGTGCGCCAGAAATATTTCTCTCGGCAGTTTTCTGTTTCTGGGAAAAGGCGAGGATGCCACAGGCGGCAGAGAACGGGCCTCGGTGGTGTCTGACGCCATGGAAGCCGTGATCGGGGCCATTTACCTGGACGGCGGATTTGATGGAGCGAAAGCGTTCATTCATCATTTTATATTGAATGACCTGGATCACATCCAGCTGTTTTCAGACAGTAAGACCATACTGCAGGAGCTGGTTCAGGCTCAGGGACACTGCGGAGAGCTGGTCTATCAGCTTGTGAAAGAAGAGGGGCCGGATCACAATAAAACTTTTGTGGTACAGGCGGTGCTTGGCGGTCAGATTCTTGGAGAGGGCCGCGGACGGACAAAAAAGGCAGCGGAGCAGGAAGCGGCGTACAATGCCATTTTAAAGACAAAAAGTGAGAAAGATGCTTAAAACACAGGTGGATACATGTATTTAAAGAACATTGAAGTGCACGGATTCAAATCCTTTGCAAATAAGATCAACTTTCAGTTTCATAACGGGATTACCGGGATCGTCGGTCCAAACGGAAGCGGAAAGAGCAATGTGGCAGACGCGGTGAGATGGGTTCTGGGAGAACAGCGCGCCAAGCAGCTGCGGGGTTCCAATATGCAGGACGTGATCTTTTCTGGGACAGAGCTTCGCAAGCCTATGAGCTACGCGTCTGTGGCCATTACCATTGACAACACAGACCACCAGCTGCCCATTGATTATGAAGAGGTGACTGTTACAAGACGGCTTTACCGTTCCGGAGAAAGCGAATATCTGCTGAACGGGGTTCCATGCCGTCTGCGGGATATCAATGAGCTGTTCTATGACACCGGTATCGGCAAGGAAGGATACTCCATCATTGGTCAGGGTCAGATCGACAAAGTCCTTTCCGGAAAGCCGGAGGACCGCCGCGAACTGTTTGACGAGGCGGCCGGAATTGTAAAGTTTAAGCGCAGAAAGGACGCCGCTCAGAAAAAACTGGAGAGCGAAAAGCAAAATCTTGTCCGGGCCAACGACATTCTTTCCGAGATTGAAAAGCGGCTGTCGCCTCTGGAAAAGCAGGCGGAAACCGCAAAGGTCTATCTGAAAAAAAGAGATGAATTAAAAGTTTACGATGTGAATATGTTTCTCTTGGAGCTGGATCGGATCAAAAAGGAAACCGGCCAGCTGGAAGAGCGTCTGTCTGAAGCGGAACAGCAGCTTCAGGAAAATAAGGACGCCTATGATCAGACAAAGCGGGAATACGAGGCCGTAGAGGAAAAGGTCGGCGATACAGATAAAAAGCTGGAAGATCTTCGGGAAACGCTGAATAACACCGCCCTGCAGAAAGAACAGCTGGAGGGACGCGTCAATCTGCTGAAAGAACAGATCAATTCCGCCCGGATGAGCGACGAACATTTTCTTGTGCGGCTGTCTCAGCTGGAAGAAAGCAAACAGCAGCAGGAAGAAGAACAGGCCCGGGTGTCAAAGGAGCAGGAAGAAAACCGCCGGATCATAAAGGCGCTTGGAGAAAAGCAGCAGGGTCATCTGGAACAGCTGCAGAAACAGCAGGAAGAGATCCAGCAGATCGGGCAGGCCATTGAGGATGAAAAGGAAGCCATTATTGAAATTTTAAACAAGAGAGCTTCCCTGAAAGCAGAACAGCAGAAATTTGATACGATGCTGGAACAGATTCAGATCCGAAAAAGCCAGCTGGATCAGCGGTTTTTGACGCTTCATGCCGATGAGGGAACCTGTCAGGAATCCGTAGACCGCTACGAACAGGAACTGGAGGAGATCGGCGGTCAGATCCGAAGCCTTGCCGGCAGCGGAGATGAGCTGGAAACCCGTCTTGCCCGGATCCGCAGTTTTATGCAGGAGCAAAATGAAAAGCTTGGAATCCGCCGGGAGACCTGCATGAAGCAGAAGTCCCGCCTGGAATCCCTGACCAGCCTGACGGAGCGCTATGAAGGATATGGAAACAGCATCCGAAAGGTCATGGAGCAAAAGGATAAAAACAGGGGGATCGTTGGCGTCGTCGCGGATATCATCCAGACAGAAAAGAAATATGAGACGGCGGTGGAAACCGCCCTTGGCGGCAGCATCCAGAATATTGTCACAAAAGACGAGGATACGGCAAAGGCAATGATCCGGTATTTAAAGGAAAACCGTTTTGGCCGCGCCACATTCCTGCCCCTTACAAGCATCAAAGCAAGAGGCCGGGAAGATAACAGAAAAGCGCTGAATGAGCCGGGCGTCATTGCCATGGCAAGCGATCTGGTTGTCACAGACAGCGCATATCAGTCTGTAAAAGACTATCTCCTTGGCAGATATTATGTGGTGGATCACATGGATCACGGGGTCGCCCTTGCCAGAAAGTATCAGTACAGTCTGCGGATCGTCACGCTGGACGGCGAACTGCTGAGCCCGGGAGGATCTATGACCGGCGGCGCATTCAAAAACGCGGGAAACCTCCTTGGACGCCGCAGGGAGATGGAGGAACTGACCGGGGCCGTAAAAAAATCCGAAAAAGAAATTGAACAGATCGAACAGGAAATTGCCGCGAAAAAACAGGAGCGGGATCGTGTCCGCAAGGAACTGGAAACGCAGAAAGAGCTTCTGCAAAAGCAGTATCTGCGCCAGAACACAGTACGGATGAAGCTTGGTCAGGCCAGGTCGGAAGTAAAATCCCTCCAGGAACAGTTCGCGGATATGAAGACGGAACGGGAATCCATAGAACTGCAGCTGCAGGCCATCCATGGACAGAAGGAACAGATCGGAATCAACATGGGCGGCTTTGCCGGCAGGCGAAAGGATCTGGAGCAGGCCATTGAAGAAAAGCAGCGTATTCTGGAGCAGAAAAGAGAAGCGGAAGCCGAAATGAACAGCCGCTCTGTAGAGCTGCAGGTGGAATCTGCCAACATGGAGCAAAAGGAAGCGTTTCTGCAGCAAAACGCGGACCGGATCCGGGATGCCCTGGATCATCTGGAGCAGGAAAAGGAAACTCTTCAGGAAAATATCCGTGCCTCCAAAGAAGAAGTGGCGCAAAAGGAAGAGCACCTGAAGAAGGTCAGCGAGGCCATAGAACAGGCGGCAGAGCAGATCCGATCTCTTCAGGAAAAGATCGGGCTGCTTCAGAAGCAGCGGGAGGAGTTCCTTACAAGCAACCGTTCCTTCTTTGAAAAGCGGGAGGATCTTTCCGAAAGGATCAGTCTGCTGGATAAAGAATGTTTCCGGCTTAACAGCCAGCGGGAGCGGCTGCAGGAGGCCAGGGAAACTCAGATCAACTATATGTGGGAGGAGTATGAGCTTACATACTCTTCCGCGGCCACGCTACGCAGCGACGACTACAAAAATCTCAGCGATCTGAAAAAGAAAAGCAGGGGACTGCGGGAAGAGATCAAAAATCTCGGCCCGGTGAATGTAAATGCCATTGAGGAATATAAGGAGACCGCTGAGCGGTATACGTTCCTGAAAACCCAGCGGGATGACCTGCAGAAAGCGGAGGAAACGCTTCTGGGCATCATTTCTGAGCTGGATGAGGGAATGCGCAGGCAGTTTGCGGAACAGTTTTCAAAGATCACAAAGGAGTTTGACAAAGCCTTTAAGGAACTGTTTGGAGGAGGAAAAGGCACACTGGAGCTTGTGGCGGAGGAAGATATCCTGGACGCGGGCATCCGCATCATTGCCCAGCCTCCCGGAAAGAAATTACAGAATATGATGCAGCTGTCCGGCGGAGAAAAGGCGCTGACGGCCATTGCGCTGCTGTTTGCCATACAGAACCTGAAGCCGTCGCCTTTCTGTCTGCTGGATGAGATCGAGGCGGCGCTGGATGATTCCAACGTGGGAAGATTTGCAAATTATCTGAATAAGCTTACCAGAAACACACAGTTCATTATGATTACCCACCGCCGGGGAACGATGGCGGCCGCGGACCGTCTGTATGGCATTACCATGCAGGAAAAGGGCGTGTCCACCCTGGTGTCCGTGAACCTGATAGAACAGGATTTGGATCAGTAGAGGAGGCAATAGATATGGCTGACGAAAAGAAAGGGTTTTTTCGCCGTCTGGTAAACGGGCTGTCAAAAACAAGAGACAATATCGTGGCAGGGATCGATTCGATCTTCAGCGGCTTTTCCAGTATTGATGAGGATTTTTATGAAGAAATCGAGGAAATACTGATCATGGGAGACCTTGGCGTCAATACTACCGCCAATATCATCAGTGAGCTTCGGGCCAAAGTGAAGGAACTGGGCATCAAGCAGCCGGACGAATGCAAGCAGCTTTTGATGGACAGCATCAAGGCGCAGATGGATGTGGGAGAAACGGCCTACGAATTTGAGGAGAAAAAGTCCGTGGTGCTGGTGATCGGCGTCAACGGCGTCGGGAAAACCACTTTTGCAGGCAAGCTTGCCGGCAAGCTGAAGGATCAGGGCAAAAATGTGGTCCTTGCGGCTGCGGATACTTTCCGCGCGGCCGCGGGAGAGCAGCTGGAGCAATGGGCCCAACGGGCCGGTGTGCCCATGATCGGCGGTCAGGAGGGAGCGGATCCCGCGTCGGTGATTTACGACGCCATTGCCGCGGCCAGGGCACGGAACGCGGATGTGCTGCTCTGCGATACCGCGGGACGTCTCCACAACAAAAAGAATCTGATGGAAGAGCTTGCGAAGATCAACCGGATCCTGAACAAAGAATGTCCAGACAGCCACAGGGAAACGCTGGTGGTTCTGGACGGAACCACAGGACAAAATGCCCTGTCTCAGGCCAGGCAGTTCCGGGAAGTAACGGACATTACCGGAATTGTGCTCACAAAACTTGATGGCACTGCCAAAGGCGGCATTGCGGTGGCCATTCAGTCGGAACTGGGGATTCCGGTGAAATACATTGGTGTTGGCGAATCCATTGACGATCTGGAGAAATTCAATGCGGAACAGTTTGTAAACGCGTTGTTTCATGTAAAAACAGAAGAATAAGAGAGGAAAGAACGACCATGATGACATTAGACAAATTTGAGGAAGCGGCGGAGATCGTTTCCCGGGTGACACTGGAGACCAAGCTTGTATACAGCGATTATTTCAGCGCGCAGACCGGCAACAAGGTATATTTCAAGCCGGAGAACATGCAGCTGACCGGCGCGTATAAGCTGCGGGGCGCATATTACAAGATCAATACCCTCACCGAGGAAGAGAGAAAGAGAGGGCTCATCACCGCATCCGCGGGAAACCATGCCCAGGGCGTTGCCTACGCGGCTAAGGCAATGGGCGCCAGGGCTGTGGTGGTAATGCCCACCACCACTCCACTTGTAAAGGTCAATCATACAAAAAGCTATGGGGCGGAGGTAGTCCTTTACGGAAACGTCTACGACGAGGCCTGTGAATATGCCTATAAGCTGGCGGAGGAGCATGGCTATACTTTCATCCATCCCTTTGACGATCCGGTAGTTGCCGCCGGACAGGGAACCATCGCCATGGAGATCTTTAAGGATCTGCCTCTGGTTGAATACATTCTGGTGCCCGTTGGGGGAGGCGGACTTGCGGCCGGCGTGTCTACGCTGGCAAAGCTTCTGAATCCTCATGTAAAGGTAATTGGCGTGGAGCCTTCCGGAGCCTGCTGTATGAAAGCGTCTCTGGAGGCCGGGGAAGTGGTGACGCTGGATGAAGTCAACACCATTGCGGACGGTACCGCTGTCAAAACGCCCGGCGCCTCCATTTTTCCCTATATCCAGGAAAATCTTGACGGAATCATCACCATTGACGACAGTGAGCTGATCGTCGCGTTTCTGGATCTGGTGGAAAACCATAAGATGGTTGCGGAAAACTCCGGACTGCTTACGGTAGCCGCTTTAAAGCATCTGGATGTACAGGGGAAAAAGATTGTTTCGGTGCTCAGCGGCGGCAATATGGATGTGATTACCATGTCCTCCGTGGTGCAGCACGGACTGATCCAGCGTGACAGAATCTTTACCGTGTCCGTTCTGCTGCCGGACAAGCCCGGTGAGCTTGTGAGAGTGGCTCAGATCATTGCCAAAGAAAACGGAAATGTAATCAAACTGGAGCACAATCAGTTTGTCAGCATCAATCGAAACGCGGCTGTGGAACTCAAGATCACCATGGAAGCGTTTGGCACTCAGCATAAGCAGACCATTGTGGAGGCGCTTACAAAGGAGGGCTATAAGCCGAGAATGATCCGGCCCAGCCTTTGAGCCCGGCGTTTATGGAGAAGGGAAAGGAGTAAGACGCAATGGGGTATTGCTATGGAATCGACCTGGGCGGAACCGCAATCAAATTCAGCCTGTTTACCGATCAGGGCAAGCTTGTGGAAAAATGGCAGCATCCGACCAAGATTGAGGAAAAGGGCAAATATATCATTTCAGATATTGCCCTTACTATCCTGGATCACATGGATCAGAACAATTTTTCAAAGGAGCAGATCATCGGCATCGGGGTTGGGGTGCCCGCTGTTGTAGATGAATCCGGCATTGTGAATGTGGCCCCTAATCTTGGGTGGAAACAGACTGATGTGGGAAAGAAGCTGCGGGAAATGACGGATATCCCCTGTTATGTGATCAATGATGCCAACGCGGCGGCCCTTGGAGAGTATGCCTGCGGCGGAGGCAGGGGAAATCACAGTATGGTGCTTCTGACACTTGGCACCGGCGTGGGCGGCGGCGTCGTCCTTGACGGAAAGGTTGTCACAGGTTTGGGAGGCGCCGCGGGAGAGATGGGACATATCTGCGTCAACGATCAGGAAACCATTCCCTGCAACTGCGGCAATTACGGCTGCCTTGAGCAGTATTCTTCCGCCACGGGGATCGTCAGAAGCTACCGGGAATTTCGAAACGCCGGAAAAAGCGGAATTTTGTCCCCGGACGGACCCATCGAGGCCAGGGATGTGTTTGACGCCATCAAAGAGGGCGACCAGGCGGCCTCTGAGGCTTTGGAGCGCCTTGGATATTATCTTGGAAAAGCCTGCGCCGCCATTGCCTGCGTGATCGCGCCGGAAGTGATCGTTCTTGGCGGCGGCGTATCCCATGCGGGAGAGATCCTGCTTACAACGGTGAAAAAATACTTTCAGCAGTTTGCCTTTTCCCCTTGCAGGCAGACAAAGTTTGCCCTTGCGGCAGCGGGAAATGACGCCGGTATTTACGGCTGCGCGTATCTTGTTTTAAACAGCCGAAAGGAATCGGACTGAAATGAAGATCAGAAAAGAAAAAATCATGATTGTCAAGGAAAAATACTTGACATCATGGTTTTTTTTGTGTATGATTGCAAAGGTGAGTTGCCATGAACGAAATTATGGAACAGGCGCTGCTTTATGATTTTTACGGAGAGCTTCTGACGGCGCATCAGAGAAGCGTTTATGAGGATTTTACTTTTAACGATCTGTCTCTTGGGGAGATTGCGGAGATTTCCGGCATCAGCAGACAGGGCGTTCACGATCTGATCAGGCGGTGCCAGAAGCAGCTGGCAGAATATGAATCCAGGCTTCATCTTGTGGAAAAATTCATTTCCGCCAAAGAAAAGATATCGGAAATACAAGGCTTGTTTCAGGAATATCAAAAAAGTGGCGGAAAAGAGCTGCAAAGGCGGATTGAAAATCTGCTGAGAGATCTTTCGGAAAATTTCTGAAGTTCAGGCTGAAGCCTGGAAAAGGATTAGGAATTGAGGGAATCTGATGGCATTTGAAAGCTTGTCCGATAAACTGCAGAACGTATTCAAAAAGCTCCGGGGAAAAGGACGTCTTACGGAAGAAGATGTGAAAGCCTCCTTAAAAGAAGTCAAGATGGCGCTTCTGGAAGCAGACGTCAGCTTTAAGGTGGTAAAACAGTTTATTAAGGCTGTGGAATCCCGGGCTGTGGGGCAGGATGTGATGAACGGCCTGAACCCCGCTCAGATGGTGATCAAGATCGTTCATGAAGAGATGATCTCCCTTATGGGCGATGAGACCACGGAACTGTCTCTGAATCAGGGCGGCGTTACGGTGATCATGATGGTCGGCCTGCAGGGCGCCGGCAAGACTACCACTGTGGCAAAGCTTGCGGGAAAATTCAAACAGAAAGGCAGAAAGCCTCTCCTTGCCGCCTGCGATGTCTATCGTCCCGCCGCCATTAAGCAGCTGCAGATCAACGGAGAAAAACAGGGCGTGGAAGTTTTTGCCATGGGCGACAGCCCTTCTCCTGTGGAAATCGCAAAGGTCGCCTATGAGTATGCCGCGGCAAACAGGTTTTCTGTGCTGCTTCTGGATACGGCAGGCCGTCTTCATATTGATGAAGAGATGATGGGCGAGCTGCAGCAGATTAAGGAAACGGTGCAGGTTGATCAGACCGTGCTGGTGGTAGATGCCATGACCGGCCAGGACGCGGTAAACGTGGCGGGAATGTTTGCGGACAAAGTCGGCATCGACGGCGTGATCCTGACAAAAATGGACGGCGACACCCGGGGCGGCGCCGCTTTATCCATCAAAGCGGTAACCGGCAAGCCCATTTTCTATATCGGTATGGGAGAAAAGCTTTCCGATCTGGAGCAGTTTTATCCGGATCGCATGGCTTCCCGGATATTGGGCATGGGCGATGTGCTGACGCTCATTGAAAAAGCCCAGCAGGACTTTGATGAGGAAAAGGCAAAGGAACTGGAACAGAAAATCCGAAAAGCCACCTTTGGATTTGACGATTATCTGGAACAGATGAAACAGATCAAAAATATGGGAGGCCTGTCCAGCGTGCTCAGCATGCTGCCCGGCATAGGCGGCAAAATGAAAGACCTGGAAGCGCTTGTGGATGACAGGGCAATGGATCGGATCGAAGCCATGATCCTGTCAATGACGCCAAAGGAACGGGCCAATCCGGATCTGCTCAACCCATCCAGAAAGCGCAGGATCGCGCTTGGAGCGGGAGTGGACATCAGTGAAGTCAACAAGCTGGTCAAACAGTTTGAGCAGGGACGGAAGATGATGAAACAGATGCCCGGCATGATGGGCGGTAAAATGGGGAAAAAAGGCAGATTCAAATTGCCTTTTTGATCAATAGAAAGATAGGAAAGTGTTCTTTGAATATCAAAGGAGGTGAAACAAAATGGCAGTTAAGATCAGACTTCGCAGAATGGGACAGAAAAAGGCACCTTATTATAGAATCGTAGTTGCTGATTCCAGATCTCCCAGAGACGGCAAATGTATTGAAGAGATCGGTACCTATGATCCCAACAAGGAGCCCAGTGAGTTTAAAATCGACGAGGAGCTTGCCAAAAAGTGGCTTTCCAACGGCGCGCAGCCCACGGAGGTTGTGGGCAAACTCTTCAAAATCGCCGGTATTGAAAAATAGTGGGCCGGATAAGTGGAGGTTTTTCAATGAAAGAATTAGTTGAAGTAATTGCAAAATCACTGGTGGAAAATCCGGATCAGGTGGTTGTTACGGAAAAGGAAAGCGCAAAGGGTCTTATCTTACAGCTGAAAGTAGCTCCCTCGGATATGGGGAAGGTGATCGGTAAGCAGGGACGTATTGCAAAAGCAATCCGTTCTGTAGTAAAGGCCGCCGCTTCCAAAGAGGACAAACGAGTCATTGTTGACATTATGTAAACCCAATGATGCAAACTTGAATAGAATGCCGGCATTTACCGGCATTCTGACAAGTCTGTGATAGCAGCTCCCGGGAGTTGCTTTTTTTGATACAGACGTGAAAATGAAACGGAGGAAGCCATGGAAGAGCTGCTGCAGATCGGAATCATCACTTCCACGCACGGGATCCGGGGGCAGGTAAAGGTATTTCCAACTACAGACGACCCGAGACGGTATGACGATCTGGAAACCGTTTTGCTGGGGGATCAGGAAAACAGGATTACCATGACGGTGGAAGCCGTACAATATTTCAAGCAATTCGTGATCCTGAAATTCAAAGGATATGACAGCATCAATGATGTTGAGAAATATAAGGGATGCAGCCTGTATGTAACAAGAGAGCAGGCGGTGCCGCTGGAAGAGGACGAATATTTTATCGCGGATCTCATCGGCCTTGCCGTGATCTGTGAAGACGGAAAGAATCTGGGCATCGTTAAGGACGTGCTGACTACCGGCGCAAACGACGTGTATGTGGTGGAGGATCAGCGGGGAAAAGAGATTCTGCTTCCCGCCATCAAGGAATGTATTTTGAGCGTAAACTTAAAAGAACGGCAGATCCGTGTGCATATTATGGACGGACTGCTGGACTAAATCAGTTGACATAAATATTTTATGTAAATCAGGAGGGCATTCATGAAATTTTATATACTGACTCTGTTTCCCGAGATGGTCATGAATGGCCTTCGCACCAGTATACTGGGCCGGGCGGAAAAAAACGGCTATCTGTCTTTTGAGGCGGTAAACATTCGGGATTACGCCGATAACAAGCACCTGCGGGTAGATGATTATACCTACGGCGGCGGCGCGGGAATGCTGATGCGCGCCCAGCCGGTGTACGGCGCGTATGAAGCGGTGGAAAAAGCTGTGGGCAGCCGTCCGAGAGTGGTGTATCTGACGCCTCAGGGAAAGGTGTTCAATCAGCAGATGGCAAAGGAATTTGCAAAGGAACAGAATCTGGTATTTCTCTGCGGTCATTATGAGGGGATCGACGAGCGGGTACTGGAGGAGATCGTCACCGATTATGTGTCCATTGGAGATTATGTGCTTACCGGCGGAGAGCTTCCGGCAATGGTCATGATCGACGCCGTGTCCAGAATGGTGCCGGGGGTGCTGAGCAATGAAGAATCCGCCCAGTTTGAATCCTTTGAGGGCGCTTTGCTGGAATATCCCCAGTACAGCCGCCCGGAGGTATGGCATGAGAAAGCGGTTCCGCCGGTGCTCTTGTCCGGACACCATGCCAATATTGAAAAATGGCGGAGAGCCCAGTCGGTGATCCGCACGGCCCAGAGAAGACCGGATCTGCTGAAGAACGCGGAATTGACAGAAGAGGAACGGATTCTGGCAAAGGAGACCTTGCAAAACACCTGCGACCCCCAAAAGGCCCCGTGAAAAGCAGTCCTTTGGAGGTCGTTTTCAGCTGTTTGCCGTGTCTTCAGCACCAGACGATGACTTTTCGGGGCGTTGTCTGAGGCGGGATGCTTCGGGTGGTGTTTGTGTAGTAGACAAGGAGAATACGGTTTTCCAGGCTGCAGTGAAAGCTTTGACCGTTATTGGTACGGATCAGGGTACGGGGACCGATGTTCAGCTTTAAGGAAAGCTCCGTGCCAGTCAGCTCATCGTCAAAGTAACCCATGACTACTGTTTCCTGAGGACGGTACTGGGTAACGGCCACCGCCTGAAACTGAGGCGGAAAGATCAGGGGAGCAGGCGCGTTTCCGTCATAAAACGCGGCAATCCGCATTCCACGGCTCAGATGTACGCCGTCCACTACATAGGTATCGGGACCGATGATGAGATTGACGATCCCGTTTTCTGTGCGGACAGCGGCAATCTGACTGCAGCAGCTGCCGTCATTGTCCGGAAAAGGCCGGATGCTCTGTATGATTCCGTAAACAGGGAGAAAAAGAATCGAATCCATAGAAAAACTCCGTTTTTTACTAGTATATGTGTATTCTTTGCCGTCCGCAACCGGAAATCAAAAAAAGCTGTGAAAACCGGACCTGACAAGCCGGTGATTGCCACGGATCAGAAACGGATGTATCATCAACAACAGAAAAACCACGAAGAGAAAAACCACGGAAGGACCGGGAAATCATGGAAAAAAAAGAGACTGTGATCTTATTTACAGGAGACAGCATTACAGACGGAAACCGTTATAAGAAAAAAGAACAGGAATGGGATCTGAATCATCAGATGGGGCACAGCTATGCCTACATTGTCAACGGTCTGCTGGGCGCCTGTTATCCCCAGGCACAGCTTCGATTTCGGAACCGTGGAATATCCGGAAACCGGATCATCGACCTGTATGGCCGCTGTGAGACAGATCTGTATCCGCTAAAGCCGGACATTCTGAGCATTCTGGTGGGAGTCAATGACGGACCGGGAGCGTCTAACGGCATGAAAGCCACGCCTGTAAAAAAATATCAGGCCCTTTACCAGATGATGCTTTCTGAGGTGAAAGACCGGCTTCCAAACTGCAGGCTGATTCTGATGGAGCCTTTTGTCTGCAGCGCGGGGCGTCTGAAAGAGGAATATGAGCCCTGGCGGAAAGCCATGGAAAGCTACGGACAGGCGGTAAGGGCGCTGTGCGGGGAGTTTGACGCCACATTTGTTCCTCTTCAGCAGGTCTTTGATGAAAAATGCCGGGAAACGGATCCGGAATACTGGTCCTGGGACGGGGTGCATCCCACGGAAAACGGACACGGACTGATCGCCATGGAATGGATCCGAAAGGCCGCGCCCATGCTGGGACTGTCCGCGGAAAATCTTTTGGGGCTGATGCCAAAAAGAATCTGAGAAAAGATCAAAGAAATCAGTGGACTTTTCAACAGATTTGTGATATTATAGCAACAGTGCAGATATAGTTCATTGGTAGAACACCAGCTTCCCAAGCTGGGGAGGCGGGTTCGATTCCCGTTATCTGCTTTTAAAGGGGCTGTTGCAAAATTTTGCAACACCCCCTTTTCATATTTTAAAATCAAAACCAATCGGCAAACCAATCTGATAACTGTTTGAGGGAAAGAAAAGAGGGAATGGCATTGGAAAAGAGTCGGAAAAACCTATGGATCTGTCTGGCCGTTTTGCTGGCTGTTCTGATCGCGGCTGGAATCTATCAGGTGAAAGGCCCCGGATTCGGAAAAAAGTCCACAAAAGAGCGTGTTTATGATTTTTCCACAAACATTGTAAAACAAGATTTGAGGGATTCGCCGGTTTCTTTCCCGGAATATGAGGAAAGTTATGTGCTGGATCTTGGAAATGACAGCTATCAGGTTGAGGTCCATGTGGATACCCGAAACCGGTATGGGATGGAAAAAGAATATATTTATGATGTGTGTGTCAGCGCCAGCAATCAGGAATATATTCTGGTCTCCTGCAGCAGGAGAGTCTGATGAACAAATTCCGGAAAAATGCTTGCATTTTACGGATTTGTATGATATAGTTTAACTCTGTGAGACGAAGAAGATGGTCCTCTGTTACATTTGTGCATGGTTCATGCCTGTATTAAGAACATCCAAATATGAAGGAGGTCACAGCAAATGAACGAGATTATTAAAAAAATCGAAGCAGAGCAGTGCAAGGAAAATCCCCCTGTATTTCATACCGGTGATACCGTAAAAGTATACGGCAAGGTAAAAGAGGGAAACCGGGAGAGAATCCAGGTATTTGAGGGCACTGTGTTAAAGATTCAGAACGGCGGCAACCGCACTACCTTTACCGTGAGAAAAACTTCCAACGGAATCGGTGTGGAAAAAACGTGGCCGCTGCATTCTCCCAATGTGGAAAAGGTGGAAGTGATCCGCCGCGGAAAGGTTCGCCGCGCAAAGCTGAACTATCTGAGAAACCGGGTAGGAAAGAAAGCAAAAGTAAAAGAACTTGTAAAATAATCAGGATCCTAAGCAAAAGGCATGTTGCAGGCTATGCGATATGTCTTTTTCTTTTTGGTTTCCCGCTGTTTTGAAAGCGGACCGGGAAACGCAAAAACAGGTGAAATCCCCCTGAGGTTATGTTATAATAAACGCAGCGACAACAAAAGCAGGTGAAAAAATGCAGTATCAATGGTATCCGGGTCATATGACCAAGGCAAAACGGATGATGCAGGAGGACATAAAGCTGATCGATCTGCTGATCGAGCTGGTAGACGCCAGAATCCCCATAAGCTCCAGAAATCCGGACATTGACAGTATGGGAAGGCAAAAGGCCCGGCTGATCCTGTTAAACAAGGCGGATCTTGCGGATGAAGCGAAAAACGGCCTGTGGGAAGCTTATTTCAAAGAGCAGGGCTGCTTTGTGGTCTCTGTAAATTCCAGAAGCGGCGCGGGCATGAAAGCCATACATGGGGCTGTCATGGAAGCCTGCAGAGAAAAGATTGAGCGGGACAGAAAGCGCGGGATTTTAAACCGGCCTGTACGGGCCATGGTGGTAGGGATCCCAAATGTGGGAAAATCTACGTTTATCAACAGCTTTGCGGGAAAGGCCTGCGCCAAAACCGGCAACCGTCCCGGCGTCACCAGGGGCAAGCAATGGATCCGTCTCAATAAAAATGTAGAGCTTCTGGATACGCCCGGTATTTTGTGGCCCAAGTTTGAAGATCAGAGAACAGGCAGAAATCTGGCGCTGATCGGTTCCATGAACGATGAACTCTTGAATCTGGAAGAGCTTGCCGCAGAGCTGATTGTTTTTCTGGAACAGGATTATCCGGGAGTTTTGACAACAAAATACGGTTTGACGGACAGCCTGCAAAAAAAGGCGTCCGGGGAAAAATCAGACCCCATAGCTGTGCTGGATGAAATTGCCGGAAAGCGGGGATGCCTGCAGAAAGGCGGAGAGGCAGACCATCAGAAAGCGGCCCAGCTTTTGCTGGACGATTTCAGAAACGGAAGAATCGGCAGGATCACTTTGGAACTGCCATGAAAGGATCTGATCAATTGGAAAATACAGAAAGCGTAAGCCAGATCAGGCAGCAATACAAAAACTGTAAGGCCCAGGATCTTCAGCGCTTTATCAGTCAATATGAAAAGGACGGAAGAAAAGGCGTCTGCGCCCTTGTAGCAGCGGCTGAAAAGGCTTTGGAATCCCTGGAGCGGGAAAAAGCCCGGATTGAGGAAATGAGATTTTACGAGCGAAAATACGAGGCTTTCCATACGGTCTGCGGCATTGACGAGGTAGGAAGAGGGCCTCTGGCGGGGCCGGTTGTGGCCTGCGCGCTTGTGCTCCCCAGGGATTGCCGGATCTTATATGTGAATGATTCCAAAAAGCTGTCCGCAGCAAAAAGAGAGTCCTTGTATGAGGAGATTTTAAGCTGTGCAAGGGGCGTTGGGATTGGCTGCGTCAGCCATGAACGCATTGATGAGATCAATATTCTGCAGGCCACTTACGAGGCAATGCGGGAGGCGGTATCAAAGCTTCCGATACAGCCGGATCTGCTTTTGAACGACGCGGTGACCATCCCAGGCCTGGCTGTAAAGCAGGTGCCCATCATACATGGAGATGGGAAGAGCCTGACCATCGCGGCGGCCAGTATTGTGGCTAAAGTGACCCGTGACCGGATGATGGCGGAATATGATACGCTGTTTCCTCAATATGATTTTGCCGGAAACAAAGGGTATGGCAGTGAAAAACACATTGCGGCCATCAAAAAGTACGGCCCCTGTCCCATCCACCGCCGCAGCTTTATCGGGAATTTTGTCAATTAGTTTACATAATATCAGAAAAGGAACAATATGGAAAAAAGGAATTTACGGAAAGTGGGTTCGGAGTATGAACAGCTTGCGGTAGATTACCTGAGAGAAAAGGGATACCGGATTTTAGCGCGCAATTACCGGATCCGTCAAAGTGAGATCGATATCATTGCAATGGAAGACCGTACAGTCGTGTTTGTGGAAGTAAAATACAGAAACGGACACAGAACAGGCTACGGAACAGAGGCGGTCACTCCAGGGAAACAGCAGCGGATCAGCAGGGCAGCGCTCCATTATCTGATGGAGAAGGGACTGTGGGAGAAAACCGCCTGCCGGTTTGACGTGATCCTGGTGGAAAATAAGCGCGTCACGCATCTGGTCCACGCTTTCGACTATCGGGAGTAAAAGATGAAACTGAACAGAAAATATGAAAAAGATGTGCTGGAATTAAGAGAAAATCAGGGGATTCCCTATCTGGTGTTTCCGCTGCTTGAGCAGACCGGTATTGTGCGCCAGGGTTTTTCCACACGCCTTGGAGGCGTCAGCCCCGGATATCTGGGAGAACTGAATTTCAGCTATGGGCAGGGAGACGATCCCGCCAATGTAAAGGAAAATCTGCGGCGGTTTGTGACTGCCATAGGAGCGGATCCCCAAAAGATCGTGATGTCACAGCAGACGCATACCACCAATGTGCGGGTGGTGACAGAGGAGGATCTGGGAAAGGGCTATGACAGAGAAAGAGGCTACACGGATGTGGACGGCCTGGTGACCAATGTGCCGGGAGCTGTTTTGGTGACTACTTACGCCGACTGCGTGCCGCTGTATTTTGTGGATCCGGTCCACAGTGCCATTGGCCTTTCCCATTCCGGATGGAGGGGCACCGTGGCCCATATGGGAAAGGTCACTCTTGAGACTATGAAAAAAGCCTTTGGAACCCGGCCTGAGGATGTATACGCGGCCATCGGGCCTTCTGTCTGCCGGGATTGTTATGAAGTCAGCGAGGATGTGATCCGGCGTTTTCGGGAGGCCTTTCCAGAGGAATGCCATTCTGCATTGTTTGTGGAAAAAGGCGGCGGAAAATATCAGCTGGATCTTTGGAAAGCAAATGAAGAGGTGCTTCTGATGGCGGGAATTTTGCCAGAGAAGCTGCAGGTGACGGATCTTTGCACCTGCTGCAACGCTTCCGTACTCCATTCCCACAGGGCCAGTCATGGGAAGAGAGGCGCCCTGGCGGCGTTTTTATCCTTAAAGGAGCAGGAACATGAGTAAGAGAAAACAACATGAGCATGTGATCAGCAGCGTTGCTCCCGGCAGTATCGCCCAGGAACTGGAGCTGGAGCCGGGAGATGTGCTTGTGGCCATTAACGGCAAAAAAATTGAGGATGTTTTTGACTATCATTATCTTTCGGAGGACACGTTCCTTGAAGTCCTTGTAAAAAAGAAGAATGGGGAAGAATGGCTTCTTGAAGTGGAAAAGGAAGAAGACGAGACCCTTGGCGTCACTTTTGAGAATTCTCTGATGGATGAGTACCGTTCCTGCAAAAACCGGTGTATTTTCTGCTTTATCGATCAGATGCCGAAAGGAATGCGTAAGACGCTGTATTTTAAGGATGACGATTCCCGGCTGTCGTTTCTTCAGGGCAATTATGTGACGCTGACCAATATGACCGATGATGATATCCGCCGGATCATCCGTTACAGGCTGGAACCCATCAATATTTCATTTCACACCACCAATCCGCGGCTTCGGTGCAAAATGCTGAACAACCGTTTCGCGGGAGAGGCGCTGAAAAAAGTGGATATGCTCTTTGACGCGGGCACCAAAATGAACGGGCAGATCGTACTCTGCAGGGGAATCAACGACGGAGCGGAGCTGGAACGCACCATCTCGGATCTTTCCGGATATCTGCCTCATTTGAAAAGCGTATCCGTAGTGCCGGTAGGCCTGACCCGCCATCGGGAGGGGCTGTATCCGCTGGAGCCCTTTGAAAAGGAGGACGCCCTGCAGGTGCTGGAGCAGATCCGCCGGTGGCAGGAAAAAATATTTGAGAAATGGGGAACACATTTTGTCCATGCCTCAGACGAGTGGTATCTGATGGCCGGACAGGATTTTCCGCCGGAGGAAACATACGACGGCTATCTGCAGATTGAAAACGGCGTAGGAATGATGCGCTCCTTTCTCACGGAATTTGACCAGGCGCTTTCCGGGCTGAACAAAGGGGTTTCCAAAGGAAAAACCGGGGAATCAGACAGCAGGTTGTCCATTGCCACAGGCAGGCTTGCCTACCCGGTAATCAGGAAGCTTCTGGAAAGGCTCCGCCAGGCAAGGCCGGATGTGCAGGTATCACTATATGAGATTACCAATGATTTTTTTGGAGAGCGGATTACGGTTGCCGGTCTGATTACCGGACAGGATCTGATCAGGCAGCTGACAGGAAAACCTCTGGGGCAGCGGCTGCTGCTTCCCTCCAATATGCTGCGTGCGGAGGGAGACTGCTTTCTGGACGATGTGACGCTTCAGGAACTGAAAAATGCTTTACAAGTTCCCGTAGAAATTGTAGAATTAAATGGAAAGGCGTTTATTGACGCCATCTTAGGGGAAAGGTAACCAGTTATGAGCAAACCTATCGTAGCCATCGTAGGCCGTCCAAATGTGGGAAAATCCACCTTGTTCAACGGGCTGGCGGGGCAGCAGATCTCAATTGTAAAAGATACGCCGGGAGTCACCAGAGACCGGATTTACGCGGACGTGACCTGGCTGAATATGGTATTTACCCTTGTGGATACCGGCGGAATCGAGCCGGACAGCAGCGATGTCATTTTGTCACAGATGCGGGAACAGGCTCAGATTGCCATTGATACCGCGGATGTGATCGTGTTTATGACCGATGTGCGCCAGGGCCTTGTGGATTCCGACGCCAAGGTGGCGGATCTGCTCCGCCGTTCTCAAAAGCCGGTTGTGCTGGCGGTCAACAAGGTAGACAGCTTTCAGAAGCAGATGGCGGATGTGTACGAATTTTACAATCTGGGGATCGGAGATCCCATTCCGATTTCCGCGGCGGGAAAGCTTGGCATCGGGGAGCTTCTGGAGGCTATCACCAGACAGTTTCCCTCCAGCGAGGAATCCAATCAGGAGGATGACCGGCCAAGGATCGCGGTGGTAGGCAAGCCAAATGTGGGCAAGTCCTCAATCATCAACAGGCTTCTTGGGGAAAACCGGGTGATCGTATCGGATATCGCGGGAACGACCAGAGACGCTGTGGACACGGAAATCATCTGGAATGGGAAACCCTATGTGTTTATTGACACGGCGGGGCTTCGAAGAAAGAGCAGGGTCCGGGAAGAGCTGGAGCGCTACAGCATCATCCGTACTGTAGCGGCCGTGGACCGGTCCGATATTGTGGTCGTGGTGATCGACGCCACGGAGGGGATCACGGAGCAGGACGCGAAAATTGCCGGCATTGCCCATGAGCGCGGCAAAGGGGTGATCATTGCCGTCAATAAATGGGACGCGGTGGAAAAAGACGACAAAACCATTTACCGGCACGAAAAGCGGATCCGCAACGTGCTGTCCTATATGCCCTATGCGGAAATGCTGTTTATTTCCGCCGAGACAGGACAGCGGCTGCCAAAGCTGTTTGACCTGATCGATCTGGTGATCCAGTATCATTCCATGCGGATTGCCACAGGGGTGCTCAATGAGATCGTTTCCGAGGCGGTTGCCCTGCAGCAGCCTCCCTCCGATAAGGGAAAACGGCTGAAGATCTTTTACATTACTCAGGTTTCCGTAAAACCGCCTACGTTTGTAATCTTTGTCAACGATAAGGAATTGATGCACTTTTCTTATACAAGGTACCTGGAGAATCGGATCCGGGATACCTTTGGATTTCGGGGAACGCCCCTGAAGTTTATCATACGGGAGAGAAAAGAATCTTAAGGGAGGCGCCTATGGTCAGGATCGTTTGTGTGTTGATCGGTTATCTTTGCGGATTGTTTCAGACGTCTTATATTCTGGGCAAAATGTCCCATATCGATATCAGAGATTATGGAAGCGGCAACGCGGGCACAACCAATGCCCTCCGTACTCTTGGAAAGAAAGCGGGGGCTCTGACCCTGCTGGGGGATCTGTTAAAGCCAATGGCGGCGTATCTGATCGCGTGGCTTTTGTTTCACAATCAGTATCCGGAGATGAGCAAGCTGCTTTGTATGTACGCCTGCGCCGGAGCTGTGCTGGGTCATGTGTTTCCGGTTTATCTGGGCTTTCACGGCGGAAAGGGGATCGCGACCATAGCGGGGCTTGGAATCATTTTTGGCTACTGGCCCATTATCCTTTCAGGCGTGATCCTGTTTGTGGCCGTAACAGCCATCACCAGATATGTATCCCTTGGCTCAATCTGCCTGATGGTCATGTTTCTGATTGAGACTTTTGTGTTTGGCCAGCTTGGATGGCTTCCCATAAAGCCCCCATATCTTTATGAATGGTACGGAATCGCTGCCGTGGTTGCGGGCATCGCCATCTGGAAACATAAGGCAAATATCATACGCCTGTGGAACCATACGGAAAATAAGCTGAGTTTTTCCGGCAGCGGGCAGGAAAAAAAGAACTAGGGACGTTTCAGGATCAGAATACGGAGGAATGGTTATGGCAAAAGTAAGTGTGATCGGTGCAGGCAGCTGGGGTGTTGCCCTTGCGCTGCTGCTGCACACCAATCATCATCAGGTGACCGTATGGTCCATTGATCCGGAGGAGATCCGGATGCTGGATCAGAAAAGAGAACATCAGACAAAGCTTCCCGGCATTATGCTTCCGGCTGAAATGCAGTTTACCACGGATCTGGAAGGGGCGTTATGCGAAGCGCAGCTGGCAGTGCTGGCAGTGCCGTCTCCTTATGTGCGCAGTACCGCTGCCGCTATGAAACCGTATATCAAAAAGGGAATGATCCTTGTCAGTGTGGCAAAGGGAATTGAGGAGGCAACCCTTTACACCATGTCCCAGATCATTGAGGAAGAGATCCCCCAGGCGGATGTGGCCGTGCTTTCCGAGCCAAGCCACGCGGAGGAAGTGGGCAGAGGCCTTGTGACCACCGTAGTAGTAGGCGCCCACAGCAAAAAGACAGCGGAACTGGTGCGGGATACTTTTATGAATACAGTCTTCCGGGTGTATACAAGCCCTGATATTCTGGGCATCGAGCTTGGAGGCTCCCTAAAAAACGTGATCGCTCTGGCGGCAGGCATTGCCGATGGAATCGGCTGCGGGGACAACGCAAAGGCAGCCCTGATCACAAGAGGCATTGCGGAGATCACCCGCCTGGGCGTTGCCATTGGCGGAAAAAAAGAAACCTTTGGAGGCCTGTCCGGCATCGGCGACCTGATCGTGACCTGTCAGAGCCGTCACAGCCGGAACCGCCGGGCCGGAATGCTGATCGGACAGGGAAAGACCATGCAGGAAGCCATGGATGAGGTTCAGATGGTCGTGGAGGGCGTGTATTCCGCCAAGGCAGCCAAGGCTCTGGCGGATCAGTATCATGTAAACATGCCCATTGTGGAGGAAGTCAACCGGATCCTCTTTGAAGGCAAAAACGCTCAGCGCTCTCTGGAAGAGCTGATGCACCGCGATAAAGTGATGGAGCATACCGAGCTTCCCTGGGAATAAAAATCAGACTTCCGTTCTTTCGGAATAAAAACCATACCCCCCTGCATATACTTAATCAGCATAGCAAGGGGGTATTTGTATGGACAATTTTGCGGTCTATCAGGACATATCTGCCCGTACAGGGGGAGAGATATACATAGGTGTTGTAGGACCGGTTCGTACCGGAAAATCTACATTTATCAAGCGTTTTATGGATCTGATGGTGCTCCCCTTTATGGAGGAGGGGGCTGCAAAGGAAAGGGCTGTGGATGAACTGCCTCTTTCTGCCCCCGGAAATATTGTGACCACCACAGAGCCCAAATTTATCCCAAAGGACGCAGCCCGTATCCGGCTGGGCGACGATATGGAAGTCCGGGTCCGGCTCATTGACTGTGTGGGATATATGGCAAAAGGCGCAGGCGCGGGAGAGAGCAAAGATCAGACAGAACGGATGGTAAAAACCCCCTGGATGGATTACGAGATCCCTTTTTCCAAGGCGGCTGAGATTGGCACCCACAAGGTGATCCATGACCATGCGGGCATTGGGATCGTTGTCACGTCGGACGGTTCCTTTGGGGAGCTTCCAAGAGACAGCTTTGTGGTTCCGGAGGAACGGACCGTTACGGAGCTGCAGTCCATTCAGAAACCCTTTATCATCCTTTTGAATTCAGAAAAACCCTACAGTGACGAGGCCATTCACCTGGCGGAGTCCCTGGAAAAGAAATACGGCAGGACAGTGCTTCCCGTAAACTGCAGCCAGCTGCGAAAAGAAGACGTGCAGACTGTCATGGAAAAGATCCTTTATGAATTTCCCATCGCGTCTCTGGAGCTTTATGTGCCAAAGTGGGTGGAAATGCTTTCCCATACCCATCCGTTAAAGGGCGAGCTGATCCGTTATGTCAAAGAGTTCATGGCAGGCAATACAAAGGTCCGGGACGTAATAGATACCGTTCCCCAGTGGAACGCCGATTATGTGAAGCGGATGCGCATGGACGGAGTGGACCTTTCCACCGGAAACGTCAGAATGAATCTGGAATTTCATGAAAAATATTATTTCCAGATCATCAGTGAGCTGGCCGGCGTTACCATTGCGGGAGAATATCAGATGATCACCATGATCAGAGAGCTTGCCAAAATGAAGCGGGAGTATATGAAAGTTCTCTCGGCGATGGAATCGGTCCGGCAGAAAGGGTACGGAGTGGTCACGCCGTCCAGAGAGGAGATCACCCTGGAGGAGCCGGAGGTAACCAAGCACGGCAATAAATACGGGGTAAAGATTCATGCCTCCAGTCCGTCCATTCATATGATCCGGGCCAATATCGAGACGGAGATCGCGCCCATTGTGGGAAGCGAGGAGCAGGCCAACGACCTGATCCGGTTCATCCAGAACAACCGGCAGACTGAGGACGGAATCTGGAGCACCAACATATTTGGAAAATCCATTGAGCAGCTTGTGGATGACGGCATCCGCAGCAAGCTTGCCATGATGGGGGAAGAATGCCAGCAGAAGCTGCAGGACACAATGAAAAAGATCGTCAACGAGTCAAATGGCGGCATGGTTTGTATTATCATTTAAAATCACTGGACTTTTTTGGAAAAATTGCATATAATCATGGAAAACGGAAAACCATTTGGCAATGTCTGGCAAGTGGTTTTTCGATTTCTTTACAAAGAGAAAAGGAGGCGCCTATGAATCCCGTATATGAAAAACTGGAGACCTGTTATCAAAGCATCCGTGGGAAAATTCCATTCCGGCCAAAGGCAGCCCTTGTGCTGGGCTCCGGCCTTGGGGGATTTGCGGACAGGCTCCGTCAGGAGGCAGTCATTGATTATCAGGAGATCCGGGGATTTCCCGTCTCCACTGTTTCCGGACATCAGGGCCGCTTTGTGTTTGCCCATGCAGGCAATGTACCTGTGGTGATCATGCAGGGCCGCGTCCACTATTACGAGGGCTACTCCATTACGGATGTGGTGCTTCCCATACGGCTTATGGGAAAGATGGGAGCAAAGATCCTGCTGCTCACCAATGCCTCCGGCGGCATAAACAGTCATTTTCAGCCGGGAGATCTGATGCTGATCACAGATCACATTTCCTGTTTTGCGCCAAATCCGCTGATCGGACAAAATACGGACCAGCTGGGGGTACGCTTTCCCGATATGTCAAAGGTCTATGATCCTTTGCTTGGGCAGCTCATAGAGGAGACCGCCCATCAGGTGAACGTCCCGTTAAAAAAGGGCGTTTATGTGCAGCTGACAGGGCCCAGCTATGAGACGCCGGCCGAGATCCGGATGTTAAAGGCTCTTGGAGGGGACGCGGTTGGAATGAGCACCGTCTGTGAGGCCATTGCGGCCAATCATATGGGACTGCGGGTATGCGGCATTTCCTGCGTGACCAATCTGGCCGCCGGCATTTCTCCCCATCCCCTTTCCCATCAGGAGGTTAAGGAAACGGCAGACCGGACCGCGCCGCTGTTTCAGAATCTGGTACAGGCTTCGCTGGAAGCCTTTGAAACACTTTTGGAGGAAGACAGATGAATATACGGTTTTACAACGCAAAGATCCTGACCATGAAAGAGGGAGAACCGATTCTGGAGGGGGAGCTTTGGGTAAAAAAAGACATTGTGGCCTATACAGGCGTCGGTATGGAGGAGCCGGGATACCCTTTGGAGGAATACCGAAACACCAACTGGGACAGGGAGATTGACGCCCGGGGCAATCTGCTGATGCCCGGATTTAAAAACGCCCATACCCATTCCGCCATGACGTTTCTCAGATCCTTTGCGGACGACCTGCCGCTGTTTGACTGGCTTCATAAACAGGTATTTCCCAAGGAGGCAAAGCTGACGGCGGAGGATGTGTACTGGCTGTCCAAGCTGGCTTTCCTGGAGTATCTTACCAGCGGGATCACGGCCTGCTTTGATATGTACATGGAGCCGGAGGCATTTGTGAAAGCGTCTGTGGAGACAGGATTCCGCTCCGTGCTCTGCGGGCGGGTCAATGATTTCGGAGGCACGGCCGCGTCTCTTGAGGAGGAATATCTGCGGTTCAATCAGACGCATCCGCTGATTTCTTATCAGCTGGGGTTCCATGGAGAGTATACCACTTCCAAGCCCCTTTTGAAGGATATCGCAAAGGTAGCGCGCAAGCTGAAGGCACCTGTGTACGCGCACAATTCCGAAACCGCGGAGGAGGTTACCGGCTGCCTGGAGCGTTATGGCGTAACCCCCACGGTCTTTTTGGATAACCTGGGGATGTTTGAGTACGGCGGAGGCGGTTTTCACTGCGTCCATGTGTCTGACGCGGATTTGGATATTTTTCTGAAGCATCAGATGTGGGTAGTGTCCAACCCCGGCTCAAACGTCAAGCTGGCAAGCGGCATCGCCCCCCTGGTAAAAATGGCCGCAAAAGGGGTCGGTCTCGCGCTTGGAACAGACGGGCCCGCCAGCAACAACTGTCTGGATATGTTTAAGGAGATGGCACTTGCCACCGGCCTTCAAAAGGTTTCCCGGAGAGATTCCGCCGCAATGCCCGCGGAGCAGGTGCTGGCCATGGCAACCGTTGGAGGCGCCAGGGCAATGTGCCTGCCAAACTGCGATACGCTTTCGCCTGGAAAATACGCCGATCTGATCATGATCGACCTGCACAGGCCCAATATGCAGCCGATCCACAATCCGGTAAAAAATCTTGTGTACAGCGGCAGCAAGGACAACGTGGCGCTGACCATGATCAACGGAAAGATTCTTTACGAGGATCATAAGTTTTATGTGGGAGAGTCGGAGGAAGTTATTTACAGCCGCTGCCAGCATATTGCCGGGAGGCTCTGTGAATAAGCGCTGATCATTTGCGCATACTCATTTTTATGAGAGAGAAACTGACCGGCTTTGCGAAAAAGGCCATACTGCAGATATTTAAATACAGTTTGCTGTTTCATCTTGGCGGAAGCAGCTATTATTACATTGAGGTGCTGTACAGAGGCTGGTCCCACTGGTCTATGTATCTGCTGGGCGGCATCTGTTTTCTGTTCTGTTCCATTCAGAACGAGCAGAAGATCTGGCAGGCGCCTCTCTGGAAACAGGTGATCCGCTGTGACATTTTTGTCCTGTGCGGGGAATTCATCACCGGATGTATGGTAAATCTGTGGAAAGGCTGGAATGTATGGGACTACAGCCAGATGCCCTTTAATCTGATGGGGCAGATCTGCCTGCCGCTGGCTCTGGCCTTTGCGGCCCTTTGCCTTGCGGGCATTGTCCTGGATGATGTGATCCGCTGGCTTGTGTTTGAGGAGGAGAGACCGGTTTATTTTCCGGTTTCCCGTTGAAAGGAAGAAGCAAGGATGCAGCATGTTGATCTTTATACAGACGGCGCCGCCAGAGGCAACCCGGAGGGACCAGGCGGTTACGGCGCCGTTCTTACATATCTGGATTCCGGGGGGACACTGCATACCCGGGAATATTCCGCCGGCTACCGGCGGACCACCAACAACCGGATGGAGCTGATGGCGGCCATTGTAGGCCTTGAGGCTCTGAAAAAGTCCTGTCAGGTAGATTTGTACAGTGATTCAAAATATCTGACCGACGCGTTTAACCGGGGCTGGATGGACAGCTGGCTGAAAAAAAACTGGCGGGGCAGCAGCGGGCCAGTAAAGAATACAGATCTCTGGAAACGGCTTCTCAGAGCTATGGAGGGACATCAGGTAACGTTTATCTGGGTAAAGGGCCATGCGGGCCACGCCTACAATGAACGGTGCGACAAGCTTGCCACCTCCGCCGCGGACGGGGATCAGCTGCTGACAGACGAAGGACTTGACCTGTAAACCGCCTTATGCTATGATTTTAAGGACTTGAAAGAACCAGCGAAAGAGGTGTGATCCATGGCAGTATTAAGTTCTTTTCTCACATATCTGCTGGAAGCAATCGTGATTGCGGCAGTGGCTGTGGCAGGCATATTCTTCGGAAAGTTTCTGCGGAACAGAAAAGAGAAAAAAGAAAAAGACCCGGCGGGGAGGAAAGACAGTGAATAAAAAATACGGCGTAAACCAGCTGCGCAAAATGTTTCTAGAATTTTTTGAGAGCAAGGGACATCTGGCTCTGAAAAGCTTTTCCCTTGTGCCTCACAATGATAACAGCCTGCTGCTGATCAACAGCGGTATGGCTCCGTTAAAGCCTTACTTTACAGGACAGGAGGTTCCGCCCAGAAAACGGGTGACCACCTGCCAGAAATGTATCCGGACCGGCGACATTGAAAATGTGGGAAAGACTGCCCGTCATGGCACGTTTTTTGAAATGCTGGGCAATTTTTCATTTGGCGATTATTTTAAAAAGGAAGCCATCCAGTGGTCCTGGGAGTTTTTAACGGAGGTAGTGGGACTGGACAAATCCAGACTGTATCCGTCTGTTTATGAAGAGGACGAGGAGGCTTTCCGCATCTGGAATGAGCAGATGGGCATTCCAAAGGAGCGGATCTTCCGTTTTGGAAAAGAGGACAATTTCTGGGAGCATGGGGCCGGCCCCTGCGGGCCCTGCTCGGAAATCTATTACGACCGGGGAGCCCGTTACGGCTGCGGAAAGCCTGACTGTACGGTAGGCTGCGACTGCGACCGCTATATGGAGATCTGGAACAATGTGTTTACCCAGTTTGACGGCGACGGCAAAGGCCATTATGAAGAACTGGAGCACAAAAACATCGATACCGGAATGGGACTGGAGCGTCTGGCCGCGGTGGTACAGGATGTGGATTCCATTTTCGATGTGGATACGGTGAAAGCCCTGCGGGATCATGTATGCTCCATGGCGGGAGTGGAATATGAGCATGATCCGGAAAAAGATGTCTCCATCCGGCTGATCACGGATCATATCCGTTCCGCGACCTTCATGATTTCCGACGGGATCATGCCGTCCAATGAGGGAAGAGGCTATGTGCTCCGGCGTCTGATCCGCCGCGCCGCAAGACACGGACGCCTCCTTGGCATTCAGGGACAGTTTCTGGCAATGCTCAGCGGCACGGTGATCAACGGCTCCAAGTCCGGATACCCGGAGCTGGAAGAAAAACAGAATATGATCTTTAAGGTGCTTACGGAGGAAGAAAACAAATTTGCAAAGACCATTGACCAGGGTCTTTCCATCCTGTCAGAAATGCAGGAGAACATGAAAGCGGACAATGTGACGGAGCTCTCCGGCGAACATACTTTTAAGCTGTACGATACTTATGGATTTCCTCTGGATCTCACAAAGGAAATTCTGGAAGAAACAGGATTTACCGTGGACGAAGCCGGATTTCAGGCCTGTATGGAAGAGCAGCGGGCAAAGGCCAGAAAGGCCAGAAAGGTAACCAATTATATGGGCGCCGACGCCACGGTCTATGAATCCCTTGATCCGGCAATGACCTCTGTCTTTACCGGGTACGAGACTCTGGACGGCACCGGAACGGTTCTGGCCCTTACCTCAGAAAGCGATGTGGTACAGGCGCTGGCAGAGGGCGATCAGGGCACCGTCATTGTGGACGCAAGTCCTTTTTACGCCACCAGCGGCGGCCAGGAGGCGGATACCGGCCTGATCGAGAAGGAGGACGCGGCCTTTCAGGTATTGGATACGGTGAAGCTTTCCGGCGGCAAGATCGGCCATGTAGGCACAGTTGTCAGAGGAATGTTCGCAGTGGGAGATCAGGTGGAACTGCATGTGGATGAAGCCAGACGCAGCGCCACCGCAAAGAACCACAGCGCTACCCATTTGCTGCACAAAGCGCTTCGGACAGTTCTGGGCACCCATGTGGAACAGGCCGGTTCCATGGTCAGCGCAGACCGGCTGCGGTTTGATTTTACTCATTTCAGTCCCCTGTCCGGCGAGGAGCTGGCCAAAGTGGAAAAACTGGTAAATGAAAGCATCCAGAAAGCCTATCCTGTCCGAACGGATCTGATGAATATCCGGGACGCAAAGAAGACAGGCGCAATGGCGCTGTTTGGGGAAAAATACGGAGAGACCGTCCGGGTTGTGAATATGGGAGATTATTCCATTGAGCTTTGCGGCGGTACCCATGTGCCCAATACAAGCACCATCGCCGTGTTCAAGATCCTGTCGGAAACCGGCATCGCCGCAGGGGTCCGCAGGATTGAGGCAGTGACTGCCGCGGGGGTTCTGTCCTACTTTGAGGGTTTGGAGAGAAATCTGGCTCAGGCGGCAAAGGCGGCCAGGACAACTCCCGGAGATCTGACGGCCAGGATCCAGGCAATGAACGCGGAGATCAAAGCGCTTCAAAGTGAAAATGAATCCTTAAAGAGCAAAGCGGCCCGGGAGGCCATGGGAGATGTTTCCGACCAGGTGGTGGAGGTAAACGGATGCCGTCTTCTTGCCACAAAGCTTTCCGGCGTGGATATGAACGGACTGCGTGATCTGGGCGACCAGTTAAAGGCCAGGCTGGGAGAAGGTGTTGTGGTACTGGCGTCTCAGCTGGAGGATAAGGTCAATCTGATCGTCATGGCAACGGACGGCGCCATAAGGCAGGGCGCCCACGCGGGAAACCTGATCCGCGGCATTGCAGGCTTTGTAGGCGGTGGCGGCGGCGGCAGACCAAATATGGCGCAGGCCGGCGGCAAGAATCCTGCGGGCATTGAGGAGGCACTGCTGAAATCAAGAGAACTTTTACAGAATATGTTAAAAAAATAAAGAAAAATTACAATAACAGTTGACGAATTTTCATTTTATGATATAATTCATTTTAGTGCAAACGCACTAATGTTAGTGCACAGGCACCTAACAGTTGTAGATGCACAATTTCGCAGCTGGAGGGAGGTAAGGTTATGTCAAATGTGGTTGTAAAAGAAAATGAGACTCTTGACAGCGCACTCAGAAGATTTAAGAGAAATTGCGCCAAGGCCGGCATTCAGCAGGAGATCCGCAAGAGAGAGCATTACGAGAAACCAAGCGTAAAGCGTAAAAAGAAATCGGAAGCGGCCAGAAAACGTAAATATAATTGATGTTTATGAAAGGGGCATATCATATGATATGCCCTTCTTTTAAATCAAAACAAACATAAGGTGGGGTAATATGACTATTTTAGTAACCGGCGGAGCCGGATTTATCGGAAGCCATACCTGTCTGGAGCTTTTAAACGCAGGTTATCAGGTGGTGGTAGTGGACAATCTTTACAATTCCAGCAGAGAAAGCCTGCGGCGGGTAGAAGAACTCACCGGGAAAACGCTGACCTTTTATGAAACGGATATTCTGGACCGGGAAGGCCTGGAGCGGATTTTTGAAAAAGAGGATATCTATGGGGTGATCCATTTCGCGGGGCTGAAATCCGTTCCGGAATCTGTGGAAAAACCTCTGACATACTACCACAATAATATTACCGGGACACTGGTGCTCTGCGACGTAATGAACAAATTCGGGGTCCGCAACATTGTGTTCAGCTCATCGGCAACTGTGTACGGCAAGCCAAAGACGGTGCCCATCCGGGAGGATTTTCCTCTTTCCGTGACCAACCCCTACGGAAGAACCAAGCTGATGATCGAAGAGATCCTCCGGGATTTTACAGTGGCAGATCCCCGGTGGAACGTAACGCTTCTTCGTTATTTCAATCCCATCGGCGCCCATGAAAGCGGCCTGATCGGAGAAGATCCCAAGGGCATCCCCAACAATCTGGTTCCCTATGTGACGCAGGTGGCCGTAGGAAAACGGGAATATGTCAATGTATATGGAAATGATTATGACACGCCTGACGGCACCGGCGTGCGCGATTATATCCATGTGGTGGATCTGGCCGTGGGGCATGTAAAAGCCATTGAGCACCTGGAGGAGAAAAAGGGTGTGAAAGTTTACAATCTGGGCACCGGGATCGGATACAGCGTTCTGGATGTGATTCACAGCTTTGAGGATGTGATCGGCAGAAAGATCCCCTATCAGATCAAAGGCAGAAGAAGCGGCGATATTGATACCTGCTATGCGGATCCGTCCCTTGCGCTGGAATGTCTTGGCTGGAAGGCAGAGCGGAATCTGAAGAAGATGTGTCAGGATGCCTGGCGGTGGCAAAGCGCCAATCCAAACGGCTACAACGGTTAAAAAAGTTGACTGGTATAAGTGGCAAGCAGTCATACATATAGTAAGGTGAGAAAAGTCCCTGGGCGGTGTTGTATGAAACGTGAGATTGCGGAGCATTTACAGCTGCCCAGGGATTTGGCGTTTGGGGCGGTCACGCTGACCGCCAGCGGAGACAGCGAGATCTCTCTGGAAAACTATAAGGGGATTCTGGAATATTCCACAAAAAAAATCATTGTTCAGACTAAGGAATGTCTGGTGGAGATCATTGGAGAAAATCTGCTGATCTCTTATTATACGGCAGAGGAAATGAAGATCAACGGTCAGATCCAGGAAATCTTGTATCGCTAGGAGGATATATGCCGGGCAAATTCATTCGTTATCTGAAGGGATATCTGCGCATCCGGATCGAAAGTCCGCTTCCGGAGCGCTTTCTCAATCTCTGCGCCTTTCATGGGATTATTTTGTGGGGTCTTGCCCCTGCGGGAGACGCTTACGAGATGTATATCAGTGTCAAAGATTTTTTTCGCATCAAAGAGATCGTCAGAAAGACCAGAACCAAGATCAGGATCAGAGGGCATTACGGAATGCCCTTTTTTTTTCAGAAATACGGTTCCAGAAAAGTATTTCCCCTGTCTGTGCTGCTGGCTCTGGCGCTGATCTGGGTGCTGACGCTGTTTATCTGGCAGATCCAGGTTACAGGACTGAAACGGCACAGTCCGGAGGAGATCATCACATTTCTGAAAGAGACCAATGTGCAGTACGGCATGGCAAAATCCAGGGTAGACTGTCAAAAGATCGAGGCAGATATCCGGGCGGAATTTCAGGATATCATCTGGGTAGGCGCCTCTCTGGAGGGTACCAATCTGCACATCCAGATCAAAGAAAACGTGGACAGCTATGAAGAGGAGGAGCCTCATGAGGAGACGGCGGATCTGGTGGCGGAGGATGCGGGAACCGTGGTCAGCATCATTACCAGAACCGGAACGCCGATGGTCTGTGAAGGACAGCAGGTGGAAAAGGGTCAGATCCTGATTTCCGGCAGAGAAGAGCGGAAAGACGACGGGGGAACGGTAACCGGCTACGCGGAGGGATACGCGGACGGCGATGTGCTTTTGGAAAGGGTGGTAAACTATGAAGACCACATTGCCTACCGCCATGAAGTAAAAACATACAGCGGAAAAAAGAAACGGAATCTGACCGTCCGGATCCTGAAAAAGGAACTGCGGCTCTTAAGCGGAAAACCCTCTTTTTCAAATTATGATACCGAGACAACGGAGAAGACCCTTGTAATCGGAAAGACTTTTTTTCTTCCCATTTCATACCGGTACCAGGTTATGAAAGCCTATGACACCGTCACGGAAAAATATACGCGGGAAGAGGCAAAAGATCTGGCCAACAGGCATTTTCAGGCCTGGGCGGAGGATTTCAAAAAAAAGGGGGTAGAAATTATCGAAAATCGTGTTAAAATAGTTCTGGGAGAAAAAGAATGTGTAACATCCGGGCAGCTGACGGTGGTTGGTCCCGCGGGAACCCACAGGCCGTCAGAGCCTCTGGAAAACACGTCTTTGCCCCTGGAGGAACAGCAATGAGCTTAACAGAAGCCATATTGGAAATACCGGCCGACCATGAAAAAAATGTGTTCGGTCAGTTTGATTCTTATGTAAAAAAAATCGAAAAAGCCCTGACAGTGACCATCATTGCCAGAGACAGCGAACTGAAGCTGGTAGGCAGCCAGACGGCGGTACAGCGGGCTCAGACAGTTTTTTTTCAGCTGGTAGAGCTGTCAAAACGGGGAACCGTCATTACGGAGCAGCAGGTGGATTACGCCATTGCCCTTGCCTTTGAGGAAAACCAAAACGGTCTTCTGGAAATCGACAAAGACTGTATCTGCCATACGGTCAACGGAAAGCCCGTCAAGCCCAAAACACTGGGTCAAAAGGAATATGTGGACAGCATCCGGAACAGAATGATCACCTTTGGCGTCGGACCTGCCGGAACAGGAAAAACCTATCTTGCCATGGCCATGGCCGTCACTGCTTTCAAAAGCGGCGAGGTGGGACGGATCATCCTGACCAGGCCTGCCATTGAGGCAGGAGAGAAGCTTGGGTTTCTGCCCGGAGATCTGCAGAGCAAGGTAGACCCTTACCTGCGGCCTCTTTACGACGCCCTGTATCAGATCATGGGGCCGGAAAGCTTTGCGCGGAACATGGAAAAAGGCCTGATCGAGGTGGCGCCGCTTGCCTACATGCGCGGACGCACGCTGGACAACGCTTTTATCATTTTGGATGAGGCCCAGAATACCACCCCCGCTCAGATGAAAATGTTTCTGACCCGGATCGGTTTTGGCTCCAAGGTGATCATTACCGGCGACGCCACCCAGAAGGACCTGCCAAAAGATGTCAAATCCGGTCTTGAGGTTGCCACCCGGGTTCTGTCAAAGGTGGACGAGATTGCCTTTTGTTATCTGACAAGCAAGGACGTGGTGCGCCATCCCCTTGTACAGAAGATCGTCACCGCCTATGAGGAATACGAAAACCGCGTAAAACAAAAGAGGAAAAAACCATGAGCCTTCAGATAGAACTTACATGTCCGCCTTTGCCGGATCTGGATTTTCAGACCGTCGCCGAAACGGTAACGGAGGCGGTGATCAGGGAAGAAAACTGCCCCTATGAGTGTCAGATCGGCCTGATCTTAACAGATGATCCGTCCATCCGCAGGCTGAATCGGGAATACCGGCAGATTGACCGGGCCACGGATGTGCTTTCTTTTCCCATGCAGGAGCCGGACGCCTTTCTGGATTATGCGCTTCTGGAAGAAAAGCAGGAGGATCACTTTGATCCGGATACGGGAGAGCTGCTTCTTGGAGATATCATCATTTCTCTGGATCGGGTGACAAAGCAGGCAGAAGCCTACGGCCATTCCGTGAAAAGAGAATACGCTTTTCTCATCGCGCACAGCATGCTGCATCTTTTTGGCTATGATCATGAAGATCCGGATGAGGCAAAAAAGATGGAAGAGAAGCAGCGGATCATCCTGGAGAGACTGGGGATCAAAAGATAAACCTGTGAAAAAGAGGAACAGCCTTTATGGGTCAGAACACGACAGCAACCAAAAAACAGTCCAAAGCATCTAATTTTATCATACAGGGCAGCATCCTTGCCGCCGCTTCCATTGTGGTGCGGCTGATCGGCATGCTGTACCGGGTGCCCCTTACAAATATTATCGGAGACGAGGGCAACGGGATTTACGCCAATGCCTACGAGATCTACAGCATCCTGCTTCTGATCTCGTCTTACAGCCTGCCGCTGGCAGTGTCCAAGCTGGTGTCCGCCACTGTGGCAAAGGGTCAGTACAAAAATGCCTACCGATATTTTCTGCGGGCCTTTTTCTTTGCGGTGACCGTAGGCCTGGCGGTAGGCCTTATGACTTTTTTCTGCGCGGATCTGTTTGCGGGTTCGATTTTAAAGTCGCCTCTCAGCGCCTACGCGTTAAAGGTTCTTGCGCCCTGCATTTTCTTTGTGGCGGTGCTGGGCGTTTTCAGAGGCTATTTTCAGGGCCTTGGCACTACGGTGCCCACCGCGCTTTCTCAGATCATTGAGGGCATTGTCAATGCCGTTGTCAGCGTTGCGGCGGCAAAAGTACTGTTTGACTATGGCCTGAAATACGGAAAAAATCCGGAACAGTTAAGCGTGGCCTATGGAGCCGCAGGCGGCACCCTGGGCACTACAGTAGGCGCTTTGTCCGGCCTGATCTTTCTGATTCTGATCTTTTTGATGTACAGACGGGTTGTGAAGCGTTCCTTTCAGCGGGATAAAAGCGGCGTACTGGATTCCAACCGGGAAATCTATAAACTGCTTTTGGTGACCATTGTGCCGGTGGTGCTCAGTACAGCGGTCTATAACGTAAGCAATGTGCTGGATCAGGGCGTGTTCAACAATCTGATGCTGGGACAGGGCTTTACTACAAAACAGTACAATACCATGTGGGGGGCTTTCAGCGGCAGATACCGCCTGCTGACCAATGTGCCCATTGCCATTGCCTCAGCCCTGGCGGCTTCTACGATCCCAAGCATTGCCGCGGCCCGGGTTTCCGGCGATCAGAAAGGAATGATGCAGAAGATCCAGGATTCCACCCGGTTTACCATGGTGCTGACCATTCCCTGCGCGGTAGGCCTGACGGTTCTGGCTGGGCCGGTGCTGCGTCTGCTGTGGCGGGGCGGCAATGATCTGGCGGAAAGGATGCTGCAGGCAGGCAGCATTTCCGTGGCCCTGTACGGCTTGTCCACCTTGTCAAACGGCATATTGCAGGGAATCGACCGTATGCGGATCCCGGTGAAAAACGCGGCCATTTCCCTTGTGGTACATCTGGCGGCTCTTGTGGTCATGCTTCAGTTGTTCCATATGGGGATCTATGCCGTTGTCTTTTCCAATATTCTGTTTTCCGCCATGATGTGCGTCATGAACGGCCTTGCCATCCGAAAGGAAAGCGGTTACCGTCAGGAGATCAAAAAGACGTTTCTGCTGCCCGTGGCGGCTTCCCTGGTAATGGGCGTCATCTGTTTTCTTGCGCAGTTTGGACTGTCCCGGATCATCGGGGACCGGATCGCTACCCTGGCGGCGCTTGTGGTGGCTGCTGTCAGTTACTTTGCGGTGCTGATCAAAATCGGCGGAGTTGATGAGGAGGAGCTGCTTCGTTTTCCAAAGGGAACTGTTCTGGTGCGGGCCGCAAAGAAGCTTCATTTTATGTAAACCAAATACAGCCTGCGTCTGTTTGAAAATCTAATTGAATAAAAGCATTTTGGGATGCCGATACTATGGATAAAGGAGTGAATGTGATGAAACGATCCACGGTAATCGGCATTCTTTGTTTTGTCTTTCTGGCGGTCACGGTGTTTTTTGCCGCGTATTTTACCACCTACAGACAGATGCGCCGGAATTTTGTTTCTACAGAGGATACCATGCCCAAAGCGGAAACCGCCGGCCGGCAAACTGTTACCAACAGGCAGACGGAATATGTGGTGGAGCTTTACGATACCCAGACCAACAACATCACCCAGGCCACTTATCAGATTCCGGTAGATTATATCGGATGCACCCGGGAGGAGATCGCGTCTCTTTTGGAAGCTTATGAAAAAGATCCGTCCATTGAAGATCTGGAATCCGGATTTGTGGATTATTCGCTTGTGTATTTTTCTCCGGAACGGATCGTGCTGCGTAAGAATTTCAATTCCGCCAACGCGGGATATAAATATTACATTGCCAGCGAGCGGGGGATGGTGACTGTTTTTTATGTGGACAAAAAGACGGTGTATGAATACACCAGCATAGAGACCGCATCCCTGCCAAACGATGTAAAGCTGCAGGTCATTCAGGGCATTTATATGAAAGATCTGTCGGAAGTGTTTGACTTTCTGGAAAGTCATTCCAGTTGAGGACGCACGGATGTTTTGTCAAAACTATACAAACGCTATTGCGTTTGCGGGCCGTCGTTTCTACATCGAAATCCGTCGAAAAATGTAGAAAATATTACAGAGTTGTGATATGATTTTGATATATTAAAAATATATTAAATACCAATTACGTTTCGGCGCTGATATAAAGAAAGATGGCATTCTAATGAGAAAAGAAACTGCGTTTTACGAAGTGGAAGAGCGAAAGAGCAAGCTGAATATTCTGATTGCGGCCCTTGCAATTGTTACATTATTATTAACTGGTGTTTTCTTTGCTACCAAGTCCGGCGCTGACGCGCCCGCAAAAGCGGATCTGCTGACAGCGGAAGCCTATCTGACAAACGAAGCAGGTGAATAATCCTGCCTGATACAGATCAAAATCAGTCTCACAGGCGGCATCACCAAAGGAGCGGAAAATGGAAGACCGTTTTTCAAGAACCCGGCTTTTGCTGGGAGATCATGGGATGGACAGACTGAAAAACGCGAGAGTCGCTGTGTTCGGCATTGGCGGCGTAGGCGGCTATACCACTGAGGCGCTTGCAAGATGCGGTCTGGGAGCCCTGGATCTGATCGACAAGGACAAAATCAGTCCTTCCAATCTGAACCGCCAGATCATTGCCACGTCCAAAACAATCGGGCAATATAAAACTGACGCCATGAGAGACCGGATCCTGGAGATCGATCCATCCATACAGGTGACGGTCTATCCGTGCTTTTATCTGCCAGAAACAAAGGATCAGTTTGATTTTTCCCAATATGATTATATTGTGGACGCGGTGGATACCGTTACCGCCAAGATCCAGCTTGCCCTGGACGCCAAAGCTGCCGGCGTTCCCATCATCAGCAGCATGGGCGCGGGAAACAAGCTGGACGCCTCGGCTTTTCAGGTGGCGGATCTGTATGAGACCTCGGTCTGCCCTCTTGCCAGGGTTATGCGGCGAGAGTTAAGGAAGCGTCAGATTTCCCATTTAAAAGTAGTCTATTCCACAGAAGAACCCATTCAGCCAAAAGCTGAACCGGAAGCTGCCGGCAAGAAGCCGGTTCCCGGATCGGTTGCCTTTGTGCCGGCGGTGGCGGGCATGATCATTGCCGGAGAAGTGGTCCGGGATCTGACAGAAGCATAGCGATTCTTTTTTGTTAAGGAACCTCATATAATGGTGTAAAACACCCTATGAGGTTTTTTTATGCGCGAAAAAATGCTTTCCATGCTGCAGAACGAAACAGACAGCGGCACACTGACCGTCAGCGTAAATTCCGGCGTGAACTTAATTCCCATTGAAAATGCCGTGATCAACATTACTTATTCCGGCGATCCAACCGGTTCTGTTACAAGCGTCACCACAAACGAAAACGGGCAGACCGATGAGATCCAGCTTCCCGCGCCTCCCCTGCAGTACAGTCTGCAGCCCAGTGAGGTGCAGCCTTATTCGGAATATACCCTTCATGTGGAAGCGGACGGCTATGAGCCTGTTGACATTACCGGATCGGAACTGCTTCCAAATGAAACCTCCATTCAGCCTGTGATCATGACCCCGCGGGAGGTGTCAGGGCAGGCGCAGGGCATCGACATTGGCCCCCACACCCTGTTTGGGGATTATCCGCCCAAGATCGCGGAGGCGGAGATCAAGCCGGTATCGGAGACAGGCGAGATTGTTCTGACGCGGGTGGTGGTGCCGGAATTTGTGGTTGTCCACGACGGTCCGCCAAGCGATTCGGCCGCCACGGATTATTATGTGCGCTATAAGGATTACATCAAAAATGTGGCAAGCAGCGAGATTTACGCAACCTGGCCCGAGGAAACCATCCGGGCCAATGTGATCGCCATCATGTCCTTTACCCTGAACCGGGTTTTTACGGAATGGTACCGGAACAAGGGCTATCAGTTTACCATCACCTCCTCCACGGCCTATGACCATAAGTGGATCCATGGCAGAAACATTTTTGAAAACATTTCCCGTATCGTAGATGAGCTGTTTACCAGCTATGTGTCCAGACCAAACGTACTGCAGCCTCTGCTGACCCAATACTGTGACGGCAACCGTACTACCTGTCCAAACTGGATGTCCCAGTGGGGTTCCAAATATCTGGGAGATCAGAATTATACCGCTTTGGAGATCCTTCGGTATTACTACGGGGAATCTGTTTACATCAACAGCGCGGAAGCAGTGTCCGGCGTGCCGTCCTCCTATCCGGGCAGAAACCTGACAGTAGGCGACCGGGGAGAGGAGGTCAGCCAGGTACAGGAGCTTTTGAATGCCGTGGGCGAAGTATACAGCGCCATTCCGCCCATTGCTGTGGACGGCATCTACGGTCCGGCAACCCAGCAGGCGGTACGGAAATTCCAGGAGATCTTTAAGCTTGGACAGTCCGGTACTGTGGATTATTCTACCTGGTATAAGCTGTCGGAGATCTATGTGGGAATCAGCAGGATCGCGGAGCTGAATTAAGACGCTCATAAAAAAGTTATGCAGATGGCCGGGCCTGCTGCATAGCTTTTTTTGTTGAAAATCTCTTGCAACCCAATAGATGATGTGGTAAGATAGAAAAAATCACAAAAAACGAGAGTAAATTTGTTTGCAAAAAGGCATACTTCTGTCTTTTTTTTTGGGCAAATTCAAATAAAACCGTATATTTGCCCAAAAACAGAAGGTTCGTTTGAAGGGTCAGGTGATGACAGATGAAGGCATTTTTAATTCTGGAAGATGGAACCGTGTTTGAGGGAATCAGCATTGGCGCCCAGAAAGACGTGATCAGCGAGATTGTGTTCAATACCTCCATGACCGGTTATCTGGAAGTGCTGACAGATCCATCTTATGCCGGACAGGCAGTGGTGATGACCTATCCGCTGATCGGCAACTACGGCATTTGCTATGAGGATATGGAGTCGGCCAGGCCCTGGCCGGACGGTTACATTGTCCGGGAGCTCAGCCGATTGCCAAGCAATTTCAGAAGTCAGGCAACAATTCAGGATTTTCTGTTCAAATATGACATCCCCGGGATCGCCGGCATCGATACCAGAGCGCTGACCAAGCTGCTCCGTGAAAAAGGTACCATGAACGGCATGATCACCGTCAACGAAGCGTTTGATCTTCATACGATTCTTCCCAGGCTGAAAGAATACAAAACCGGAAAGGTAGTGGAACGGGTTACCTGCCGGGAGACTTATGTGCTGCCGGGTACAGGCAGAAAAGTGGCGCTGCTGGATCTGGGGGCCAAACAAAACATTGCCAGATCCTTAAATCAGCGTGGCTGCCAGGTAACGGTTTATCCCGCTCACACAACGGCGGAACAGATACTGGCGGACAATCCGGACGGCATTATGCTTTCCAACGGTCCCGGAGATCCCAAGGAATGCGTTGAGATCATTGAGGAACTGAAAAAGCTGTACCGCTCGGACGTGCCCATATTTGCCATTTGTCTCGGACATCAGCTGATGGCGCTGGCAAACGGCGCCGATACCCATAAAATGAAATACGGTCACCGGGGCGGCAATCACCCGGTAAAAGATCTGGAGACAGGAAGAGTGTATATTTCCTCTCAAAACCACGGTTATGTGGTGGATACGGAAAATATGGACAAGTCGGTTGCGGAAGTGGCATTTGTCAACGTAAACGACGGGACGGTAGAAGGCCTGCGGTATCACGACAAAAATATCTTTACGGTCCAGTTTCATCCGGAGGCATGCCCGGGCCCTCAGGATTCCGCCTATTTGTTTGACCGGTTTCTGAAAATGATGGAGGTGACAAGATAATGCCGAAAAATCCCAGCATAAAAAAAGTTCTTGTGATCGGATCCGGCCCCATTGTCATCGGCCAGGCGGCGGAATTTGACTATGCGGGCACACAGGCATGCCGCTCCCTGAAAGAAGAAGGGATCTGCGTGGTGCTGGTAAACTCCAATCCCGCTACCATCATGACAGACAAGGACATTGCGGATCATGTGTATATCGAACCTCTGACGGCGCCGGTTCTGGAAAAAATCATAGAAAAGGAAAAACCGGACAGCGTACTGCCCACTCTTGGAGGCCAGGCGGCGCTGAATCTGGCCATGGAGCTGGAGGAATCCGGATTTTTGAAGAAAAACGGCGTGAATCTGATCGGAACAAAGCCGGAGACCATCAAAAAGGCGGAGGACCGGGAAGAATTCAAGCTGACTATGGAAAAGATCGGCGAGCCCTGCGCGCCTTCCCAGGTAGTCACCAACATTGAGGACGGCATTGCCTTTACCAATACCATCGGTTACCCGGTGGTGCTTCGGCCTGCCTATACGCTGGGAGGCAGCGGCGGCGGTATCGCCAACAACGAAGAGGAGCTGACGGAGATTCTGGCCAACGGACTCCGCTTAAGCCGTGTGGGACAGGTGCTGGTGGAGCGCTGTATTGCCGGCTGGAAAGAAATTGAATATGAGGTGATGCGGGATGCCGCGGGAAACTGTATCACCGTTTGTAATATGGAAAACATCGATCCGGTAGGGGTTCATACCGGAGACAGCATTGTGGTGGCTCCTTCCCAGACTCTGGGAGACAAGGAGTATCAGATGCTGCGCTCCTCGGCACTGAATATCATCAATGAGCTGAAGATCACCGGCGGCTGCAACGTGCAGTTTGCCCTGCATCCCGACAGCTTTGAGTACTGTGTCATAGAGGTAAACCCCCGTGTAAGCCGCAGCTCCGCCCTTGCCTCCAAGGCCACAGGATATCCCATCGCCAAGGTGGCGGCCAAGATCGCCCTGGGATACACCCTGGATGAGATCAAAAACGCCATTACCCACAAGACCTACGCAAGCTTTGAGCCTATGCTGGATTACTGTGTGGTAAAGATCCCCCGGCTGCCATTTGACAAATTTATTTCCGCCAGCAGAAAGCTGACCACTCAGATGAAAGCCACCGGCGAAGTCATGAGTATCTGCAACAATTTTGAAGGCGCGCTGATGAAAGCCCTCCGCTCCCTGGAACAGCATGTAGACAGTCTGATCGTAGAGGATTACGCGGATCTTTCCCGGGAAAAGCTGTTGAAAAAGCTTCACAGGGTAGATGACCGCCGGATTTTCGTGATCGCGGAGGCTCTTCGCCGGGGGATTCCCTACGAGACCATCCATGAATATACCAAGATCGATATTTGGTTTATTGATAAGATTGCCATTCTGGTGGAGATGGAACAGCGGCTGAAATCCCAGCCTCTTACGAAAGAGCTGCTGAAAGAGGCGAAACGCATTGAATTTCCTGACTGCGTGATCGCAAAGCTTACCGGCAGATCCGAAATGGAAATCAAAAAGCTGCGGGAGAAATACGGCATCCGCGCGGCCTTTAAGATGGTGGATACCTGCGCCGCGGAGTTTGCCGCCAGTACGCCCTATTATTATTCCGTGTTTGGCAGCGAAAACGAACTGATCAAAACACGGCCCCGGAAAAAGGTGCTGGTGCTTGGCTCCGGGCCCATCCGCATCGGCCAGGGCATTGAGTTTGACTATTGTTCCGTCCACAGCACATGGGCCTTTTCCAGGGCAGGCTATGAGACCATCATTGTCAACAACAACCCGGAAACCGTGAGCACGGATTTTGACATTGCGGATAAGCTGTATTTTGAGCCTCTGACTCCGGAGGATGTGGAAAACATTGTGGAGCTGGAACGGCCGGACGGAGCGGTGGTGCAGTTTGGCGGTCAGACCGCCATCAAGCTGACCGAGAGTCTGATGAAGATGGGCGTTCCGATTCTGGGTACCTCCGCGGAAAATGTGGACGCCGCCGAAGACCGGGAACTGTTTGACGAAATCCTGGAGCAGTGCCGGATCCCAAGACCGGCAGGGCATACTGTCTTTACAGCGGAGGAAGCCAAAGCCGCCGCCGCCGAGCTTGGATATCCGGTGCTGGTACGTCCTTCCTATGTGCTGGGCGGCCAGGGGATGCAGATTGCCATCTGCGATCAGGATATTGATGAATTTATCGGAATCATCAACCGGTTTACCCAGGAGCATCCCATTCTGGTAGACAAATACCTGATGGGCAAAGAGCTGGAGGTAGACGCGGTCTGTGACGGGGAGGATATTCTGATCCCCGGTATTATGGAACATATAGAGCGGGCAGGCGTTCATTCCGGAGACAGTATTTCCGTTTATCCTGCCCAGACGATTTCCAAGAAGAGCAGAGATACCATTGTGGAGTACACCAGACGGCTGGCCAGATCCCTTCATGTGATCGGAATGATCAATATTCAGTTTATTGTCTGCGACGATGAGGTGTATGTGATCGAGGTCAATCCCCGTTCCAGCCGGACGGTTCCCTATATCAGCAAGGTGACGGGGATTCCCATTGTCTCCCTTGCCACGCAGGTGATCGTGGGCAAAAAGATCCGGGAGCTTGGCTATACGCCGGGGCTTCAGCGGGAGGCAGATTACATTGCGGTAAAGATGCCGGTATTTTCCTTTGAAAAGCTACGGGGCGCGGACATCAGCCTGGGACCGGAAATGAAATCCACCGGCGAAGTGCTTGGCATAGCCAAAAGCTTTGACGAGGCGCTGTATAAGGCATTTCTGGGAGCCGGCGTAGCGCTGCCCAAACATAAGCAGATGATCATGACCGTCAAGGATTCCGAAAAGGCAGACGCTCTTGAGCTGGCAAAGCGTTTTCAGACGCTGGGCTATCTGATCTATTCTACAAAGGGCACCCAACAGTACTTTGCCGACCATGGAGTTGAGGTGCGCCGCACAAGAAAGCTGGAGGAGGAATCGCCCAATATCCTGGATCTGATCTATGGCCATAAGATCGATCTGGTCATTGATATTCCCAACCAGGGCAGCGTCCGCAGCCATGACGGATTCCAGATCCGCCGCAACGCCATTGAGACCGGCGTCAATGTGCTGACCAGCCTGGATACGGCTTTTGCTCTTGTTTCCAGTCTGGAAAACGCCGACGTGACTACTTTGACCATGGTGGACATTGCAACGGTAAAAAATGTGTAGTAAAAATTCCAAAAATGTGGCAGAAGTCTGTTGTATATTCTTTCCACTTCTCACAAATACTAAATCAGGACTATTTTACAGCAAAAATCTGTATTGTGAGAAATGGAGGAAATTATGGCAGTTGATTTTAAAGAGAGCAGAACCAAGGAAAATCTGATGCGGGCCTTTGCGGGAGAAAGCCAGGCAAGAAACCGCTATACCTTTGGGGCGCAGCAGGCAAAAAAAGCCGGTCTGTATGTGGTCTCCGCGGTCTTTCAGTTTACGGCAAACCAGGAAAAGGAACATGGGGAAATTTTCTATAATCACCTGAAAAAACTGGCGGGAGAGACCATTACGGTAAACGGCGGTTATCCGGTAGACATCCACGACAATGTTGCGGAGCTGCTGCGGGCGGCCCAGCACAACGAATATGAAGAGTATGAGCCGGTATACAAAACCTTTGGCGATATTGCCAGACAAGAGGGCTTTACGGCAGTGTCCCATTCCTTTTACCAGATTGCGGATATTGAAAAGACTCACGGCGATCGTTTTGGCCGGTTTGCCGATCTGATTGAACAGGGTTTTTTGTTTACATCGGCAAATGAGACCAGCTGGATCTGCCTGAACTGCGGACATATTGTCAACGGACTGGAGGCGCCCAAACGCTGCCCGGTATGCAGACACGATCAGGGCTATTTTTACAATCTGAAGCTCAATACCATTGAGCCAAGCGTGATGTGTTAGCGGAAGACGTAAGGAGAAACAGCGCCCCGTGCCGATAAGATCTGTCGGAGAACGGGGCGTTTTTACGATGAATCAAATGATGAAAAGAACTGTATCTGAGAGGAAGAAAAAACATATGTGGCTGTTGCTTGCTTTGTTGTCGGCGCTGTTTGCCGCTCTGACATCCATACTGGCCAAAATCGGAATTGAAGGCGTCAATTCCAGTCTGGCCACTGCCGTCAGAACGGTAGTCGTTGTGTTTCTGGCCTGGGGCATGGTGTTTCTGACAAACAGCCAGGGCGGAATTTTTCAGATCAATACAAAAAGCTGGATCTTTCTGATCCTGTCCGGTCTTGCCACAGGCGCGTCCTGGCTTTGCTATTACCGGGCGCTGCAGCTGGGCGAGGCGTCCAAAGTGGTGCCTGTTGACAAGCTCAGCGTGGTGATCACCCTGGTTCTTGCCGCCCTGTTTCTTCATGAAAAGATCACCCTGAAGTCAGCGGCGGGATGTGTGCTGATCGCTCTTGGCACAATCTTAATGGTCCTCTGATTCCGAAAGGGGAAGAGGGCCTTTGAACATGGCGATTTCTTCCTTGTAGGGAGGAATCGCGCGGGGCTGTCCGTCCAAAGAATCCAGATAGGGCGTTTCCAGAATCTTGGGTATGTCTGTAAAATCCGGATGATGTACGATTTTGTAAAGAGCCCGGAAACCGATTTCTCCTTTGCCAATATTGGCATGGCGGTCCTTGGCTGCTCCGCGGGGATTTTTGCTGTCGTTTATGTGGAATACGGCAATCTGATCCTTTCCCAGGATTTTGTCAAAGTATTCCATCACTCCGTCAAAATCCTCGGCAACCGCGTATCCCGCGTCGTGGGTATGGCATGTGTCGTAGCATACCCGAAGCAGATCTTTTCTTCTGACCCCGTCATAGATTCTGGCAAGTTCCTCAAAGCTTTTGCCGATCTCAGACCCTTTTCCGGACATGGTCTCCAGGGCGATCTTACAGGTGACGTCGTCGGTAAGTACCTGATTCAATCCCTCTACGATTTTTTTAATTCCCGCGTCCACACCGGCCCCTACATGAGAACCGGGGTGCAGGATCAGAATATCGCTGCCCATGGCGGTGGTGCGGGCAAGCTCCAGCTGAAGAAATTCCACTGCCAGCTGAAAGGTCTCCGGCTTTATGGTATTGGCCAGATTGATGATGTAGGGGGCGTGCACCACAAATTCAGATATGCCGTGTTCCCGCATATAGGCGTGGGCGGCGTCGATATTCAGCTCTGAGAGTTCCTTTCTCCTTGTATTCTGGGGCGCGCCTGTGTACACCATGAATGTATTGGCGCCGTAGCTGACCGCCTCCTTCACAGAATTCAAAAACATATCCTTTCCGGACATTCCAACATGAGATCCGATCTTTAACATATGATTCACCGGTCTGTTTTACAGACTGTATCCTTTCTTTTATTTGCTTTTTATCCTGATCATCTGTCAAACGGAATCTGTCGGCCGGATGAACCGACGATCCGCGGCATAACATAACACAGACAGATTCGCAATTTACCTTCATCTGATCTCATAGCGCATATGGATCTTTTCATGAAAATCTTTCCACAAAAACAAGCCGTTTTCCAGCGTCATATATCCATGCCAGCTGTTTTCTTTCGGGATAGCCACAGAGCCGGGATTCATGTAAATATAATTTTCCCGTTCCGCGCATTCCGGCACATGCGTATGACCATGAAGCAGGATATCGCCCCTGCAGAGGGGCGTGAGCGCATGCTCGTTAAAAATATGTCCGTGAGTGGCGTAGATCAGCACGTCTTTTTCACAGAGGACACAATACTTCGCCATGATCGGAAACGCAAGCACCATCTGATCCACATCCGTATCGCAGTTGCCCCGCACGCAGAAGATCCGTTCTTTTCTTGCGTTCAGCTGTTCTATCACATCTTTCGGCGCATATTCTTTCGGCAGATCGTTTCTGGGACCGTGAATGTCCGACGCGATCATAAATTTCATGTTGTCCCCCTGTAAAGATGATGTTTGTTTCTACTATTATATCTGTATTTTTCATGAAAATCAATGTATTTACAGAAAGCAGCGGGAGATTTTCCCAGTAGAATGATCATAGATTCTATTTTATCTTAATTTACAACTATTTATCTTGAACTCCAAATATTTTGATTATCAAAGTACTTGACAAACAGAACGTGATAGATTATTCTTTCTCTTGAAATCACATTCACACAAACGAGGAACATCAGTTATGACCGGATATATCATCGGGACCGGCGCTTACGCGCCTTCCCTTGCGATAGATAATCATGAGATCGAAAAGCTTGTGGAAACAAGCGACGAATGGATCAGGGAGCGGACCGGAGTGGTCCGCAGACATATCGTTGGAACGGAAACCACGGTTTCTATGGCCATTGAAGCAGGCAGAAGAGCGGTGGAAGACGCCGGGATCGCTCCGGAGGAAATCGATCTGATCCTTGTCTCCACCATTTCCCCAAACGCGATCCTTCCCTGCGTGGCGTGCCGGGTACAGGAAGCGCTCGGCGCCGTAAACGCCGCTTGCTATGATTTGAGCGCCGCATGCACGGGATTTATTCTCGCCTACAGCACAGTCCTTGCCTACATGGCGGGCGGCATGATCAAAACCGCGCTGATCGTTGCCAGCGACAGCCTGTCCAACCTGACCAACTGGGAGGATCGGGGCACCTGTATCCTGTTTGGGGACGGAGCGGGCGCTGCAGTTGTCCGGGCAGGCGACGGTCCTTTCTATCTGCCTGTGACCCATGCGGACGGCTCGCTTGGAGATTCCCTCACCTGCAGGAGCAGGCAGGATCATCATCAGGTATTCGGCGGCAGTCTGGCCGAAACATATGACGACGCGTCTTACTACATTGAAATGGACGGAAAGGCGATCTTTCAGTTTGCTGTGAGAAAAGTACCGGAAGTGATCCGGGAGACGCTGCAAAAAAACAATGTCAGACAGGAAGAGATCGACTGGTTCGTGCTTCACCAGGCAAACGGCCGCATCATCGAATCGGTGGCAAAACGTCTTGGAGAACCTCTGGAAAAATTTCCCATGAACGTGCAGGAATACGGAAACACTTCATCCTCCAGCATACCGCTGCTTCTGGATGAAATGAAGAAAAAGGGAATGCTGCAGCCCGGTCAGAAACTTATGCTCGCAGGCTTCGGCGCGGGGCTTCTGTGGGGCGCGGCCATACTGGAATGGAAATAAACTGCGGACGGCCATTCAAAACCGGCAGTTTATATATAATTAAATGATACAAAAAGGAGAAATCACTATGTTAGAAAGAATCAAAGAAATTGTTGCGGAAAACCTGGGCGTGGATGCTGAAGCCATTACGAAAGAGACTTCCTTCAAGGATGATCTGAGCGCGGATTCTCTGGATCTGTTTGAACTTGTCACCGCGTTGGAGGATGAATATGGCATTGAGATTCCCTCGGAGGATCTTGAAAAAATAGAGACTGTCGGCGACGTTCTTGCATATGTAGAGAGCGCGCAGGCATAAAAGCGGGGGATACATTTTGAAAACAGAGATCACAGAGCTTTTGGAAATTGAATATCCCGTCATTCAGGGAGGCATGGCCTGGGTAGCGGAATATCATCTTGCCGCGGCTGTCTCCAACGCAGGCGGTCTCGGCCTGATCGGCGCCGCAAGCGCCCCTGCCCAGTGGGTCCGTGAACAGATCCGCATGGCCAGGGAATTGACAGATCGTCCTTTCGGCGTCAACATCATGCTCATGAGTCCTTACGCCGAAGAGGTGGCAAAGGTCGTTGCTGAAGAAAGAGTGAAAGTGGTCACTACCGGCGCGGGAAGTCCCGAAAAATATATGAGCATGTGGAAGGAAGCAGGGATCCGCGTGATTCCCGTGGTCGCTTCAGTAGCTCTCGCAAAGCGCATGGAGCGGTGCGGCGCGGACGCGCTGGTGGCGGAAGGATGCGAAGCGGGCGGCCATATCGGTGAACTGACCACAATGACGCTTGTTCCCCAGGTTGTGGACGCTGTCTCCATACCCGTGATCGCCGCAGGCGGCATCGCAGACGGAAGAGGTATGGCGGCGGCGTTCATGCTGGGCGCGAAAGGCGTACAGGTTGGTACGCATTTTATTGTCACAGACGAAGCCCAGGTGCACGACGCTTACAAGGAACGGGTGCTTGCCGCAAAGGATATTGATACGCGCGTTACCGGCAGGACCACCGGTCATCCCGTGCGCGCGCTGAGAAATCAGATGACAAGAAAATACCTGGAGTTGGAAAAAGCCGGCGTTTCCTTTGATGAACTGGAGTCGCTGACCGTCGGAGGACTCAGAAAGGCGGTTGTGGACGGCGACGTGGTAAACGGCAGCGTTATGGCCGGTCAGAGCGCCGGTATGGTAAAGGAACGGATGTCCTGTAAACAGCTTGTGGAAAAGCTGGTGACAGAGGCCGAAGCATGTATGCAGGGAGTAAGAAACGATGAGTAAGACCGCTTTTATTTATCCCGGCCAGGGCGCGCAGGTTCCGGGCATGGGCGCGGATTTTTATCAAAATCATTCCGGCGCAAAGACGCTTTTTGATCAGGCAGGCGAAAGACTCGGACTGGACATGAATGCGCTCTGCTTTGAAAAAAATGAGCTGCTGGATCTGACAGAGTACACGCAGGCGGCACTTGTAACTACCTGTCTCGCCATGACAAGAGCCGTGAATGAGGCCGGACTTTTCCCCGATATGACCGCGGGACTGAGTCTCGGCGAATACTGCGCCATTGCGGCCGCAGGCGGAATGGACGAGCTGGACGCCATCTATCTGGTGAGACGCCGTGGACTGCTGATGCAGAACACTGTGCCTGCAGGCGTCGGTTCCATGTGCGCGGTCCTCGGCATGGACGCTGCGGACATTGAAAATGTGATCGGCTCTATGGAGGGCGTGACCATCGCAAATTACAATTGCCCCGGACAGATCGTGATCACCGGATACCGGGGCGCCGTGGAAGAAGCCGCAAAAAAACTTTCGGATGCAGGCGCGAAGCGCACGGCAATGCTCAACGTCAGCGGACCGTTCCATTCGCCGCTTCTTACCGGCGCAGGCGAAGAACTGGGCAGAGAGATTGAAAAGATCACCCTGCATTCTTTAAAGCTTCCCTATGTATCCAACGTAACCGCGGAAACAGTGACGGACATCGCAGACACAAAACCGCTGCTGGAGAAACAGATCTATTCTCCGGTGAAATGGATGCAGAGTATGAAAACGATGATCGCGGACGGCGTGGATACTTTTGTGGAAATCGGCCCCGGCAGGACCCTGAACAGCTTCCTTCGGCGGATCAGCCGGGATGTGACCGTCTGCAACATCGCGAAGTGGGAAGATGTAGATAATGTTGTCAAAGCATTAAAGGAACGTGTCTGACCTGCGCAGGTTCCAGACGCGGCAGATTTTTCCGGGAAGGAGCGCATGATGCTGACAGAAAAGATCGCGGTTGTGACAGGAGCGTCCAGAGGGATCGGAAGAGCCATTGCCATAAAGCTGGCGTCTCTCGGCGCGGCTGTCATCATAAATTATAATGGATCGGCGGACAAGGCCGCTGAAGTAAAGGAAGAGATTGAACGCCTGGGAGGCAGGGCGGACACCCGACAGTGCGACGTGTCTGATTTTCAGGCCTGCAGCGCGTTTATTCAGGATATCGTAAAGGATTACGGCCGTCTGGATATTCTCGTAAACAACGCAGGGATCACAAGGGACGGCCTGCTGTTGAAAATGTCGGAAGAAGATTTTGACGCAGTACTGAATACGAATTTAAAGGGTGCGTTTCATACCACCCGGTTTGCAGTGCGCCAGATGATCCGTCAGCGGAGCGGCAGGATCATCAATCTTTCTTCTGTGGTCGGCGTATCCGGGAACGCCGGGCAGGCCAATTATGCCGCGTCAAAGGCCGGCGTTCTAGGACTGACAAAAGCTGTCGCGAAAGAAGTGGCGTCCAGAGGGATCACGGTGAACGCCGTCGCGCCCGGATTCATTGAAACGGATATGACTGCAAAGCTGACAGACAAAGTAAAAGAATCCATCTCCGCACAGATTCCCCTGGGAACCTTTGGAAAACCGGAGTATGTAGCCGACGCGGTGGCATTTCTGGCCTCCGATGCGGCCTGCTACATTACCGGGCAGGTTCTCCATGTGGACGGCGGTATGGTCATGTAACAGGAGCGTTGTATATACGCTCCGGAACGGAGTTCAATATGAAAAAAAGAGTCGTAGTGACCGGTCTTGGCGCGGTAACGCCCATCGGAAATACCGCGGAGGAATTCTGGGATTCCGTGAAGGCCGGAAAGGTCGGGATCGACGAGATCACTGGTTTCGACACGTCAGATTATAAAATTAAGATCGCCGCTGAAGTAAAATCCTTTGATCCCAAAGAACGGATGGATTTTAAGGCGGCCCGCCGCATGGAACGGTTTTCCCAGTTCGGCGTCGCTGCCGCAAAGGAGGCATTCGCGGATGCGGGGATCCATATGGAAGAGGAAGATCCGTACAGGGTCGGCGTGATTGCCGGTTCCGGCGTGGGAAGCCTGCAGCAGGTGGAAACACAGTATGAAAAACTTCTGACCAAAGGGCCTTCAAGGGTGAATCCGCTGATGGTTCCCCTGATGATCTCCAACATGGCGGCCGGAAATATCTCCATTCAGCTGGGGATCAGAGGAAAATGCAGCTGCGTGGTCACTGCCTGCGCTTCCGGCTCCCACAGCATCGGAGAAGCGTTCCGTACCATTCAGTACGGGGACGCGGACATCATGCTGGCAGGCGGGGCGGAGAGCTGTATCTGTCCCCTTGGTGTAGCCGGGTTTACCAGTCTGAACGCCCTTTCAACGTCGCAGGATCCTCTGCGGGCGTCCATTCCCTTTGACAGGGAACGAAACGGATTTGTCCTGGGGGAAGGCGCAGGCATTGTTGTTCTGGAGGAACTGGAGCACGCCAGAAAACGTGGCGCGCACATCTATGCGGAGGTTGCGGGCTACGGAGCGACCGGAGACGCATACCATATTACGTCGCCCCTCGAGGACGGCAGCGGCGCCGCCATGGCAATGACGCTGGCGATGAAGGACGGCGGGATCACTCCGGATCAGGTGGACTATATCAACGCCCACGGAACCGGCACGCACCACAATGATCTGTTTGAGACAAAAGCGATCCATCTGGCTCTCGGAGACGCCGCGAAGACCGTGAGCGTCAATTCCACAAAATCCATGATCGGACATCTGCTTGGCGCCGCAGGCGGCGTGGAATTCATTGTCTGCGTGAAATCCATCGAGGAAGGCTTCGTCCATCAGACGATGGGGACAAAAGAGCCGGGCGAGGGATGCGATCTGGATTATACCATCGGCGCGCCAAAGACAAGAAAGATCGACTATGTTCTCTCAAATTCCCTTGGATTCGGAGGACATAACGCTTCCCTGCTTGTAAAAAAATACAGAGATTAGAGGTTTTAAATGATGGAATTTGAAAATCTGATCAGACTGATCGAAACGGTATCAGCTTCATCGCTCACAGATTTTAAATACGAAAAGGACGGAGAGAGGATCCGGCTTTCCAAAAAGAATACAGCCGCAAGGCAGTCCGTTTTGGAGATCGCCGCGGCAGGCGAGATGAGCGGTTCCCTGAAAGGACAGGAAGAGAGCGGCGGACAGATTGTAAAGTCACCGCTGGTCGGCACATATTACAGCTCGCCCGGGGAGGGCGCGGACGCCTTTGTTTCCCTGGGAGACCATGTGACGAAAGGCCAGACACTGGCGATCGTGGAGGCAATGAAGCTGATGAACGAGATCGAGAGTGAATATGACGGAACGGTGTCCGAGATCTATGTGGAAAACGGACAGCCGGTGGAATACGATCAGCCGCTTTTTAAGATCAGTCAGGAGGGACAGACAGAACGATGAATCATTTGAATATCAGCGAGATCAAGGAAATCATTCCTCACCGTCATCCTTTTCTGCTCATTGATTATATAGAAGACTACAAACCGGGAGAATATGCGGTCGGCTATAAATGTGTATCCTACAGAGAAGAATTTTTTGCGGGGCATTTTCCACAGGAGCCTGTGATGCCGGGCGTACTTACGGTAGAAGCCCTTGCGCAGACCGGCGCGGTGGCGATCCTGAGCGCCGAAGAAAACAAGGGGAAGACCGCTTATTTTGGCGGCATCAATAAATGCCGCTTCAAAGGAAAGATCGTTCCCGGCGACAAGGTTCGCCTGGAGACAAAGATCGTGCGGAAAAAAGGACCGGTCGGCGTAGGAGAAGCCATTGCCAGCGTAGACGGAAAAACGGTCGTCAGCGCGGAGCTGACGTTTGTGGTCGGATGATCCTTTTGGGGGAATTTTTATGATTAAAAAAATTTTGATCGCAAACCGCGGTGAGATCGCCGTGCGTATTATACGGGCCTGCCGGGAAATGGGCATCGGGACGGTAGCCGTCTATTCGGAGACCGACAGAGAAGCGCTTCACACAAAGCTGGCGGACGAAGCGGTGTGTATCGGCGCATCCGCGCCCTCGGAGAGCTACCTGCGCATGGACAACATTCTCAGTGCCACCATCATTACAGGCGCGGACGCCATTCATCCCGGCTTCGGTTTTTTATCTGAAAACAGCCGCTTCGCGGGATTATGCGAAAAATGTAATATCACCTTTATCGGACCACCCTCCGAAGTGATCGCAAAACTTGGAAACAAGCAGGAAGCCAGAAGGACTATGAAAGCCGCAGGCGTACCTGTGATCCCCGGCAGCAGCGAGCCTGTCACAGACTGGCGCGAGGGTGCAAAGATCGCCCTTGAAGTAGGATATCCGGTGATCGTCAAGGCAGTCATGGGAGGCGGCGGAAAAGGAATGCGCGTAGCCCGCAGCCCGGAGGAATTTGAAAACAGCTTTCAGACCGCGAAAGCGGAGGCAGAAAACGCCTTCGGCGACGGTTCCATGTATATCGAACGTTTTATCGAGCATCCCCGCCACATTGAATTTCAGATACTTGCGGATTCTTACGGAAACGTGATCCATTTGGGGGAACGGGACTGTTCCGTTCAGAGGAATCATCAGAAAATGATCGAAGAATCTCCCTGCGTCGCGCTGACAGAAGAACTGCGCAGAGAAATGGGAACCGCGGCTGTGAAAGCCGCAAAGGCAGCCGGGTATGTGAACGCGGGCACAGTGGAATTTCTGCTGGAAAAAACAGGCAGATTTTATTTTATGGAAATGAACACCCGCATTCAGGTGGAGCACCCCGTAACGGAATGGGTGACCGGCATCGATCTGGTCAAGGAACAGATCCGGATCGCCTCCGGGAAAGCGCTTTCCTGCAGACAGGATCAGGTCAGGCTGTCTGGACACGCCATTGAGTGCAGGATCAACGCGGAAAATCCAAAAGAAGGATTCCGACCGTCGCCGGGCGTGATCACGGATATGTACCTTCCAGGCGGAAAAGGGATCCGGATAGATTCCGCCATCTACAGCGGCTGTACTATTCCGCCCTATTATGATTCCATGATCGCGAAGCTGATCGTGTGGGCAAAGAACCGGTCCGAAGCGGTCTGCAAAATGCAGAGCGCCCTTGGCGAAGTCATCATCGAAGGCATCGACACCAATGTAGATTACCAGTATGAAATACTCAATCATCCTGATTATATCGCAGGAAACGTGGACGTAGATTTTATCGATCATATGTAAAGGTGAGAGCCGATGAAGTTAGATCATGTATTCAAAAAAACAACGCATGACATTCCCGGAACGTTTGGAGCAAGACGCGACCGTCTGCCGGAGGTGCCGGAAGGTCTTTTAAAAAAGTGTAATAAATGCGGCAGAGCGATCATCGCGGAGGAGGCAAAAAAAGCCGGCTATATCTGTCCCCGGTGCGGAGGATATTTCCGCCTGCACGCGTACAGGCGCATCGAGCGCCTGGCTGATGAAGGAACCTTCGAGGAATGGGACACGGATCTGGAAACAGTCAATCCGCTGGAATTGAAAGGTTATCTGGAAAAGATCGCCGCGCTTCAGGAAAAGACCAGGCTTCATGAAGCAGTGGTGACAGGATGCCTTCAGATCGACGGCAGAAAGGCAGTCGTGGCGGTTTGTGACGGACGTTTTATGATGGCCAGCATGGGCGCCGTTGTCGGAGAAAAGATCACCAGAGCGGTAGAACGCGCCACAGCCGAGAGACTTCCCGTGATCATATTCGCATGCTCCGGCGGCGCGCGGATGCAGGAGGGCATTGTTTCCCTGATGCAGATGGCAAAGACGTCGGCGGCGCTGAAACGTCACAGCGACGCTGGATTGCTGTATATCAGTGTTCTGACAGACCCTACTACCGGAGGAGTCACCGCCAGCTTTGCCATGCTGGGCGATATCATTCTGGCGGAGCCAAAGGCGCTGATCGGATTTGCCGGTCCCAGGGTGATCGAACAGACCATCGGGAAGAAGCTGCCGGAAGGCTTTCAAAGCTCCGAATTTTTGCTGGAACACGGGTTCATTGACGGAATCCTGACAAGAGACGCGATGAAGGAAACATTGTCAAAGCTGCTGACGCTTCACAGCGCGTTTGACAGCAAAGGACCCGTCGACGGAAAAGAATCTGCAGAAGAACCTGCAGACACGAACGCTTCCGATCCCGTCTCTGAAGACGGCGATCCGGCTGATCTGATCTGGAACCGCGTGCTTACCTCGCGCATGATGGAACGGCCCGTCGGCCCTGATTATATCGAAGCGCTGTTTACTGACTTCGTAGAACTGCACGGAGACCGGTATTATGCAGACGACCCGGCAATCGTCGGAGGCGTCGCACGTTTTCATGGACAGCCGGTGACAGTGATCTGTCAGGCGAAGGGAAAAAACACACAGGAAAATATCGCACGGAATTTCGGAATGCCATCCCCAGACGGATACAGAAAAGCGCTCCGGCTGATGAAGCAGGCGGAAAAGTTCCACCGGCCCGTGATCTGTTTCGTAGATACTCCCGGCGCTTTTTGCGGGATCGAGGCCGAGGAGCGTGGAGAGGGAGAGGCCATTGCCAGAAATCTCTATGAGATGTCCTGCCTGAAAACGCCCATATTGTCGATCGTGATCGGAGAGGGCGGCAGCGGCGGCGCGCTTGCCATGGCTGTGGCGGACGAAGTCTGGATGCTGGAAAATTCCATCTATTCCATTCTTTCGCCGGAAGGATTCGCAAGCATTCTCTGGAAAGACGGCAAGCGCGCGAAGGAAGCCGCGGCGATCATGAAGCTGACGGCGGACGATCTTTACAGACTGGGCATCGTGGAAAAGGTTTTTGAAGAGCCGTCCCCTTATACCGCAAAGACAATGAGCGGCGTCATTGCGAAGCTGGATGGCCAGATCGCACAGTTTCTCGCGCTGTACGGTCAAAAATCTGCGGCCCAGCTGACCGAGCACCGTTATATGAGATTTCGGAATATGTAGTCCGATGGAATCGATCTATGAAAGGCTGGTAAGCAAATGAATGAAACTCTCTACAATACCATCAACAATGTGCTGGTAAATCTGATCAATGAGATCTGGCAGCTGGAGGAAAAGGCAATCATTACGGAAGAATTTAAGGATCTTACCAACAATGATATTCATGTGATCGAAGCCGTGGGGCCTGGACGTGGAAATAATATGTCTGCCATCGCGAAAAAGCTGAATATTACGGTGGGATCGCTGACGACCGCCATCGACGGCCTTGTGAAAAAGGCGTACGCCATACGGAACAGAAGCGAAGAAGACCGGCGGGTCGTCTATGTACAGCTGACCGACAAGGGGATCAAAGCGTTTCATCACCACGCGGATTATCACCGGCAGATGACGGAAGCGATCCTGAAAAAGCTTTCGCCGGACGAACTTCCCGTTCTGATGAAAATGCTGGACGCGCTGACAGAATTTTTTACGGGATACAAGGCGGTGCATTCGTCTTGAAAAAACGGGGTATCTCTCAAAAGAGACGCCCCGCTTTTTTACGTTCCTTAACTGAACAGAGATTTTACATGCTGCATTTCCTCATCTGTGGCGGCAGAAGCAGGAACATAGTAGGATTTGCTTCTTGCGATCTGATAAAGCTCCTCCTGAGAAATCTCGCACTGGTTGCGGAATTGTTTCAGTTTGCTTTTCAGTTCCGGGTTTTCAGTCTGCGGAATCATATCGCCGAAAGTTTTCAGTTCACCGTTTACGCCCATCAGCGCGTCTGTTACCATTGTCTTGTCATCTAACATGGCTGTTTCCTCCTATAAAAATTTCAGAAGCTCTTTTTTGTTTTCCAAAGCAGACTGCGCTGCCTTGCCGAAAAACTGCTTGATAGATTGATCCTTTGCCTGGTTGGCATATTCCGTCATTTTGCAGTGGCTGGTATCATAGCCCGTAAGCAGGTGACGAAGATTCTGTACGTCCAGTTCTGATAAATTTGCCATTTGGAAGCCTCCTTTATTAAAATCATTACATTCAAAGTATGTACAAAAGAACATAAACTATGCGGACAAGGTACCAAAAAATCCAAAGGGCATATACTGGTAAATGATGGATTTTGATGAGGGCACATGAAACAGATCCGGGATCAGAGACTGCTTTTTTTTATACTTCTTGTTCTTTCCAGCTGTATCCTGCTGTCGCAGCTTGAAAACAATCTTCTTGAAAACGCGGCGCTTGCGTCTTTTACGGAAGAGACATCCCAATCTGACGGGTTTCGCAGAATGGCCGTAGACGAAGAAGCACTTTTGTTTGCGGAGCGGCTTGCGCAAAAGAAATCTGTATCCAAAAGCGCCTTGCTTGCGTCCCTGTTTTATGACCGGGACTTTTCCCTGGAACAGTTTTCGTCTGATGACGCGGATGAAAAAAACATACTCAGCAGCCTGAGTGAAAAGCAGGAAAAAAAGGAGAGTGCTCTTGAGGCGCTTGCCAAAGCCCTGGAAGCTGTCTGGGAGGATGTGCGTTATTTTCCGGTTCCGGAATCATCCACAACGCCTTCCGCGAAAGTGACCTATGAAAACAGCTGGATGTGGGACCGCACTTACGGAGGAAAGCGGGGACATGAGGGTACGGATCTGATGGCATCCATCAACGAGCGGGGCCGTTATCCGGTAATTTCCATGACGGACGGCACTGTGGAAAATGTGGGCTGGCTCCCAAAGGGCGGCTACCGGATCGGCATCCGCAGTCCCCATGGAGGATACTTTTATTACGCGCATCTTTCCGGCTATGCCAGAGCATTTGCAAAGGGGGATCCCATTAAGGCAGGAGAACTTCTGGGGCTCATGGGCGATACCGGATACAGCCAGGTGCCGGGCACAACGGGAATGTTTGACGTGCACCTGCATGTGGGAATTTACATCCGGACATCCGAAATCCCGGAGCTGAGCGTAAACCCTTACTATGTACTTCGCTTTGCGGAAAAGAATAAACGGATTTATGAATACTGACGTAATTATTCTATACAAATCCGCAAAAATCATGTATACTAAGCAAAGAATGTTGAAAGGAGCACAACAGATGATCCGGCTGCCAGACGCCTTTCTGACAGAAATGAAACAATTGCTTGGGGAGGAGTATCCGGCTTTTTTGCAAAGCTATGAGGAACCCTCCAGACATGGCCTCAGATGGAACAGCCTGAAAATCCGGAAAGAACAGTGGGAAGAGAAGAGCCCGTTTTTGCTGGAACCGGTACCCTGGATCCACAATGGCTGTCTGTATGACAAAAGCCTGCAGCCCGCGAAAGATGTCTATTATTATGGCGGACTGTATTATCTTCAGGAGCCAAGCGCCATGACCCCGGCAGACCGTCTGCCGGTGGAGCCGGGAGACCGGGTGCTGGATCTTTGCGCGGCGCCGGGCGGAAAGGCAACGGAACTTGGAGCGAAGCTGCGGGGCAAGGGGCTTCTTGTGGCCAACGACATCAGCGCCTCCAGAGCAAACGCCCTGGTAAAAAACATTGAGCTGTTTGGCATTGAAAACAGTGTAGTCACAGTGGAAGAGCCCGGAAAACTGGCGGCTCTTTTTCCCTGCTTTTTTGATAAGATCCTGACAGACGTACCCTGTTCCGGAGAAGGCATGTTCCGGCGCAGGCCCGGCATGACAGACAGCTGGCAGAAAAACGGAAGTAAACCGTTTATCCCCCTGCAGCGGGAGATCCTGACCCAGGCGGCAAAAATGCTGAAACCGGGCGGACTTTTGATGTATTCTACCTGCACCTTTTCTCTTTCGGAAAACGAGGAAAATATTCTCTGGTTTCTGGAAGAGCATCCGGAGTTCTCTCTGGAAGAAATTGCCCCCTACGAAGGCTTTTGCCAGGGCTTTTTGCAGGGAACGGAGCGCTGCAGGCGGATTCTTCCTCACAGAATGGGCGGTGACGGACACTTTCTGGCTCTGCTGAAAAAGAATGAGGCGGCGCATCCTGTGGCGGATCCCGTTTTCCTTTCAGCCGGAAAGGCCGCAAAAAGCTTTGGAAAGGCCGGCAAAAGCCAGAAAATTCCGGAGGATTTCTGGAACTTTATGGATTCATGCGGTTACAGTCTCTGCCGGGAGCGGCTTTTGCTTTACCGGGACGCCCTGTATCTGACGCCGGAAGGCTTCGACCCTCCGGGCCCTCTTCGGATCTTTCGTCGGGGTCTGCTTCTGGGAACTGTAAAAAACGGCCGCTTTTCTCCCTCTCAGGCTTTTGCCATGGCATTGAAGCCCCATCAGTTTTCCAACCGTCTGGATCTTTCCAGAGAGGATGTCCGGGCAGTAAAATATCTGAAAGGGGAGACCTTGTTTCTGGAGGAAGCGGTCAGCGACGGCTGGCTGCTGGTAACAGTGGACGGCTATCCCCTTGGCTGGGGAAAAGCGTCAAAGGGCAGCTTAAAGAACAAGTACGCGCCGGGCTGGAGGATGCAGTAGCCTATGAGACTGGACAGATTTTTAACGGAGCAGAACATGGGGAGCCGCAGTCAGGTAAAAGACCTGATCAAAAAGGGCCTGATTCAGGTCAACGGCGAGCCCGTGATCAGACCGGAGCTGCACATTGATCCTGCAGCGGACCGGGTCGTTTTCCGGGGCAGGGAACTGAACCGGCCCCGTTACCGGTACTATATGTTAAACAAGCCCGGCGGCGTTGTCTCTGCCAGAAAGGATCCAAAAGACCGGACTGTGCTGGATCTGTTTCCGGCTGATGAGAGAAAGGATCTGTTTCCGGCAGGCCGGCTGGACAAGGATACGGAGGGGCTCCTGCTTCTGACCAACGACGGAGATCTGGCGCACCGGATTCTGTCTCCCAAAAAACATGTGGACAAGACCTATTTTGTCCGCACGGATCTTCCGCTGACTGCCGGTTGGGCAAAACGGCTGGAGGCCGGGGTTGAGATCGGAGAAAAACATCCCACTTTGCCTGCCCGGATCCGTTTTTTGCCGGGCTGCGAAAGAGAAGTGGAAATTACCATACAGGAAGGGAAGTACCACCAGATCAAGCGGATGTTTCAGACAGCGGGACTTCAGGTGCTGTTTTTGAAGCGGCTGCGGATGGGCCCCTTGGTTTTAGATGAGAGGCTTGCTCCCGGGGAATACCGTTCCCTGACGGAAAACGAGCTTGCCCGGCTGAAAGGACTGACTGATAATGCTGCAGGGAAAGAAAGCGGTTTTGTTTGACCTGGACGGTACTCTGGCAGACTCCATGTGGGTCTGGACGGATATCGACCGGAAGTATGGAGAAAAATACGGGATCTGTTTTCCGGATACTTTTCACCAGGATATTGAGGGAAAAAGCTTTTATGAAACGGCTGTCTATTTCCGGGACCGCTTTGCTCTGGCAAAAACCGCGGAAGAGATCATGGAAGAATGGAATGAAATGGCCCTTGAGGCTTATCGTACTCGGGTGCCTTTAAAAGACGGAGCCCGGGAGTTTCTTCTGTATCTGCGGGAACATCATTTTCAAACCGCCATCTGTACAAGCAATTCCCGGATGCTGGTGGACGCCCTTTGTCAGGCGGTGCCCGTTCTTGGCCACATCGACTGTATCCTCACCTCCGGCGATGTAAAAGCCGGAAAGCCGGCGCCGGACATATATCTGAAAAGCGCAAGGCTGCTTGGGGTAAAACCGGAGGAGTGTCTGGTGTTTGAGGATATTCCCCAGGGGATCCAGGCGGGCCGGAACGCCGGCATGGAAGTCTGCGCCGTGGAAGATGATTTTTCCCGGGATCTGGCGTCTCAGAAAAAGAAGCTGGCCCAGTACTATATTAAAAGCTTCCGCCAGATCGCAAATCAGACCTATGAGATTTTAAAATAACAGACAGGGAGTGCGCTGATGACCAACGGATTTTTGCCGGTATCTCCCGGGGAGATGAAACAGGCCGGCATCACCCAGTTTGATTTTGTCTATATTATCGGCGACGCGTATGTGGATCATCCAAGCTTTGGACATGCCATCATCAGCCGGGTGCTGGACGCCCACGGCTACAGCGTGGGCATCATTTCCCAGCCGGACTGGAAAGATCCAAAAAGCATTGGGATCCTGGGACGGCCCCGTCTTGGATTTCTGGTTGCCGCCGGCAATATGGACTCCATGGTAAATCATTATACCGTTTCCAGGAAGCGGCGGCAGACAGACGCCTATACGCCGGGAGGCGTCATTGGAAAACGGCCGGATCGGGCTACCATCGTTTACTGTAATCTGATCCGCAGAACGTTTAAGGACGTGCCCATCCTGATCGGCGGCATTGAAGCCAGTCTGCGCCGGCTGGCCCATTACGACTACTGGTCTGACCGTCTGCGCCGTTCTGTGCTGCTGGATTCCGGAGCCGACCTGCTTCTTTACGGAATGGGAGAGCGGGCCGTGATTGAGGCGGCTGACGCCCTTGCCAGCGGAATCCCCGTAAAGGACATCACCTTTATTGACGGAACCGTTTATCGGTCAGGATCTGTGGAGCAGGTTTATGACGGCATTCTGCTGCCGTCCTTTGAGGAACTGCTGGCAGACAGGCGCAGCTATGCAGAAAGCTTCTATACGCAATACCAGAATACGGATCCTTTTTCGGCAAAGCCCTTAATAGAGCCTTATCCCAACGGCCTCTATGTGATCCAGAATCCTCCGGCAAAGCCGCTGACTCAGGAAGAGATGGACCAGGTTTACGACCTGCCCTATACGCGGACCTATCATCCCTCCTATGAAGCACTTGGAGGCGTGCCGGCCATTTCGGAAGTGAAGTTTAGCATTACCAGCAGCCGGGGATGTTTTGGCGGATGCAGTTTCTGCGCCCTGACCTTTCACCAGGGCAGAATCCTTCAGACGCGAAGCCATGAATCCATCCTGGCGGAAGCAAAGCAGATCATAAGAGATCCGGAATTTAAGGGATATATCCACGACGTGGGAGGCCCCACCGCCAACTTCCGGCAGCCTGCCTGTGAAAAGCAGCTTAAAAGAGGCGCCTGTGTGAACCGACAGTGTCTGTTTCCAGGGCCCTGTAAAAATCTGCGGGCAGATCACCGGGATTATCTGCAGCTTCTTCAAAAGCTCCGGCAGCTGCCCGGGGTGAAAAAGGTATTTATCCGTTCCGGAATCCGGTTTGACTATGTGCTGGCGGACCGCTCTTCGGATTTTTTGAGAGAGCTTTGCGCCTATCATGTCAGCGGTCAGCTGAAAGTAGCGCCGGAACATGTGTCTGACAAGGTGCTGGAAAAAATGGGCAAGCCCCCAAACAGCGTTTTTCAGCAGTTTGTAAAGAAATATGAGGATATGAACCGGCAGCTTGGCAAAAAACAGTATCTGGTGCCTTACCTGATGTCTTCCCACCCAGGTTCCACCTTAAAGGAGGCGGTGGCCCTGGCAGAATACCTGCGGGATTTTGGATCTGTTCCGGAGCAGGTGCAGGATTTTTATCCGACGCCATCCACACTTTCCACCTGCATGTATTACACCGGTCTGGACCCCAGAACCATGGAGCCGGTATATGTACCGAAAAATCCCCATGAAAAAGCCATGCAGCGGGCGCTGATCCAATACCGGGATCCCAAGAACCGTTTGCTGGTGCTGGAAGCTCTGACAAAGGCAGGACGCCGGGACCTGATCGGCTACGGACCCAAATGCCTGATCAGGCCGGTGAGACAGAAACAGCATCAGGCGTCCGGATCGGAACAGAAGAAGAGACATCCCATACGCAGTCTCCACAAAAAGAAAAGATGAGGAACTTATGAAACAGATTTTTGTAGACAGTAATCAGGCCGGACAGCGGCTTGACAAAATGCTTTTAAAATATTTCAAAAACGCTCCAAAAAGTTTTATTTATAAAATGCTGCGCAAAAAGAACATTACGCGAAACGGAAAAAAAGCCGACGGCAGCGAACTGCTCCGGATCGGAGATGAGATCAAGCTGTTTTTGTCGGAGGAGACGATCTGTGCTTTTACGGGAACCCAACAGGTGGTCAGAACCGTCCATCCCAGAATTGTTTATGAGGACAGCTCCATACTGGTGCTGAACAAGCCCGCAGGCGTTTTGTCCCAGAAAGCGGCGGCAGGGGACGTTTCCCTTGTGGAACAGGTGATCTCATATCTTCTTGACACGGAGCAGATTACAGAAGAAACTCTGAAAACCTTTCGCCCCTCCGTCTGCAACCGTCTTGACCGGAATACAACCGGGCTTGTGGCAGCGGGAAAAACACTTCCGGCGCTGCAGACACTTTCGGCTCTGTTTCGGGACCGGCAGATCCAAAAATATTACCGATGTGTGGTAAAGGGAAAACTGGAGAGCCCCGGACAGATCAAAGGCTACCTTACAAAGGACGAAAAAACAAACAAAGTGACCGTTTCTTCGAGTCTTTTGGAAGATGACAAAAACCCGGAAGACCGGCGGCCGGTTGAGACCGAGTATACCCCAATCGCGGCAACGCCCTCCTATACTCTGCTGGAGATCCATCTGCTGACGGGGAAAACTCACCAGATCCGGGCTCATCTGGCCTCTATGGGACATCCCATTGTGGGAGATCACAAATACGGAGATCCTGAGACCAATGAATATTTTTTCCGGAATTATGGGCTGAAGTATCAGCTGCTCCACAGCTGCCGTCTGGAGTTTCCCCTCCAGACAGGGGTTCTTGCCCAATGCTCCGGTAAGGTCATTACCGCAAAGGAACCAAGGCTCTTTCGGGAAATCTGTACAAGAGAAGGATTGATCTGATTTGGCGACATGGAACTCAAGAGGCCTTCGGGGATCAACTCTGGAGGATCTGATCAACAGAACCAACGAACATTATCTGGAGCATGGTCTGGCGCTGATCCAGAAGATTCCCACGCCGATCACGCCCATTAACATTGACAAGGAAAAGCGTCACATTACCCTTGCCTATTTTGAGCAGAAAAGTACCGTGGATTACATTGGGGCGGTTCAGGGAATTCCGGTCTGCTTTGACGCAAAGGAATGCAATCAGGATACCTTTCCACTGGCCAATATCCATCCCCATCAGATGGCCTTTATGGAACAGTTTGAAAAGCAGGGGGGCGTATCATTTTTGATCGTCTATTACACCGCCAGAGATCTTTTCTATTATCTGCCCTGCAGGCAGCTGCAAAGGTTCTGGGAACGCATGGAAAACGGCGGCCGCAAAAGCTTTCGGTTTGAGGAACTGGATCCCAGGTTTTTTATCGCTTCCGCGGCGGGAACGCCGGTGCATTATCTGGAATCTATCCAACAGGATCTGGATCTCAGGGATTGACAGCGGCGGCTTCATCCTGTATACTGGTAGCTTGATAGTGAATTAGCACGTTACAACATTAAAGTAATTGAAAGGACTGCGAAATGGAAGGAAGACTGCTCCATACGCCGGAGGGCGTGCGGGATATTTATGAGGGAGAGTGCAGAAGAAAGCTGGATCTTCAGGAAAAAATGCACCGTGTATTTGCGGATTACGGATACAGCGACATTCAGACGCCCACATTTGAATATTTTGATATTTTCAGCCGGGAGGTAGGCACCACGCCGTCCAGGGATCTGTTTAAATTTTTTGACCGGGAGGGCAACACGCTGGTGCTGCGGCCGGATTTTACCCCGTCCGTAGTGCGCTCGGCAGCAAAATATTTTGGAGACGCGCCGCTTCCTGTACGGCTTTGCTACAGCGGCAACGCGTTTATCAATGAATCCGCCGTTTACCAGGGCCGGTTAAAGGAAACCACCCAGATGGGGGCGGAGCTGTTTGGGGATCAGAGCCTGCAGGCGGACGCGGAGATGATCGCGCTTACGGCAGACGCCCTGAAGGCCTCAGGCCTTGAAAAATTTCAGGTAGAAATCGGACAGGTTGACTTTTTCAAGGGCCTTTTGGAGGAGGCCGGATTTGATCAGGAGGAGGGAGAGCGGCTTCGCACCCTGATCTCTCAGAAAAGCTTTTTTGGCATTGAAGAGATGCTGAGAGCAAAATCCATTGACCACAGCCTGAAGCAGGTTTTTCTGCAGCTGACGGAAGCCTTTGGCGGCATTGAAAAGATTCTGGAGGCCAGAAACTGGACAAAAAATGAGCGCTCCCAGGCCGCTGTTTCCCGGCTGATTGATCTCTATGAGCTATTGAAGGAATACCAATGCCAGGAATTTGTTTCCTTTGATCTGGGGATGCTCAGTAAATACAAGTATTATACCGGGATCATCTTCAGGGCCTACGCCTACGGTATGGGTCAGCCCCTTGCCACAGGCGGACGTTATGACAATCTGATGGGGTATTTTGGCAAGGATTCGCCGGCCATTGGATTTGTGGTGTCTGTGGATCATCTGCTTGCTGGCCTTTCCAGGCAGGGCAGTCCCACGCCGCAGGCTCCCAAAAGACAGCTGCTGCTGTTTGAAAAAAAAGCGGAAAAAGACGCGGCCCGTTACGGAAGCGAAGAGCGAAAGGCGCACCGACCGGTGATCCTGCTTCAGAGAGATCCCGGCCGGGAACTGGATTTTTATCGTCAGGCGGCGGAAAAAGAAGAAAGCCTTTCTGTGATCTACATGAATGAAAACGGCAGAATCGAGGATAGATGGTAATGGAGTATCTGACATTTGCCCTTGGAAAAGGGCGTCTTGCAAATAAAACGCTGAAAATGCTGGAGCAGATCGGCATTTTCTGTGAGGAGATGAAAGACCGGGATTCCAGAAAACTGCTCTTTGTCAATGAAGAGCTAAAACTGCGGTTCTTTCTGTCAAAAGGCCCGGATGTGCCCACCTATGTGGAATACGGCGCGGCGGACATCGGCGTGGTAGGTAAGGATACCGTCATGGAAGAGGGCCGGAAGCTTTACGAGGTGCTGGATCTTGGCTTTGGAAAATGCCGCATGTGTGTATGCGGGCCCGGTTCCGCAAAGGAAGTGCTGCAGCATAAGGATCTGATCCGGGTTGCCACCAAGTATCCCAATATTGCCAGGGATTATTTTTTCAACAAAAAGCATCAGACCGTGGAGATCATCAAGCTGAACGGCTCCATAGAGCTGGCCCCCATTGTGGGTCTGGCCGATGTGATCGTGGATATTGTGGAGACCGGCTCCACTCTGCGGGAAAACGGACTGGAAGTGCTGGAGGAGGTATGTCCTCTGTCTGCCCGGATGGTAGTCAATCAGATCAGTATGAAGATGGAGCATGAACGGATCATGAAGATCATCAACGATCTGCGGGAGCTGATGGGAAAGGATCTGCGGAAGCCAAAGGCATCATTTACACAGGGAGGAAATCATGAAGATCATTAAACTGACGTCGGAAACAAAAGCATCTCTTTTGCAGGAACTGCTCAGGCGCAGTCCCGGAAATTACAGCGGTTATGAGGATACGGTGTCCCAGATCGTGGAACAGGTGAAGAAAGAAGGAGACAAGGCGCTGTTTGATTATACGGCCAGGTTTGACAATGTGGCCATGGATCAGGAGCATATTCTGGTAACGGAAGAGGAGATCCAAAAGGCATACGGCATGGTGGAGGACCGCCTTGTGCAGGTGATCAGGAAAGCGGGACAAAATATCCGCGATTTCCACCAAAAGCAGCGTCAGAACAGCTGGTTTGACTCGAATCCGGCGGGAACCATTCTGGGACAGAAAGTTACCCCGTTAAAACGGGTAGGCGTCTATGTGCCCGGCGGAAAGGCCGTGTATCCCTCCTCCGTTCTGATGAACGTGCTGCCGGCAAAAGTAGCCGGAGTGGAAGAAATTATTATGACCACGCCGCCGGACAGGGACGGAACCGTATATGCCCCCACTCTTGTGGCGGCAAAGGAAGCCGGAGTGGATCGCATTTACAAGGCAGGAGGCGCGCAGGCCATCGCGGCCCTTGCCTTTGGCACCGAAAGCATTCCAAAGGTGGATAAGATCGTAGGTCCGGGCAACATTTATGTAGCTCTTGCCAAAAAGGCCGTATACGGACATGTGAGCATTGATTCCATTGCAGGGCCCAGCGAGATTCTGGTGCTGGCTGACGAAAGCGCCAATCCCCGGTTTGTGGCGGCGGATCTGCTTTCCCAGGCCGAACACGACGAGCTGGCCAGCGCCATTTTGGTCACCACCAGCAGCGATCTGGCAAAGGCGGTCTCAGAGGAGATTGACGGTTTCATGAAAACCCTTTCCAGAAAGGCGATCCTGGAAAAGTCTCTGGAACAGTACGGATACATTCTGCTGGCGGATACAATGGAAGACGCCATCGACGTGACCAATGAAATCGCGTCAGAGCATCTGGAGATCGTTACGAAAGATCCGTTTCAGACAATGACAAAGATTCGAAACGCCGGAGCGATCTTTCTTGGAGAATACAGCAGCGAGCCTCTTGGGGATTATTTTGCCGGGCCAAATCATGTGCTGCCCACAAACGGCACCGCAAAATTTTTCTCACCTCTGGGAGTAGATGATTTCATTAAGAAATCCAGTGTGATCTCTTACTCAAAAGACGCGCTGGAACAGGTTTATCAGGATATTGTTTATTTTGCTGAGGCGGAAAAGCTGACTGCCCACGCAAATTCCATCAAAGTACGTTTTGAAGCGTAAGGAACGGAGGATACCATGAACGAAAACAAAACAGGCGCCCCCCGCAGGGCCACAGTTGAACGGAACACCGCGGAGACTCAGATCAACCTGCAGTTCAATCTGGACGGAACCGGAAACAGTCAGATCGACACCGGCATCGGATTTTTTGATCACATGCTGGGAGGCTTTGCCAAGCACGGCCTGTTTGACCTGAATCTGATTGTAAAAGGTGATCTGCTTGTAGACAGCCACCATACCATTGAAGATACGGGAATTGCCCTTGGCATAGCCATCCGCAAGTCCATGGGGGACAAAAAGGGGCTGAAGCGCTACGGCAGCTGTATTCTGCCCATGGACGACGCCCTGATTCTCTGCGCCGTGGATCTGTGCGGGCGGCCCTACTTTGATTTTAACGTAAACTTTTCCACCGAAAAGGTGGGTTATATGGATACGGAAATGGTGCGGGAGTTTTTCTATGCCATTTCCTATACTGCCGGCATGAATCTGCATATCAGACAGCTGGCCGGCATCAACAGCCATCATCTGACAGAAGCTGTCTTCAAAGCCTTTGCCAAAGCGCTGGATACAGCCACCTCCTATGACGAACGGATCACGGATGTGCTGTCCACAAAGGGCACTCTGTAAAAAAGCAGCAGATGATAGAAAACAGGAGGCATACATGAAAAGCTTGAAAACGATGATCGTCCCCTCCATGGTCATCTCAGGAGAAATGACCGACGGAGATCTGGAACTGCTGAGAGAATACGACAGAAGCGGAGCGGACGCTTTGCTGCTGTTTGATTTTTCCGCCGACGACAGGGAACACGAGGAAGCGCTTCTGTTTTTGCGGAAAGCGGCGAAAACAGTTGAAACGCCCATAATCTGCGGCGGCTATACGCCCCGGTTTGAAGACGTAAAAAAACTGATCTACGCAGGCGCCTCCAGGGCCCTTGTGGATCTGCGCCCGGAATCGGGGATTCAGGTGCTGAAAGAGGGCTCCGCCAGATTTGGAAAGGAAAAGATGGCGGCCTATACGGAAACCGTGGAGGATTTCTTTGATCTGGACGACAGAATCCAGGAGTATGCGGACTTTGCCGTGTCAAAGGAATCCATCGACGCCTCTGTGCCGGTGCTGGTCATTTCAGATTCTCAGGATATCAGGGAACTGGCTCAGCTTTGCAGGGATGAAACAGTCTGGGGAATCTCCGGCAGTTCCGTCAATGAAAACGGAAACCGTCTCACAGAGCTGAAATCGCAGCTGAGAGAGCAGGGCTGCAATGTGCAGTCATTTGTCAGCCCCATCTCCTTTGACCAGTTTAAGACCGACGACAACGGCCTTGTACCGGTAATTGTACAGGATTATCTGACAAACCAGGTGCTGATGCTGGCTTATATGAATGAAGAAGCCTTTGAGCAGACTCTCCGGACCGGCAAAATGACTTACTTCAGCCGCAGCCGGCAGTGTCTCTGGGTAAAAGGGGAGACCAGCGGACATTTTCAGTATTTAAAATCCCTGCACTTAGACTGCGATCAGGATACGCTGCTGGCAAAGGTGGCCCAGATCGGCCCCGCCTGCCATACCGGAAGCCAGAGCTGTTTCTTCCGGGAGCTTGCCAAAAAAGAATTCCGAAAGACCAATCCCCTGGAGGTATTTGAACAGGTCTACCAGGTAATCGCGGACCGGAAAGCCAATCCCCGGGAGGGTTCCTACACCAACTACCTGTTTGATAAGGGCATCGACAAGATCCTGAAGAAAGTGGGAGAGGAGGCTACGGAGATTGTGATCGCCGCAAAAAATCCGGAGCCCGAAGAGATCAAATATGAAATCGCGGATTTCTTATATCACATGATGGTGCTGATGGTGGAAAAAGGCCTTAGCTGGGAACAGATCACAGAAGAGCTGTCCAACCGATGACCTGTAAGGAGCAATATGAGAAAACAAGCATTATCAGACGAAATCTTATTAAAGATCGACAAGCCCGCCCGTTATATCGGCAATGAGTTCAACAGCGTAATCAAGGATCCGTCCAAAATCACAGTGCGGTTTTGTATGTGTTTTCCGGATGTTTATGAGATCGGCATGTCCCATCTGGGCATTCAGATCCTTTACGACCTGTTTAACCGCATGGATCAGGTATGGTGCGAACGGGTCTATTCTCCGTGGCCGGATCTGGACCGGATCATGCGGGAGAGGAAGATCCCGCTGTTTGCACTGGAAAGTCAGGATCCTGTCAGGGAATTTGATTTTCTTGGAATCACCCTTCAGTATGAGATGTGCTATACCAACGTGCTGCAGATTCTGGATCTGTCCCAGATTCCACTGCTTGCGGAAAACCGGGGAGAAAATGACCCCATCGTCATCGGCGGCGGACCCTGTGCCTACAATCCGGAGCCGATTGCGGATTTTTTTGACATTTTTTACATTGGCGAGGGAGAGACTGTCTATGAAGAACTGATCACACTTTATCAGAGGGCAAAGGAACAGGGCCTTTCCCGAAAGGATTTTCTTTTGAAAGCGGCAGGGATCCCGGGACTTTATGTGCCGGCATTTTACGACGTATCCTATCGGGAGGACGGAACCCTTGCCGCCTTTACGCCAAACAGACCCCAGGTTCCTTCCCGGATAAAACGGCAGGTGGTGACAGATCTGGATCAGGCCTGTTATCCATTAAAACCGGTGGTTCCTTTTGTAAAAGTCACACAGGACCGGGTGGTGCTGGAGATCCTGCGGGGATGTATCCGCGGCTGCCGCTTTTGCCAGGCGGGAATGGTCTACCGGCCCTTGCGGGAGCGGGATGTGGAAGTGTTAAAGGAACAGGCCGACGCTTTGCTGCGAAATACCGGACATGAGGAGATCTGCCTCAGTTCCTTAAGCTCCAGCGACTACAGATCGCTGAAAGAGCTGGTTTCCTATCTCATAGAACAGTTTGCGGGCAAGGGGATTAACATTTCCCTTCCATCTCTGCGGATCGATTCGTTTTCTCTGGATGTCATGAGCAAAGTACAGGATGTGCGGAAAAGCAGCCTGACTTTCGCGCCGGAGGCGGGCTCCCAGCGAATGCGGGACGTGATCAACAAGGGACTGACGGAGGAAACCATTTTAAACGGAGCCTGGCAGGCCTTTCTGGGAGGCTGGAGCAAGGTAAAGCTGTATTTTATGCTTGGACTTCCCGGGGAAACCGAGGAGGATATCCGGGAGATCGCCCATCTCTCGGAAAAAGTAGCAGAGAAGTATTATGAGCTGCCAAAGGAACAGCGCAAGGGCAGATGTCAGATCGTTGCCAGTTCTTCCTTTTTTGTGCCCAAGCCTTTTACGCCCTTTCAATGGGCAGCCATGAACACCAGAGAGGAATTTTTAAACAAAGCCCGGATCGTCAACGAGGAAATGAAGGCGCAGCTCAACAGAAAGAGCCTGAAATACAACTGGCATGAGGCGGATCTGTCTGTGCTTGAGGGCGTGCTGGCAAGAGGGGACCGGAAACTGTCTCAGGTGATTTTGTGCGCCTATGAGCTTGGCTGTCTGTTTGACAGCTGGTCTGAATTTTTTGATCCTGAAAAATGGACGTGTGCTTTTTCATCCTGCGGGATCTCTCCGGAATTTTATTACGCCAGAGAGCGGGATACCGATGAACTGCTTCCCTGGGATTTTATTGACGCAGGCGTTTCCAGGGAGTTTCTCATCCGGGAATACGCCCGGTCCAGGGAGGGCGCCGTAACGCCAAACTGCAGAAAAGCCTGCTCCGGATGCGGAGCGAGATGCTTTGGTAGTGTCAAGTGATCTATGAAAACTTGGAATTAAAAAAAAGACCCCGAAGAACCTTGAAAATTGCAGATATCAT
>CANQUC010000005.1 GCA_947626945.1 uncultured Lachnospiraceae bacterium | reverse complement strand
CTCTCTGACTTCTCTTGTCAGTCTCTGGAATCGTTCAGGGTTGTTTCACTGTTTAATTGTCAAGGTCCTTGCCGCTGTTTTACGTCAGCTTGATTATAATATCATCTCCAAAAGTATTTGTCAACAATATTTTTTCAATTTCTGACGAACGGAGAAGGAGGGATTTGAACCCTCGCGCCGCTATCAACGACCTACTCCCTTTCCAGGGGAGCCCCTTCAGCCGCTTGGGTACTTCTCCAAATGCCTGATTGCTGATACCGAAAAAGCGGAGAGGGTGGGATTCGAACCCACGCGCCCTTTCGGACAAACGGTTTTCAAGACCGCCTCGTTATGACCACTTCGATACCTCTCCATAGATCCGCTGTCTGCCGGTCTTTATGAACACTTTTTGCTGCCCTAAAAGGGCAAATATAAAATCGACAGCGCAAGAAATATAGTATCATTGATTTCTTTTGCTGTCAATATTTTTGGGTATTTTTTTTGATTTTTTGAGGATTTTATTCCCCGCAGAGAGCCTCCGCGATTTTCAGGTCTTCCGGCGTCGTGATCTTGATATTTTTGTAGCTTGCCTCTACCATCTTGACCTTGTGTCCGGTCATTTTTTCCACCACCATCCCGTCGTCGGTGGCATACTCACCCAGCCGGACAAACCGCTCATAGGCGTCCTTTACAAGAGGGAACGAAAATACCTGGGGCGTCTGCGCGATCCAGACTTTCTTTCTGTCCGGAGTGTCTTCCACAGTTCCTGTATCATCCGCCAGCTTCACCGTATCCTTTGCGGGCATTCCGGCCACGCAGGCGTCCCACTTTTCTGCCGCCTGCTGCAGTCTGAATAAGGTCTGCCTGTCAATAAACGGTCTGGCGCCGTCATGAATATAGACATAATCGCATGCTTCAATGGCGCGCAGTCCGCAGGCCACAGAGTCAAACCGCTCCTTTCCGCCTTCCACGATATGGGTCACCTTGGTAAAGCCGTACGGCTCCACGATCTTTTCCCTACAGTAGGAGACGGATTCCTTTCCCGTTACCAGCACAATGCCGTGGATCCACTCTGTATTTTGAAACGTTTCCAGACAGTAACACAGCACCGGCTTCTCTTTAATAAGAAGATACTGCTTCTGCACCGCGCTGTGCATCCGGCTGCCCTGCCCTGCCGCCAGTACAATGGCAATGTTTTTCTTTCTCTTTTCCATGTGATTCACCGTTCGGTTCAAAGAACCCTGTACTCTCTCAACCCGTGGCGTGATTTTTATGATCCGCCCAGCTTCAGATTGGGAACCGCGTTCAGACTCCAGTCATGGGTGACGCCTGCCCTGTATTCATAATATGCAGCGGCGCCGATCATTGCCGCGTTATCCGTGCAGAAAACAGGAGAGGGATAATAAAACCGGAATCCTCTTTCCAGGCATGCCCTCTCCGCTGCTTTCCGTATGGTCTGGTTGGACGCGACGCCTCCCGCAATGGCAACCTGATTCATCTGACAGGCTTGCGCTCCGCTGATCAGATTCTGTACGAGCACATCGCTGACCGCTTTCTGAAAGCTGGCGGCCACGTCTGCCTTGTTGACCGCTTCATTCTTCATGGCAGCGCCGTTCAGATAGTTCAGCACAGCGGATTTCAGGCCGCTGAAGCTGAAGTCATAGGGACTGTCTGCCATTTTTGCCCTGGGAAAATCAATGGCATCCGGATTACCCTCTTTCGCAAGCTTTTCGATCTTCGGTCCTCCCGGATAGCCCAGACCAATGGCGCGGGCCACCTTGTCAAAGGCCTCTCCCGCCGCGTCGTCCCTGGTCTGGCCCAGAATCTGATAGTGCCCGTAATCCGTTACCTTTACAAGATGAGTATGCCCGCCGGAGGCGACCAGACACAAAAAAGGCGGTTCCAGATCCGGATGCTCAATATAATTGGCAGAAATATGCCCTTCAATATGATGAACGCCCACCAAAGGCTTTCCGGCTGCAAATGCCACGGCCTTTGCGGCTGCCACTCCTACCAGAAGAGCCCCCACCAGTCCCGGACCGTAAGTTACCGCGACGGCGTCAATCTGCTCCAGGCTGGTATCCGCCTGCGCAAGCGCTTCCCGGATCACCTGATTGATTTTTTCAATATGTTTTCTGGACGCGATCTCCGGCACCACACCGCCATACAGCTTGTGCAGCTCGATCTGAGAATAGATCACGTTGGAAAGAACTTCTCTTCCGTTTTGCACTACTGCCGCCGCGGTTTCGTCGCAGGAGCTTTCAATTGCCAGAATCTTGATTTGCGTATTCACATGGTTCCTCATTTCTCTGTGCTTGTGTCATTCTTCAGGAAAGGTCAGCACGGTGGATTTCAGATCCTTTCCCGCCATGGCGCCGGGGAAAATCTGACGCACATCCTCCATAAAATCCTCCGCCCGCACAAGAGACGGACTGTAATGGGTCAGCCACATCTCTTTTGGCCGGGCCTTTCTGGCCAGCATCGCCGCCTCATAAAAAGTCATGTGCTTGTACTCCATGGCTTTGCTTTCTTTTTCTTTTTCTCCGTACATGCCCTCACAGATAAACAGATCCGCATCCTCCGCGTACTTTACGATCATGGGCACCGGTCTGGTATCGGTGCAGTAGGTCAGTTTGATCCCTCTGCGTTCCGGTCCCAGCACCATATCCGGCGTATACAGGATGCCGTCTATCTCAACCAGTTCTCCCTTTTGAAGTCTGCTCCATGCCTGCTTTGGCACATTGGCCGCAAGGGCCTGCTCCAGCTGAAATTTGCCTGCCCTCGGCACCCGGATCCGGTATCCGTAGCAGGGCACGTTGTGATTCACCCGGAAAGCATCTATGCAGAATCCGTTGAACGTGTAAGTGGCCTCTTTCTGGGGGATCTCCATAAACTCGATTGGAAAGGGCAGCTCCGGCGCGATGATCCTGAGAGAACTGACGACCCGTTCAAGGCCTCTCGGTCCGATCATCAGCAAAGGTTCCGTGCGCTCCGCGTTTCCCATAGTCAACAGGAGTCCCGGCAGCCCGCTGATATGATCCGCGTGATAATGGGTAAAGCAGATCACATCAATGGGCTTAAAGCTCCAGCCTTTTTCCTTGATGGCAACCTGGGTTCCCTCCCCGCAGTCAATGAGCACGCTGCTTCCGTTAAATCTGGTCATCAGCGATGTTAATTTTCGATATGGAAGCGGCATCATTCCGCCGGTTCCCAGCAAGCAAACATCCAGCATAGATTCCTCCGTCTTTTACAGCAGTTCTTCCTGTTCCTCCACAGTCAGCGGCAGGACAAACCCCCTGATCAGCCTGTCATAACATTCTTCACACAGATCAAAAGAATGCCGTTCTCCGTCTTTTCCGGAAAAATAGCCCCATGTCTTATCCACGCAGAGCCAGTCTTCTGTTTCCTTTCCGTTTTCCGCCGTCCATACTTTCCCACACTGGTTGCAGATCATTTTTCCAATGATCTTTCTGGTTCCTTCGGTATATTCTCTCATGACAGTTCCTCCCCTGAACGCCTGAATGATCGTTTGCCTGTTTTCAGAAATGAATTCTGATCTTTTCATTCCGTCCTGTTCATCATAGCATGACCGTCAAAGGATTCCTAGTGGGAATTGCTTCCGAATCACTTTCGAATCCGGAGAGCCATTATGTCGGCGTCCTCCTTTGGATGGCTGTAAAACCCTCTGCGGATTCCTTCTTTTTGAAATCCGAGAGAAGCGTACAGTCCGATGGCGGCTTTGTTGCCTGACCGAACCTCAAGAAAGAACTCCCGGACTCCTTCCTGATATCCTGTTTTCAGCAGCCCGCAGAGCATGGCATGACCAATCCCCTGCCGGCGGAATGCTTTTGCCACCGCCACATTGACGATCTCCGCCTCTTCAAAGGATCGGTAATATCCGCAGTATCCGCAGATCTCTCCGTTTTCTTCCGCCACAAGATAACAGGTGCAGTCCATGGACAAGGCATCCAGAAACCCCTCCCTGCTCCACGGGTCGGAAAAGGTTTCTTTTTCGATGGCCCAGACTTTCTCTGCATCCGTCTCTGTCATTTTACGGATTTTCATTTGCCTGCTCCCTTTTCAGCCGTTCCCGCTCTGCCTGGGGAATCCTGAGATATACCGGTTTGTGAGCGTCGGCCGTCTCCGTTTTTCCATCCTTCAGGCGGGCCACGGCGCAGATTCCCACCGCTGCCGCCCGCTGCCGGGAAGCATAGGCCGGCGCAAAGCAATAAGGCACTTTGACTGTATCTTCCAGTATTTTTTTATAAACGGGAACCCCGTCTCCCAAAAAGATCACCTGTTCCCCAAATCCGTTCAGTTTTTCTGCCAGTTCCGCCACAAAGAGAGCCTGCTGATCTTCCACAGTCTGAAGCGTTCCCTCCGAAAAGCGGTAGATTCCTGTATATACCTGCGCCCGTCTCGCGTCCATCACAGGACAGATCAGTCCCGAAACGCCAAACAGCTGACAGGCCATGGCTTCCAGAGTGGGCACGGGAACAATGGGCAGATTCAGAGCAAGTCCCAGCCCCTTTGCCGTCGCGGAGCCGATCCGAAGTCCGGTAAAGGAGCCGGGCCCCTTTGATACCGCAATGGCGTCCAGACTGTTCAGATCCAGATCCAGCATTTCTTTTAGTTGATTGATCATGGGAAGCAGCGTCTGGGAGTGGGTTTTTTTATAATTTAAGGTATATTCCCCAAGCACGCAGTCTTCTTCCACCACCGCTGTGCTTGCCACAAGTCCGCTGCTCTCAATGGCCAGTATCCTCATGGGACCCCTCCTTTGACTCTTTTGCCTCAATGGTGATCCTGCGGTAATCAAAACCTTTTTCCGGATCTTTTTCAATCAGGATCCGCACCGCGTCCTCCGGGATCAGTTCCCGGATCAGATCCGCCCACTCGATCAGGCAGATCCCCTCCCCGTAAAAACAGTCCTCATAACCAATCTCATCCATTTCCTCAATGTCACCGATCCGGTATACATCAAAATGATAAAAGGGCATGCGGCCCTCCTCATAGATCTGAAGAATGGTAAAGGTAGGCGACGTCACCGGACCGCAGATCCCGATCCCTCTGGCGACCCCTTTTGTAAATACGGTCTTGCCTGCGCCCAGATCGCCCTGTAATGTGACCACCGTCCCGGGCGCCGCCATTTGCCCAAGCTTTTCTCCAAGAGCAAAGGTCTCCTGCCAGGATCCGGTTTCTATGATTTTTTTCATAACAACCTCTTATGATTTTTTCAAATGGTTCTGAGATGCCTGCAGCTTCTGCTCCAGCAGATTCCGAAGCATATGGTACTGACTGCCGATCTGTTCCTTTGGCCACAAAAATGCCCGCACCGCGTTCACATATACGATCAGCAGCTTTTTTGTCTCCACGATTTTTTTCAGATCCTGCCAGGCAAAGCCGGCTTCCTCTTCCTCAAGCGCCACCGTGATCCCCTCTTCTCCCACACGGTACTGCAGCGGCCGGTTCAGCCGTTCTGAGCTGACCTGCTTCTTTGCCTTTCCATACAGATTGAAAAAAGGATAGACCAGCACAAACAGAGCGATGACAAGATAAATCACCGTATATTCTACGGTTACCTTTCCTTTTGTAAAAACAGCCAGCGCCACCAGCCCCGCGGCAAATAAAATGCCAAACCATCCGCCAAAGCCTGTAAACAAATGGCGGAGCAAAAAAAAGTATAGATCTTTCACAGTTACCTTCACAGAAAAAGTGATTTTTTCTTCCATTTCAATCCCCATTCCGGAGCGTTTACGCGATGGGGCGACGCGAACCTCCAGCTCGCGTCTGCCATCAGAGCTACTTGCCACGCCCCGGCACAAATAGCCATGTGCTTTGCAAAAGAGGATGCCCCGGATAAAGCCCGTGAAACCGGCCGGTGCATCCTCTGTTTTTTTGATACTGTCCGCAGCCGTCTACTCCTGACCGGCTGCCGTGTTGTCCGGCGCTGTCTGCTGTCCCTCATCGGCGCCGGGCTCCTGAGGCGCCACGGTCTGCGAAGCCTCCGGCTGAGGAGACGGGGCAGGCTGTTGCTCTTCGGGCTGCGCCGGTGTTTCCGGCTGAGGCTCCGGCTGCGTCTGATCCTCTGTCTGGGGAGCTTCCTCCTGAGGTTCGGCTGCTGCCGGCGTCTGCTCCTCTGCCTGTGTGTTTTCCTCCTGCGCCGCGGCAGGTGTGCCGCCGCCGTAGAAGCAGATAATGGGCGTTCCGGAGTCTATATTTTCATAAATGGCCTTTGCCTTGCTGTAAGGCAGGTTGACACAGCCGTGAGAACCGCTGTTGATATAAATACTGCCGCCAAAGCTGCCTCTCCAGGAAGCGTCGTGCATTCCCACTCCGCCGTTAAAGGGCATCCAGAAATTTACAAAGGACTCATAGCCCCAGCTTCCGTCCTCTCTTCTGTCCCCTCGAAGCGTTCTGTTCTTTTCCTTATATTTCAGGGAATAGATTCCCTCCGGAGTGGCCCGTCCGCCGGACATTTTTCCGGATACGAAGTCAGATTCCACAATCAGTTCGCCGTTTTTGTAAAAATAAAGATGCTGCGCTCCCAGGTTGATCTCCACATAAGTGTTGCCCCAATCCTGCGCTCCGTTTGCGTTGGCCGTCTGCAGCCACAGCGGCTCCTTGGTCTGCGCGCCTCCCTGGCGGACCGCGGCGATCAGCTCGTCAGTCATATCCGCCCGGTTCATCCGCCAGCCGTAATCACCTTTTGTGATCTGAACCACATTTCCGTTGGTGGCGGTAAAGCTTCTTGTGGTACCGTAAGTATTGTATTTATCTCCCAATGTATCAATGTAGGCTCTGGCCGCCTCGCTGCTGATCTGCACGGAATAATCCGGCGCCAGTGCAAGCCATGTGCGGATCACGCTGCCGTCGCAGGTCTCCGTGCTGCCATTGATATTGTAAGTGATCACCGCCTTGCTGTACTTGTTCAGTTCAGCCGCCGCGTTGATCAGCCGCTGATCATGTTCATCTATATTCTGAGCCACATAGCAGTTCTTTTCATCCAGATTCAGCGTATCCTCCAGATTTTCCACCGCGTCTGTTATCGCTTTTTCAAACTTCTGGGTATTCAGCTGGGTTCCCGCCACACCTGGGCTGATATAATACTGATCCGTTTCATTCCACTCAATGGCCGCGTCCACCGGCGCGATCATCAGTACCTGATTGGAAGCCTTCAGGCCGTTGATTGCCCCAATCAGCTTTTTTTCGTCGTACTGAAGAGAGCTTCCCACAGAATATGTGCTCTTTTTGAAAAATCCCATAAACCACGCAAAGGGATTCTGCTGTTTTAACAGCTGTTCAAAGCTGCTGTCAAACACCATCTTCAGGTCGATATCGCTGCCCTTGATCTTTTCCGTCATATTTTCCCGCTCCTGAAGGGTCAGCACATAATTGTCCGCCGCCTCCGTAAGCTTTGACTGCACTTCCGCCACGGTCTTTTCGGAAAAATTCATCTCATTGATGGATGTGCCGTGAAAGAAATGTCCGTTATAGAAGATCACGCCGGCAAAGTAACCGATCACCAAAAGGGCGCCAAGAACAATGGCGGTAACCGCGGCAATCTTTTTGCCGTTTACGGAAGATTTCTTCTTGGATTTTTCCGGAGCCTCATCCTGTTTCTTTTGAGACTCTGCCTCGGCCTGTTTCTTTTGAGGCTTTGTCTCAGCCTGCTTTTTTTGCGGCTCTGCTTTGGCCTGCTTTTTTTGCGGTTCTGCCTCAGACTGCTTTTTCTGAGGCTTTGTCTCGGAAAGGTCTTTCCCGGGCTCTGCTTGCTGTTTCTGCTCCGTCTGCGGATCGGATTTTTCTTCCGGAGCTTCCCCGTCGCCCCTTTGATCCAGCTTGCGGAGCATCTCCTCCAGCTGATCTGACGCCGGCTCCTTTTCTTCAGACTGTATACTGCTGATTCTGCTTAACTGCTCTTCAATCGATTCCACATTCTCATCAGGTCCGTGATCATTTACATCCCGAATCTTCTTATCGTCCATAGATTTTTTCCCTTCTCTCCATGTTTTGCAGCCATCATGGCCGCAAGGCAAAGCGGCCCCAAAACATGATGATTTACAAGCATGATGTCATTCAGACAAGTTGCGAGTCGTTACATACTCTCTCAAATTATTATTTTACTTGAAACCCCAATGAAAAACAAGACCCATTTCATTAAGTTTCTGTTAAGATTTCCCATAACGGCAGCGGCAAACTCAGTTTGGCACCATGGACAGCTGGATCCGCTTCCGCAAAAGATCCACCGACAGCACCTGCACTTCCACCACATCTCCTACGCTGACCGCCTCCAGAGGATGCCGGATAAATTTTTTATCGGTGATCTTTGAGATGTGAACCAGGCCGTCCTGATGGACGCCGATATCTACAAACGCGCCAAAATCAGTAACATTGCGCACCGTCCCTTTTAAGATCATGCCCTCTTTCAGATCGCTCATTTCCAGCACGTCCTTTCGCAGAACGGGCTTTGGCATTTCTTCCCTGGGATCCCTGCCGGGCTTCTCCAGCTCTTCCAGGATGTCGGCCAGCGTCATCTCTCCGATTCCCAGGCTTTCTGCCAGTTTTGCCAGGCTGCCGGCCCGTTTTTTCAGGCCGGTGATCCCGCCTCCTTTGATGTCTTTGCTGTCCAGTCCCCATTGTTTTAACAGCGCTTTCACTGCCGGGTAGCTTTCCGGATGAACGCCGGTGGCGTCCAGGGGCTCCTCGCCTCCCTGCACCCGCAGAAATCCGGCGCACTGCTCATAGGCCTTTGGCCCCAGCTTTGGCACTTTCAAAAGGGTCTTCCTGTCCGGGAACTTTCCATGGGCTTCCCGGTAGGCCACAATATTTTTGGCTACCGGCCTGCTGATGCCGGAGATATAAGATAACAGCGGCACCGACGCGGTATTCAGATCTACGCCCACCTTGTTGACGCAGTCTTCTACCACACCGCTCAGCGCTTCTCCCAGTTTTTTCTGATTCACATCGTGCTGATACTGGCCGACTCCTATGGAGCCCGGCTCGATCTTGACCAGCTCCGACAACGGATCCTGCAGACGCCTCGCAATGGACGCGGCGCTCCTTTGCCCCACGTCAAGCAGGGGGAATTCTTCCGCTGCCAGCTTACTGGCCGAATACACAGAGGCTCCCGCCTCATTTACAATCACATACTGCAGCGGCCGGCCAAGTTCCCGGATCAGCTCTGCGATCACCTGTTCTGACTCTCTGGACGCCGTTCCGTTGCCAAGAGAAATCAGCGTGATCCCGTACTTTTCAACCAGCTTCTTTACCAGCGCTTTTGCCTCTGAAACCTTGTTCTGAGGCGGCGTGGGATAGATCACCGCTGTGTCCAGTACCTTTCCCGTGGCATCCACCACCGCCAGCTTACACCCTGTGCGAAAGGCGGGATCCCATCCAAGGACCGTCTGTCCTGAAACGGTTGGCTGCATCAGCAGCTGGGTCAAATTCTTTCCAAACACTCCGATGGCCTTTTCCTGGGCGTCCTGTGTAAGGCTGCCGCGCAGTTCCCGTTCTATGGCGGGCCCCATCAGCCTCCTGTAGCCATCCTCCGCCGCTTTCCTCAGTATGGGCGCCGTGTAGGGATTTTCCTCCGTAACGATCTTTTTCTCCAGATAAGCCAGGATCTGATCTTCCGGCGCTGTGATGCGCACTGTGAGGATCTTTTGTTTTTCGCCCCGGTCAACGGCCAGGATCCGGTGTCCGGCAAGACGCCGGATGGGCTCCTCATAATCATAATACTGGGAAAATACCGTATCTGCCTGAGCATCCTTTGCCTTAGATACCAGCTTGCCCTGCCGGGCCGTGAGACCGCGGATTGCAATCCGATATTCCGCCTTTTCGGAAATAGCCTCCGCCAAAATGTCCATGGCGCCCTCCAGCGCCTCTTTTGGCGTAGACACTTCCTTTTCAGGAGACACAAATCTCTCAGCCTCCTCCAGAGCCGGTTTTGTCAGCCGCTGCAGCCGGATTAAGTCCGCCAGCGGTTCCAGCCCCTTTTCCCTGGCAACGGTGGCCCTTGTCCTGCGCTTCGGGCGAAAGGGACGGTAAAGATCCTCCACCACTACCAGCGTCCTGGCTTCCTCAATCTGTTTTCGCAGCTTTCCGGTAAGCATTCCCTGTTCTTCAATGGCGGCAAGAACCTGCTTTTTTCGCTCTTCCAGATTGCGCAGGTAAAAAAGCCGTTCTCCCAAAAGACGCAGCTGTTCGTCGTTCAGACCTCCGGTTGCTTCTTTCCGGTATCTGGCAATAAAGGGAATCGTGTTGCCCTCATCCAGCAGCCTGACCGCAGCCTGCACCTGCCACAGACCGGCTTTTATTTCTTCCTGTAAAATCCTGTCAATTTCCATTTTCAGTCCTTTTCTAAAAAACGGTCAGATACAAAAAGGGCCGCGCAAAATGACAGAATCACAAACCGGGATTTTCATTTTGCCGCAGCCCATAAATTACAAACTTTTTGATTTATTCTCCAAGCCGGAACGCGTCGTGAATGGCCTTAACAGCCGCGTCGGCTTCATCCTGCTCGATCAGCACGGAGATCCGGATCTCGGATGTGGAGATCATCTTAATGTTGATGTTCACGTTATAAAGGGCCTCAAACATTTTGGCGGCAACGCCGGGATTGGTTGCCATGCCCGCGCCCACAACAGAAACCTTTGCCACGTTGCTCTTGCAGCTGATATTCTGGAAAGTCAGCTGCTTCTGGCTGTTTTTCAGCACATCCATGGCCTCCTGAGCCTGATCCTGGCTGACGGTAAAGGAAATGTCCTTTGTACCGTCCCGTCCAATGGATTGCAGGATCACATCCACATTGATGTCATGCTTTGCAAGCATATCAAACAGCCGGAACGCGATACCCGGCTTATCCTTTAAGCCTACCACCGAGATCCTTGTTACATCTTTATCTACCGCGACACCGCTGATCAACATTTTTTCCATGGTTGTTTCCTCCTTCACTATGGTCCCTTCCGCATTGTTCAAGCTGGATCTCACCACCAGCTGTACCCCGTATTTCTTTGCCATTTCCACAGAACGGTTGTGGAGCACCTGAGCGCCCAGAGTGGCAAATTCCAGCATTTCATCGTAGGTGATCTCTTTCAGCTTTCTGGCGTTTGGCACCTTTCTGGGATCCGCCGTATAAACGCCCTCCACATCTGTATAGATCTCGCAGGCGTCCGCGTGCAGAGCCGCCGCCAGGGCGACCGCCGTCGTATCGGAGCCGCCTCTTCCAAGAGTGGTGTAGTCATCATATTTGTTCACGCCCTGGAACCCTGTGACAATGACGATCTTTCTCATATCAAGCTCCCGGCGGATACGCTCGGAATCGATTCTTTTTAAGCGGGCGTTGCAGTAAGAAGAGGTGGTGTGCATGGCCACCTGAAAAGCATTCAGGGAAATGGCCGGGATTCCCATGGTCGCAAGAGCCATGGACATGAGAGCTACGGAAACCTGCTCGCCGGTAGTCAGCAGCATGTCCATCTCCCGCTTCGGCGGATTGGGATTGATCTCCTTTGCAAGGGCCAAAAGGTCGTCGGTGGTGTCTCCCATGGCGGAAAGCACCACGATCACGTCATTTCCCGCCTTGTAGTCCCCTACGCAGCGTCTTGCCACATTAAAAATACGTTCTCTGTCGGCCACGGAACTGCCGCCAAATTTCTTAACTATTAACATTGTCAGCCTCCATCTCATTTGTATTGGATTCTTGTTGAAAGAGCCGGTCAATCAGGGTGTACCCGTCTTCTATATATTCGCCCTTTTTTGCTTCCCGCTCATTATAATGCCACTGTTTTTTCAGAGGCGCGGTGCTGTCATAAATCAGATAAGGCACCGGATCGTCTGTATGGGTCCGCACATGAACCGGCGTGGGGTGATCCGGCATGATCATCATCCGGTAATCGATCCCGGCCCTGTCCAGCCCTGCCTTGACAGGCCCAATGACGCGGCTGTCCAGATATTCAATGGCCTGGATCTTCCTCTCCAGGCTGCCCTGATGGCCCATTTCGTCCGGCGCTTCCACATGGACATAAACAAAATCGTAGCCGTCTTCCGTCAGAGCCTTTACCGCAGCCGCCGCTTTTCCCTCATAATTGGTATGCAGCGTGCCGTCGGCTCCCTCCACGATAATATTGTCCATGCCGGCCCCTGCCGCGATGCCCTTCAACAGATCCACCGCTGAGATCATTGCCCCTTTTAAATGATTTTTTCTTTCAAAGGAAGAAAGATTGGGCTTGGTTCCGGCACCCCAGAACCATGCGGAATTGGCCGGGTTTAACCCCAGCTTTTTCCGTTCCGCGTTGATGGGATGATCTTTCAGGATCTCATAGCTTTTTTTCATCATTTCCCGCAGCTTTGGTTCCTTTGGCAGATACTGCCCGATTGTCTGTCCAAGCACGTCATGGGGAGGCGTCAGATTTACGGTCTTTCCTTTGTTCCAGATCAGCAGATGCCGGTAACTGGTGCCCGCGTAAAAGGCAAACTCCTCATTGCCAAGGGCTTTTCTCACCGCGTCCAGAAGAACTGCCGCGTCCTTTGTGCTGATTTCCCCGGAGCTGTGGTCAAGAATGGTCTTTTCCTCATAGGGAAGCTCATCTTCAGAAACCGTGACCAGATTGCAGCGGATGGCAATATCCGTATCTTTCATGGGCACGCCGATAGACAGGGCTTCCAGGGGGGAACGGCCTGTATAATAATTTCTGGGATTGTATCCGATGACGGAAAGATTGGCTGTGTCGCTGCCGGGACTCATCCCCTTGGGCACAGTCCGGGTCATGCCGATCTCAGACTGCTTTGCCAGACTGTCCAGAGCCGGCGTGTCTGCCGCTTCCAGCGGCGTTTGATTGTTCAGGGCGGCAATGGGCTCATCTGCCATGCCGTCTCCTAAAATCACAATGTATTTCATATTCTCCTCCAGGTTGTCATCCATTCAGTCTGATCCGGTTGATTACCGGCAGCTTTGCCGCGGCTTCGGCAAAATCTTCCTCCCGCATTACCCCGGTGATCAGTCCGATCTCTCCGGGAACGCCGGCGTCCACTGTCTCTGTCTGTCCAAATGCCTCTTGAGCTTTTTTCAGGCAGTCCTCAGGAATCCGTACCAGGAACCGGCAGGCAAAATCCTTGATCTCCCCTACCTGCATTTTCTCCTGCGACCAGCGGATGCGGATGTTGATGCCAAGATGCTTCACCGCGTCCACCACGTCGGCCACTACCGCGCTTGCGGTAGGAAGCTTTCCCGCGCCCTTTCCATAGAACATGGCGTCTCCCAGCATATTTCCATGGACAAAGATTGCGTTGAACACTCCGTTGACACTGTACAGAGGATGATCATTCTCCACAAGGAAAGGCGCCACCATGGCATACATTACGCCATCCTGCATCCGGCTTCTGGCCAGAAGCTTAATGGCTCTGTTGAGCTTTCCCGCGTACAGAATATCTTCCCTGGTGATCTTTGTAATGCCTTCCATATAAACAGATTCAAAATCCACCTGCTTTTCACATACCATAGAAGACAAAATGGCGATCTTTCTTCCGGCGTCGTATCCCTCCACATCGGCTTCCGGATTGCGCTCCGCATACCCCTTTTCCTGTGCTTCCTTCAGCACGCTTTCAAAGTCGGCGCCCTCAAAAGTCATTTTGCTTAAAATATAATTGGTGGTTCCGTTTAAAATACCGGATACCTCGTCTATATCTTCTGCAGTCAGACAGGAAAACATAGGTCTGATTACCGGGATTCCGCCGCCGACGCTTGCCTCATAAAAGAAATTGACGCGGTTTTCTCCCGCAATCTTTAACAGCTCCGCGCCATGCCTGGCAACCAGCTCTTTATTGGAGGTAGCCACGCTTTTTCCCGCAAGCAGTGCTTTCTTCACATAAGAATAGGAGGGCTCCACGCCGCCCATTACCTCGACAACCACTTTTACATCCGGGTCCTCCAGGATGGGATCCATCTGATGAACCACTTTCTCCTGTATGGGATCCCCGGGGAAATCCCGCAGATCCAGCACATATTTTACATGAATGTCTTTTCCCGCCCGGCGGTTGATGATTTCCTGATTGGTGTTCAGCACCTCTACCACGCCGGAACCTACTGTGCCGTAGCCAAGCACGGCAATCTCTACTCTGTCCATAAGTCCTCCATTCTACATTCAGGCAGGGAACCGGTATTATCCCCTTGCCAGTATTTTCACATGATGGATCCCATCCAGATCCTCCAGCTTTCCCACCATATCCGACAGATTTCCGGTACCCGGCAGCACTTCAATACTCAGGGTCAAGGCCGCGATCCCGTTTACCGGAATACTCTGATGAATGGTCAGGATGTTTGCCTGAAAAAGCGCCACTGTCTGCAGCACCTCCGCCAGAACCCCCGGCATGTCGTCCAGTTGAATGCTGAACGTGACGGTTTTTCCCTTGGAATCGTCATGAAAGGGGAAGATCACGTCCTGATATTTGTAATAGGAGCTTCTGCTGATCCCTACCTTTTCCGTAGCCTGGGCTACCGTATCCGCCTTGCCGGACGCAAGGAGATGCTTTGCCTCCACTACCTTCAAGAGCACTTCCGGTACAGCCTTTTGCTTTAACACATAGTACTTTCCGGCCTCTTCCATGGATAAGCGCTTCCTTTCCTGTCCGCAGACACTGTTTTCCTTTGAAACAAAAAAACTTCCCTGCACACAGCCCGATTTCCTTTGAGCTGTGTGCAGCGGAAGAACATCTGTCTTTCCTCGAAAGATATTACCATATTTCCTGTATCAGTGCAAGCCCTTTTTAAAAATCATTTGCGGGAAGCAGCTCAAAGCGGTATCCCTGGGCCTTTGCGCCGTTGATAAAGTCTTTCAGGATGGCGGTATTGGTTTCTGAAACTGCGTGAAGCAAATAGATGGCGCCGGGATGCAGGGAATCCAGGCATTTTTGAAGCGCCTCGGAGGGATCCGGCTGATTTTCCGTATCATAATCCAGATAGGCAAAGCTCCAAAGCACAGAACGGTACCCCACGTTGTTGGCCACAGCCAGGGACTGCTCGCTGAATGCCCCTGTAGGCGGCCTGAACAGCCACATGTTATAATTGAAGTTTTCTTTTACATACTGATGCAGCTGGGTCAGTTCATTTTGCTGTTCCTCCAGGGAAAGGCTGGGCATTCCCGCGGAGGGATGGGTCACGCTGTGGCTTCCCACAATATGGCCCTCATCGATCATCCGCTGCACCAGATCCGGGTGTTCCTCAACAAAAGGCATGGTCACAAAAAACACGATCTTGGTGTCCGTCTCTGCCAGCGCATCCAGGATTCTGGGCGTACAGCCATATTCATAGCCCTCGTCGCTGGTCAGATAAATCACCTTATCGGCACCGATACTGGTGCGGACAAAATAAGCGCCCAGGCTTCCGTACTGCTCCTGATAGCTGACCGCGTCCACCGGCTGATTCAGCTCGTTGCGGCTTGGGCCGTACCCCCACCCGTGGGACTCGCTGGAAAGAGATTCCACATTTTCAATCTGGGTGGTATTGACCTTTTCCTGCAGGATTCCCGGCGTAGGCTCCGGGGACGGCTCCTGGACAGGTTCCGTCTCAACGGGCTGATCCGATACAACGGGATCCACCGGCGTTTTCTTCTTTTCTCCGCTTCCAACCAAAGCCGAGATTCCTTTTACAAGGAGAATCACAACCAATATGGCGATCACAGCCAGCACGGCGCAGACTAAGATCCGCATCTGCATCTGCTTTCTTCTGCGGGCTTTCAGAGCCGCCCTGCGCCGCTCAACGGAAGCCCGGTCCGCCGGCCTGTTTGGGTTGCGCCTTTGAGGCGCGCCTGGTCCCGCCGTTTTTCTTTCATCCATGGTTATTCTCCTTTCCTGCTTTTCTTATAGTAATTCAGATATAATTTATAAGCGATCAGACAGGTGATCAGCGTGATCAGACCTACCGCGATCATGGTCACAATGCCGTTGCCCCAGTACCAGATATGCAGATCGGAAAATGAAACCGGCACGTTCTGTACCACATGCAGCAGCAGGACTACCGGCACCGGCCATTTCAGTTTCTGCTGGACGGATACAAACAGCATCATGGAAACAGACAGATAAAATACCGCGTCAAACAGGCTGCGCAGACCGTAGTACAAAAATTCCACATCCGATTTGCTGACTACCCGATTGTCAATATACAGCTGTGAGAACAGAAACTTGACTTCTTTTCCCATAGCGTTGGAGATCACAACCAGCACAGCCATCACAAGCAGCACGGAAAAGATCAGGCAACCCCACACAGCGTAACCTGCCCCAAAGGTAACGGCGTCGCCGGCTTTTTTCAGCTTCTTTCTGCCAATCAGGAAATACAGCCAGATGCCTGCCGTCTCCAGCAGACCCATATACACGCAGCGGATGGCCGCAATCACTCCGTCAGAATTTTCCGTTCCCAAAAGCTTCACCAGTACGTCGTCCAGGTTCAGCGCGCTCCAGATCAGCGCCTGCAGCAGAAAGACCAGCAGGAATACAGGCAGGCTAAAGAGCGCCGAAAGCAGGGAACCTTTCATTTTTATTTTTCCCACAAGCAGATACGCAATGGGAAACAGTATGGAGATCAGCGTGCTGATCAGAATACAGACAATCGTCACCGGGGAAATTGCTACCATATCATTCGCCTCGTTTTTTAGAATAACGCAGGAGATTTTGCCAGAGCTTTTATCTGCCTGCCGTATCATTATAGCATAATTTTACAAAATTGTCTTTACTTTTTTTTTATTTTATGTTAATGTACATATGTGCTTTTGGCAAATTGCCTGAGCGGCACAAATACTATTTTATTTATATTTTTGGAGGTATAGATCAATGAACAAAGGTACAGTAAAGTGGTTCAACAACCAGAAGGGTTACGGATTCATCTCTGACGAGAACGGAAACGATGTTTTTGTTCACTACTCAGGGCTGAACATGGAAGGCTTCAAGTCCCTCGACGAAGGACAGGAAGTAGAGTTTGAAGTAATCCAGGGCGAAAAAGGACCTCAGGCTACCAACGTAACAAAACTTTAATCACCGGTTTTATACAGTGTACCTTTTTCTATAACATAAAAGCATTGTTACAGAAATGAGTTATATTGGAAACGAGATGATTGTGTTTGATCAAAAAGAGGCTGTCTCAAAACAGCCTCTTTTTGTTTTGCTTTTTTGCGTCTCCTGTTTGTCTTGTTTTTATCAGTAATTTTCTTTCTTGATCTCAAAAAAGCTCTGGGGATGATTGCAGACGGGGCACACCTCCGGAGCCGTGGTGCCAACCACAACATGACCGCAGTTTCTGCACTCCCAGATCTGCACGCCGCTCTTTTCAAATACCTGCTTTGTTTCAACATTTTTCAGCAGCGCGCGGTAGCGCTCCTCATGCTGCTTTTCAATGGCCGCTACGCCCCGGAACTGTTCCGCAAGGGCAGTGAAGCCTTCTTCTTCCGCTTCTCTTGCCATACGCTCATACATATCGGTCCACTCCGCATTTTCCCCTTCCGCGGCATGAAGCAGATTTTCCGGGGTGTCTCCCAGTTCGCCAAGGGCCTTGAACCAAAGCTTGGCATGCTCTTTTTCATTATCCGCCGTTTTCAGAAACAGGGCCGCGATCTGTTCGTAACCGGCTTTTTTTGCCACAGAAGCAAAATAAGTATACCGGTTTCTGGCCTGGGATTCTCCCGCAAAGGCTTCCCAGAGATTCTTTTCTGTCTTTGTTCCCGCATAAGGATTTTTACTCATTTTCATTTCCTCCTTTTTATTTGATTGTATAAAATTAAGTGCCGCAAAATAAGGGTTTCAGGTGTTCTGCTACAGGTTTACGCTGACCTCTCCGCCGTTCCAGGTCACCAGCGCGTCCCGGCAGCCGCCTTCCGGTTCGCAGAGCACCACTTCCATCTTAAAAGGCTCCAGAGGGTAACTGCCCTCCTGCTTGCTGATGGTAAGCTGTCTCTTTGCGTCTTTCCAGGTGATCCGAAGCCGGGCATACCGGCCTGATTCATAAGCATAGTCCTGTCCGTTGTCTATGGTCAGCAAAAAAGAACCGTCCGCGCCGCCGTAGATCTCCAGCTCATCAGGAACCAGCCCTCCGCTTACGGAAACAGGGATCACGGCCCCCGCTTTCACATACAGAGGCATGGCAGTAATGGGCGCGTCCGCCATCAGGGTCTGTCCGCCCGATGAAAACTTCTTTGTCTCATAATCAAACCAGCCGGCGCCGGCGGGAAGATACACAGTCCGTTTCATGGGCTTATCCAGCTTTTTGCTGCCCGGCCCGTAACCAAGCGGCTCCGTTACCGGACACACAAGAAATGCCGGTCCATACAGGAACTGATCGGAAATCTCCTTTACTTCCGGGTCATCCGCAAAGTCAAACATCAGGCTGCGCATCATGGTGCCCTGATCCAGAACCGCCCCCATGGCGATGGAATAAGTATAGGGCATCAGCCTTTCCCGCAGGCGGATGTATTTGACGATGGTATCGTAGTAGACGGATCCCTTTTCCCCGAAATTCCAGGGTTCTCTTGGAGTATCGGTTCCATGGGAACGCATAATGGGCAGGAATGTGCCAAACTGAAGCCAGCGGGTATAAAGCTCCCGGTAGCCCAGATCTGACACCCCATCCTCAAAAAGCCCGTGCCAGAACCAGGGCGCCTGGCCTTCTGTCTGATTTGCCCAGCGTTTCCAGCTTTCCGTATTTCCCGCAAAGAAAGCGCCGATATCCATGGTCCAGAAAGGGATCCCGGACATGCACATGGAAAGGCCCTCTGCCACCTGCCTGCGCAGCACCTCCCATGTGGCGGCGATATCGCCGGACCACAAAATCGCGCCGTATTTCTGAATGCCCGGATAGCCCGCCCGTGTCAGATTGGCCACACGGCGCGTTTCATCCGCTTTCCGCTGATGCTCATAGATCCCCTTTGCGTGGGCAAGGCAATAGGCGCTGGAAGTGCGGGCATCCAGATATTGGTTGGTGGACTCCCTGGCCATCTGATAACGCACATCCCCCGGCCGCTTTTCCAATCCGTTCCAGTCCGGCGTAAACGGCTCCGTAGAATCACACCACCAGGCGTCAGTACCGGCGGCAAACAGCTCTTTTTCGCACTGTTTCCAGTACAGATCCCTGGCTTTCTCGTCAAAGGCGTCGTATGTAGAAAAATTACAGAGCAGCTTGCCCTTTCTGGCAAACTCGTCGTTGTTTTCGCAGTCTTCCTTACAGTTTGGCCAAATGGAGATCATAAAGGCCACTCCCTGTTTGTGAAGCTGCTCCACCATTGCTTTCGCGTCAGGAAAACGGGATTTATCAAAGATCTTGTTGCCCCATTTTCCCTCTTCCCAGCTGAGCCAGTCCAGCACAATACAGTCCAGAGGGATCTGTTCTTTCCGGAAACGGGCCGCCGTCTCCAGAATCTCCTGCTGAGTCTTGTACCGCTCCTTTGACTGGATATAGCCGAAAGCCCACTTTGGCAGCATGGCAGGCGCACCGGTCAGGGTGCGGATTCCGGCCACCAGCTCATCAAAGCAGTCCCCAAAGATCACATAGTAGTCGATCTGATCCACCGCGTCAAAGGTCATGGTGATCACATTTTCTTTTTCCTCATAGGTAAACATGCTGGTGCAGTCAAAAAACACACCGTAATTGCCGGAAGAAAGAAAGACAGGCATGGGGATCTTCATGTTGTTGTGATAGAGGTACTCCTTTACGTTCCGATAATTGTAAATACCGTCCTCCTGCTGCCCCAGCCCGTAAATGGCCTCCTCAGGTCCAATGGAAAAAGTCAGTTTTCCCTCATAGGCGTCTCCCACCTTAACGGTTTCCGCGTTTTCCACAAAAGACCGCTCTCCGTCTACCGTCCGTCTGGTGACGATCTTTGGCTTTCCGCCGGAAAAGGTGTATCGGAAGATTTCCTTTGGTTCCAGAGAAAATCCTTTCTGGGAAAACAGGATTTTGTCCTCTCTGTAAAAGTCCAGACCGCCCGCTTCCCTTTCCAGGGCCTGTACCCGGCAGTCTCCGGAAAAAGCAGGCTGTGGCTCAACAAGCAGCGACCGGCGCGAAAGCGCCCGGTTCAGATCCTTTTCATCGGCGCAGCAGATTACCCGCAGGATCTGCCGGCTGACCGGTATTGTCTTGATCATGTCATCTTCCCCTTTCTTCCTCATTACAGCTCCAGAAGAACGCTGTATCCCACGGAGGGAATCTCGATCCGGCCTTCCGCCGTCTGACCGGTGAGACAGTCCGTATAAGCCTCCTGCAGGGGAATGGTCTTATCCTCTCCTGAGAAATTCAGAATGTAGTAAAGATTTTTTCCCTCATAAATCCTGCGGACTATCTGCACCCTTTCCATATTGGGAAACGGATTTTCAAAAATCCCCTGCTCCGCGCAGATCCGGTCAAAAAGCGCGTCCAGCGCTTCCTTTCCAATACCGGTGCCAAGATAATAGGCGGTTCCTTTTCCGTAAGGGTGCTTTGAAATAATGCCCTGACCGGCCTTGTAGGAATCCACATAGTTGCCGATCATTTCCGCCTCCTCAAATTCCGCGCCTGCGGGAGGCACCGCCAAAGGAGAATCCACCGGCACCGGCGCCAGAAGATCACACCAGTCCCGGTCAATGGTATCCACATACTCCCCCAGCACGTCTACCCGAACCGCAGCCCGGTTGCTGTCAAAGACAGGCTCCACTTCCTCCACCGTTACCCCAAACAGATCCGTCAGTCCGGCAGGAAGCGTCTCCGTATAACCTACATTGTCCTGATTTTTGGCGCTGGTCAGGAAAGTACCCACCAGTACGCCTCCCCCTGCCACATAATCCTTGCATTTCTGCCGGTACCGCTCTGGCAGTACAAACGCGCTGGGCAAAATCACCATCTTATAATCAGAGAAATCTCCGTCGTAGGAGATCACATCCGCGTTGACCCCGTTTGCCTCCAGACTGTGGTACAGCCTGCCGCAAAAATCAAAATACCGGAATTCCGGATCATTTACCGGCTTGATCCGCAAAGCCCAGTGTACATCGTAATCCACACATATGGCCACCTGATTGTCAAAGCCGGCGCACTGATAAGGCTCCAGCTTTTTCAGCAGCGCCGCCGTCTCCTGCATTTCATAATAACGTCTTCTGGGCACGCCGTCCATGTCCACAATGGCATAGTTTAACTGTTCCGCTCCAAAGGGGAACGTGCGGAACTGAAAATGGAGCATCAGCTCCGCCCCGTAAGCGTAGGACTGCAGTACCGCCTGCTTCAGGGCTCCCGGGTTTGGCTGTCTTCTGCCGCTGCCGGAGAAACGGTGCCCGCCTCCGGACATAAATTCCATAACCCAGAAAGGAGCGCCGTCCTTAACCCCTCTGGCAAAGGCGTAGGGGAAAGAATCCACCTCCGCGTCCCGCAGCTCCGGATAAGAATCAAAGGCATAATTGTCCAGCGTCTTTGTGCTCCGGTAATAATCAATGCTGTTGGTGGCAAGGCCTGTGGCATTGGTGGTCACCGGATAGTCGGTGCACGCTTTCAGCTCCCGCGCCTGAATATTCTGATATTCAATCTGGCATTCGCTGGCAAACCGTTCAAATTCCAGACGGACCGTAGGATTTTCATAGTAATTCTTAATGCTTTCCATGGCCCCTGTTTCAATGGTGTTTACCGGGATGTTTACCTGATGGAAGCCGGTATATTCCTGAGACCAGAAAATTCCGCCGCTGCGCCTGTTAAACTGCTCTATGGTGCCATACTTCTTTTCCAGATATTTCTGAAACTGCAGATTGCAGAAAGCGCAGTGACAGCGGCCGGTTCCCTCCTGGGCCGGTTCATTGTCAATCTGAAACCCGGCCACATAGGGATTTTTTCCGTAATGCTCTCCCAGCATCCGGGCAATCTTTCTGGAGTATTCCCGGTATGTCCGGTTGTTGTAGCAATAGTGGCGCCGTCCCCCAAAGGGCCGTACCACGCCCCGGTTGTCCGTATATAAAATATCCGGATGCTTTTCGATCATCCAGGCCGGAGGGCAGGCAGTGGGGGTGCAGATGATGGTTCGAATGCCATGCTGCCCAAGATATTCCACCGTTTCGTCCATCCAGGCAGTTTCATATCGGCCTTCCTCCGGCTCCCAGCGGCACCAGGCAAATTCGCCCATCCGCACCGTGTTGATGCCGGACTCCGCCAGCAGCTTCAGGTCATGCTGCAGCTCCTCTTTTGTCTTATGTTCCGGGTAATAAGATACGCCGTATAACATCATAACTGGTTCCTCCAAATGATTGTTTTCCTGTAAAGCGACAGTCCCTCGCCGGTGACGTTTTTATTCCTTTCCCGTAAAATGAATGTCCCCATGATCGGCAGGCTTCACATTTTCCTTCAGCGTAATGGTGATGATGGTGTCCGCCTCCGCCGGGATGCCCTCCGGCAATGTAACGGAAAGGACGCCCTCCTGCTGGGAAAACCGCACCGGCTGTCCCTTGTAAGTACAACGCTCAACAGAATATGGCAGCTTGGGCAGGGTTTCCTTTGCGAAAGCCTTTGTATCCGTAATATGTAAAAAGATCTGGTTGTCCCGGTAGGTGGCGCCGTACACGTTGTCCACCGGCTCTATGGGGCCCCCTCTGGTCTTGTAAATGGTCTCCCCGTTTTCCCGCAGCCACTGTCCGATCTCCCGCATACGGGCCTGCACCGCGTCCGGCACATGTCCGTTCCGGTCGGGGCCTACGTTCATAAGCATGTTGCCGTCTCTGCACACTACGTCCACGATCATCTTGATGAGCCAGTCAAAATCCGACACCGGATCGTCTGCCATCCAGCCCCAGGAAGTACCGCTGCAGACGCACATGTTTTTCTCCCAGGGCACCGGCACAATACCGCCGGTGATCTGATGTGAGCCTTCGTCGCAGTAAAAGTTTCCTTCCCATCCGGAGCGGGGATTCATGATCATTTTCGGATTATATTTCCTTGCCATTTTGTTCAGCTTTACCGGTTCCCAGAGCCAGGAGCTGGTAGTATCGCTGCCGCTGTGGGCAAGCCATGCCCCGTCGTACCACAAAATGTCAATGGGGCCGTATTTGCTGCAAAGCTCCTCTACCTGATCGTAACACTGTTTTTTCATGCGCAGGGCGCTTTGGGCGTTGGCGGGATCCTGCTCTCCTTTCGGGTCAAAATAACCGGGAAACCGCCAGTCCATAGGGGAATAATAAAGCCCTACCCGAAGCCCCGCCTCTCTGGCGGCGTCGGTATATTCCCGCACAAAATCTCTGTGGGAAGCGGTATTGTAGCTTGTAAATCCCTGATAGCTTCCGGGACTGTCCCAAAGGGCAAAACCGTCATGATGCCTTGTAACCATGACCATGTAGTTGGCTCCAAAATCCCTGGCCAGGCTTGTCCACTGGTGCATGTCAAAGTCCTGGGGATCAAACTCATCCGCAAGGGCGCAGTATTCCTCCCAGGGGATCTGCTCGTTGTGGCGCACCCATTCGCCCCGTCCCAAAATGGAATACAGACCCCAGTGGACGAACATGCCGATCTTGGCGTCGCGCCACCACTGCATATCTTCCGCCGACAGATTCAGTTCCGGGCAGCGCAGTCCTCCCAGGCTTTTAAAATTGATGCTGCTCTTTAACATGGACGCCAGCTCCGCTCCGGTCATCTCTCTCGGTTTTTTCTTTTCCGCCATGGTTTTCCTCCTCACTGATGCAGTTTCAAATCAATCCATAATCTATGAATATTATACTATAATTTCAGGAAATGACAATCCCAACCTTTTCGCCAAATCTTCGTGATTCCGGACTACAGCTTGACAAACCGCCGCACAGTCTTTACAAGGAAAAAGGTCAAAGCGGGATGGGCCGTCAGCACAGCCGCGGTGAGCTTTTTGTAAAAGGCCACGTTTGGAGCGGATTTGTACAGACTGTAGTACCGCCTGATCTCCTCCAGAAGCAGACGGTTTTCCGGAATGTCCCGCAGCTTTTTATATTCCCTGTGGCGGATCACCTGGATATACCAGTATTTGAGAAAGGTTTCCAGATAAAATAATTTGGGAGCGGACAGGCTTCCTTCCGGGAACCGGCCGCACAGATCGGTCAGATAGGTCAGGCCTGTTTTCAGATTTTCAGGGGGAACAGTCTTTCCCGAAAGGCTTCCCTGGCTGAAACAGTAATAATACAGCCGAAACGGGATCAGCTCAATGTATCCGCTGCAGCGGGAAACATATTCGCTGACAAACACCAGGTCCTCATAATTGACCAGATCCTGCCGGAAAGACAGGGCAAGGGTGCCGTCTTCTTTTTTGATCCGGCTGCTTCTAAACAACTTGCTCCATACGGCCATGGTCGTATGTTCATAGATTACGCTGTCCAGCGCTTCTTTCGGGCAGTTTTTTCTGTATCCTTTTAAGTTTGCCGGATTCCGGTCGGTGACGTTTCCGTCTCCGTCGCAGTGATAGCTGCCGCAGATCACCATGTCGCAGTCTTCCCCCATGGCGTCTGCCATGGTCTGGTACATATCCGGAGAAATGAAATCGTCGGCGTCCACAAACCCGATGAAACATCCCTTTGCGCGGGCAAGTCCGGTGTTTCTCGCCTTTGCCACGCCGCCGTTTTCCGTGGAGATCAAAATCACCCTTGGATCCTTTTCGGCAATGGCTTCCACCACGGAGGCGGTTCCGTCTGTGGAACCGTCGTTCACAACAAGCACCTCAAGATTTTGAAAGGTGGATGCCAGAATGCTTTTTACACAGCGGGAAATGGTTTTTTCTCCATTGTATACCGGTACGATCACCGAAAGCAGTTGTTCCATAAAATCTCCAATCCGAGCGTTTGCGCTCCAATCTGCCTATGTCTCTGTAAGGGAAACTGCCGTTTCAGTCCGGCCGCCAGGCGTCAGGGCCGTCCAAAACGCCAAAGCGCTTTTCGCCCTGCCCCATACAGCCCAAATCCCATACAGGCGCCCAGGAAATTTAAAATCATATCATCCACGTCGAAGCTGCCGCTTCGCGTAATCAGCTGAAACAATTCCACCAAAAACAGCAGTCCCAGCATCACCAGAACATAGACCCAAAACCTCTGCGCCTTTTTGAAAAACAGGGGAAGATATACGCCCATGGGCAGAAACAGCAGCAAATTTCCCAGGAGATTCTTTACGGGGATATCGTAATTTTGCGTGTTTCCGGCAAGGGATCTGAAATATTCCCCGATGGTTCTGAAAGGCACCAGATTCGTATTGTATCTGACAAACTGCAGAAAGCTGCCCTCTGCCCCGTAGCGATCACTTCTTCCAAAAACAAACAGGATAAACAGCAGTGCGGGCAGATAAAAGATTACACTGATTTTTATGAGAATCCTGCATCCGTTCCGCCAGTCCTTTTTCCGGCCTGTCATACCGCTTCTTTCCTTTCCACCACAGCTACCTTTTCGCCTGCCGGCAGGTCTGTCCGAATGGTCCCGCCGTCCCATTTTACAATGACGTTCTGTTTTTCACTGTCCGCCGTCAGCACACAGCTTGTGACCCTGCCCTCGTCCCAGGCAAGGTCACAGGTAATGGCTCCCCGCAGGCGGATGCCGGTAAGGCGGCCCCTTTTCCACGCTTTCGGCAGAGCCGGAAGCAGATCGATACAGCCGTTGTGGGACTGCACCAGCGATTCCAGAATGGCGGAGGCGATTCCAAAGTTTCCGTCGATCTGGAATGGAGGATGGGTATCGTACAGGTTGATCTTGATGGACTTTTTCAGCAGTCCGTTGATGTTTTCCAATACTTTTTCCCCGTCCCGCAGCCTGGCGAAAAAGCAGGCGATCCATGCCCGGCTCCAGCCGGTGTGGCCGCCGCCGTGGCTCAAACGGGCCTCAATGGTCTTTTTTGCCCCTTCAAACAGCTCCGGCTTGTCCGCGGTGATCTCGTTGCCGGGATACAGGCCGTACATGTGGGAGATGTGCCGGTGGCCCGGCTCCGGCTCCTCATATTCTTCCTGCCACTCCATCACCCGTCCGTCGGAGCCCACCTTTGTCTTTGGCAGCCGCTCCAGCATATGCCGGATCTTTTCCTGGTCCTCTTTGTCGGCAAAAAGCGCCGGGTAGACCCCACCGTCTTCCCCGTTCAGGATCCCGCAGCCTTCCAGATACCAGGTAAACAGCTGCCGCAGGATCATGCTGTCCATGGTAGGGCCCATACACAGCGCGCCTTTGATCCCGATCTTAGAGATATAGGAATTTTCCGGAGAAACGCTTGGCCCTGTCACCAGAGTGCCGTCCGGCATTTCATACAGGTAGTCCTCAAAAAAGCGGATGGCCTCTCTCATAACGGGAAGCGCCCGTGTCCCCAGAAATTCTTTGTCTTCGGTGTAAAGATAATGCTCATACAGATGCAGAGACAGCCATGCGCCGCCCATAACCCAGAAGGGGGAGGCGTCCATGATCCCCTCCGGATCTGTATTTGCCCAGAGATTTGTATTGTGATGAGCCACAAAGCCCCGGCAGCCGTAAAGATCCCGGGCGGTCTTCTTTCCGTTTTCCGCCAGGCGGTCCACCAGGTCAAACAGAGGCAGGTGACATTCCGGCAGATGGCATTTTTCCGCCATCCAGTAATTCATCTCCGTATTGATGTTGATGGTAAATTCACTTTGCCAGGGCGGAACATACTCCCCGTTCCAGATTCCCTGCAGATTGGCGGGCAGCTGACAGTCATAGGAGCTGGAGATCATCAGATATTTGGCAAAGGCAAACAACAGCACCGTCAGGTAATCGCTTTGCTCTGCCTCTCCGCTGATCAGCTCCTGCAGCTGGACTTCCACCGGCCGTTGGTCTGTTGCGCAGCCGTTGATCTCCAGGTTTACCCGCTCATTCAGGCTGTGGTACCAGTCCAGGTGAGCCTGTTCCATCACATCCGGTCCTGCCGCCTCCGCGTTATCCAGTCTTTTGAGACACTGTTCCCGATAATCGGAAACCCCGCCAAAGTCTGTCTGTGCCGTGACATACAGGTATACCTCATCCGCGTCCTCCACATAGACGAAATCGCCCATGGTATGTACCTGTCCGCCTTTTGCCGCCATGCGAAGGGCGGTAAAGTAATGAACGCCGCCGGGTCCGCACTGTCCGTAATTGCACACAGTATGATCATCCAGCGCCTCTGTGTTTTCCTCAAAGGGCTTTCGGTTCAGATTGGCGCTGATGGTCAGCCTGCCTTTTTCACTGCAGGTCAGCTTTGTGACAAATACATTGTACTTCTGACTTACAAAATGCTCCCGCCCGTAGGAGGCCCCTTCCAGATCATACTTCACCCAGGCAATCCCGTCGTCCAGATCCAGATAGCAGGCCCTGTTTGCGGTGCGTTTTGCCAGATGTCCCGGGAACTGGATCTTCAGATCTCCCGCCGGCTGATAAGGGTTCATATATTTTGGCGTGGAGGTCATGGCCATTTTTGCCAGGAACTGGGCTTTCTGCACTTCTCCATCCAGAAGCAGCTGCCGGATCCGGTCAATCTGCCCCAGACAGTCCGGATTTTTCCGATCCCGGAACGGGCCGTACCAGATGGTCTCCTCATTGATGGTGATCACCTCTTCGTTGATCTTTCCAAGAATGGTGGCGCCAAGCCGTCCGTTTCCCAGAGGCAGCCCCTCTTCCCATGTTTTCGCCGCCTTTTTCAGCGCGATGATATGTTTCATGATGCCCTCCTTTCACAGGTTGAAAGCGTCCTTTAAAAACCGTTTATAAAGAATCTGCACGGTGCGTCAGCAGCCGTGCAGTTTTCTGTAATCCATAAATTTTTCCCAGTCATAGCGGCTCAGAAAATGAGTGCCGGGGCGCATATGATAACCGATCTTTCCCTCATGGAACGTATCTCCCGGTACCGGGAAGCGATCCGGCGCCACCAGTCCTTTTTCTCCAAGCAGTTCATATGCCTCATTGGAAGCCATTGCCCCCAGAAACTCAGAGCGGGGATCCGCCCATTCGTCCTGCTCGGCGCTGCTTACATAAAGATATCTTGGAGCTACAAGCGCCATCACAAAATGCTGGTCAAAAGGAAGCTGCCGCTCATTCCTTGCGTAATCCAGGAAATTTCCGCAGTACCAATACTTGGAAGAACCGTGCTTCAGGTTCATGATCATCTCGCCCTTTTTCCCGCGGAACAGCGCGGAGCCCGCGCCGCCGGAATCGTTTGTGATCACCATGGAAAACCGGGGATCGGTAGCCCCGCACCACAGAGACGTTTTGCCCAGACGGGAATGTCCCACTACGGCGATCCGGTTCGTGTCGATCAGATCGCTTTGTGTCTGCAGATAATCCATTACCCGGTGACCTGCCCATGCCCACATGCCGATGGTTCCCCAGCTGTTGAAATTGTTCCGGGGAGCAAGTCTGGCGGCTCCGGTCAGAAAACGGCTGTCTGTATCCGGCGCAATGTCCTGATAATACATGCTGACGATTCCATAGCCGTTATCCAGGATTTCCTCAACCGGGCAGAACTCATTGACAAGAGCCGGCTCAAAGGAAAGGTAGAAAAACATCGGGGGCTTTTCCACATGCTTGGGCAGGATCATATGTATGGGGAACTGGAAAAATCCTCCCAGCGTGTCTACCTCCACGTCCACAAAATGGTAAACCGCTTTACCTGCCATGGCGTTTTCATCGGTGCGCTCAATCTTTCCCTCTGTATGAGGCTTCAGCTGAGGTTCAATGCCGATCAGGAAATTATCCAGGATTTCCACGATCTCCTCCCGTCTGTGCTCCCACTGGGGAACCGTTTCTACCTTGGTGCCGTCTTCGCTTACAAGAAGTTTCGGAAGATGCCTGATTTCCAATTCTTCTTTAATCATGTGATAAGATCCTCTCTTTTCTGTTCCTGTCAGACCCTGCCTTCCACGCAGTCTGCCAGGAACTGGTCTAAGTTGGCGTTTACCCCCACTCTTCCCTTTAAAATCAGGCTGATTACATACATAGTTCCTTTGCCCAGAGAGAACTTCTCTGCCAGAGGCCGATGAATCTTCGGTGCCGGCCTTCCGTCCGCTCCGCTTTTCCCATAAGTAAATACAAGCTCTTCTCCCGGGATATTGCTTTCGATCACCTTTCGGCCAATAAAATCAATGTAGTCTGTCTCGGCATTGTACAGCATATCGAACCGGTACTTGTCTGTTTTCTCATTGGTCATGGCAATGAACAGCTTCGGTCCTTTTTTGGTGGAAATCTGCAGATCTCCAAACCGATATTCCGACAGACTGACATCCGGAGTCAGAAGTACCGCCGTGGCACCCCGTTCCACGGCTTTTCTGATCTGTTCTTCATAACCTTCCGGTGCACTGATGAGTATTTTATCCGCCTTTTCCACATCTGTCAACTCGTATCCGAAAATCTTTGCAATTTTTTCCGCGTCTTCGCCAATGCAGGCCAGAGGGCCCTCTCCTTTCATGGTCTCCCGGTCAGGATACACAAACAGTTCTTTTCGCTCCGCGTTCAAAATGGTGCCGTCTTTTTTCCTCATCACCGCGTCCACATGAAGCTCTTTCGGCTGATTTGTCTGAGGCATGGAAAGAGGAATCAGGCCCGCGCAGACGGCTGTAGCCGCCGGTGCTGTCGTGTCCAGCCGGAAAGATTCCAGCGGCTGTCCGTCCATGGAAAGGGTCGCGATCATTTCCACCTCTTCCTCATAGGAGGTGTCGTTTAATGCCCAGGCTTCCAGGTGACAGGTTTCTCCGCTGTACAGATAGCTTCTGTCTCCCCGCAGGTTGATCCGCAGGGGGATCAGGGAGTCTGCGTAGGCGTAAAACGCTTTTTTCGGCGTCCGGTCGCAGCAGACGATGGTCTTCATCCAGCCGGCGGGCCAGGCGTCGATCAGCAAATGAATGGCTGTGTGGTTTAAAATATCCGCCCGCCTCCGAAAAGCGTCGGTCATCATCGCAGTTGCCCTTGCCTGATGCTTCTGGCTTTCCCGGATCCAGTCCTTTACCGTGGTCTGCTCCGGATACCAGTCCCCGTGAGCGCCGTTTGTCTGCTGGCGCACAATGTTTACCGGATACCAGCGGCCCTCTTCATCTTTCTCCATCCATTCTTTCGGATAGTACTCCCGCATGACGTTTTCATTGTCAAGACCCTCTGCCCCGTATTCTCCGCAGCCGATCATCCAGCCCTCCTTTACGGGAGGCAGATATCCCCGGTACAGCTTGCCGATTGGCACTCCGTGATTGCTGTACCACATGGTATAACAGTGAAAGTCCGGCATGCCGTCGGTGGTAGGGGGATCGTAATCTCCCTCCACATTTTTAATGACCCGGTCGGGATTCTCAATATAAATCACTTTTCTGGCCGCCACAAAAAAGGCTTCCAGCTCGTCTCTCTGTAAATGCCGGTGCCCTTTCAGATCAAAGCGCTTGGAAAACTTGCTGTTGGGATCTTCGGTTCTTCGCATGCTCACCGGCTCGTTGATCAGCGTGACAAAAATGGCGGAGGGATGCTTCCGGATAAGATGCTCCATTTCCGACGCCTGCTTCACCGCCTGGCAGACCTGGGGACGGCGCAGATAGCTGAACAGCGGCAGATCGGTCTGGTTGAACATGCCCAGCATATCCATATAATCATAGATCTCCTCCTGAACAGGACGCTGGGTCAGCCGGTAATAATTGTTGTGACACAGCTTTGCGATGAGGATGTCCTCTGTCAGCTGCTCAAAATCTCCTTTCATGACGCACTGCTGAAGATGTCCCATTTCATTGGCTCCCCGCAGCACAATGGGACGGTTGTTGAAGAAAAATTTTCCTTTTGGTTCCGTAGTCTCATCGCTGACAAATTTCCGCATGCCAAAGTGACCGGCCTTTTCCGTCACCAGGCTTCCATTTTGGGTAATGGTACAGACAGCCCCGTACAGATAGGGCGCTTCAGGCTCCCACAGGCGGTACCCCTTTACGGGGATGTGATACCGGTATTCATTGCTGCCCGGCCCTGCCACCTGGATCCGGGCCGTAAAATCCACGCAGAACGCTTCCTCAAAATTTTTAGGCAGCAGCTTTACCTGCAGGTCAAAATCCTGCCGCAGGTCACCGCTGTAATTGTACACTCCCAGACGCAGCTCCACACAGTCTCTGTCAATATCCGGCCGTACAAAAATATCGTCAATGAACACCTCCGGCCGATAGGAAAAGCTTACCTTTCCAAATACCCCCGCCCCTGCCGGGCAGTGATGCCAGCCAAGAGCCGGGTCGTCCCAGCCCGGGCCGGTAGCCGCGTAGATCTTATCGCCGTCCAGCACCGGGCCTTCGCCCAGTATGGATACGTCGTTCTCCACCTCGATGATCAGCTGGTTTTCCTCCTGAAGATAATCGGAAATATCAAATGAAAACGGAGCGAAAAATCCTTCATGGCCTCCCACATAACAACCGTTCACATAGATTCTGGCCTTATAGTCCACACATTGAAAGGAAAGGACGCCATGCTCCCGGTCTTTCAGCGCTCTTGCGGGGAACGTGGTCCGGTAGTAGGCTTTCCATTTGCCCACCGGCCCCCGGTAGTCGGGAATCGTCACCGGCTCCCAGTCGTTGGCCTTTTCCAGTTCAGAAAAGATCTCTCCCTTTTTCAGATACCGGAACAAAAATTCTTTCAGCTCCACAGTTTCAGGATTTTTTGTTTCCGGCAGAAAGTTCCGCAAATAAGGCCGGTACTGTTCTTTCAGATCCCGCAGATCCTGCCGGAACTGAAGAAACCGTTCCTCATCGCTGATATCCTGGGGCACCCGTACCTGTCCGTAGGGAAACTGCTCCCCGGTTTTTTCAAAAAAGACTTCTGCCGTCTTTACCGGAAGCACTTCCTTATCCGTGCTCCCCAGAGGATGCTGCATTGTGGCGATCTCCGCAAAATAATCGTTGTTTGCCATAGTCATTTTCTTCCTTTCTGATTCTTTGGCCGGCTTTCTTTACGCGCCGGCATTGAACCGGTATCCGGTTCCCCAGACTGTCTCAATATATTCCGGACTGTTGCTGTCCTTTTCGATCTTTTCCCGGATCCGGTTGATGTGCACCGTCACCGTGGCAACGTCTCCCATGGCCTCATACCCCCATATTTTTTCCAGAAGCTGTTCCTTGGAAAAAACAACATTGGGATTTTCCGCCAAAAACAACAGCAGTTCAAATTCTTTCTTTGGAAATCTCAGCTCTGTGTCTCTGCAAAAAACCTTGCGGCCCTTTGGATCAATGGTAATCTCCCCAAAGGAAATGTCCTCTTTTTTGGAGCCCATGCCGGTGAGCCTTTCATAGCGGTTTAAATGAGCGTTGACGCGGGCCACCAGCTCCAGCGGATCAAAGGGCTTGGAAATAAAGTCATCCGCCCCCAGACCCAGTCCCCGGATCTTGTCCAAAGATTCATTCCGGGCCGTCACCATCAGAATGGGAACCTCCTTTTCCCGCCGCACTGCCTTACAGATCTCGTAACCGCTCAGGCCGGGCAGCATCAGATCCAGCAGGATCAGGTCAAAGCTGTCATGTAAGATCCGGTCCAGCGCTTCTTTTCCGTCCCCTATGATCTCCGTTTCAAATCCGTAAATCTCCAGATAATCCTTTTCCAGGGCGGCAATGGTTTTGTCGTCCTCCACGATCAGTATTCGCTTCATGATTCCTGCTTCTCCTCGTTCTTCAGGTAGATCAAGATCTCCAGTCCCTCTCTGTTTCTTGCCTGGAGCCGTCCCCCGTGAGCCTCTACAATGTATTTCACAATGGAAAGCCCCAGTCCGCTTCCCTCATCCATCCGGCCGTTCCTGTCATGGATCCGGTAGTAGCTTTCAAAGATGTAGGGAAGATTTTCCTCCGGCACGCCTCCGCCGTCGTCTTTCACGGAGATCAGCGCTTCTTCCGACGCCCGGTAAAGAGAAATGGTGATCTTTACGGTTTCTCTCACTTTATATTTGATACTGTTGTCTATGATGTTATTGAACACCCGGTTCATCTGATCCAGGTCGATCCTGGCCTCCGCCTGCTGATCATAACTGACATAGCGCAGCCGGGCGCCCCGCAGGGCAAAGGCATCCTGATTCCTGGCGCAGTACTCCCGCAGATACCCGTCCAGAGACACTTTCTGACGGGTAAGAGGCAGATTGCCTGTCTCCAGCCTGGAAAACAGAAACAGCTGCTGCAGCAGCACATCCATCTCCGACGCCTTTTCATAAGCGGTCTCCAGATACATCCGCTGCTTTTGCGGCGTGTTGGCCACCCCGTCTATCATCCCCTTGATATACCCTTTGATGGACGTCAGCGGGGTGCGAAGATCATGGGAGATCCCCGCGATCATTTCGATCCGGGACTGTCTGTATACGGCGTTCTTTTCAATCTCCCGCCGCAGGGATTCCTGCATATCGTTAAAGGTGCCGCATAAAAGGGCAAACTCGTTGCTGCCTGAGTAATAGATCATCTCCTCAAAATTTCCCTGCTGGATCCTTTTGGCGCCGTCCGTCAGCTTCCGCACAGGCACCAGAAACCGGTCTATAAGCTTTTTGCTGAAAAAACGGCTCAGCAAAATGATCACCAGAATCGCCACCAGCATCAGCACGGATCCGGTGGCCAGCACCATTTCCACAAGTTCTCTTCTGGACACCTGAAGAGAACTGTTCTGCCCTACCGCCACTACGTCGTAACGGTCGTTCTGCCGCTGAAAGGAATTGTAGATTACGGTGCGGTTTCTGGTCTGGGCAACTCTGGGCACGCCGCTGGACGTCTGCAGCTGCTTGATATCAAGGGCTTCCACCGCGTTCCGCTCCTTGGTGCTCAGATCGCTGAACAAGATCTTCCCGTTTTTTTTCACATACAGATTGTATTCATACTGGCCGCACTGTCCGGCAAGCTCTTCAAACCGCTCCATGGATCCGTCTTTTGTATCGTCCAGCTGACGCATCAGGGTGACCACTTCATATACATGTTCATCCACGTTTTTCATATCCTGCCATTCATTGTTGTAAATGACCCGCAGGCCGGCGCCAATGATGGTCATGGAAAGAACCAGGATCAGAAGAGCCGCAATGATCATCAGGATATTGGATACAAAAAGCTGTTTCCGAATCGTCATGGTTTTGTCTCCTTTCCGCCAACTTCAGTATACAAAAAAACAGGGCATATTGCAAAGCAAAAATCCCTGTTTTTTCAGAAAGGCCTTATACAACTTTTTGATCGGAAAGAGCCGTTGCTCCCCGGATGGTTTTTTTATAGCTTTCCATTACTCTGCTGGCAAATGTGTCCAGACTGTATTCATTGGCTTTGATCCGCGCGTTTTCCGACAGCTTTTCGCAAAATTCCGGATCCTGCAGCAGCCGGGAAAAGGCTTCCGAAAACTGATCGAAGTCTTCGTAGCAGCAGCCGTTGACTCCGTTCTGGATCACGCTTTCCAGGCAGGCGTCGGCTCTGCACAGCACCGGGACGCCGCTTGCCATTGCCTCGATATAAGTGATCCCCTGAGTCTCGCTGCTGGACGCGCACAGAAAAAGATCGCTCATCTGATAGTAAAGGGGCACCTCCTTCGGCTGTACCATGCCCCGGAAAATCACCTGATCCTCCAGCCCCAGTTCCCTGGTAAGCTTTTCCAGATTTTCCCGGTATGGCCCGTCTCCCACGATCAGATAGGTGCAGTCTTTGGGGGCCAGTTTTTTGAAAAACTGCAGCAGCTCTGTTTCATTTTTCTCCTTTGCCAGACGTCCCACGGAAACACAGAGCTTGTGATGAAGCGGAATGCCCAGGCGGTTCCGCTCTGCCACCATCTGCTCTTTTGAGCAGGGCTTGAAAAACCGTTCCAGATTGATGCCGCTTGGGATCACGTCGATGGGGTTTTCCACCCGGTATCCCCGCAGCAGCTTCTGAACCTTTTCCGTAGGCACGATCATCCGATCCACCTTTTTGGAAACGATCCGGGTGATCACCGCCGCTATGTTCCGCCCCATATTGGCCGTAGGGGCAAAATAATGGGTGTAATCCTCGTAAACCGTATGGTAAGTATGAACCAGCGGAATATCCAGCCTGTGGGCAATCCGCTTTGCCATGAGAAAACTGCTGAATTCACACTGGGTATGAATGATCTCCGGTTTCCAGTCAATGATCTCTTTGATATGCTTCCTGGATGTTGAGTAAATGATCCTGGCATTGGGGTAGATCTTGTTGATGCTGAGGGAGCGGAGATAATATACATATTCATCTTCGTGAGAATGCACATTGGAGGACAGCGTCAGCACCCGCACATCATGTCCCTGAAGGCGCAGCGTGTTTTCCAGATTCACCACGGAAGTCACCACCCCGTTGATCACCGGTTTATACCAGTCTGTTGCAATTAAAATCCTCATATCTGCTTTCACTCCTAATCGGAATACCCGGTCTCATTTGACTGTGTTACAGTTCCATCCTCAAGCTCTCTGTATATTTCTTTCAGTTTCTTTCCCACTACACGAAGATCATGATTTTTCACGATCTCATACGCGGCCTTTGTCAGATCCGGCAGCTGCCCCTCCACGATCTCTGGCAGCAGCGCGGCAAACTCTTCCAGCCTGGAAGCCTTGTACACCGCCTGATCCTTTGGCAGCCATGTTTCATATATGGGAATATCCCGCACCAGTATGGGGATCTCCATGGCCATGGCCTCCAGCATCACGATCCCCTCCGTCTCCTCATTGGTCATAAACAGGAACAGGTCGCTGCCTGCGTAGGCCCGGATCAGCTCTTCCTTTTCCACATACCCGGGGAAGCGCAGATTGGGATAGGCGCGCTTTAGCACCTTTCTGATCTTTCCGGGCACAATGCTCAGATTGGTATAGCCAAACCACAAAAACTGATATTGAGGAAACTGCTCCGCAAGCTTCACAAAATCCAGGATCCCTTTCCGCTCAATGTAATGGCCTACGGAAATGATCACTTTATCTTCCGGCTTCAGGCCATACTCCATTCGGAATTTTTTGCCTTTCTCCGGGCTTTTTTTGTAGGTTCTAAGGTCAATGCCGTTGGTCAGGCTGTATATAGGCTTTTTGATCCCGTAGGACAGCAGAAGCTTTCTGGAATAGTCTGTGGGCGTAATGACCACGTCTCCTGCCTCATAACATTTTTTGATCCATTTTTTAAAAAAGGGCGCAAACTGGTTGGAGCCCTTAAAGGAATTGCGGAAATCCTCCATGGTGGAATGAGCGTAATAGATGACAAACTTTCCCTGACGCTTTGCCTTTTTCGCAAAGCGGTAAGCGTCCGGAAAGATCATATTCACATGAACGATCTCATATTCCTCGTCCTGTCTGGTCGTGTAGGGAATCCCTGCCCGTTTCAGGGCGGACATCTGATGATAGATTGCCTTGGCAATGCCGCTTTTGCGGATCGTCCCAAGGAGTCCTGTGTAAATGTATACCTTCAAGCCATTCTCTCCTCTGCAGTTTCATTTCAAAACAGCACAAGCAGCCTGCGCAGCAAAAATTCCAGTCCCAGAGAATACGCCGCTATGGCAAGGGGCTTTCCAAGCAAAATGATGGTCACAAATTTTTTCAGCTTCATATGGGTGACCCCCGCCAGATAACAGAGAAAATCATCCGGCGCCACCGGCATAAAGATGGCAATGGCAAACAGCTTGTCAAAATGCTTCTGATTCCGGTCCAGCCATCCCAGATATCTGCGGTAAAGCTTTTTAGGCGCCACCAGCTGCAGCAGCGGCTTGCCGTACATTTTGGCAAGCACAAACGCGCCCACGGAGCCGATGCAGATTCCAATGTAATTGTAGCAGAACCCATTCCAGGCGCCAAACATCACAACGCCGATCACGCAGCCGATGGCGCCCGGCAGGATGGGCAAAACCACCTGCACTGCCTGAATCAGGACAAAGATCAGCGGCGCCCAGAATCCAAAAGGCGCCAGAAAATTTTTCATGGCTTCCTCAGAAGTGAGAATTCCTGTTCGATATGCGTAGATCAGAAAGGCGACAGAGGCGGTTACCCCAATGATGGTGGAGATGTGCATGATCAGCTGATACTTCTTTTGTATTTTGTCCAAAAAAACAGCACCTCCAACCTGTCTATGCCGGCAATACGATCAAAATCGACCAATTTTATTGTACGCCAGAAAAATTAAGATTCAAGATGCTATTTGTAAAATATTTATAAATTTTTTCGCAATAAAAACAGAGCCAGCAAAATTCCCAGACAGGCTCCCCCGCTGTCAATGCCAATATCCAGAATTCTGCCTGCCCTTTCCGCAATGAACAGCTGATGCAGCTCGTCACTGCAGGCGTAAACCACAGACGCCGCCAGAGGCAGCGCAAAAAGCGCCCTGCCCCGTTTTTGCAGATGAAAGGCAAAGGGCAGCACCAGACAGCCGCCCAGGAGAGCGTATTCCGCAGCATGGGCGGCTTTCCGCACCAGCGTTTCCAAAACAGGAAACAGCTGTTCCTGATCTTTCAAAATCCCCATTCTGGCAAGAAGCCGAAGCAGCCTGCGCACGGTGCCGCCGCTCAGCGCGGCGGAGTCCGGCCCGTCCATCTGGGAAAACCAAAAGATCAGCCCCATGACCAGAATGGCCGGAATCCACCATAACCACCTTTTCTTCATATGTCAGCCGCCTTTAAAACAATTTTTCCGGGTAAACCCCGTCGGCAATCAGCTTTTTAAAAGAATCCACCACGCTCTGCTTGTCTTCTCTGTAGGTAACGCCAAACCATTTGTCCCTGGTTTCCAGCACGGCAACCTTTGCCCGGCCGCTCTGAACCAGCTCTCCCACCACTCCCGGCAGCAGATATTCTTTCTTCAGAGCCTCTTCCGGCTTCATCTCATTCAGGAAACGGGCAAATCCTGTTTCCAGTTCTTTTAGAATGTCTGTGGTAAAGCCCCACATGTTCATGGAAACATGACAGGTTTCCGACAAAGTGGCAATTGCGCCGTCCCGCTCACAGATCACCTGTCCCTCCGCGTTTTTCTCAATTCCACCTGTCTCCACTACGTTTTTCAGGTAGCCGTCGGCGCCCACGTCGCAAACTCCTCTTGTGACGCCGCCGTTCTCGCTCAAAGTATTGCCAAGAATAAAGCCTGCCATGCAGAACCGGTAAGCGTCTTCTTTGGGCGCGTCCTGTACAAGGAACTCATGGACCTTGACAAAGGCTTCCTTTCCATAGTAATCATCGGCATTGATCACCACAAAAGGGTGGCGGATCACATCTTTTGCCGCAAGCACAGCCTGACCTGTCCCCCAGGGTTTCTTTCTTCCCTCCGGCACGGTATGGCCTGCCGGCAGATCCTGAAGCTCCTGAAAGGCATAGGATACGGGAATGATCTTTTCAATGCGGTTTCCGATGATCTCCTTGAAATCCGCGTACAGATCTTTCCGGATGATAAACACGATCTCGTCAAACCCGGCTTCAATGGCGTCGTAGATGGCGTAGTCCATAATGATCTCACCGTTTGGCCCCACAGGCTCCAGCTGCTTGATTCCCCCGCCAAAGCGGCTTCCGATGCCGGCCGCCATTACAACCAGTGCAGTTTTTTTCATACTTTTTCCTCCATTTATCCTCATTTTTTCAGAGTTACCGTGGCTCCCCCGGGAATGCGCACCGGCTCATTCTCCACCAGGATCCATACGTCCAGCGCGCTTGGATTATAGACGCTTGACCGGTCCAGAGAGACCACGATCCGGCGCATGGCCGTCACATAATCCACGATCTCCTGATTGGTGGCGTACCAGATATTGTCAAGTCCGCTGATCTTTTCACAAAAACGCTCCATCCGATCCCAGGAATGATCCCGGTCAAATTCATAGCTGTGTCCCCACAGATAAAAAACCCGGATGTGTTTTTTCTTGTTATAAAACCGCTGCCACAGCCCGTCAAGATCATGGCTCTGGTGACAGGTGGGATGCCATTCCATAAAATCCTGAGGAAGATCAAATTCCGCCGTATTCTGTATGGTACGGCTGTACTCGATCCCCGACGCCCGAAGCGCCTCTTTCAGCGGCTGAGAGTAGGTGCCGTAAGGATAGCTCATCCCCCGCACCGGCCTGCCCGCCAGCGGCTCCAGCCTCCGCCTGTCGTCCATGATCTCCTGTACCGCCATGGGTACGGGCAGCCTTTCCAGAAAAGGATGCGTGGCGCCGTGAGCGGAAATCTCATGGTATTCTCCGATCTTTCTGATCTGCTCTTCCGTCACATATGTATCCCTGCCGATATTGGCGCTGTTGTAATGAAACGTGCCCCTGATGCCATAACGCCTGAAAAGCTCCGCCAGCCGCACATCCGCCAGCTTTCCGTCGTCAAAGCTCATGGTTACCGCTTTCTGCAGTCCGCCCGGCAGACAGTCAAACGCAATGTTCATGTAACCCGCCCTTTCTTTTTTGTGGATCCAAAAAACAAACAGAGACGGATCCGTCCGGCAAACATCTTCCGCCTGGGATACCGTCCCTGCAACAGCAGATTATTCCGCTTTCCCTACGGAACCGAACAACCGCATTTTTTCACGGACTGTTTCCTTAATGGCTTCCGTTCCGGGAAGAAGAAGCTTACGGGGATCAAAGCCCTTGCCCTCCAGATCCTTTCCGGCCTCGATATATTTTCTTGTGGCGTCCGCAAAAGAAAGCTGACACTCTGTATTTACGTTGATCTTTGCCACTCCAAGGGAAATGGCCTTTTTGATCATATCCTCGGGAATGCCTGTGCCCCCGTGAAGCACCAGAGGCATTTCTTTGGTCAGCTGCTGAATGGCGTCCAGCGTCTCAAAGCTGAGGCCGGCCCAGTTTGCGGGGTATTTTCCATGAATATTGCCAATACCGGCTGCCAGCATGTCAATGCCCAGATCCGCGATCATCTTGCACTCCTTGGGATCCGCGCACTCGCCCGCGCCGATAACGCCGTCTTCTTCACCGCCAATGGAACCTACCTCTGCCTCCAGGCTCATGCCCCGTTGGGCACAGATCTGCACCAGTTCCTTTGTCTTGGCTACGTTTTCCTCGATGGGGTAATGGGAACCGTCAAACATGATGGAAGAAAATCCTGCTTCCACACATTTCATGCAGCCCTCATAAGTGCCGTGATCCAGATGCAGGGCAACAGGCACGGTAATGTTCATCTCACCGATCATGGCCTTTACCATGGCCGCCACGGTCTGAAACCCGGTCATATACTTTCCCGCGCCCTCGGACACGCCCAGGATCACAGGGGATTTCAGCTCTTCCGCAACGGAAAGAATGGCTTTCGTCCACTCCAGATTGTTGATGTTGAACTGGCCTACCGCATAATGGCCCGCTTTTGCCTTCTGTAACATTTCTTTTGCCGAAACTAACATAATAACCCTCCGTTTCCAGTTTTTATCTTATTTTCAGTGTATCATATCTGCCCGCAAAATGCAACGTTTCCCCAGGCCCCCTCAGGGCTTTTTTGGATTTTTCGGACAGCCTCAGGGAATGTGGATCTGCACCGCCCGGCGGTGATTGACGATCTCCACCTGATGATGTTTTCCGCCAAACTCCCCGTCTAACGTCCAGGGAATCTCCTCCTCACAGACGATCTTCAGGCTGGATGCCTTGAAGCTGTCAATGTTGGCCGCTTTCAGATCGCCGCTGATCACCGATCCCAGCACTTCGTTCAGCTGGCCCAGATTCTGGGGATTGCGGATCAGCACCACCTCATAAAGGCCGTCGTCCAGCAGAACCTCTTTTCCCGTAAGGTTTTTAAACCCGCCTACGGAAATGGAATTGGTCACCATTCCGTAAATGTAATCTCCCGCAAGCTCGTTGCCGTCATACTGGACCTTTAACGGATAAGAGGGGATCTTGGAAAGGTGCTTCACCCCTTCCAGAAGATAGGCGGAATGGCCCAGCAGATTTTTCATTTCCTGCCTGGTCTGATAGGAAACGTCCGTAAACAGGCCAAATGCCGCCACATAGACAAAGTATCTGCCGTTCATGGTGCCAATATCGCTGGCAAACACCCGCTGGCCCACCGCTACTTCCGCCGCTTTCAGCGGCTGTTTGGGAATCCCCAGGCTGGCAGAGAAATCGTTGGTGGATCCCATCGGTATGTATCCCACAGGGATCTGCCGGTCCAGTTCCATAAGGCCCGACAGAACTTCGTTTAAAGTGCCGTCTCCGCCGCTGCACACGATCAGATCGTAATCGTTTCCCGCCGCCGTCACTTTATTTTTTCCGTCCAGATAATCCTGGGTGGGATAGGCTGTCACCTCGTACTCTCTCTTTACAAAAATATCTATGATGTCCGCCAGTCTGCTCTTGATCTGTCCCTTTCCGGCACGGGCGTTGTAGATAAACAGCAGCTTTTTCTTCATCGCAGACCATTCCTTTCTCTAAATGTAATACCCGGTTTCTCTCTTTCATATATTGAAAAAAAAGGAAAGAAATCCCTATGAGCTCTAAAACGAAAATTTTTGTAATCCGCACCAAAGAGCTGATCTATACAATTGTCTTCGTGGCGCTTCTGATCCTGCTGATCTTCCTTCTTGTGCAGATGTTCAGCAAAAAGCCGCCCAAAACAGAAGATTACAACGTGTCCAATACTTCCATCCAGACAGCCTCGCAGGCATCGCTGGGCATTCTCAGGTCTCCTCTGGGAGAAATGGACACCGTGCCCACCTTTGGTCCGTCCGGAAGGCAGGAACGCTTGAACTGCTGAGAAAAAAATCTGTGATAAAAGGTCTTCAGCCATTTTAGGATCTCCCCGTCCTCATACTGCCCCAGAAAGGCAGTCTTTGCGATCCGGAAGATCTTGTCCGGCCCATAGCCGAACCGCAGCATATAGTAAAGGAAAAAGTCGTGGAGCCGGTAAGGCCCTACCAGATCCTCTGTCTTCTGGGCAATGACCCCGTCTTCCGGGGGAAGCAGCTCCGGGCTCACCGGCGTATCCAGCACGTCCAGAAGCACTTCGCTCAGCGCCGGTTCCCTGCAGGTATCCGCAAAGTATTTTACCAGGTGCCGCACAAGCGTTTTGGGCACCGACACGTTGACGCCGTACATGGACATGTGATCTCCGTTGTAGGTCGCCCATCCAAGGGCAAGTTCAGACATGTCCCCGGTGCCGATCACCAGACCGTTTTCCCGGTTGGCAAGATCCATCAGAACCTGGGTCCGCTCCCGTGCCTGGGCATTCTCATAGGTCACGTCGTGCAGGGACGGGTCCTGGCCGATGTCCTGAAAATGCCCGGTCACCGCTTCCCCTATGGGAATCTCCCGCAAGGTGGCCCCCAGGGCTTTTGTCAGTCTGCAGGCATTCCGGTAAGTACGGTCCGTAGTACCAAAGCATGGCATGGTCACCGCTGTAATATTGGATCTTGGAATTTCCAGATAATCAAAGGCCCGCACGGTCACAAGCAGCGCCAGCGCCGAATCCAGCCCGCCGGAGATGCCGATCACTGCATGGCCTGTTTTTGTATGCTGCAGCCGCTTTTTCAGGCCCATAGCCTGAATGGCGATAATATCCTCGCACCGCTTTTCCCGGTCCGCAGCCGCCGACGGCACAAAAGGCTCCGGGTCAAAACGGCGGGTCAGCTTTGTTTCCTCCACAGACAGAGAAAAGCTGCTTACACGGTAGGAATCCCCATTTTGTGTAAAAGTATTGAGCCGCCGTCTTTCTGATTCAATCCGGAACACATCCAGATCACCGTAAACCGTCTCGTTGGCAAAGCGCTGAGACTGCGCCAGCAGCACCCCATTCTCACTGATCAGGCAATGTCCTCCAAACACCAGGTCCGTTGTGGACTCTCCCTCTCCGGCAGAGGAAAATACATAACCGCACAGCAGACGGGCAGACTGCCCCTTTACCAGATCTCTCCGGTACACGTCCTTTGCGGTCACCTCGTCGCTGGCAGACAGGTTCACGATCACAGACGCCCCCGCCATGGCGTGCCGGCTGCTTTCCGGATCCGGCGCCCAGAGATCTTCACAGATCTCCGCGGCCACAACCAGCTGCGGCAGTTCCCGGCAGGAAAAAAGCTGATTTGCGCCAAAGGGGATGCCCTCTTCTGTCAGTGTGCACTCCTCAGGTCCCGGAGCAAACCATCTTCCTTCATAAAATTCCCCGTAATTGGGAATATGCTTCTTGGGAACCAGTCCCAGAATTGTTCCGCCGCATATGGCCGCCGCGGCATTATACAGCTTTCCACGGACCATATAAGGCAGGCCCACGAAATAGAGGCCGTCTTTCCCTTTCGTAAACGCGGCAATGGTGTCCAGGCCCTCCCGGGCCCGTTCCAGAAGCGTCCTTTGCAGGAACAGATCGCCGCATGTATATCCGGTGATACAAAGCTCCGGAAATACGGTGATCTTCGCGCCTGCGCCGGCGGTCTCCTCGATTAGCCGGCAGATCTGCTCTACATTGTAAGGTACGTCCGCCACCTGAATGTGGGGAACCGCCGCCGCTGTTTTCACAAATCCCTGTTTCATTCTGTTCTGATTCCTCCGTCACGGTCTTCATTTCGGTTCAGCAGTTCGCTGATTTCCTCTCCGGAAAAGGTATACCTGGTATTGCAGAAGTGGCAGCTCATCTCTACCGGCTCTCCTGCCGCGGCCAGTTCTTCCAGGTCCTTTCTTCCGATACTTGCCAGAGCGCGCAGCATCCGCTCTCTGGAACAGCCGCAGTGATACGCGGCGGGCATCCGGTCTGTGATCTGCAGCCCCAGGGATCCCGTCAGCATTTCCAATATCTGTTCCGGAGACAGGCCCTCATTGAGCAGATCGGTAACGCCGGTAACCTGCCCCAGCTTCTGCTCCAGGGAAGCAATGGTGCTTTCCTCCGCAAAGGGCATTACCTGAATGATAAAGCCGCCTGCCTGACATACCGTATTGTCCCGGTTCATCAGCACGCCCAGTCCCACTGTGGAGGGCACCTGCTCGGATACGGCAAAATAGTAGGTCAGATCCTCCGCGATCTCGCCTGTCTGCAGGGCCACCTGGCCGGAATAGGGTTCTTTCATACCCAGATCCTTGATCACGTTTAAAATGCCGGGTCCAATGGCTCCGGACACATCCAGCTTTCCTTTTTCATTTGGCGGCAGCAGCACCACAGGCTCATGGACATAGCCCTTTACGTTGGCTTTGCTGTCCGCGGTGACCACAATGCCGCCCAGGGCTCCGGAGCCCTTGATCTGCAAGGTCAGCAGATCCCGCTCTCCTTTCATCATGGCGCCCATCATCGCTCCCGCGGTCAAAAGCCTTCCAAGCGCCGCTGTTGCCACGGGGCTTGTTCCGTGAATGGCTCTGGCCTGCTCCACCAGGTTCGCGGTAGTGGCCGCGAAAGCCCGAAGCTGTCCGTTTCCTGCCGTCGCGCGAACAATATAATCTTCCATCTGTTTCATCCTTCCTGTTTCTTGGTACACTCTCTGGCCACAAAACAGATCCGCTGGCTGTCAGCCCTTGGCGGCGCTTTCCGGTATCCGTCGTAGACAGCCTCCAGAGCCAGTCCGGCCTGAGAAAGCAGCTGCCTGATCCTGTGAGGGCTGTAGGCTCTCTGATAATGAATTTCCTCAAACCGGCGGTATCGCTCTTCTTCCTGCCGGACATAAAAGGTCACGGCATACTCATTGATGCCGCTTTCCCTGTCAAAATGATTTTCCCAGATATAGCTGCCCTCCTGCCGGTTTTGGGCAAACACATGATCCCCCAGAATCCGGCTGTATTTGTAAGGAGTGTTCATATCAAACAGAAACAGTCCGCCCGGATCCAGATAATTGTTCACCAGCCGGAATGTTTCCAGAAGCTGTTTTTCTTCCAGAATATAATTCAGCGCGTCGCAGACACAGACGATTCCCCGGACGGTTCCATACAGTTCAAAAGCGCTCATATCCTGACAGAGATATAAGATATCCTGCCCATCCCTCTGCTTTTTTTCGTACGCCTGCCGAAGCATTTCCTCTGACCGGTCCACTCCGATCATATCGTAACCTGCCTTTGCAAGCAGAGAAGTCATGGTTCCGGTGCCGCAGCCCAGATCCAGCAAAAGGCCGTCCCTGACCCCATGTTCCCGCAGCTGCTGCTTCAAATAGTCGCACCATGCCCCGTAGGGCACCTCTTCCATAAACAGATCGTATACCTCCGCGAATTCCCCATAAGCCTCCATGGCAATGATCCTTTCCAAAAAATGTCACACCACGGATATTTTACCAATTTTCCCTATCAAAAGCAAGATGCAAACAAAAAGAGGTGTCCCGGACACCTCTTTTTGTGGCTTACTTGCAGCTGCAGCCTTTGTTTTCCGTTCTCGGATCGTCACAGTAGCTCTCGCAGCAGGTATCGTCCTCAATGTGGATCTTATCCGCCGTGCAAAGCTGCTCATCGTTAAAAACACAGTCAACGGCTGAACATACCAGATCGGGCATGGCTACTACCTCCTTTATGAAAAATAAACTGACAGGAGTTAGTATTCCTTGCAGCCGGTTTAATTATTCTCCTGCTGCTCCACTTCCCGGATGATTTTATTTTGAATCTCATCCCGGATCTGATCAAGGAACTGTTCCAGCGTCTTTTGTCCTTCATCTCCCGCAAATCTGCTTCTGACGGAAACCGTTTTAGTTTCCTCTTCCTTGGCGCCTACCACAAGCATGTAAGGCACCTTGGCAAGACGGCTTTCTCTGATCTTGTAACCGATCTTTTCCGCCCGGCTGTCCACAGTGCTGAGTATTCCCTGCTCTTTCAGCCTTTCATTGACCTGATCCGCGTAATCCAGGAATTTGTCGGAAATGGGAAGCACCCGAACCTGCTCCGGCGCAAGCCAGGTGGGAAACGCACCGGCAAAATGCTCGATCAGAATACCGATAAACCGCTCAATGGAGCCAAAGGCCACCCGGTGGATCATAATGGGGCGGTGCTTTTCGCCGTCTGCTCCCGTATACTCCAGCTCAAACCGCTGGGGCAGCTGGAAATCCAGCTGGATGGTGCCGCACTGCCAGGTTCTGCCGATGGAATCCTCCAGATGGAAATCGATCTTTGGCCCGTAAAACGCTCCGTCTCCCTCGTTGACCACATAGTCCAGGCCCAGATCTTCCAGAGCGCCCCGAAGAGCGTCTGTTGCCATCTCCCAGTCTTCATCGCTTCCCATGGAATCCTCCGGACGGGTAGACAGCTCCACATGATATTTGAATCCAAAAAGCTGATATACGCTGTCAATGAGCTTGGCTACATTTTTGATCTCTCCCCGGATCTGTTCGGGCGTCATGAAAATATGGGCGTCGTCCTGGGTAAAGCAGCGCACCCGCATCAGCCCGTGCAGCTGTCCGGATTTTTCATGTCTGTGCACCAGGCCAAGCTCTCCCATCCGCAGGGGCAGATCTTTGTAAGAACGGGGCTCCGACTGATAAACCAGAATGCCGCCGGGACAGTTCATGGGCTTGATGGCAAAATCTGTGTCGTCAATGACGGTGGTGTACATATTGTCTTTGTAATGATCCCAGTGGCCGGAGGTCTCCCATAGCTGACGGGTCAGCATAATGGGCGTGGAGATCTCCACATAGCCCGCCTTACTGTGGATCTCCCGCCAGTAATCCAGCAGCTTGTTTTTCAGCACCATACCTTTTGGAAGAAAGAAAGGAAAACCGGGGCCTTCGTCCCTGAGCATAAACAGGCCAAGCTGCTTGCCCAGCTTCCTGTGATCCCGCTTCTTTGCCTCCTCCAGTCTGGTAAGATAGGCATCCAGATCTGCTTTCTTTGTAAAAGAGGTTCCGTAGATCCGGGTAAGCATCTTGTTCTTCTCGCTGCCTCTCCAGTAGGCTCCCGCCAGGCTGGTAAGCTTAAAGGCCTTTACCGGTTTTGTGGACATCAGATGAGGGCCTGCGCACAGATCCACAAACTCTCCCTGCTGGTAAAAACTGATTTCCGCGTCCTCCGGCAGATCCTGAATGAGCTCCACCTTATAGGGTTCGTTTTTTTCCTGAAAATACGCGATGGCGTCGGCACGGCTTTTGGTAAACCGGGTGATTTCCAGATTTTCCCTGACGATCTTTTTCATTTCCTCCTCGATCTTTGTCAGGTCTTCCGCGGTCAGCGGCGTTTCGCTGTCTACGTCATAATAAAATCCATCGGCGATGGAGGGTCCGATGGCAAGCTTTGTTTCCGGATAAAGCCGCTTGATGGCCTGCGCCATAATGTGAGACGTGGTATGGCGGAAAGCGCCTGCGCCTCCCTCGCTGTTCTCAAAGGTCAGAATATTTAACTGACAGTCCCGGTCGATGACCGTTCTCAGATCCACCGTTTTCCCGTCCACTTCTCCCGCCGTGGCTGCTCTTGCCAGCCCCTCGCTGATATCGGCCGCGATCTCCAGTACGGACCTGGCTTCCGCGTATTCCTTTACGGAACCGTCTTTCAGTGTAATCTTCACAATCATTCCTCCTTATTTTTTGTACTGCTTCATCTTTTTACATATGGAAAAAAATCCCTGAACGATCCGTCGGATCATTCAGGGACGATAATCAAATACCGCGGTTCCACCCATTTTGCATGTGCCACTTTTTTTGGCGGTAACGGCGCCGGCCGGGCTGTATTAAAGCCGCTCCAGGGTGGTTTTGGGCTGATGCTCCATAAAATGCTTCCAGCATGCGCATTTCTCTCTGAATGGTTTCTCAGCTTACTCTTCCTGTCATCGCGTTGCCATATGTATCTGACATTCAGTATACCATCCGCCTGCGAAATGTCAAGCAGGTTTTCTTTCTGATCTATTCTACCGTAACAGACTTTGCCAGGTTTCTGGGCTTATCCACATCGCAGCCTTTTAACACTGCCGTATAATAGGCGATCAGCTGCAGCGGCACCACCGCGATCATGGGCATCAAAAGATCCTCCACATCCGGCAGCTTCACCACATGATCCGCCACATCCTCTGTCAGTTCCACGGACTGCCTGCAGATGGCGGTCACCTTCGCGCCTCTTGCCTTGACCTCTTTCATGTTGCTGATGGTCTTTTCCACAAGGGCGGACTGGGTCACTACGGCAACCACCGGCATCAGATCGGTGATCAGGCTGATGGTTCCATGCTTCAGCTCTCCCGCCGCATAGGATTCCGAATGGATATAGGAAATCTCTTTCAGCTTCAGGGAGCCTTCCATGCTGAGAGCATAATCCAGCCCTCTTCCAATATACAGCAGGCTGTCGGCGCTGACCAGCTTGGACGCCACATACTGGCAGACATCTTCTGTCTGCAAAGTCTCCCGGATCTGCTCCGGGATCTGCTGCAGCTTTTCTGTCAGTTCCATGCAGCGCTCCCTGGTAATCTCTCCCCTCTCATAGGCAAGGGAAAACGCCAGCAGATACATCACCGCCAGCTGTACCGAATAGGCCTTTGTGGAGGCAACCGAGATCTCCGGCCCCGCGTGGGTATAGATCACCATGTCCGCCTCTCTGGCGATGGAGGAGCCCTTTACATTTACAATGGCAAGGGTTCTGGCGCCCCGCTCCTTTGCAAGGCGCAGAGCCGCCAGCGTATCCGCCGTTTCCCCGGACTGGGTGATCAGCACCACCAGATCCTTTTTTGAGATCAGCGGATCCCGGTAACGGAATTCGGAAGCGATATCCACCGTAACCTCCACTCTGGCAAGCCGTTCAATTACATATTTTCCAACCATGCCCGCGTGCATGGCCGTGCCGCATGCCACAACAAACAGGCGTCGGATGTCCTTCAGGGAGCCTGGAAGAATGCCGCATTCCTCCAGATTGGGCATGTTATCCCGGATCCTGGGGGTAATGGTCGTCTTTACCGCCACCGGCTGCTCATAGATCTCTTTCCGCATGAAATGCTCGTAGCCGCCTTTTTCCGCCGCGTCCACATCCCAGGTGGCCGTGTTCAGCTCTTTTTCAATGTGCTGCCCGTGAATATCGTAAAAACAGATTTTTTTCGCGGTCACTTCCGCAATCTCTTCTTTTTCCAGAAGATAATAATCTCTTGTGTATTTCAAAATGGCGGGCACGTCGGAGGCAATAAAATTTTCTCCCTTGCCGGCCCCTACGATCAGCGGACTTTCCATCCGCACCGCATAAATCCGATCCGGGAAATCCCGGAACAGGATCCCAAGGGCATAGGAGCCCCGCAGATTCTGGATCACATTGGTGATCGTATCCAGAGGGTCTCCGTCATAATAATAGTCCAGAAGCTTTGCGATGGCCTCTGTGTCAGTCTCGCTTTCAAATTTATAGCCCTGACCGTCCAGAAACTTTTTCAGCTCCCGGTAATTTTCTATAATGCCGTTATGGACAATGGTCACGCGCTTATTGCCATGGGGATGGGAATTGATGTCGCTTGGCTCCCCATGAGTGGCCCATCTGGTATGGCCAATGCCGCAGTGGCTATCCGGCCGGCTGCTTTGCTCCAGCTTCGCGCTCAGGTCTGCCAGCCGCCCTTTTGTTTTTTCCACCCAAATCTTATTTTTTTCAAACACCGCGATGCCCGCGGAGTCATATCCTCTGTATTCCAGTTTGGAAAGGCCGTCTATCAAAACGTCGATGCAGTTTTTGGCACCGACATATCCTACGATTCCACACATGTACAACACTCCCGTACTGACTTTTTTCTTTCCTATCATACATCCCGAAAAGGCATTTTGTCAAATACATCCTGGGCCTGTTTCCTGTCATGTCCGTCCCCGCAGTCTGGGCAATTCTCCAATGCCAAGCTGTCCGTCGGTCTTTCTGTCCGGATACAGTACGCCGTAAGTGTCCGGTTCATATTTTAAAAGCACTTTCCAAAGCGTATCGTGAAAACAGGAAGCGATCTGTTCCCACTCCTGATGTTTTTCCACCTTTTGCTCCAGAAGCCGTCTTAATTTCTCTTTCTGCAATTTCAGCTGCCGGTTTTCTTCCAGTAATTTTCTGACTTCCGCTTCCTTTCTTTCCATCCTGCTCTCCATGCGCGCGTGATTGCCGCGCTAATCTTTCTTTCCCCTTTTTCCATACTGCTCCGGGTCATATTTTAACAGAGCCTCCCACAGGGCGTCATGAAAAAGCATGGCCGTCTGCTTCCATTTCAGGTAGATCCGCTGCTCGATCCGGATCTCCTGCTCCAGCCGCCTGTTTTCTTCCCGCAAAGCGGCGTTTTCTCTCTGCAGCGCCAAAAGCGCTTCTTCTGTTTTCTCACCTGCCATCTCCATTACGCTTTCACCTCGGCATCCTCTCCTCAAATCTCATATCGCTCCAGCCACCGTCTCTCTTCCGGCGTCTTATCCAGCATTGCAAGCAGTTCCCTGTGATCTATGGCAATGACCTGCAGCGCCACGCCCAGCGTATCCTCAAACAGGTCTCTCACCGGCTGGATGATCTCCCGCAGAAACCGCATTTCATTTTTCATCTGTTTTTCCGCTTTCAGGATCCGTTCCCGGTAATGGCCGTAGCAGTCCGGGTTCTTTGCGGACCAGTAAACGGAGGCCAGCGTCAGCTGCTTTAGCCCCGGCTTCTCATCCGCCTGCCCGGTTTCTTTACGGGACTCCTTTTCCATGCGAAGCACGTTGTAAATTCCAAGAAGCTGGCGCATAATCAGAAATTCATCGCAGTTCTGAAAACTGCCGAAATGCTCCCAGCCGTCCCTGTTTAAAAAAGGCACCAGCATCTGAATGGTCTCAATGAACACCGGAGCTGTATCCGGAAAATAATAATTGTCCGCCTCCATAAAGGTGTCTTTGATGGGGTTTACCTTAAATACAAACCATTCCAGCATTTTCATCTCCATGCAGAGACAGCTTGTCCCGTCCTCGGAAAACAGTGCTCCGTCAATGGTCACAAAGGCATTTTTACTTTTCAGCGCTCTTAATGTTTTTTTGTATGTGATTCTGTATGTTCCGGGCAGAATCCCGTGACGGTTTCCGATCAGCCTGACCGCATTGTTTCCCAGAAGATTGAAAGCCATGGCATAGGAAGATGCCAGATAGCGGAAAGTGGAAAGCACGCTTTTGCCGGATGAAAATTCTTTTTGATGTACGGGGGACGGTTCCGCGATCAGGTTGTTTTTCATATCCCGCAGGTAAAAGGTCTCCTGTATGGCGTCAATCTCGCCCTCACAAAAAAAATCCTGCTCTGTAAGCCCTGTCTCATCCATAAACCGCTGTTTGATGTGTTCCAGAACTTTGCGCCAGGCTCTGTAATACATATGGCCGCCCCTTTCGGAAGAACTGGTTTTACTATACCATAACGGCCAGTTTTTGTCATTGCCCGGCGCCTGATTTTACGGAAAAATCGTTCGACAGTCTTCGACTGGCAGAGGCGTTTTATGTCTGATTCTGGCAGGCGTGTGCCAGGTGATATACGCAGTACCTGTTTTCTTTGTAAATGCTTCCGGCAGTTGTCAGTTTTGTGTTGGTGCATCCTCCCAGACAGACCTCTGCGTATGGACAACGTCCGCAAAAGCCCTGCTGCTCTTTCTGAACTGTCATCTGCCGGCGCCAGGCAAATGCCTGCTCATCCTGCCAGATTTCCCACAGCGGTCTTTTCCGGACGGTTCCCTCTATAAACCGGGGATCTCGGATGGATGTGCAGCCGGTTACGTCTCCGTTTTGAAGGATCCCAAGGCTTCGGATGCCCGCGTTGCACCCCCGAAACACGCTGAGCCGTCCCAGGGGATCCGCCATCCGGGCGGCCATCGCCTCCTTTTTGCTGTAATACCCGGCGCTTTCCGCCAGCGTCACCTGAATGCCCCCTTTGCTGTTTGCCTCATAGACAAAATCAATGACCCCGGGCAGATCCTCCGGATCAATTACGGAGGCTTTGTTTTTTTTCAGCGTTCCCACCGGCAGCCCTATCTGCAGCTGCCATTTCTGTACTCCCAGCTCCATCAGCTCCAGACGCATTTCCTCCAGACAGGAAAGATTTTCCTTTACAAGGGTAGTATTTGCCGCCCTGAGGATCTTTGTCCCTGACAGCAGGCGGTATGCTCTTTTACTTTTGTCATAGCAGTCCACGCCCCGCATGTAATTATGGATCTGCCTTGTGCCGTCCATACTGACGGAAACAAGTGAAAGGCCCGCCCTTTCCATTTTTTCTGCCGTCTCTTCATCGATCAGCGAACCGTTGGTGATCATACAGACCTGAATGCCCTGCGCCGTCAGTCTTTCCGTGATCAGAGACCAGTCCTTTCTCATCAGCGGCTCTCCCCCGGTCAGGGACAGGTATCTTGGCTTTAAAACGCCGATCTGATCTGCCAGATCCAGCGCCTCCTCTGTTGTCAGCTCATCGGGCGCAGGCTCCGCGCAGGAGGAACCGCAGTGTCTGCAGCGGAAATTGCATCCCAGCGTGATCTCCCACACACATGTTTCCAGCTTATATTTCATTGGGTTTTCTCCTTCTATTGGATTTTCTTTGTCATTGTGACCTGATACCCGTAATTTCCCGTTGCCCGCAGGATTACGGAGGTACACTTTCTCTCCACGGAACCGACACAGGCATCTGAGGGATTTTTTGAGCGGATTCCCGCCTCCGGGATTTCACAGCTGTTTGTGTTTTTTGTTTTCCAGGAGAACTGAATCGTGATCCGGGCCGGCGGCGGAGGAATGGGTCCCGGATCCGGCGCCGCGTAGGGCACTACCGTCTTTGGAACCGCCGCCGGATCTTTCACCTGCTCCAAAGAAAGAAAACCCTCCAAAGGCCGCGCTTGCTTTTTTTGCGGATTTGCCTGAAAGGAAAGGATCACCGGCATAAAAAAGGACAGCGTCTTTTTTTCGGTTATTTCCGTCACCCGGCGGATGGCGGTTAGGGTAAATTCTGTGTCTCCTGTCACCGGAAACTCTCTGCTGCCGCTTTTTCCCACCGCCTGACCGTTCAGACGGCAGTTTTTCATGCTTCTGGTATCCCAGCAGACCGTTACCGTTCCCGAACCGCACTTTGTGATCTCTATTTTGCTATAACAGTCAAAGGCAATCTCCGTCTGGGCTTCTGTCAGGTAGCCGGCCTGATTCCGCACCTGAAGCCGGTGGATTTTTTTGGTCACTTTTTTCAAAACGGTTCCGTTTCCGGAAACGGGAATGCCGTCCAAAAGCAGATTGGCCTCTACAGGGACATAATCTGTCAGTGTCCATGTAAACCTGACCTCATCCTCCAGCTCATACCGGGCCTTTTCCGTACCAAACCGGCGGATTTGCGGTTTTGCCAGTTTCAGTATTCCAAGCTCCGCTTTCCGCTGGATCCCGGGCGCTTTGAAATTCACAGTCAGATTTGTTTCACCCCGCTTATCGTTTACGGAAAGATTGTCCAGCAGCAGGATCAGGCTTTCCTTTGGCTTCAGCACAGTGGTTCCACGGGGAATGATCTGCCAGTAAGGGCCTTTTCCCGAATATTTTTCCATGATCTGCCAGCTGCCGCCCTGAACGCGGCTGACAGTAATATTCCTGCAGATCTCCGCCAAATTCAGATCCCCGTCGCCGCTTCCATAGGAAAAAATCAGTTCAAATCCGGGCGGATCGTTTGCTCTGCAGTTTTCTCCCAAAGCAGGATATTCTTTCACGGTTACCTGTCCGTCGTTTTTGAAAATGATCGGCTCATCCGTGGGATTTGTAATAAAAAACTCCATCTGGTTTTCATTGGTGGAAACCGTGACACAGCCCGGCTGCAGCCGGTATTCTACCTGATAGGAATCCATATGTTCCCTCCTTTTTTGATTACTGTTTTTCCTTTTTCCTCTTTGTTTTCATAAATCCCTCCAGCAGCGCCATGCCGTCCGGCGGCAGACTTTCGGAAGGAGGCTTCAGATCCGCGGCTGTGTTTTCCCGCTCTGTGTTCTCCATATAGCAAAACTCCCAAAAATCCTCCAGATTTCCCGGCAGGGGAACCGACAGTTCCTCCAAAACTCCTGGGATCGGCATCAGCCGGAACATCATATCCAGCTCTTCCAGCCTGTCTTCTCCCCGCCGTGGAAATGCCGGGGCAGAGGCTGCGGGCAGAAATCCGGTGCGGATGCTGATCTCTCCCAGAGGCACAAACAGCAGGGTAAGCCATGCCGGCTCATCCCTCAGGGAAATTTTCAGATCCGCCGTGCCCTCCAGGCAGGAATAAAACCGGTCATAAGAGGCGGCCGGATCCTGTTCATGGATATAAAAGCCTGCCAGGCCGTCGCCTGCCTTTCTCACATCTCCAAGCCTTACGGTCACAGGCTGGGTTTCATAGCCATGGGTATCCGGTTTTCCGCCCCAAATACTGGAACGGATGGAAAGCCCCATTTCTTCCAGTCCCAGGCATGCCCATCCAAGAAACAAAACACTTCCAAAGCAAAGCTGCAAAAAACGGCTGCCGCCTTCCACCGCAAAAGCCCGTTTGTCCAGATCCGCCAGCAGCTTTGCAAGACGGTCATTGTCTTCTCCCAGAAAGCTTTCTATAAACGCCTGAAGATGTCCTTCCCCGTCGGGAATCTCCCGGGGACAAATTGTGGTCCCCGGAGCGCTGATCCACAGAGCGCCTTTCTTTTTTTCCTGTATGGAACCGAGAAGCGTTCCCTGTCCGTTATAGACCACCAGACACCGGTCCAGAAAGTTTGGCATCACACAGCCAAACACCGGCGTCTTGTCCTGCCACCGGAACTGTACCCGTACAGGAGAAACAAACCGGGGCGGCAGCACAATGCCGCCGTCTTTCTGCCGCCTCAGAGTCTCTGTCTGCCGTACAGTCTCCTGCTTTACCGGTATATCCTGAATCTGGCCAAAACTGTCTACCAGCCACAGCTGCTCCAGCCGCAGAGTTCCCGCCCGCACAGGCACGAAAGAGGATTCCTCATATCCCGGCACAGGACTGTGAATCCCCGTATCCTTTTCCTGCAGAAGTCTGTTTGCCTGCGCCGTCACTGCTTCCGTCTCCGGCACATTCTCCAGAGGGATCAGGGGAAAGAGGGGAACGTCTTCCTTTTGCGCCAAAGCTTCCAGAAAGCCGGTCAGCTGCTGGGACAGCACATTCATTCCCTGAATGGCATGGGCCGCCTTTTGCAGCTTTTCATAGGTCTCCCCCTCTTTTCCGTACAGTTCCACCAGCCTTTGCAGCATCTCGCTTAGATGGATCACACCGTGAGGCAGCATCAGAGACCGGCCTTTGATCTCCAATGGCTTTTGCTCCTGGGGCCCCTCTTTTCCCGTCTCCAGGTCCAGTTCACCCAATACAAATTCCTGAAACGAATTGTCCGGAGAAAGGGTGGTCCGGTAAGGGGCAAAGGACGCCCTCCACTGAAGAAACAACGGATTCCACGGCTGCTGCCAGTTTTCAAAGGACGCCGCCTTTGGCGCCCCGTCTGTCTCCCGCAGCTGTCGCTGCAATTCTGCCACCTGGTCGGCCAGCTGCCGCAGCTCTTTTTGGGAAACACTCAGGCCTGCTTTTTTCAGCGCGATTTTCGCCACATACGCCGCGAAAAGATCATCCAGCAGCAGACATTCTGTCAGCAGCGCCTGTACGGGATCCGGCAGCAGCGTAGCAAGCGGCTGCATTGCGGCTTCCAGATCCTTTGCCCCGATTTCGGTTTTTTGGTCCGGCAGCGGAACACACAAAGACTGCAGCAATGTTTTGCGGCAGGGAAGCAATTCTCCGTTCTGCGTGGTCACACCCTGGCGGAAGCTGCGCAGGACGCCCGGACCTGCCAGCAGCACCACCGGCGGGTTGGGTCTGTAATACCGGTTTTCGTTTTGCCTGTATAAACAGCGTCCGGAGGATTCCAGCCGTTTTTTTATGGTTTCCCGCAGAAGGGATGCCTCCTTTCCCCAGGCTTCTGCCTGCTCCAGCAGCCGGGTAAGGGTATCCATCTCCCGGCTGATCTCCTGGGGAACGGGAGCTTTTTTTTCTTTCTCCCACTGCTCTGTCACATACATCCACCAGGCCCCGTAAAGCTGTTCCCGATGGGATCCTGCCTGCTCTTCGGCCCGGTTCAGCTGTTCCTGCAGGCAGTTCAGGCGCCTCAGCTGTTCCTGCAGCAGGTTTTCCTTTTCCTTGTCCTCTTCTGTCTGAGAGAGCCGGTCTTGTTCCCGTTCATCCCGGATCTCCCACAGGCAGCCTCCTTCCCACGCCGTAAATTTTTTACTGTGAAGCAATTCCTCTCCTTTGATCAGTCCGTCTGGATCACTTTCATTGGCCAGCACCTGCACGGCGTCGTTTTGAATATAATTCATCAGCCGTTCCATCCCCGCAATATCCGGCACCTGATCCTGGATCAACACGGACAGCGCCTCTGCCGTATTGTCTCCCATATAAATCTGAACCGGGTCCTTTGGGATCCGGTCCTCATAATATTCGTCCGGTCCCCTCCATACTACCTGTTTCACATATCCATGGATCATCGTCCGGGCGGGGACAGCCCCGCCTTCCCGGATCTGCCATTCCAGATCCTCCGGCTTCTCCGGCTGCGGCCCGGACAATGGATCTCCTTTTTCATAATATCCTGTCAGCAGATAGGAAAAAGTACCCTGCTCCACGTCTTTCATATCGTCATAAAATCCAAACACACTGCAGCTGTCGGGGTAATACGCGGCAAATGCCGGGTTTCCGTCACCGATCCCGGTAAGTCTGTCCAGATAAAATCCCTCTTTGTCAAGGGGCTGTCCGTATTCCGTCACCGCGCCCTGATAACCGTACAGCTGGCCGTTTTTGCCCCCTCCCTGCCAGATACCGTCGCGGCATACAAAAACCGGTACGGTAGTCTGGATCCGGTCGTCGGGATCCGACCCCACAAAATCGCTGTAGATCAGCCACGCTTTTCTGCAAACCACGCCATCCTGTTCCCAGAGGCGCTGCAAAAGAAACCTGTTTGGGAGCGCGGGAAACATCATGGTCCCGTCCTCTTTCTGTTTTCCGTGAAGCAGCCCGTCCGGCATTGCCCAGTGAAGATGAATGCCGGGTTCTCTTGTTCCGCGGGAAAACCAGGTGTTGGATACACTGTTTCCAAAAGGCGGCTCATAGGCAAGCAGATCATAGGCCGGCGTCATGTCTGCCGCCCCCTCATTGTGCCGCCCATGAACAAGGGCCTGCAGCGATACCGGTACATACAGGAATGTTTCTGTCATGTCCGTTCCTCCTTTTTTGTATCCAGCGCCGTCACCTGAGTCCGGTACAGCAGCTCTGCCGCAAACATGGCAGGGGAAAGGGTTCCTTCCAGAGCGTCGGCACCTTTGAGTTTTTTCTCGATTTCCCCCGCAAGCTGCTCCACCTGCAAAACCCCTTTTTCCGGGTCTCTGTACCGCGCCTCCTGAATCAGGCGCAGATCTTCTCCCTCTTTTCCGGCTTTCATGGACACCAGGCTGACGGTTCCGCCATTCTGAGAGGCTTCTGTCCCATAGTGAAGCGCCTCCTGAGGTTCCCGAAAGATCAGCCGGGCGATCTCTCCCTCCCCAATGCCCAGGAGAATATCTTTTCCGTATTTTCGCAGAGTCAGCAGCTTTACGGGCTGACCGTTTCCATCCACGCACTCCGGTTTCATTCCGGGCCAGCCCAACACAAGAGACGACCTAAGCAAAAATCCCATCCGGTTTCCTCCGGATTCCTGCTGCCGGTCAGTTTCTTTTGCCTTGGATCCAAACAGCAGCCTGTGACGGCGGCGGTCTGTCTCATAATTTTTCCCCAGGCTCAGCGCGCCTGCCTGACAGGCGCGTATCCACGTTTCGTCAATCCAAAACAGCCGCAGACTTTCCGGCGGAAGCATGTCTGCCTTTGGCACCAGATAAGACAGAGGCAGCCCCTCCAGAAGAGAAAGTCCCTCCAGAAAAGCTTCCACATCTTCTTTTTCCTGCTGACCGGCACCGTTTCCCTCATGGGGCTGAAACTGTCCCAATTCCCTGTCAAACCGCTCATAATCAAACCAGGACTTCATAACAGTCTTCCTCCTATGTCCTCTAACAAGGTAAGAACGGAATGCCCTACCGTCTCATTCCCATCCGGCAAAAGGCCCTGCACATTTTCCTGCAGCAGCTGCCTGTGCACCCTGCGTCTTACTTCCATCAGATCCTTTCTCCTGCGCTCCATGATCTGTTCCGCCACGGTTTTCCGGTTCAGGGCCGCAAGCCGTCCCGCCTGCCATGCCGCCCCATAGGACACGTCCAGTACGCCCCAGCGGGGATCATAGCCGTACAGGCCGTCCGCCGTGTCTGCTTCCACCTCCGCCTGTTTCCAGGGCTTTGGCACACAGCAGCTTCGGTAAAAGGAAACCGTCCGCTCGCCGTTCCGCAGCCGATGCTCCATTGGCACATAACCGTTTTGCAGGATGGGAGCCAGGTTTTCTGACGCTTTTTCCAGGGGCATTGTCAGATATCCCACAGAAAGCTCCTGCACTCTGTGGCCAAACCCATACTGTGATTTATGGGAAATAAACTCCCAGTCGTGCAGCACAAACAGCCTTACATGAGACTGGGCGGCCTTGGGCAGCGCTTCTTCATAGTCCCCGTATCCTTCCAGAGAAACCAGGTACACATGATTTTTTGCGCCCGCCTCAGAGGATTCCGGGAAACGGTTTGCCATCACTGTGCTGTACCAGCCCTTGTCCTCCGGTTCTTTTTCCGGGTCCGATACTGCTGCCAGACCGTCTTTTCCGGCATATCCTCCGTGGCAGAGCCAGGGCAGTTCCCTGATCCTTGGCGCGATTTTTAAAAACAGCTCTTTCTCCAGATCTATAAATCGGCAGATCTGGCTTTTTTCATTTTGATCCAGGGAAAGGCCCGGAATATACACCTCTTTTGCTTTTTCCGGGTTTAAGGCATTTTCTGCCTCTTCCTGCCGCAGCTGCGGGATCTCTTCCTCCCAAAGGAGCAAAAGGCACATCCAGGGTATTTTTCTTTCCCCGGATTCCCGGTCTGTTTCTCTGCGCTCCCAGGGAAGCGTTCTTCGGTTCAGCACAACATGGGGGAGCACGCTTCCATATCCGCCCGTGGTCTGATCCGGCGGATAACAGCTGTGCACTCCCTCTTCTCCCAGATCAAATCTGGGCCCCTCTACCCGAAAGTTCAGCGGCTGCGACTGAAGCCCCGGCCACAGTTCCGTTTTCTGCTCCATACAGACCTGATACCGGCCGTCCTGCAGCGGGACCTGACAGTCATCTGTAAAAACAATGGTTTTTTCTTCCGTTACATCCATTGAGCCATTCCTCCTGTGTCAACTGCTTTTGGCTCCTGGCAGAACAGCTCTTTCGCTCTGTTTGCCCAGTCTGCCACCTGTATCTTTTCATATGCTTCTCCAAGCCCGTCAAACAGCTGCCGCCTTTTTTCCGAGAGATCGCCATCCGCCGCCCGGGCGATGTAGTCAAACACCGGCCTGTCATCATACTGCTTCAGTTCCAGCTGCGGCGGCGAAAGGAGAAGCCTTTCTTCCTGCATAACCACCGGCGCCCTGCGAAACTGCAGCTTTGCGGGTTCTTCTTTTTTCACGCTGATCCGGATTCCGGCGCAGCATGTGACCGTCTCCCCGCGTTCATCCGGCAGTCCCCACAAAGCCGCGGGCAGCTGCTCATATTGTGCCTCCGCCACAAAACGCTCTTCCGCGGATTTTCTTCTTTCCCCATCTGCCTCCCCGTTTTCTTTTACGGCGCTGATCCGCACCGTCAGTTCCGACTGGCTCAGATATTTTTTACAGGGCCGCACATAAAAGTCTTCCGTGGCATGATAGACAGGGTGAGGTTCCCTTGCGGAATCTCCCGGGTCAAACAGGAGGCTTTTCACCGGAACTGCTGTTTGCAGCGCCAGCTGCAGCTGTTCCGGAGCCACTGTCCATTCCGGTTCTCCCTGTTTTGTTTTTTGCTCTTTCAAAATACCCCGGGCAATTGCCAGCCGGAAACCGCCGGCCTGCTCCCCTTTTTCAGATTCCAGAAAGGATTTCCGAAATTCCTCTGTCCCGATGGAACTGGCCCCGGTTGGACTTCCGGCGCCAAAAGCCACCGTAAAGGAAATGCACCAAAGCTTCATGCGCGCTTTTCCCGAAAACTCCGGTCCCCATATATGAAGGTCGCAGCCCAGCTCCAGGCCAAACCGGATCCAGCCAAGATGAACCCGCACGCCGGCACAGACTCCCACATCAAAATCATACGCATAAGGCTTCCACTGCAGCAGCATATGGATTCTTGCCTCCAGCCAGGCATCCACACTGGAGGTGCTGAACAAAAACTTCATTCCGCCGCCGGCCATCAGCGCCGAAGGGGTCAGCGCAAAGTAGACGTCCCCCTCCGCAGACAGCTGATCGGAAATCCGCCAGCAAAGACCCAGCCGTTTTACCTCCGGATAATGGGCCGGTTTTTCATAGGAGGGGTGATATCCTCCCATAGTAAGCACAAAATCTCCCGCGTGGGGGCCGCCGTACCATGTATCAAAAGCAAATCCCCCGGTAATATGGCACTCCCTGCAGATCACATAGGATTCCTGGGAAAGGGCTCCCTCCACAGAGATCAGGCCCTCCGACGGCCGGAAAGAAGCCTTTAACAGCAGCAGCCCGTGGGCAATAGGCGCTTTTTCCTCATCAAAGGGTACATTCAGCAGCGTCTGGCCGGTAAGAGTCACCTCTGTTTCCCTGCCCAGACTCACCGACAGAACCGCGGCGGAATCCGCCATTTGAAACGTTTGAACCAAAACCCCCGCGGCAATCCACAGCTGGCCTTCCTGTATGGGAAAGTAGCTGTCTGTATGAGACAAGAGCTCTTCGGTATCCAATGTCCCTGCCGCCGCCTGCAAAAGAGGAAACTGCTGAAGGTTTGTCACTTCCGGAATCGAAAGGCTGTGCTGCCATCCGAATCCCGCGGCCAGTCCCTTAACCGAAAAGCAGGGCGGTCCTCCCAGGTTTCCTTTCATGGAAGCAAAGACGAGAAAAGACCGGAAAGGTTTCTCCCGATATGCTCCCACCGCGGTCAGGCACAATTGGCCGGCCTGCAGCAGCAGCGTTCCTCTGTAATTTTCATCTCCCAGATTGAGAAAACCGCCTCTTACGTCTACCGTATCCGTGGTAAGTCTTACAGAGATGCCATCCAGGCCAAATGAAATCTTTCCGTCCCCAAGACTGACCGCCGCTGTCAGGCCTTCCAGGGAAAAGCACAGGGCGTCGTTTTGGATTTGGGCGGTAATTCCAAATGTCACGCTGCCGTCCCTGTACCCCAGGCGGATGCTTACAAGCTCCAGCGGTCCCAGGCGCAGATGCAGCGGGATCTCTTTTTCCCCTTTCTGCTCTGTCCGCTCTGCCGCCGGCAGCTGCTTTTGGGCCTCTTCTGGCGAATCTCCAAGAACATGCAGTTCCAGCGGGATATTCTGTTTCTTTACAGACATTTGGCAGGAAAGGGTGATGCCTTTTTTGACAGAACGGCCCTGCATCATGTCCGGTATGGTTACATTTTCTCTGCTGCAGGAGGCCGCTGTCAGGGAAAACGCCTCAATCCTGATCTCTTTCAGGGACGGCGACACGCCGCCTGCTGCCGGCAGATCCGCAAGGCTGATCTGATGGTGAAACTCAGCGGCAAGAATGTATTGACATTGTTTCTGTTCTGTTCCCTCAAAATACAGGACAATGGCAAAGGCGTCCGCTTCTGCCGTCCTGATCACAGCCGTCATTTTATTTTCCGCAAACTCATAGCCAAGTGTCACCTGCGAAATCCCAAGCTTTTTGATAAAATCGGGAACTGCCTCCAGTCCGTCGGTTACCCCGCACTCTGTCAGAACATGTTCCACCGTCAGCCCGGCGTTTTGACTTTTCCACTGAAAGGTTCCCGCAAATCTACGGTCTGCTCCGCTTCCCTCGCAGACAAACCGCAGATCCATCTCCGAAGAGAACAGCTTTTTATCGGACAAAGTGATCAATGCGCCCACAGAAAATCCCCGGTTGGAAAATTCCACGGCCACATGTCCCACGGAAATATCGGGAAGGGTTATCCGGGTGGCGATCCCAAAGGCGTCTGCCAGATTTTTTGCCAGCGCAGTGAGACTGACAGACTCCTCTTCATACATCCGCCACTTCAGAGACCAGCTTGCCGGTCCGGAGCTCTCCGATAAAATGGCTGCGGAAAGCCGGCTTTTTACATTGCAGAAAGTTACGTCTCCGGCAAGGGCAAACTGCTTCATCCCCATAGAGATTCCAAAGGAAAGGAGCAGATCGGATACCGACAGATTCAGCTCCGGGCAGAAATTCCAGGAATCCTCCAGTTCAACCGTGATCTGAAAATCATACAGCGTTTTGAAGTCAGAGGATACGATCAGCTGAAGGGTATGCAGACATACGGCTCCGGATGGTCGCAGGGTTTCCGGAAACCGGTCCAGTACCTGGGATTCCCCAACGGGAGCTCCCATGTCGTTGACACTGTTCAACGGGATTTTTTGATCCAGACCGGCGGCAAACATCACGCATCCGTCGCCAAAGCGGATCTGAAAAGGAATGCCTGCGTGAAACAGCTTCATTTCTCCGTCTATGAAAAAATCGTACCGGGAACCGCATTTTCCCACGGAAAACGCCGCGTTCTCGATCCCAAAGGAACCGCCTGCCAAAAACCCCAGCCCGGTCTCGATCCGCAGACGCAAAGCATCATCATACCTGTTTTTTTCCGGCTGCGACGCCGTAAGAAACCCGGTAGGCTCCGTATAAAAAAAAGTCAAAGGCATGTCTGTTGTCAGGCTTGTATGGGAAAACGGAAACGCTTCTATATCCAGCCCCACCATCCCCAGAAGAGAAGCCAGAAGAGCCATCACGTCCAGACTGCCCCGGCTGCGGATCTGCAGCTGTCTTTGTTTTCTCTGATCCTGCCGCCGGGCGCTGACCTGAAACACATGGCCTCCAAACGGCAGTTCCCCATTCAGGGTTTCCAAAAAGGCGTCTGTTCCCTCTTGCAAAATGATGTGCAGCAGCCCGTTTCGGATACAAAACAATCCGGCTTCGTCCAACACAACGTCCGGAATCCGGATTTCACAGTCAATCCGGCCGTTTTTGTCCAGCTTCATGGCCAGCTTCATCTCAAGGCCCTGATCCCCGCCATCCTGTCCAAGGCGACTTTCCCCGACAAAAAACTTTCCGGCAAGGGAAAGCATCTCCTGTTCCCATGCGCAGATTCCCTCCCGCAGGACAATTTCCTTTATTCCGAAAGTGCCGCAGAGCAGATCCATCTCCAAAAGACCGGAGTCCTGCCCGCTTAAAATGACCTGTTTTGTCTGCTTCAGCTGCGCGTCCCATTTTTGGTATAATTCCATCAGATCCATAAAATCCGTTCCTTTCCGATCATGCTAACCGAGGATATACATGTCATAATTTCCGGGCAATTGATCTGTGCGAAGACAGTTCCAGGTTTTGCCATATTGACTCACAACGGTTGCGTTTGGATGACCATAAGCCACTCCGTTGGCAGAAAAAATCGCATCGCAGGCCGTTCCCTGCCTGGGTGTGGGGATGTAGGCTGTTTTATGATTTGCGGTGGTATGGGTATACTTTCCCCCATGGTGAGTGGCCACAAGATAATCATATTCTTTCAAAACGGAATCGCCGCTATTTTGGGCGCTCATGGTGTCATAGCTGCAGTCTCCCGGCAACAGCACCCGTTTTCCACTTGTAAGCGTTACAATGGCATACAGCCCGTGATCATGGGGATTTGGCGCGGATACGCTTTGATCATTTCTGTGACAGCTGAAAATTGACAGATTCTGGTACTGGCGTTCCAGCCGATATTCGTCGGAATTCTGATAGGGAATGACTGTATAATTTTGATTTCCCGCATTCTGAATGGCTCCCAGGATCGCTGTGGCATGGACAGTGGCCCAGCCTTTCTTCTGGATGCACTGTGGGAAGAAAAAGACCGCGTTTTCCCAGAAATTTCTGTAGTGCCCGTCCTGAGAATAGGCCAGGGCCATTTCATATAATATTTTCACATGGTCCTCATGCCAATGGGAAATGATCACCGTGGGATTGCCCTGGACCTCCGCTTCATGCTTTACCATGCCGACAATGTTTTCCTCTTTCTGACAAAGAAACTGTCCGTAAGCGGGACTTCGATTGATCAAAACGTACTTGCTGTACAGGCTTTCTCTTCCCATATCAAAATATCCAAGAGGAACGCTGTCTCCCGCCGTCAGGCAGGTGCAGAGAGCCGCGCCCACATACATCACCTGAACAGCGTCAATCGCGGTGTCTGGACCAACGGCCCAAACTGCCTCTTTGTTTTTTCCCGGGGAAATCAAATGAGCTTCCTCAACATAGGGACTGAACAGCGCGTTCAGCTTCCTTTCATCCTGTTCTGACGCCTGCCGGATCTCGCAGGGAACCTCAGAACTCTGCTCTCCCACTCCCGGAATCTCAAATATGCAGACATGGTCATACTTTTCAGCCGTTTCATCCATATGTACACACACGCAATACCACTGACTGTCTTCATTCCATAATGGAGAATTTAAGTTCAGATCCTTTGCGCGGACGGAAATCGAAACCACCGGGATCCGGGTCAGATAATCCGCTTTTCGCATCTGAAACCGGGGATCCTCCAGTCCAAACTGCAAAAACGCTGTTTTCACCTGCTCATACCCTCTGAGCAAATCTGCGGATTCAGAAATAAAATCTGTTTCCTCCCCGGAAAGAAACATGGAGACTGTTTCACTTTGAATCCCCTCCAGCTCAAAATTGCCGGGGAAAAGACTCATTCGTCCGTCGGAATTGCTGATATCGTGGGCATAAAACTGCAGGATCCTGTTGTCCTTGAAAAAATTGCTGTCTGATTTCACTCTTTCAGTCTCCTTTTTCGTTACATTTTGAAACTATTTTTAATATTTTTCTTAATTGTAACATTATTATCTGAAAAAGTCACTGAAAAAAATGATGATTTCAAAAAAATGTGTTTCATTTGAATCCATAAAAAAAAGACCCTGGGGCCGTATGACTTGCATCCAGCCTTCAGGGTCTCCTGTTTTTCATTATGCTTCTTCATTCATCTGGGCCAGCTTCGCCGCCTGATCCGCAGCCACAAGGCTGTCGACGATCTCCTGGATATCGCCGTCCAGAATGCTTTCCAGCCGGTGAAGCGTCAGCTTAATCCGGTGATCCGTTACTCTTCCCTGGGGGAAATTATAGGTGCGGATCTTCTCCGACCGGTCTCCGGTTCCCACCTGACTTCTTCGGGCCTGGGCTTCCGCGTCATGCTTTTTCTCCAGCTCCATTTCATACAGCCGGCTGCGCAATACTTTCAGGGCCTTGTCCTTGTTTTTCAGCTGGCTTTTCTCATCCTGACAGGAAACCACGATCCCTGTCGGGATATGAGTAAGACGCACGGCAGAGTCCGTTGTGTTGACGCACTGGCCGCCGTTTCCGCTGGCGCGGAATACATCGAACCGGCAGTCGTTCAGATCCAGTTCCACATCCACCTCTTCTGCCTCCGGCATAATGGCCACGGTAATGGTAGAGGTATGGATCCGTCCGCCGGATTCTGTCACCGGGATCCGCTGTACACGGTGCACGCCGCTTTCATATTTCAGCTTGCTGTAGGCGCCCTGACCGTTCACCATAAATACGATCTCCTTAAAGCCGCCCAGCCCGTTTTCATTGGAGTTTATCGTATCAATCTTCCAGTGATTGGTCTCCGCGTAATGGCTGTACATCCGAAAAATATCGGCGGCAAACAGAGCAGCCTCGTCTCCTCCTGCTCCCGCGCGGATCTCCACGATCACATTCTTTTCATCGTTGGGATCCTTTGGAAGCAAGAGCACTTTCAGCTGACGCTCCAGCTCCTCCACGGAGGTTCTGGCCAGGGCCAGCTCCTCTTTCAGCATTTCCCGCATTTCCTCGTCGTTTTCTTCCTCCAGCATGGAAAGGCTGTCCTCCACGGTCTGCTTTTGCCCTTTGTATTTCTGATAAGTCTCCACAATGGGGGTAAGCTCATTCTGCTCCTTCATCAGCCTGCGAAAACGGTTCTGGTCTGCCGTCACATCCGGTTCTCCCAGCGCGCTCAGCACCTCTTCCAGACGGATCTGCAGATCTTCTAATTTGTCAAACATGTTTATTTCCTTTCAGTTTTCATACACTTGCTTTTTATGGTACACACCCGTTACAACCCGGTCAAGGCCCGCCAGATCCTTTTTGCGCCGGATCTGAGTAAAGCCTGCCAGATCCAGAAGCGCTTCTGCCGGTCCTCCCTGATCGTGACCGATCTCAAGCAGCAGTCTGCCGCCCTCCTGAAGATGACCGGGCGCCTCCATGGCGATCCTTTTATAAAAAGAAAGACCGTCCCCGCCTCCGTCCAGGGCAAGCAGAGGTTCATGGTCTTTTACTTCCGGCATCAGCGTTTCAATAACCTTTGTAGGGATATAAGGCGGATTGGATAGGATCAGGTCATAGGTTTCTTTCAGCCCGGCAAACAGATCGCTTTGGACAATTGTGACCCGGGCGCCAAGCCGTTTCGCGTTTTTTTCCGCAATCAAAAGGGCGTCCCCGGAAATATCGCTGACAGTCACCTGAGCCTGGGGCATCAGCAGCTTCAGACTGATGCCGATGCAGCCGGATCCGGTACACAGGTCAAGAATCTTTGGCTGTCCGGACTTCTGGCGTTTTTTTGAATCCCGGGAAATCTCTTTCAATTCCTCCAGGGCTTCCTCCACAAGTGTTTCCGTGTCCTGCCTTGGAATCAGCACATGGGAATTTACAAGAAAAGAATAGCCCATAAACTCCTGTTCCTCTGTCAGATGCTGAAGAGGGATTCTGCGGCATCGCAGCTGAATAAGCCTTTTATATTCCTGTTCCCAGTGGTCCGCCGTATTCTTTTCCAGGGAGGGATCACCGGACTGCTTTTGATCCCATTTCTGTTGCTTTGCCACCTGCCCCAGATCTTCCCTGCCGCAAAGCAGATACCGGGCCTTTGTAAGCCCTGTCACAAAGGAAAGCAGAATCCAGGCGTCTGTAACCGCGTCCGGCACCTCCGCCCGGGACAAACAGGCAGTACCCCAATCCAGCAGCTCTGCCGGCGTCAAGGCTGCTCACCTGCCTCATCTTCCAGGGAAATTCCGTTTTCCCGGAAATAGGCCCGCCAGTCAAACACTGCCTCCACGCTTTGGATGCCTACCTCGATCATTTCCTCGTCCGGTTCTCTTGTGGTAAGCCGCTGGAGCCACAGCCCAGGCTTGCTGACCAGATTGACCACCGGATTGTCGCTTCTGCCGGCCAGTTTGATCAGCTCATAAGCGATCCCGGCCACAACCGGAATCATCAAAAGCCGCAGAAGAAGCCGAAGCAGCGGATTTTTGCAGTAAAGCATAAATCCGATGACAATGCTGATCAGCATGACGAACAGCAGGAAGCTGGTGCCGCAGCGCTTGTGCTCCTTGGAGCTTTTTTTCACATTTTCCACTGTCAGGGGAAGACCGCTTTCAATACAGTTGATACATTTATGTTCTGCCCCGTGATACATATACACTCTCTTGATTTCTTTCATACAGGAGATCAGAACAACATATCCTATGAACAGCGCCAGACGGATCAGGCCCTCACAGCCTACGACCACCCATTCATTTCCGGTTACAAACCGGCGAAGTCCTTCCGCCGCCAGAAAGGGCAGCCCCACAAACAAACCGATGGCAAGAATCACGGCAAGGATCACAGTGCCGATCATCAGTCCGTCTGTACTCTTTTTTTCCGGTTTTTCTTTTTTGGATTCTCCGGAAGATGCCTGCTCTTTTTTTTGCTGATCGCTTTGCTCCTCTTCCTCCAGGAAAAAATCCGCGGAAAAGGACAGGGCTTTCATGCCCAGCACAAGAGAATCCACAAAATTAAAGATACCCCGGATAAAGGGGATGGTAGTCAGTTTCTTGTATTTGATTACGCCCTCGAAGCTGTCCGTCATCACTTCGATCTCATGATCCGGCTTTCTTACGGCCACCGCATATCGGTCTTTGTTCTTCATCATGACGCCTTCCATCACCGCCTGACCGCCGATATTGGAACTTTTCATACTGCCGCCTTCTTTCTTCCCGTTACTTGCATGATCCCTAACAGGTTTCCCGTAGCTTAAAAAGGGTTGGTACCTTGGCACCAACCCTTTTTTGAAACCCGCCTAATTGTTGTTTAAACCATACTTACGATTGAATTTATCAATCCGTCCTCTTGCGGCTGCGGCTTTCTGCTGTCCTGTATAGAAAGAATGACACTTGGAACAGATTTCAACGTGAATGTCCTCTTTCGTGGAGCCGGTTACAAATGTATTGCCACAGTTGCAGGTCACAGTTGCCTGATAGTATGCGGGATGGATTCCTTCCTTCATGATTTTCACCTCACTACACATGATTCTGTCTATTGAAATCCAACAGCAGAGCTGTCGGATCATTTATCTGAAACAGCTTTGTCATTATAGCATAAGAATTTTGAGAATGCAACCCCTACTTTTATAATTTTCGCGGGCGGGGCTCAGATAAATTTCATTTTTCTCACACGGTACACCAGTTCGCGATTGTCCCTGGTCTTCACAAACAGATCCAGAATCCGTTCCACGGCCTCATCCGCTTTCATTCCGTTTAAGGCCCGGCGCATGATATAGACTGCCTCCTGCTCCTCTCTTGTAAGCAGCAGGTCTTCCCTTCTGGTGCCGGATTTCACAATATCCACAGCGGGGAACACCCGTCTCTCAGACAACCGGCGATCCAGTACCAGTTCCATGTTGCCGGTTCCCTTGAATTCCTCGTACACCACGTCATCCATTTTGCTGCCGGTGTCTACCAGAGCCGTGGCCAGAATGGTGAGACTGCCTCCCTCCCGCAGATTTCTGGCCGCGCCAAAGAACCGCTTAGGCATATGAAGGGCCGCCGGATCCAGACCGCCGGAAAGAGTCCGGCCGCTGGGAGGCACCGTCAGATTGTAAGCTCTTGCCAAACGGGTAATGCTGTCAAGGAGAATCACCACATCCCGTTTTTCCTCCGCCAGACGCTTTGCCCGCTCCAGAACCATCTCCGATACCCGTTTATGCCGATCGGGGAGCTCATCAAAGGTGGAGTAGATCACCTCTACGTTTTCCCCCTGGATGGATTCCTTAATGTCGGTCACTTCCTCAGGACGCTCGTCGATCAGCAGAATGATCAGATGGACTTCCCGGTTGTTTCTGGTAATGGATTTTGCCACTTCCTTGAGCAGCGTGGTCTTTCCTGCCTTTGGCGGCGATACGATCATACCTCTTTGCCCTTTTCCCACAGGGGAAATCAGATCCACGATCCGCATGGCCATGTTATTGGTTCCGTTGGAGAGATGAAAGCATTCGTCCGGGAAAACCGGCGTCGCGTCCTCAAATTTCGGGCGTCGGGTGGCGTCTATGGGATTCCTGCCGTTTACCGTTTTTACATACAGCAGCGCGGAAAATTTTTCCGCGGCGGTTTTTACCCGGGTATTTCCGCAGATCATATCTCCGGTTCGCAGCTGAAAACGCCGGATCTGAGAGGGGGCCACATATACGTCGTTTTCACCGGGCAGAAAATTTTCACAGCGGATAAAGCCGAACCCGTCGGCCATTACTTCCAGAATCCCCTCCGCTTCTATGCCGCTGTCCAGATCCGGTCTCGGGCTGACATGGGCAGTCGTTTCCTGCTGCTGAGAGTCTGGGCTGCTGTGATATCTGGGAGAATTGACTCCGCTGCGGAATGCCGGACGGGACCTCCGCTGATGCTCCGCCTCGTCCCGGGTTCTGTCGGGCTCCTCCCACTGACGGGCGGCGTCAGTCTCCCGGACACGGTCAGGTTCCTCCTGCTGACGGGCGGCGCCGGTTTCCCGGACACGGTCAGGTCCCTCCTGCTGACGGACAGCATCGGTTTCCCGGACACGGCCAGGCTCCTCCTGCTGACGGACAGCGCCGGTCTCCCGGACACGATCAGGTTCCTCCTGCTGACGGACAGCGCCGATCTCCCGGACACGATCAGGCTCCTCCTGCTGACGGGCAGCGTCGGTTTCCTGGACTTTGCCAGTTTCCTCCTGCCGCCGGGCGGCGTCAGCTTCCCGGCCTCTGTCAGATCCTTCCTGCTGACGGGCGGCGTCAGTTTCCCGGGCCCGGTCTTTTTCATCCTCTTCCAGCATGCGCTCTATCAGATCTGCTTTTTTCATGGCGGAAACCCTGCGCAGGCCTCTGACCTTTGCGATCTGTTTCAGTTCTGTCAGCGGCAGAGACTCATATTTTTCTTTCATGCTCATATCGGTTCTCCATTCTTCACATTTTTTCCATAAAACCTTCAAAATCTTAACACAATTTCTTCACATTTACGGAGTACAGTATGAAATGTACTAGCAAACAGCTTTTATAATTTTCATAACTCATGCTCCGCCGGTCTAAAGCCGGCGGGGCGCTCCCTCTCTAAAAAGATCGCAAAGGCCGTTCCCTTTATGGGAACGCTTTTTTTATTTCCTCTGCAGATACTTCTTTATAAACTGTCCCGTGTAGGACGCCGGATTTTCCGCCACTTCCTCCGGGGTGCCGCTGGCAATCACGCGGCCGCCTCCGTCTCCTCCTTCCGGCCCCATGTCAATGATATAATCAGCCGTCTTGATCACGTCCAGATTGTGCTCGATCACCAATACGGTATTGCCCCCTTCCGCAAGCCGCTGCAAAATCTCCACCAGCTTGTGAACATCCGCGAAATGCAGCCCTGTGGTAGGCTCATCCAGAATATAGATGGTCTTGCCTGTGCTGCGGCGGCTAAGCTCCGCAGCCAGCTTGATCCGCTGGGCCTCGCCGCCGGAAAGGGTCGTAGACGGCTGCCCCAGCTTCAGATAGGACAGTCCCACGTCGTTCAGCGTCTCGATCTTTCTGCGGATACTGGGAATATGGTCAAAAAACGGAACCGCTTCTTCCACCGTCATATCCAGCACGTCGTAGATGCTCTTTCCTTTGTACTGAACCTCCAGGGTCTCCCGGTTGTACCGTTTGCCGCCGCACACTTCGCAGGGCACATATACATCCGGCAAAAAGTGCATTTCGATCTTAATGATCCCGTCGCCGCTGCATGCCTCACACCGGCCTCCCCGCACATTAAAGCTGAACCGGCCTTTTTTGTAGCCTCTGGCCTTGGCGTCCGCGGTGGAGGCAAACAGATCCCGGATCTGATCAAACACCCCTGTATATGTGGCCGGATTGGAGCGGGGCGTTCTGCCGATGGGAGATTGATCGATATTGATCACCTTATCCAGCTGCCGGATCCCTTCGATCTTTTTGTGAGTGCCGGGAATGGTTCTTGCCCGGTTCAGTTCCCTGGCAAGACGTTTATAAATGATCTCATTGACAAGGGAGCTTTTTCCGGATCCGGACACACCGGTGACGCAGGTCATGATCCCCAGAGGGATTTCCACATCTATCGTTTTCAGATTGTTCTGGGCGGCGCCGATCACTTTCAGCCAGCCCGCAGGCGCTTTCCGCTTTTCCGGCACCGGGATCTTCCGTCTCCCGGAAAGATAGTCGCCGGTGAGAGACTCCTTACACTTCATGATCTCCTCCGCGGTGCCCTGAGCCACTACGCGTCCGCCGTTTTCCCCTGCGCCGGGACCGATATCCACAATATGATCCGCCGCGAACATGGTGTCCTCATCATGCTCCACCACGATCAGGGTATTGCCCAGATCCCGCAGCTGCTTCAGCGTCCTTAACAGCTTGTCGTTGTCCCGCTGATGAAGGCCGATGCTGGGCTCGTCCAGAATATAGGCAACGCCCACCAGTCCGGAACCGATCTGGGTAGCCAGCCGGATCCGCTGCGCCTCGCCGCCGGATAAGGAGGCGGTGCCTCTTGCAAGGGTCAGATAATCCAGACCCACGTCCACCAGGAACCCGATCCGGGCCCGGATCTCTTTCAGCACCTCGCCGCCGATCTGCTTTTGTTGGTTGGAAAGTGTCATGGCCGCCAGAAATTCCTGCAGCCTGCCGATAGACATAGATGTGATCTCATGGATATTCCGATCACAGACCGTCACCGCAAGGCTTTCCTTTTTCAGCCTTTGTCCGCCGCATGCCGGACAGGGCGTAATGTTCATAAAGGTTTCGTATTCTTCCTTCATGGTCTGGGAGGCAGTCTCCCGGTAACGGCGCTGGACATTGCGGATCAGTCCCTCAAAAGCCACATCGTAAATGCCTTCGCCACGCTGGCCTTTGTAATGAACTTTCACCGAATGACCGTTTGTACCATATATTATAATCTTCTGAACCGATTCAGGCAAGTCCTGAAATGGCGTATCCAGACTAAAATCGTATTCTTTTGCCAGCGCGCTCAGGATCGCGTGGGTAAAACTGGAGGTTTCCGTGCTGGACGCCCACCCAAGTACGGTGATGGCCCCGTCGTTCAGACTGACAGTCCGGTCCGGGATCATCAGCTCCGGGGAAAATTCCATTTTATAACCAAGTCCAAAGCATTCCGGGCACGCGCCAAAAGGATTGTTGAAAGAAAAGCTGCGGGGCTCGATCTCCTCAATACTGACGCCGCAATCGGGGCAGGAAAAGCTCTGGCTGAAAGACATGGGCTCCTGACCGTCCACATCCACCACAAGAAGCCCGTCCGCCAGCTGCAGAACTGTTTCCGCGGAATCCGTCAGACGTTTCTGGATCCCCTCCTTTACAATCAGCCGGTCCACCACGATTTCTATATCATGCTTGATGTTTTTATCCAGGCTGATGTCCTCCGACAGCTCAAAAAGACTGCCGTCGATCCGAACCCGCACATAACCGCTTTTCCGGGCCCGCTCCAAAAGCTTTTCATGGCGGCCTTTCCGGCCCCGCACTACCGGAGCCAGCAGCTGGATCTTCGTGCGTTCCGGCAGCGACATGATCTGATCTACCATCTGATCCACCGACTGTTTTCTGATCTCTTTTCCGCATACGGGACAGTGGGGAATGCCGATGCGGGCATACAAAAGCCGGAAGTAATCGTAGATCTCCGTTACCGTGCCCACAGTCGAACGGGGATTTTTGTTGGTAGATTTCTGATCAATGGAAATGGCGGGGCTTAACCCCTCGATGCTCTCCACCTCCGGCTTTTCCATCTGCCCCAGGAACTGGCGGGCATAGCTGGAGAGAGATTCCATATACCGGCGCTGTCCTTCCGCGTAAATGGTGTCAAACGCCAGGGAAGATTTTCCGGAGCCGCTTAGCCCCGTCAGCACCACCAGCTGGTTTCTTGGAATGTCCACGTCAAGATGCTTTAAATTGTGTTCGTTGGCGCCCCGTATTTTGATAAATTCTTTGATTCTCTTGTCCATAGTCCCTCCTGTTTGCCGCAAAGCGCCGGTTTGGGCTTTGCCGGGCGGCACCCGTCAGGCTTCTTCCAGTTCCTGAAGGTTTTGCTTCAGCCGGATCATCTGATCCCGCAGTTCTGCCGCTGTTTCAAAATCCAGATCCGCCGCCGCTCTCCGCATCTGTTTTTCCACTCTGGCGATCAGCGCCTTAAGCTCTTTCGCGGACATGGACTCCGGATCCTTTTCGATCTTCATCTGTTCCTTTGCAATATCTTTGGAGATCCTGATCAGATCCCTGACAGATTTCTGAATGGTGGTGGGCGTAATGTGATGCTCCTGATTGTATTTTTCCTGAATGGCGCGGCGACGCTCCGTCTCTTCAATGGCTTTTTTCATGGAATCGGTCATCACGTCCGCGTACATCAGAACCCGGCCTTCCGCGTTTCTCGCGGCCCGGCCGATGGTCTGGATCAGGGAAGTCTCCGAACGAAGAAAGCCCTCCTTGTCGGCATCCAGTATGGCCACCATGGAGATCTCGGGAATATCCAGGCCTTCCCGCAGCAGATTGATGCCGACAAGCACATCAAACACATCCAGACGCATATCCCGGATGATCTCGCTGCGCTCCAGCGTATCAATATCGGAATGGAGATACCGCACCCGGATCCCCGCCTCTTTCATATAATCTGTCAGATCCTCCGCCATCCGTTTGGTCAGAGTGGTAACCATCACTTTCTGTTTCTTTTCCACTTCTTTTCTGATCTCGGCGATCAGACTGTCGATCTGCCCCTCCACCGGAAGCACCTGCACCTTTGGATCCAAAAGCCCGGTAGGGCGGATGATCTGCTCCGCCCGCAGCAGCTCATGCTGTTCTTCATATTCTGCCGGGGTGGCGGAAACAAACAGGATCTGATCAATTTTACTCTCAAATTCACTAAAATTCAAGGGACGGTTGTCCAAAGCCGAGGGCAGGCGAAACCCGTAATCCACAAGGGTGGTCTTTCGGGAACGGTCTCCCGCGTACATGCCCCGGACCTGAGGAATGGTCATGTGAGATTCGTCAATGATCATCAGAAAATCATCGGGAAAATAATCGATCAGGGTATAGGGGGGCTGTCCCGGCCGCAGGCCTGCCAGATGCCGGGAATAATTTTCAATACCGCTGCAGAAGCCGGTTTCCTTTAACATTTCCAGGTCGAAATTGGTGCGCTCCGCAATGCGCTGAGCCTCCAAAAGCTTGTCATTCTGCCTGAAATACCGGATCCGCTCCTCCAGCTCCGCTTCAATGTCTCCCGCCGCCCGCAGGATCTGCTCCATAGGCACCACATAATGAGAGGCCGGAAAGATGGCAATGTGCTGCAGCTGGGCCTTGATCTCTCCTGTGAGCACATCAATCTCTGTAATCCGGTCCACCTCGTCTCCGAAAAATTCCACCCGCACCGCCGTATCCGTGTAATCTGCCGGATAAATGTCCAGTACATCCCCATGAATCCGAAAGGTGCCCCGGTGAAAATCCATGTCGTTGCGACTGTACTGAATATCCACCAGTTTTCTGGCCACGTCGTCCCGTTCCCGGATCATGCCCGGCCGCAGGGAGACAACCATATTCTGATAGTCCACGGGACTGCCCAGACCGTAAATACAGGATACGCTGGAAACAATGATCACGTCGCGGCGCTCTGTCAGCGCCGTGGTGGCGGACAGCCGCAGCTTGTCGATCTCGTCGTTTATGGATGAATCCTTGGCAATATAAGTGTCTGTGGAGGGCACATAGGCCTCCGGCTGATAGTAATCATAGTAGGACACAAAATACTCCACCGCGTTTTCCGGAAAAAATTCTTTAAACTCACTGTAAAGCTGAGCCGCCAGAGTCTTATTGTGGGCAATGATCAGCGCAGGCTTGTTCATCTGCTGGATCACGTTGGCCATGGTAAAGGTCTTGCCGGACCCGGTGACGCCAAGAAGCGTCTGACACTGGTTGCCCTCTTTGAAGCCCGCCACCAGCTTTTCTATGGCCTGAGGCTGATCGCCGGTGGGCTTGTATTCACTATGTAATCTAAATTCCATACAACTGTCCCTCTTCGCCTTAACTAATCATCTATTAAATCGGCAATAATATCTGGAAAAGAAGTCGATCTCAAAAAACTATAATAATTATAAGAATCTTTCATCCTTACCTTTATCAGAGGAAGCCACCACCGCGAAAACATAATTTTCTGCCTCCAATCATTTTCAGAAGACTCTTTCTTCATCTGATCTGTAATAATAGAAAGAAGTTCCCTGTTCTCATGTTTTCCGCTTTCAACAAACATACATAAAATAATAGGATTAATATTCCCAGTTCCTATGTATTTCTGTAAATAGTTCGCTTTATCTCCTTTAGTCATATATTTCGTAATCACATAATAATGCCAAATCTGAAATAAAGTTTCTGTATATTTAGACTCTATTAATGATGTTTTCTTCTTTAATCTTAACAAATGTTTTTCCCTTAAATTCTCATCAGTTTTTTTCATGATTATATCTAATAAACGATATATGTGACATACTAAATTTACATTTTGAAATGCCAACGTCAATAAATAGCAAAACCATCTCTCGCTTCCCTCCCCCAAGTCTATCTTATCATCTTTCATTTTTTTCATCATTAAAGAAAAGATTGCTTTTATTTGTACTATTTTATCTGCGCAGAACAACTCCGTGATATATTCTTTAAAATCATTATAGTCTTCTTCCTGTAAAACAATTTTATTTTCAACTTCCAGGAAAGGAAGTCTTGCGTATGTTTTCACAATATTAGCCTGCTCTGCCGGACTCACTGAATTAATATAGTACAAAGTTTTTGTACCATTGATTCTAAGCCGGTATTTCCCAAGGATCCTTTGCACATCCGAAACGATTTCTTCTAATTCCTGTTTACTATCAGAAAAAAATACCATATCGTCAACATATCGTATATAGTCCATTTCTTTTGTTTCAATTTTTTGTATAATATCATAATCCACACACAGCATGAGTAATTCGGCTGCAATGTGGGAAGAAAATAGTCCGGCAGGAATCCCTTTTGTTTGATTATTATTAATTCTTTGATGAAACATATCTAAAAAAGCAAAATATCTATTGTCTAGCCCCAACGAACAATACGGTTCATATTTGGCAATTTTTTCAAAATAATGTGTATATAAATTGGGGAAGAATGACTCGATATCAATCTTTGCAGAATACAAATAGGTATCCTGATGGCAATGATATCTGCGCATGTTCTCACCAAATGACATACGTTCCTGGTTTTTATTGTTTTTTGTAATAAATTTTCCTTCTTCAAATTCTTCCTCAACATTGTACCCTGCCGGAATTACAAAAGTTTCCCCAATAACAACATAGGAATTAGAATGTGAGATATATTTCTCATTTTCTGTCTTCAAATATAGTACGCTAAAAAAATCATTAAATATAAACAATGAATTATAAACGAAAGCACAATAATGCAATAAGTTCGGCATCTGCATTTCCCGGAAAGTGCCATCTTTCTTAAACGAATAAAAAGAGATTGCCTCTACACCGGGTCTGCGGATATAATCTGGTGAACAGATCGACTTGAACCCCTTTATAAAGCCCTCATCATCATATTCGAAAAAATCATATTCCTGATTTTCCATTTTTTCCAAAATTTTTTTCATATTATTTTTTATACATTGCCAATCTATAATATCAGGCAAATCTGCATACCATATGCCATCCATCAATATATTCGTATTATATTCAAAATTTGGCGCATCAAAATCTATCATTATCGTCCTGCATGATGTTTCTTCGCACAAAACATCATTTTCCTTTCTCTTTTGTAGTTGTCAAAAACATCCGGAAAAGTATTTTTTTATTTGCATAAAACTGATTTTTTATTATTTCAGGAAGTATTTACTACTTCTGTTTTACCAGGCTCAAATAAAATTTTCCATTCCACCATCTTCTTTGACACTTTCCTCACTACCGTTGCTAACAAGCCAGTTACTTCTCTTGCCCCATAATTCGATATCCATCATGGCTTCCGATTTATCTCGAAGCATTGTCAAGACTTCATTTCTATCACAGTAATAATTTCCCTCACAATTCCATTAAAAATAACGCTGTTAATATATACATTTTCTGTTCGCATCATAATCTGTACCTTTCTCCCAACTGACTGATACGATTATTATTTACAGCATAACCTTGCAAAATGTATTTTCTCAGAACAGAATTTGCCCATTTGCAAAATTCCACAACTCGTTTGGATTTCACGCGGTATCCAACTGATATGATCATATCTAAATTATAATGCTTGATATCTCTCTCAACTTCTCTGATACTCTCTTTTTAAACTGTCGCAAATTTTGCGACAGTTGATAAATCAACTTCTTCTTTCAATACGTTATTAATGTTTTTTTCCAATTGTTTTGACATCTCGTCCAAATAATTCCGCCATTTGTGTCCGGTTTAACCATACTGTCTTATCTTGTAATTTTACTGATAACGTAATTAAATTATCTGCGGATTCAAATAGTACAATATTATTATTTTCCATTTACACCCTCGCATTTAAACTATATTTGCAAAACAAATGACTCTAATACACATTTTAGGACGTAACTCCTTGTAAAGTCTGGCATTGATTGCTTTCCTTAAACCCTTTGACTAAGGCTTCCATTTTGCAAAACGCTGCAGCACTAGATAACACCAGGCATAACAGCGCATCACTTAGGTCACAAATTTTTTGTTTTTTCTATTTTATAGTATATCACAACATATAAAGAAAGTACAGAACAAATGTTTATATTCCGTACTTTTTCTTTTGCTTTTATATTAGAATTGACTTCATACAATCTATATAATCATCTGAAGAAAAATCTGTATTCTGCTGTAGTTCTCTATGATCTCAGTATCTCCATATACATCTATGGTGATGATTTCCTTTGCATGTCCCATAAGCTGTGATACCGCTTTTGGATTAAAATTATTCTTTAGAAGCACTGTGCAGAATGTACTGCATAGATTATGCTATCTGAATATTAGGCAGATTGTTTTTCTCTGTGCCTTTTTACCAAATAGCTTTCTTATCTAGTTTTCCAGACAATATACCCGGTTCACAAATGTAAATCCTACATCCGCAGGACAAAAACCTCCATTTGCTTTGGCATACTCCCCCTGTTGGAGATTGTCAAAAGAGATCAGCCCCTCTTTTGCAACCTGGTTTGTTACCCACCGGTATATGATCCGATACAGATCGGGATCTTGCTCTTTCTCCGCAAACAGAATCATGATACAGTCATTAAGCGCAAACCCATGGTCTCTTTCCGGCGCGCAGACAGCAACCGCCAGCAAATAATCGGTAAACACGCCGTATTCCAATGTATGTTCATCTTATTCTTTATTCACTGGCGCATAGTCAGGCATCGCCTCCGCCGCATTTGTGTAAATCGCTGTCACATATTTCACAGACTTCAGCCAACGGGCAGCGATATCCTTGTCATCGCATACCAGCCTCACTTCATAAGGACGATCCGGTGAAGCCGTGTCTCCCGCAAGCACCCAGCCTGAACCCGGGATGATCCGCAAGAAACCGTTTGCCATCATAGGGTCCGCCACATCTTTCCAGCACAAAAGAATCCCCTTTTTCTTCTCTCTGAATTCGGAAAGCGTACAGACGTACTACTGTTTGAATGAACGGGTAAATCCTTCGTGGGTTTCATATCCGTTGTCCAACGCAATATCCAGAATGTCTTTGTCAGTGGCCTGAACCTGCCCTGCAGCCTTTCGCAGCCGTTCAAACCGGATATATTCCATGACGGAGAATCCCGTATGGGCCGCAAAAACCTGATTAAAATAATTCGTTGTAAATCCTGCGTGAAACGCTACGTCCTCCACGGATATTTTAGGATTTTTCAGATTTGTCCGCACATATTCCAGCGCGTGATAGATCAATACACTGATTTCTGATCGTAACATAGTTTTCCTCCCTTTCACATCATTGAATTGACCGGCTAGTACAAACTCCCAGCGAATCATCTTCCTATCCGCCCCTTTGCATGTCTAAAAGATAACAGGAAAGAGTTCTTTCTGTGATCACTATGTTACTTTATTCTTCTAAAAAAATCTTGACCGTTTCACCTTAAAATCTATTCTTGCATGCCAAAAGTAATCGCAGATCCCGCAAAAGCTTCCCTTCAGGCAGTCAGTTTCTCCAGCAGCGCTTCCATTTTCCTGCCGGATCTTTCTCTCACCTTCTCTGCATAGGCTTCGTCAAACCGGTATGCTTCCACAAATAAAATGACCTGCATATACAAACGGTACAGATCCATACGGGTCCGGTCGTCTTCCGCAAAATTTAACGGCCCCCGGATCTGCGCGTATCCTTCCAAAAATTCCCGCTCCGATTCCACATTCTTCAGCAAATGAACTGCCGCGGTAAAATCCGCAAGGGGATCACCAAAAAAGCACTGTTCAAAATCGATCACTCCGGTAATTCTGGTACAGTCCGGCGCATTGAGAAACACATTTCCCGCCCACAGGTCGAAATCTACCAGTCTGGACGTTTTCACCGCATCCAGACGGTTCCGGTGCACAGCCAATGCCTGCTCCATTTTTTCATAGGGCAGCAGGCATCCGTGTCTTTTCCCATCGTTCAGAATATCTGTCATCATTGACGTAAACGCCTCGCCCCATGTATCAAACTGAAAACGGACGTCCTCTTTGATATAACCGAACCAGCCGCCTTCTACAGAATGGATCGCGCCGAAGCACCGGCCAAGCTGCCGCATCAACCCCGGTCTGTTCTCTGCGGGGATCTGATACAGACAGGACAGCCATGTAGCGCCCGGCACCCATTCCACAAAAAAATAATCACAGGGCACTTCACTTCTAGATATGTCACTGGCCAAAAGCTTCGGTATGGGAATCTCCCTGTCCGAAAGAAGCCCATATACAAAGATCTCCGTGCGCAGCTTGTCTTTTTCATAGGTAAGCATCTGTGCCTGATTCGACGGTCCGGCTTTCATTACTACGCCCTTTTGCAGGCAACCTGTGCCGGTGATCTTCCATGCGCCATTACACATACCTTCCGAAAGCTCGACAATAGAAATAACCTCTTCTTTCGGAAAATGCAACTTCACCAGATGTCTAATCGTTTCTATCGATAAATTGGTTTTTGTTATACTATTCATAAATAATTCTCCTTTATTGTTCAAAGATGCCTGACACACGATCAGCAATCACCTGACTGAAACTGCGCAACTATCCTTCTGATAAACGACAACATACCGCCCGTCATACTGATAAAAATCTGCCAGCTTCATACCCAAGCCTTTCATGATCTCATCTATCTGCTC
>CANQUC010000004.1 GCA_947626945.1 uncultured Lachnospiraceae bacterium | reverse complement strand
TGTAGCTCTCGAAGATGCCGGGGTTGGCCACGGCGTTGATATACTTGACGGTGACCTTGCCCTCGCTGAGCTGCTCATAGCGCTGGAACACATGGGGCAGCAGCCATCCCCGGTGGCGGTCACATATTTTGTGGCGGATTCCAGAAAAGAAGGGGGAACCTATGTGACAAAGACCGGAAAGGTCAGGAAGATACACCGGTACCGGCGGGTTCTGATCATGGAGGACGGGCTGGAGATCCCTGTGGACGATATCCGCGCCATTCAGCGTCAGGAAGAATAAACAAAGATAACCAAAGAAACTGTCTCAGACTGTGAGGCAGTTTTTTGTTGCCCGCCTATGGTCATAATGACGAAAAAACGCAGTTTTTCATGGGATAATTTGCAATGCTGCCAAAATTGTGGTATCTTAATATATGATTGGGCGTAGTAGGATTCTCTGACAGCGGGGGCGGATACTTATGACTGAAAATTATCAGCTGCGGAAAGCGGCGGGTTTATACTGGCTGATCGACATGGATCAGGACGGATCGGAGTTTCACAGCCCCGTCCGCCTCAATGAAAGCGGCGCGTTTTTGTGGCGGCTTCTGGAAAGAGGCATGAACAGGGAACAGCTGGCGGAGGCCCTTTGCGGGGAATACGAATTGGAGAAGAAAAACGCGGAAAAAGACGTGGATCTGTTTTTTCAGCAGCTGAAACAGAATCAGATCCGGATCTCATAAGCGGGGATGAATCAAAAGCATGGATGTTTTACTGATTGGCGGCGGCGGCAACGTGACCGACGCACTGATTGAAAAACTGCATAAAGAAGGGGACCGGATCAGCGTACTTACCGGAGATGAAACAAAAAAGCACGGGTACAAGCATGTGTTTGAGGAATATGCCTTTTCCTATGACAGCAACAGCATCAAGGAAATTTTTGAAAGCGTGGATCCGGATGTGACCATTTACATGGGCGCCTTTGATACCAACTTTGACTGGAATAACGCCAGGGAGGAGTCTGTCCGTTATTCCGCGGGCCTTTTAAACATTTTGATGGCGTATTCTCTTGTAAAGTGCGGCAAATTTGTGTATCTGTCCTCCCACGAAGTGTTCAGCCGGTCTTATCCCAATAATATCCCGGAGGAACAGGAGCTTGCGGCAAAAGAGTTCAAGGCCATGGTCATTGCCCAGGGGGAGGAGCTCTGCAAAAACTATATGCAGTTTGAAAATCTGGATATTCTCATCCTGCGTCTGGATCATCTCTGTACGGTGCCGGAAAACAAAAGCCAGGTCAGGGATTTCTGTGCCGAAATGTGCGTGGAAGCCCTGCGCACAGGAAAGGTCCGGGCAAGCGACCGGAATCAGTTTTCCCTGCTCTTCCTTTCAGACGCTTTGGAATTCATCAACCAGATCCTGCGGGCGCATACCCACCGGCATGGGCTCTATCATCTCTCGTCGGGACGGGTGATCAGCGAGATGGATCTGGCAAAAATGGTACAGGCGGAAATGGGTTCCGGCATTTCCATCCAGGACGATTCCGTGGGCGCGGAATACCGGGTGGTGCTTTCTCCCGTCCGGTTTCAGAAAGAATTTGACGGAAAGATCTTCTATGAGCCGGAGCAGATCGTCAAAAAAACCGCAGAGTATATCAGGAGCCATAAAAACCGGTTTCTGGAAAATGACGACAGGAGCAGGGGCTTTTTCGGCAGGCTTACGCAGAGCGGAAAGAGCGTGTTCCGGGCCATGCTCCCCTTTTTGGAAAACATGATCGTGTTTGTTCCCATCTTCATGCTGAACAACCGGGCGGTAGACAGCCGGTTTTTTGCCAAGCTGGATTTCTATCTTTTGTATGTGCTGCTGTTTGCCCTTGTCTACGGGCAGCAGCAGGCCACGTTTTCTGCCATTCTGGCCACGGCAGGCTACTGCTTCAGGCAGATGTATACCCGCTCCGGTTTTGAAGTGGTGATGGATTACAATACTTATGTCTGGGTGGCCCAGCTGTTTATTTTGGGCCTGGTGGTAGGATACATGAGGGACAGGCTGAATCTGATCCGCAAGGAAGGAAAGGATGAGGTGCAGTATCTGTCCGGGCAGATCGGCGATATCCAGGACATCAATACAAGCAATGTGCGGATCAAAAATGTGCTGGAGGAGCAGATCGTCAATCACAATCAAAGTGTAGGCAAGGTATACGATATTACCTCGGAGCTGGACCGGTATACGCCGGAAGAGGTCATGTTTTATTCCTCAGAGGTGGTGGGCAGGCTGCTGGACAGCAGGGATGTGGCCATCTACACAGTGGCCAACGCAAGCTTTGCCAGACTGTATTCCTCCACGTCGGAGCGGGCAAGGGAGCTTGGCTACTCCATTCGCTATGATCAGATGGAGGATCTGTACAAAGTGATCCGGGAACAAAAAGTATATATCAATAAGCAGCTGACGCCGGGATACCCGCTTCTGGCCAGCGGTATTTTTGAGGAAGATGAAATGCAGATGATCATTATGATCTGGGGCATTCCCTGGGAGCGGATGAATCTGGGACTTGCCAATCTGCTTACCGTAATCGGTTACCTGATCCAGAACGCGGTGCTCCGCGCCAACCGGTACCAAAAGGCGCTGGAAAGCGAGCGGCTGATGGAGGGGACCAAAATACTGGAAAAGGATGCTTTCCGCACTATGGTGCTGGCCTATTCCAAGGCTCAGCTGAAAGGCCTGACAGAGTGCGCGCTTCTGGCGATTCCCGTCCAAGAAGAGCAGCTCAAGGCCATGGGAGAAAAAGTAGGAAGCCTTTTGCGGAGCACAGATTATCTTGGCGTAGTGGATGACGACAATCTGTATGTGCTGCTGGCAAACACAAACCAGGAAGGCGCAAAAGTGGTTATCAGGCGTCTGCAGGATATGGGCTGTCAGGCGCAGTACCAGGAGGATTTATACATTTAATGAGCAGGAGCGAATGGATCTTTCTGACGATTCTGATCGTCAACACCATCATTGCAATTGTATATCTGCTTTGGGGCATCCTGTTCCGGACCAAAAACGATCTGGGGGAAAACAGGAGATATTCTCATGTGATCCGCGCGGTCTGTATTTTCATCTGCCCGGTAGTGGGGCTTTTGTTCTTCCTTACGGGAATGCTGATCAGAACGGTGTTTTTCCGCACAGAAGTGGATCTGGAGGATGTAATCTTCAGCAAGGAACGGGTCAGATCCATGGTCAAGGCAGATGAGGAGCGGGAAAAGAACATTGTGCCCATCCAGGAGGCGCTGGTCATAACGGATTACACCCAGACCCGCCAGCTGATGCTGAACGTGCTGAAGGGGGATATCAACAGATCCCTGGCGGCCATTGCCCTGGCCCTGGACAGCCAGGATTCGGAGACCTCCCATTACGCGGCCTCTGTACTCAGCAAGGAGCTGAACGAGTTCCGGTTCAATGTGCGGCGGCTGGACGAGCAGGTACACAGCGAGGACAATACCGTTGAGCAGCAGAACGACTGCGGGGTCATGCTGATCGAATATATGAATGTGATTCTGCTGCAAAAGGTTTTTACGGAAGTAGAGCAGAAGTATTTTATTGATCTGATGTCCCAGGCGGCTCAGCATCTTTATGAAAACGAACATCCGAAAGAGAACGGTCCGGAAGCGGTCCAACCGCAGAAAGCCCCTGACGGGTCCCGGAAAAAGGCATCCGAAAAAAAGCCGGAACCGGCTCCTGTCCGCAGGTGGATGATGGCAAAGCATTACGGGATGGTCACCATGCGGCTTACAGAGGCGGGCGCGTACGAAAAGGCCTGGGTCTGGTGCGACAGGGCAATGGAAGAGTATCCCAGGGATCTGATTTCCTACCAGTGCCGTCTGCGGCTTCTTTTTGAGACCGACCGGGGCAGCGAGTTTCTGGAGACCCTGGGCGTTCTGAAAAAATCCGGGATTGTCATTGATAATGAAACGCTGGAAATGATCAGAGTATTTCAGTAAGATTCAGAAGGAGGTGAGGGTATGTCAATGTCCGTGCTGACCGTTATGCAGGTAACGGTCATCTTTATCCTGTATACGATATTGACATGCTGTCTGCCCTTTTGGCTGCTGAACAACAGGCTCCGCGGATTTCGTCTTTCCGTGAAGCTTATGCTGTCTTATGTGTTTGGCAACTTTTATCTGATCAATCTGGTTCTGATTCTGCAGCTTTTACATATTTCCAATCCGGTGACGCTGGTGCTGGGCACCGTGGTTCCTTTGTTTTACGCAAAGTCCAGGCTGGACCACTGGGAAAGCCTGAAACGTCTGAAGAAAACATGGGAAACCCTGAAAAAGGCATTAAAAAAACAGCTGGGCGTCAAATCTCTGATGATCCGCATCTTTCAGTGGATCTATAATCATATCAGGTACTTTGTGAAAAAATGCTGGGGCGCTGTGCGCAGAAATCCCCTGGACGTACTGCTTTTTTCCGCTTTTACGGTGATTGTGGCCGTCATGTACGGAAAAAACCTGATCAGTACGTTTGGTTACTGTACTTCCGATATCCCGGTGCATAATTACTGGATCAACTATATGAGCCGGGGAAAGGTCTTTGTAGCCGGAGTATATCCCTTTGGATTCCACTGCGTGATCTATTACCTGCACGCGGTGTTCCGTCTGCCCACCTTTGTGCTGCTGCGGGTGTTCTGCTTTGTGCAGACCATGTATATACACTGGATGCTGCTGATCGTGCTGAAAGCCTGTCTCAGATCCCGCTACCTGTGCTACGGGGCAGCCGGATTTTATGTGGGCAGCAGTATATTTGGCGGAAGCACCTATCTGCGGTTTTTCAACTCTCTGCCCCAGGAATTTGGCATGATCTTCATTTTGCCATCCATATATTTTGGCTTTGCCTTTTTTCAGCATCGAAAGGAGGAGCTGCGGCAGCAAAAGCAGCCGCGGCGGAGAAAAAAGATTACCCTGTCTGTCTGGTGTCTGTTTGGTTTTGCCATGAGCTTTGGCCTGACCCTGGTGGGGCATTTTTACGATACCATTATCGCGGGACTTTTCTGCGTGGCAATGGCCATTGCGTTTTTCTTCCGCTTTTTTACAAAGAAATATTTTGGCAGGGTTCTGCTGACGGTGTTTGCAAGCGTAGCCATAGCCGTTCTGCCTATGGCGGTGGCCTTTGTGACAGGTACGCCCCTGGAGGGTTCGCTGAACTGGGCCATGGGAGTGATCTCCGGCCCCTCGGAGGAGGAGGCCCAGGAGGATGCTCAGGAGGATGCTCAGATGAGTGACGGACAGAGCGGTGATATGGACGTCTCTGCCGGAGACGCTTTGGCTACAGGTACTGCCGGGGACAGTCAGGTCACGGCAGACGGTCAGAATGGCACAGGAGCTGCCTCCCTGGCGGAGGGAGCGGATGGTACAGAACCGGAAAGCGTCCGCCCGGCGCCGGTGCCTCTTACAAAACGGCTGGTCAGAATTGCCAACGAGATCCATCATGTAATCCGGCAGTATGTGTTTTCCGGCGATTTTCGTTATATTCAGCCGTCTGTGTATATTTCCATGGCGCTGCTGGTGGTTCTGTCCCTGATCTATTTTCTTTTGCGAAAACCGGATTACGCGGCCCGGCTGCTTTCTGTCAGCATCTATATGGGGCTGCTCTGTATTTTGATCGCTTCTCAGAACCTGGGACTGCCGCCGCTGATGGACTCTTCCCGGACAAGCATTTATTTCGCTTACGGGCTTCCTCTGCTGTGGGGCTTTGCGGCGGACGCCGTGCTGGCGCTGTTTTTCGGATGGTTCAAAAGAACCTGGATCCTGAACGGTGTTTCGCTGGCAGCCGTTGCGCTGACCGCGGGTCTTACGGTGCGGGCTGACCTTGTGAGGACGCCCCGTGTCATCACCGCGCTGGAAACCAACGGGGCGATCACCTGCCTGACCAATATCATCCGTGAAAATGATCCCTGGACCTGGACCATCTGCTCGCCCAATGATGAGCTGCGGATGGGAGAAGATTACGGGTATCATTATGAGACGATAGATTTTCTGCGGAAGCTGGAATTTCGGGGCAAGCATGCCGACCTGACCATTCCGACTCCCTATATCTACTTTTTTATTGAAAAGATCCCCTTGGATTATTACGGCACCTATGAAGGCAGCGGACAGAGTATTTCCAAGGAAGGCGCAAAGCGGGATCTGCCCGGCGGCAGCGGTCTGCCTCTCTATTATACGGAAAACCGATGGATCCTGATGTCCAGAATGTATTATTGGGCCCAGGCGTATCAGAGAATCTATCCAAACGAGATGCAGGTGTATTACGAGTCGGACAACTTTATCTGTTACCGGCTGAAGCAAAATCCCGCGAACCTGTTTGATCTGGGTATTGACTATGGTTACAACAATGTTGCAGACGCTGCACAGTAAAAGGAGCGAAGCCTATGCTGTCCCGCAGGCAGTTTTTCACCATCAGTCTCATTATGCTGGTGCTGTTTTTCCTGTTTCAGGTCACCGGCGTTCTGAAAGAACAGTGGAATCAGTATGACAAAAATAAATATGCGGAAACTGCCCATACGGATCTGTCGGCGGAGGAAAAATACAGGGTATCCAAAGATGTGCGGAATCTGTCACCGGAGTACATTCTTCTGATCGGAGACGAAAAAAAACCGGGTGTGGGCACTATGACAAAGGCCTGGTGTGAATATACCCAGCGGGATCTGGTCTGTTATCCGTCCCTGGAGGAGGCCGACTGGGACAGTCTGCCAAAGCCCCGGTTCCTGGTTGTGGACTCCGGCTTTGTGGACTACAACAAGGAGACAGAAGTGCTGACGGATTTGTCCAGGCAGGGGATCTCCATGATCATATCCGGCCTGCCGGATGTACTTTCCGTGTCATATAACGCGCCTTTGCGCGATCTTCTGGGGATCTATTCCATCCGTCAGTCTGAGGTGGAACTGGAGGGAATCGAGCTTTACGACGGATTTCTTCTGGGGGGAAGGACGATTTATCAGGCGGAGACAAAGGAAGAAGAGGAGCAGCAGGATCTGGAGCTTAAGATCCCCTGGTACGAGGTGCGCTCCGGCACAAAGTCCTATATGGTAGGGCTTGTGGACAAGGAGCCTTACGGAGGAGAAGAGGAACTGAAAAACGAAAGCCTGCCGGCCATTATTTGGCGGAATAGCTTTTCGGATTTCGAATCAGATATTTTTGTTGTAAACGGGGATTATATGGAAACGGTCACGGCTCTTGGAATACTGAGCGCCGCCCTGTATGAGACTCAGGATTACGCTTTGTATCCGGTAGTCAACGCCCAGAATTTCGTGATGGCAAATTTCGCGGGTCTTACCTCCGAGGAGGACGCCGTCATGCAGCAGCTGTACAGCCGTTCTCAGAAAGCGGTGTTTCAGGATATTCTGTGGCCCTCCATTTCCTCTGTGTTTTCCATGTCCGGACATAAGCCAACGGTGTTTTTGTCTCCAAAGCTGGATTATGAAAGCCGGGAGGAGCCTGATCGGGACAAACTGATCTATTACATGAAGCTGTTCAATGAAAATGAGATTGAAAACGGCCTTTCTCTCTGCCAGTCCTCCCAGGGGACGCTGCCCCATAAGCTGGAGACCGATGAGCTGTTTTACCGGTCTGTCATCAAGGATTATCAGTTTCTGTCTTTGTATGTGGATCGGGATCATGAAGAGGATTATCAGAAGATCAGGGACGCCAGGGTGCTGCAGCAGGTCCGCACGGTTTTTATGGCCGATCAGGATACGGAGGCGCCCATAGGATACCTGCGAAAGAACGTGACCCTGCAGCGTGCCACCACGGAAGGATTTGTGCACAATTATTCCGACAACCTGCAGCTGAAAGGTCTGGAGACCTGCCTTGGGTATTCTGCCATCCTGGTAGATCTGGGGCGGATTGTAATGCCGGAGGATCTGGAAGAGGATGTGTGGGAAAAGCGCTCGGAAGACCTGGCCAGATTTACCATTACCTACTGGAGTCCCTTTTCCGCCTTTGATATGACCACCCTGTCGGAAAGCGACCAGCGGATCCGGCGCTTCTACGGGATCCGCTATGATCAGCGGAAAAAGAACGATACCATTTTGCTGAACATGGATGAATTTGAAGAAGAAGCCTATTTTATCCTGCGGCTCCATAACCAGCAGGTGACCGGCGTGGAGGGCGGCAGCGCCCGGGAGATTGAAGATCATGCCTATCTGATCACCTGTGAGAAAGAGCAGGTGAAGATCACCCTGAAAGAGGATATCGCTCCCTATTATTATTAGAAACCGCGGGGGCGTGGTAGAAGGAGAGATCGATTTGCGTGTATGTATTGTGGCGGAGGGCTGTTATCCCTATGTTGTGGGCGGCGTTTCCAGCTGGATCCACAACCTGATCCTGGCTTTCCCCAATCTGGAATTTATCATCCTTGCCATAATTGCCAACCGTTCCATCAGCGGGAAGTTTGTCTATGAGCTGCCGGAAAATGTGACGGAGGTTCATGAACTGTATCTGGATGATCAGGAATGGCAGCAGAAAAAGAAGAAAATGCGAAAGGCAAAGCTGCGAAAAGAAGATTACAGAGCCCTGCGCAGCCTGGTGCTTAATCAGGATGTTCAGTGGGAGAAGCTGTTTGACCTGTTTCAAAAATCCGGCACCTCCATTGAGGATATCCTTATGGGAGAGGATTTTTTCCGGATCGTGCAGGATTCTTATCAGCTTCAGTATCCTCAGATCGTATTTTCTGATTTCCTGTGGACCATGCGCTCCATCTATCTGCCTCTTTTTTTCACGTTGAAGATGGAAGTGCCCAAGGCGGATCTGTATCACTGCATTGTTACGGGATACGCGGGCATTCTGGGCAGCATGGCGAAATATTTCCATGGCAGCCGGATGATGGTGTCCGAACATGGAATTTACTCCAGAGAGCGGGAAGAGGAACTGATCAAGGCGGACTGGGTTCAGGGAGTCTATAAGGATATCTGGATCGAACAGTTCAAAAAGATGTCTACCCTGGCTTATGACAGGGCGGATATTGTTACCAGCCTGTATGAAAATGCCAGAGGACTGCAGATCGAGCTTGGCTGCCCGGCTCAGAAAACCCGGGTAACGCCAAACGGCGTGCGGGTAGAGCTGTTCCAGGATATTCCCGGCAAGCAGCCGGAGGATCTGCAGTATATCAATATCGGGGCGGTGCTTCGGGTGACGCCCATCAAAGACGTGAAAACCATGCTTCAGGCTTATGCCTATGCCAAGCAGCAGAACGAGAAGCTGAAACTGTGGGTCATGGGCCCCTGGGACGAGGATCAGGTCTATGCCCAGGAGTGCTTTGATCTGGTAGAGCTGATGCACATTCCGGACGTGGTGTTTACCGGCAGAGTCAATGTGCGGGAATATCTGGGCCGGATGGATTTTACCATTCTGACCAGCATCAGTGAGGGCCAGCCTCTGACCATTCTGGAAAGCTACGCGGCGGGAAAACCGGTGATCGCCACGGATGTAGGCAACTGCTCCGGTCTGATCTACGGGGAAAGCGACTCTTATGGAGAAGCGGGCATTCTTACCCACATCATGAATGTGGATGAGATCTCAAGGGCCATACTGACCATGGCATCCAGCAAAAACCTGCGGGCCCGGATGGGGGAAGCCGGTTACAAACGGGTCATGGAGAAATACAAGATCGAAGATATGAAGGCAACCTACCGGCAGCTTTATCAGGATTTCGCCAGGCTGATGGACATTCCCTGGACAGAAGAGCCTTTTGTGCCGGCGCTTTCAGAAAACGCCGCCGCTTTGGAGGCGGAATTAGATACGGAGAAAAAGAGTCCCCGCAAAAGAGGGAAAAAAAGAGGTCAAAAGCAGGATTCATGAAACTGAAAGGAGGATCTCATGGCAGGAATCGGCGTCAAACTGAACCGCATATTTGAAAAAAACACTCTGACCACAAGCATTTACGGATTCCTGTACAGCACGGTGGTTACCATTGCCCCCATGTTTCTGATCATCGGAAACATTCTTCTGATGGGACAGGTTCTGGGATTTTCCAAAGTGGGATTTGCGTCCAGGGAATTATTTGCCTGTACGGTGCTCTACACCTTTGTGTTTTCCCTGTTGTGCGCCTCTCCCTTTAACGCGGTGCTGTCCCGGTATATGTCCGATGTGATCTATGAAGAGCGGTATCAGGATATCCTGCCCTGTTTCTATCTGGGGCTGATGCTGAATTTGCTGCTCAGCTGTCTCATAGGTATTCCTTTCTGTATTCACGAATATTTCAGGGGAGGCGTGCCTCTGTACTATGTGTTTACCGGATTCTGCGGCTATATTTCCCTTGTGATGGTGTTTTATACCATGCTGTATCTGTCCATCTGCAAGGATTACAAAAAGATTTCCTTTTATTTTTTCCTTGGAATGCTGGCGGCCTTTTTGCTGTCGATGCTGTTTGTGTTTGTGTTTTCCATGGATGTGCCCTACAGCATGCTCCTTTCTCTTGCCCTGGGCTTTTTCCTGACGGCCTGTCTGGAATTTGCCAAGGTAAAAAGCTACTTTCGGGTCAACAGCAACCAGTACCGGCGGATCTTCCGATATTTCGGCTCCTACTGGGAGCTGGTAGTGACCAACTTTTTCTATACCCTTGGACTGTATGTGCATAATTTTGTATTTTGGACAACGGATCTGAAAATGAAGGTGGCCAACAGCTTTGTCTGTGCCCAGCCTTATGATATGGCTACCTGCCTTGCCATGTTTACCAACATTTCCGCCAGCATCATTTTTATCTCCAGAGTGGAGATGCACTTTCACGAGCGTTACAAAGCTTATTCGGAGGCGGTAATCGGCGGCAGGGGCTCTGATATAGAGATCGCCAAAAAGCGGATGTTCGGACAGATGGTCGATGAAATCATGAATCTGGTGCGGCTTCAGTTTATCATTACAGTGGTGATCTTTCTGGTGTGCATTATCATCCTGCCCAGATACGGATTTTCCGGCATGACCATGCGGATCTATCCCTGTCTGGCGGCCGGCTATTTCATTTTGTTTCTGATGTATGCGGAGATCCTGTTTTTATATTATTTCAACGACCTGCGGGGAGCGGTGCTGACGGCGGTGACGTTTTTTCTGGTCACTTTCGTGGGAAGCATCATTGCCACAAAGCTGCCGGAGATCTGGTACGGTGTCGGTATGCTGGCAGGCTCCTTTGCCGGATGGACCTCCGCCTATATGCGGCTGCGCTGGATGACAAAGCATCTGGATACTCATATTTTCTGCAGAGGTTCTCTGCTGAGAAAGGGAGCGGGGAAGAAACCTCCCGGAAAAGTATATGATGTTTACCAGCAGATCCGGAATAAAACCAACCAACAAGAGAGAGGATGAGAGAAATGGGAAGCCCGGAGATTATGAGGATTTTTGTGATTGTGATCGGCATTGTGCTGCTGGTGGTGGATTTTCTGTATTACAGCAGGCAGAAGATGCGTGAAAATTTCGGCTTTGCCTGGGGTGTTTTTTCGGTGATCCTGATCCTTCTGGGAGCGGTTCCCGGACTGTCTTCCTGGAGCCGGCTCATTTCCAGTGAATTGTGTACGGTTGTGATCATTCTGGGGATCGTGGTGATCTGGCTTCTGTTTTTCTCCAGCTCCGTGGTGTCCGGTCTGATGGCAAAAAATCAGGAGCTGGCCATGCAGGTGTCTTTGCTGAACTGCGAACTGGAGCGGGTGCTCACCAAAATGGAAGAGATCACCGGCGAAGACATTATGGAGATCAAATAAAATGAAAAAAAAGAAAGTCCTGTTTGTGATCAATACATTGGGACACGCGGGGGCGGAAGTGGCGCTTTTGGAGCTGCTTGGCAGACTGGAGGGCACGAATCTGGAGCTGTCTGTATATGTGCTGACAGATCAGGGAGAACTGGCCGACGATCTGCCGCCTGGGGTGAAGCTGCTGAACCAGCGGTACTGCCGGTCTTCGGTCCTGTCCGGGGAGGGCAGGCGCCATCTTCGGAAAAAGGTGCTGAGCAGCTTCTTTACAAGAATGTCCGGCCTGAAAAACCTGCCTTATCTGATCCGAAACGGCGGGAAAATGATCGCCAAGAGAAAACTGCAGGCGGATAAGCTGCTGTGGCGGGTATTGTCTGACGGAGGCCAGGTGCTGACGGAAACTTACGATCTGGCAGTGGCGTATCTGGAAGGCGGCGCCGCCTACTTTGTGGCAGATCATGTAAAGGCTGCCAGAAAGGCTGCCTTTGTCCATATCGACTACCGGCTGGCCGGCTATACAAGAGCTCTGGACAAAGATGTGTTTCTGCGGTTTGACCGGGTTTTTACCGTGTCCGGGGAAGTGCGGGAGCAGTTTCTTGCCGTCTATCCGGAATGTGAGAAAAAGACGTTTGTGTTTCACAACCTGCTCAATGAGGAACGGATCCGCAAACGCTCCCTGGAAGAGGGCGGGTTTTCGGACGGATACAGCGGCATACGGCTTTTGACGGTAGGCAGGCTGGTATATCAAAAGGCCTATGACGTTGCCATTGAGACCATGAAACTGTTGAAGGAGACCGGACTTCCTCTGCGTTGGTATGTACTTGGGGAGGGAGATCTCCGGGGGGAACTGGAACGGCAGATCCGGGAGCTTGATTTGACAGAGGATTTTGTGCTTCTGGGGGCGGACAAAAATCCGTTTCCCTACTACGCTCAGGCAGATATCTATGTGCATCTGACCCGGTTTGAGGGTAAGAGCATTGCCATACAGGAGGCTCAGGTTCTGGGGAAACCCATTGTGGCTTCAGACTGCAGCGGCAACCGGGAACAGATCGAAAACGGCGTGGACGGAATTTTGTGCCCGCTTTCGCCTGAGGAGGCCTGCAGGGCCATAACCCTTTTGGTCCGGGACCGGGAGCTTGCGGAAAAATACGGCGCCGCGGCCACGGGAAAGCAGAGGGCCTACGAGGAAGATATTCAGATGCTGTTAGAATTACTAGACAATCAGGGGGCAGAAGCTGATGGGAAAAAAAGATTTACTGATCATTATGCCGGCATACAATGAGGAGCAGAGCATCGGCAAGGTGCTGGAGCAGCTGGAACAGCCGGAAATCGCCAGTATCGCGGATGTGCTTGTGATGAACGATCACTCGTCGGATCGCACCAATATGCTTGTAAAGGAACGAAAACATGCCCTTGTGACCCATGTGTTCAATCTGGGATACGGCGGCGGTCTGCGGCTGGGATATAAATATGCCATCCGCCGGAAATATCAGTACATTATTCAGATGGACGCGGACGGGCAGCATGACGTGTGCAACATTCCGGTGCTGTATCAGGCGCTGACCACCGCGGACAAAGACGGAAACAAGCCGGATATCGTACTGGGTTCCCGGTTTGTGGAAGGCAGTACGCCTTTCCCCGTATCCGGCGCGAAAAAAATTGCGTTTTTCCTGTTCCGGAATATGATTAAAATAGGAACCGGGAAAAAGATCATGGATCCCACCACAGGCCTGCAGGGCCTGAGCAGGCGCGCCGCTTTGTTTTATTCCCAGTACAACCATTTTGACGACCGGTATCCGGACGCCAACATGATCATGCAGATGCTGCTTCTGGGATTTCGGGTAGAGGAAGTGCCGGCTGTGATGCACGTTCGTACCACAGGAACCAGCATGCACTCCGGTTTGAAGCCCATCGTTTATATGGTGCGGATGTTTTTCAGCATTCTGGCGACAGTGTTCCGCATCAAAGTGCTGAAATGGAATGCGGACGCGGGAGCGTACAGGGATGATGCTGACAAGAAAACCTAAATGGAAATTTCAGAAAGAACTGCTGCGGGAGTCGGGAAAAGCGCTGCAAAACCCCGGAAGAGGCTGGTACCGTATCTTTCCTTTCTCCATAGACAGGGAGCCGGATTTTGAGGAGCTGTTCTGGTGTCTGGATCCGGAGGATACGCTGGCGCTTGTATTGCTGGATATCGGCTGCTGCAGGGAGCGGAACCTGACCGGGGAAGAGCTGGAGCGTGTCAGCCGCATTTTCCGCTTTTTTATCGGGCAGAAAAAAAAGATGATTCTGCGGGTCGTTTATGACCGGGAGGGAAAAGGCCCGGAAAGAGAGCCGGCTTTCTTTTCCCTTGTACAGGAGCATATGAAACAGATCGGATCCCTGGTCCGGACAATCTCTGATGAGATCCTGGTGTTTCAGGGATTGTTTGTGGGCAGCTGGGGAGAACTGCATTCTTCCCGGTATTTAGGAGAACAGAAGATCCGCGGCCTCTGGGAGACGCTGCGGGACGCTCTGGGGGACAGCTGCTGGATCGCCATGCGCACTCCGGCCCAGCTGCGTCTGCTGGGCGGAGAGGAAACCCTTGGGGGCGCAAAGCTGGCTTTGTATAACGACGGGATGTTTGGGTCCGACACGCACCTTGGCACCTTTGGACAGCCGGGTGCAGGAAGGAAAGACTGGAAACAGCCCTGGGAGCCGAAAGAGGAGCTCGCTTTTGCGGACCGGTATCTTGCCGGAAGCCCCAACGGCGGAGAAGCGCTGAATGGCCTGCGGCCCGGGCGAGAGCAGATTCTGGAAACTTTCAGACAGCTGCATGTCTGCTATCTGAACAAGGCCTATGAAGAAGCCTGCGTTGCCCGCTGGAAAGAAACGCCGGCCCAGGCGCAGGAGCCCTATGAGGGCCTCAGTCTTTATGAATATATTGAACGGCACCTGGGCTACCGGTTTGTGGTGAAGCAGGTGCAGGTCACGGAAAAAGACAAAAAAAACACCGGATCCATTCAGATCCGGATTACCATAAAAAACACAGGCTTTGGCCAATTTTTCGGCAGGGCGTCCCTGTGGCTGACCGCTGCCCGGAACGGGCAGGAAGAAACCTGTCCTCTGGAGGGAGATCTTGGACAGCTGTCTCCGGGGGGCGAGATGACATTTCAGGGCTGCCTGGCGGCAGACCGGCTTTTCCCAAAAAAGCCGGAAAAAAAGGAACCGGGAGATCCCGTTTCGCTGTTTTTGCAGGCCGCGTCCCGGGACAGGCCGATTTTGTTTGCCAACCAGGGCGCCGGAGAGCTGGTGGAGCTTGGCAGGTTTATTGCAAAGTAAGCCCGCCCAGATCAAATCCGCGCTGATCCTGTGTTCCCTCATTGGCCAGCTGAATCAGCCGGCCGGAGGCGGGATCCGCAAGCTGCAGAAAAAGACGGTAGGTGCCTTTTGGCAGCGTGTCCAAAGGCAGGTCAAGGGTATAAGTTTGGAGAGCGCCGCTTTCCAGAAGCCGCAGGTCCCAGTCCGCGGGGCAGAGCAGTTCCTGGCCGCTCTGGGTGTTGGAAATGAGAATCCGGGCCTGAAGCGGAACCAGACAGCCGGCAAACCCCACATTTTCCAGAGAAAGGGAAAAGACGGGAGCGTCCCCGGGCGTTTTGGGCTTTTCAAGGGAGGAATCCCGCAGAACATACCGGTAGCCAAGGTGAGCGCGGATATAATCGTAACCGGAGCTGCCCAAAAAGCAGCCCGCTTCAGAACAGACTGTGTTTTTCCATTTGTCCAGCACGGCGCCGTCATGGGCGGCGTTCAGATAAGAAACGTGCATCTGGCGCAGATCGGAAATGGCCGCGGGCAGATCGTTGTAGGGATTATCCAGAACCACCTCGCCGCCGTTGGGCACATAGCGGCAAAGGGATTCCTGAAAGGCCAGCTCTTCCTGACGGTTCCCTTCAGCCCACAGAGAATCAGAGGCGTAGCGGGAATCCAGGTTGTAGGTGCCCACGTCTGTTTCAGAACCAAGCATTCCGTCATTAAACAGGCCAAGCCGGCCTGTCAGGTTGTCTGAGGAGGACAAAAAGGCGGGAAACGGATCGGGAAGCTCCCGGTTCCCCGTGATTCCCCGCCACTGGGCGGGAGTGCGGACAGACAAAAAGACAGAGGGGTCGGTCAGGGACGCAAGGTGCCCTGCAAGCCTGGTCATGGAATCGTCATCCAGCAGGGCGGAACTGTGCATTTCCCCTACGTTTCCCAGAAACACGCCCTGAAGAATATAAATGTGATCCGCGTGCCTGTTGATGCAGGCCGCTGCCTGTTCCATATGCTCCATCACCTGAGCCACGCTGTCCGGCTCATGAAGCTCTGCCTGGCCGTCCCAGTCATAGAGAAAGCGGACGATCATCTGCTTGCCGGCGGTTTCCCAGGCGGAAAAAATCTCCTCCAGCTGGGAGAGTGCCCCGGGGCTCAAAGGACAGGAACGGTAATTCTGCAGATTGATCTGCAGCAGGACAAGGGAAAATTCCTCATCCCAGGCAATGTGCTGGGCCACCTGGCTGCTGAGCTCAGGGTTCTCGTCGGAGAGGAAATAACCCCGGATATGATAGAACCCCTCATAGGGGTTGGAAAGCAAACGGCTGCTCTCTTCATAGGGAACGGGTTCATAGGAAAAGGACAGCCGGTGAGAAAAAACAAAAACGGCGGCTGCAAAAACCGCGGCGGCAATCAGCAGGATCAGCCCGGCGCGCCAAAAGCAGGCTTTTTTCATAAATACCTCCGGAATTTTGGAATATCTGCATTATAGCACAGGAAAGGAAAAGAGTACAATGAAAACCTTTACCCCATATCGTATCTGCCCTTTGGGGGCCCATGTGGATCATCAGTACGGCCTGGTCACCGGATTTGCCCTGGATCAGGGCGTGACTCTGGAATATGCCTGTTCGGACGATCAGGAAGAAAAGGCCAGAATCTGCCGCAACTGGCAGGAGCGGGGCGACAGCAGGGATGTTGTCCGGCTCATTTCCTCCAATTTCCCGGGAGAGGTTGCCTTTTCCGTATTGCAGTATCCCAAAAAACAAAATGACTGGGGCGATTATGCAAGAGCGGCCCTGGCTTCTCTTTTGGACGCGGGTTATCAGCTTCACACAGGGTTTTCCGGTTCCATAGAGGGGACGCTTCCCATTGGAGGGCTGTCCAGCTCCGCCTCGGTGATCATTACCTATATTGCCACATTGTGCAAACTAAACGGGATCCATGTTTCCGGCAGAGAGATGGTGCGGCTGGCCCTGTGGGCGGAAAATCATTTTGTAGGGCTTCGCGTGGGAAAGCTGGATCAAAGCTGTGAGATCTTTTCCAAAAAGGATCAGCTGCTGTTTCTGGATACCAAAACCGACGCCATTGAACTGATTCCTCAGAATCCCGGCATGCCGCCGTATCAGATTGCCATTTTCTTTTCCGGCGTTGTCCATTCTCTTGTAAATTCCAGCTATAATGCCAGGGTAGATGAGTGCAAGACGGCCGCTTACAGCCTGAAGGCATACGCGGGGCTTCCCTATGCCCACTGGCAGGATTCCAGGCTGCGGGATGTGGAGGAGGAGGTTTTTCTGGCTTACGAGAACCGGCTTCCTCAAAACTTCGCCAAGAGAGCCCGCCATTATTACCAGGAGATCCGGCGTGTGGAAAAGGGCGTGCAGGCATGGCGGGCGGGAGATCTGGAAGCCTTTGGCAGACTGGTCTTTCAGTCCGGCACAAGCAGCATAGAGCTTTATGAAAGCGGTTCCCCAGAACTTCAGGTGATGCACCAGATCGCCCTGGAGATTCCCGGCATTTATGGCGGACGTTTTTCCGGAGCAGGATTCAAAGGCTGTTATCTGGCCTTTGTGGATCCGGACAAAAAAGAGCAGGTAGCGGCGGAAATGGAAAAACGGTATCTGGAAAAGTTTCCGGCAATGGGGGGCAGATTCAGCTATCACTTCTGCAGGGTAGCGGATGGGGCGGCCCTGCCCTGAAAAAGAGAAAGGAGGCGCCGGATGAAGACGGTGATTCTGGCGGCGGGATACGCCACAAGGCTGTATCCTCTGACGAAAGATTTTCCAAAACCTCTTTTGAAGGTGGGAGAGAACGCCATTCTGGAATGGCTTCTTTCCGGTCTGGAGCCCATTGAGGCCATAGAAGAGCATGTATTAGTGTCCAATCATAAATTTTATCCTGTGTTTGCGGACTGGGCCCGGCGTCAGACGGCTACAAAAAAGCCGCTGAAGATTATAGACGACGGCACAGAGTGCAATGAGAACAGGCTGGGAGCGGTGCTGGATATCCGGCTGGCGGCAGAACAGGAGGGCCCCGCTGATTTTCTCGTGCTGGCAGGGGATAATCTTCTTGATTTTTCTCTGGCGGGATTTGTGGAGTTTTTTCAGGAAAAATCGGCGCCCTGCGTGATGTGCTATCAGGAAAAGGATCTGAAAAAGCGGCAAAAGACCGGCATTATCCAGGTGGACCGGCAGGACAGGATCCTGACCATGCAGGAAAAGCCCCAAAAGCCGCTGTCTGATCTGGCGGTGCCTCCTTTTTACTGCTACAGGGCCGAAGATCTGGCCTGTATTCCCCAGGCTGTGGCAGAGGGCTGCGGGCTGGACGCTCCCGGAAGCTTTGTGTCCTGGCTTTGCGGGAAAAGACCGGTATACGCGTACCGGATGCCCGGAAAGAGGCAGGATATCGGGGATCCGGAAAGCTACTACGCCGCCTGCAGGGCCATGGAACAAATAACGGACGGGATCAAAACGGAGGCAACATGAAAAAGATCTGTTTTTTTTCGGGAGATATTACAAGAGAAGGAGGCACAGAGCGGGTAGCGGCGATGGTTGCCAGCCGCCTGGCACAGGAAGGCACTTATGAGGTGCTGTTTTTGAGCCTTGTAGAGCAAAAAAAGAAGCCCTTTTTTCCGCTGGATGAAAGGATCCGGCGTTTTGCCCTGGGGGACCGGTGGATCCAGCCGGGGCCCGGCTATCTGAAGATTTTGCCAAGGCTGCGGAAATTTTTAAAAGAACAAAAGCCCGACGTGATCATTGACATCGATATCGTATTGGATGTGCTGTCGATTCCGGGGACAAGGGGACTGAAAACAAAGGTGATATCCTGGGAGCATTTCAATTATTTTTATGAGCAGGAATCCCTTTACCGGAAATGGATCCTCCGCTACAGCGTAAAACGGACGGATTATGTGATCACCCTTACAGAGGAAGACAGGAATGCCTATGAAACCCGTCTTGACAGAAAAGAACGGATCCGCGCCATCTACAATCCTATGGAGCCGGAGAAAGAATACCGGCCTCAGACCAGGGAAAACTGGATCGTCACCGTGGGACGGCTGATCCCCAGAAAAGGGACAGATTATCTGGCCCGGATCGCGCCTCAGGTTCTGAAAAACCACACAGACTGGAAATGGTATGTGCTTGGGGACGGGGAAGACCGGGAAATGCTGCTTAGAACCGCCCGGGAAAACGGGCTGGAAGAGCGGCTGCTTTTGCCCGGCACCGTATCTGACGTAGACAGATACCTGGAGAGAGCCCGTCTGTTTGTCATGACCTCCCGGCAGGAGGGACTGCCCATGTGCCTGCTGGAGGCAAAGACCAACCGGCTGCCCTGCGTCAGCTTTGATATCCGGACAGGGCCCGGAGAGATCATATCAGAGGGCGTGAACGGATATCTGATCCCTCCTTTCGACTGTGAGGAGATGGAAAAGAAGATCGGCATGCTTTTGGATGACCAACAGCTGAGAGAGAACATGGCGGAACAGACCCTGACAGGAATGGAAAAATTCCGGATGGACGCGATTCTGGAAAATTGGAACGGAGTTTTGAAACAGTTATGCGAGTGCAAAAAGCCTTAAAAAACAGTTTCTTCAGCGTGCTGGGACAGGTGATCCTGATCCTGGTGGGCTTTTTCAGCCAGCGGGTTATGAACCTGCGTATGGGTGCCGAACTGGTAGGAATGAACGGGGTGATCTCCAATGTGATCGCCATGCTGTCGGTGACAGAGCTGGGTGTGGCTTCCGCCATCGTCTACCATCTGTATGGGGCGCTGGAGCGGGAGGATCCCCATGAGATCGCCACCCTGATGAATTTTTACCGGAAGGCCTATTATGTCTTTGCCCTGATCATTACGGTCCTTGGGCTGATCATGATGCCCTTTATCCATCTGTTTTTAAAAAACAGCAGCTTTTCCCTGGAATATGTGCGCATGATCTACCTGCTGTGGCTGATCAGAACCGTGCTTTCCTATCTGCTTTCCTACCGCAGGTCCATTCTGATCGCCGATCAGAAAGAGTATGTGGTAAGCATCGTGGCGCTGATCGTCAACGTGCTGAATTATTCGGCGGTAATCCTGCTGATCACGTTTACGAAAAATTACCCGGCGGCGCTGGCCGTCAACATTCTGGTGGAAGCGGTAAGCAATCTGTGGATATCCTGGTATGTGAACCGGAAATATCCTTACCTGAAAGAGTTTCGGCGGGAGCCTTTGCACAGGAACATCGTGAAAAAAGTATTTCACAACATTAAGGATATTTTTGTTACAAGGCTGTCCACCAAGATCCTGGTGTCCACGGACAATCTGATCATTTCCGGATTTATCAGCGTGTGGACGGCAGGTCTGTACAATAATTACTGTCTGGTAACCCAGTCTCTGACCAACATCGTGATGGCGCTGTCCAACGCCATTCAGCCAAGCGTAGGGCACATGTTCATAGAGGGAAATCGGGAAAAAGACAGTCAGGTGCTGCGGCAGATCACTTTTCTGTTTTTTGTCATTGCTTCTGTGGCGTCGGCAGGCATTTTCGGGCTGATCACGCCTTTTGTATCGGATTTCTGGCTGAATCAGAGCTATGTAATGGATCTGGGCGTCACCGCCATGTGCGCCGCGAACTTCTGCCTGCTGACCCTGGGGCTGCCTTTGCAGATGATGATGGGCGTCACCGGGCTGTTCAACAAAGAGCGGAACATTTCCATTCTGGTGGCGGTGGTGAACCTGGTACTGTCCCTGGCGCTTGTAAAGCCGCTGGGGATTCCCGGGGTGCTCATTGGGACGTTTGCCTCCTATTTCCTGCAGATGGTCTACCGGATCCGGGTCTTTTTTACCCAGTATGTAAAAATGCCCGCGGGAGCATATGTGTGGGATATGCTGCAGTACGGGCTGCTTTCTGTGGGAGAAACGGCCCTTGTGTATCTGGTGACCACAAAGGTGTACCATCCCGGAAGTTTTCTGCATTTTGTGCTGATCATTTTGCTTGCCTGTCTGCTGCCTCTGTGCGTCAACGGACTCTTTTTCTGCAGAACCTGGCGGTTTCAGAGCATTGTGGGCCTGGTAAAGCAGCTTGGTAAAAAACAGGCGTCCTGATCAACGGGCAAAGCCGTCTTTCCAGTGCTGAAAGCTTAAGGAATCCAGCACCTCACTGCTGTAGGGAACAAACGGAGCCTCCAGAAACCGCGCCAGGTCTTTCGGGTCGGGGAGCGTCCGGTCATCCGGCAGCAGAAAAATGTTGTTTTCCTCATAGAAAGGATAGGACCTGATATCCTGATTGTTGGTGATCAGCTTTTTGGAAAAGAAAACAGACTCCATCACCCGCATGGTGAGGGCAGTCTGCCCCTCCTGATTGATGTCCAGCAGAATGCCGCAGCCGGAAAGAATCCGGCAGTATTCTTCATAGGGAATGGAGCGGTCTGTAAGAATCGTTCTAAGGCTGTTTCGATAAGCGGCGCCTTTGGACTTGGAAAGCAGCCGGATGTCGCAGACAATGCCGGCCTGTTCCAGGGCTTTTTTCAGCGACAAGATGTAAGGCCCCCTGCCTTTGTCCTGGCCGATAAAAAAAAGGCGGTTCCCGCAGTCGGGATTGTAGGGAGTATAAAATTCCCGGGGATAGAACATGTGCTGGTAGCGGAAGCCGTAGGTTTTGCAGTCCCCTTTGTCGGTAGAATAGATGGCGGACTTGTCCGTAAACAGCTTATGGTTTTTCTGACGGGCATTGACAATGTTCCAGAAGAACAGGGATACTTTGCAGTCAGGGTTGACCTTATGGATGTAGGTTTCCATGCCCCGCTGATAGCCGTAGTCAAAAATGATCACCTGCCCGGCCTCTTTCAGATGGTTTTTCCAGTCCCCCCAGAATCTGGTGTAAAGGGGAATGCGCAGCAGATACAGACCTTTGTAGAGCAGGTAGCGGAAGCTTTTTTCCGGGATTCCGAAAGGGGCAAACACCAGATCTTTGTAAAAAGGAAAAAAATACAGCTCCGGCTGTTGAAATATCATAATCGTATCTTTTTTGGTCATTGGTCAGGCATCCTTTCTGGCAGATCTGCTTTTAGCATAGCAGATTTGGTCAGGCTTGACAATGCTTTTGCAACCAGACAACAGGATTGAGAAGAAAGGCATGATGAAGATGAAAGATCCGTTGGTAAGCGTTATCATTCCGGTATATAAAACGGAGCCCTATCTGGCGGCCTGTATGGACAGCGTGCTGTCCCAGGATTATCCCGCCCTGGAGGTGATCCTGGTAGACGACGGCTCTCCGGACAACTGTCCCGCGCTGTGCGACGGCTACGGGGAAAAATATCCCCATGTGAAGGTGGTGCATCAGACCAACAGGGGACTTGGCCTGTCAAGAAATTCCGGTATGGAAGTTTCTTCCGGAAAATATGTAATGTTTCTGGATTCTGACGACTGCCTGGACGGCCCCGGCGCGGTCCGCTGCCTGGCGGAGCGGGCGGAGGAGACCTGCGGGGATATTGTCACCGGCAGCTTTCGCCGGTTTCATGACCACGAAATCAGCCAGGTAAATCACCATCATCTGCGGGAGGGCAGTTATACGGAGAGCGTGGACTTCCGGTTTAAGGGCTTTTATATGTACGGACATCTTGCCTACAACTGGGGAAAGCTTTACCGGAAAAGCTTTCTGGAGGAAAACGGCCTTTTCTGCAAAGCGTATCCTTTCACTCAGGACAAGGCCCACAATATGGCCTGCTGCGCCTGCCGGCCCCGGTACGCGTTTGTGGATGACAGCGTATATCTGTATCGGGTAAACGAAGAGTCGGTTACGTTCCGGTACAAAAAAAATTTTGTGCCGGTGTGGATTTCCATTGCCACCGATTTCCGGGAGGATCTGAAGAAAAAAGGAATGGAGGGCGCTTTTGAGGATCTCCCCGCTTTCCATATTTTCTTTGGCAGCTTTTTCCTTGTCAAGCAGGAGCTGCAGTTTCAGAAGCATGGCATACGCTCTTCCGCAAAGGCGCTGAAAGAATACGGAAAAAATCCCTATGTAAAAAAGGCCATGAAGGATCTGGCAGGGAGAAAGCACACAAAAGAGATTCAGGCCCGGTCCTGGAAGATTCTGATCCCGGCTGCCGCCCGGCTGTTTTCCCTCCATGGGTATCTGCTGTTCGCGGCAGGAATCCGGCTGCTGCGGAATCTGAACATTGACGGGAAGATCACCAATTCCCGATACAGCAAAGATACGGAAAACACAAACGGGAAGGAGAAACAGTCATGAGCGTAACTTTCAGCAGAGAAGAATGCTGCCTGTTTGCCCTGCTCCAAAGCGCCCTGAACGGCGGATGCCGCCGGGCTTCGGAGTTCCCCGGGGTCTCCTGGGCAAAAGTCCTTTCCGCCGCTCAAAAGCATACGGTGCTTTCCCTGCTGTACGATGTTTTTGAAGAAGAAAGCCGGCCGGACCAATGCTGGCAGGAGTATGTGGCCCCAATCAGCAGAAAGACGGTTTATCAGTCCTACCGCCTGCTGTTTCTCACCAGATATGTGGCGGGGCTTCTGGAAAAACATCAGGTGCCGGCAGTGGTGCTGAAAGGGGTAACGGCAGCGGTCTTTTATCCGGTTCCGGAGCTTCGCAAGTCCGGAGACGTGGATATTATGATCCCGTCCTCCGCAAATAAAAAGCTGATCCGCAGGATCATGGAGGACGCCGGGTTTCGGGTGTCGGACACCCAGCATGCCAATCACCATCTGGTATGGATTTCGCCCGACGGCATTGATGTGGAACTGCATGTGATGGTGGCGGAACCCTTTGCCTATGAAAAGATCAACGGATATTTACGTCAGAAAGAGCAGGAGTTTCTGAAAAATACCCACCGGCAGGAGATCATGGGAGTGTCTCTGCCCATGCTGGATCTGCCTTATCAGGCCTTTCAGCTGCTGCTGCACATGCTGCAGCATTTCCTCTACGCGGGGTTTGGACTGAAGCTTCTCTGCGACTGGGCGGTGCTTTGGAACCAGCCCTGGACAAAAGAGGAAAAGGAGCTTTTCGCGGGGCTGGCCAGAGAAAGCGGCGTGGAAAGGTTCGCGGAGCTGATCACGGCCTCCTGCGTGGAGTTTTTGGGTATGAGTCCCCAAAACGTATCCTTTATGCTCAAAGAGGATTCCATGGCGGCGGAATTCATGAAAGAAGTCATGGAGGCGGAGGAGTTTGGAAAAGGCAGCGGGGAGCGGATGGTGATGATGCAGGGATCCTCCCTCACTGATTACATCCGGGAGTTTCACCATCAGATGCACCTGAATTATCCAAAGGCAGGCAGGATCCTTGTCTGCTGGCCGGCGCTCTGGATCATGACCCTGATCCGTTTTCTCCGCAACAACAGAAAACTGCGGAACGTTTCCACCATCAAAGTGTTGAAAAAGGCGGGCAGCCGCAGTAAGCTCATGGAAAAGCTCCGGCTTTTTGAACAGTAGACGGCAGGCCTTTTTTGGGATTCTGAAAAAGAAAAAAGAGTCGGAAAAAAATGGAAAACCCGGCTTTGGACTGTTGACAGAGAATGATGATTTATTATATAATAAATACAATTATAGATGCTTATGGGTGAAATATTGGAGAGGGGAGGAATTTAAAATGAGGAAATACGAAGCGCCTGTTGTAATGGCCAACGAAGAAATGTCAGAAGGCGTATACGCCGCCAGCGGTACTGTGGAAAATGCCATCGGATGCGACAGCATTTACATGCAGGGAACTTATCAGGCACCTGACTATTCTGACTGGGCAGGGGTAACCCGTGGCTACAAGCAGCAGTTTGGCTGCCTTGGCTGTCCCGCTTTCACAGCGGATGCCTGTGGGTTGACAACCCACTATGTTGAATCCGGCAACGCGTCCAGCTATGATGTAGACAATGGCAAGCGGAAACCCTCATGGGAGGCAAAGGGCTATGGGCCCAACGATCCTGTAACTGATTGGAACATGTAATGGAAAGTCGGCGCGAGAGCGTCATGGGTGAGATGTTTATTGGAAGTAAAAGGCCGAACTGTTTCGGCCTGTATGAGAGTTTTATGAGAGTTTTGTTTTGGGAGGAATTAAAATGAACAAGTATGAAGCCCCTGTTGTGGTTGCCAATGATGAACTGGCAGAGGGCGTATACGCCGCCAGCGGCGCCCAGAGCTCCACAAACTGCTGGACCGTTAATCCGGTGGCTGTTCAGGCTTGGAATGGAAGCCATAAGGTGTTTGAGATTCGTTGTACGCACAATGTTGCTGCTGAGCACATTTCCGGTTCTACCACAGTTGTGCTTACATTCAGTGCCAACCTGTCAAACGCGTGTTCAGAGTTTGACACGCAGGTGAGCGGCAACACGGTTACCATTACAAGAACGCTGCTTGCAGACGCATATAAGTCCGGCGATCTCATGACCTACAAGGTATGGGTCAGCACCGGCGACGAAGCGACTACAAGAGCTCTCGCATGCACAGGCGCCACGATCACCTGCCTGCATGAGACCAACGTACAGGGCAAACTTGACTAATCGTTACGGGGTTTGGCGATGCTGCTGAAGCCTGACGGTTTCAAATGATCAGACGGGTGCTGCAAAATTGGGAAAAAGAGAAAGTTCCCGTTTTGCAGCGCCTTTTTTTGTGTATTTGGGGATGGCGTATTCATGAAAGAAAAGCTGAAATTTATCTTTTCCCGTATCCGGGCAGGCAGGCTCCAGGAGATGAGAAAGCAGATCAGGTGGATTTACGGATATGCGAAGCGATACTGGCTTGCCATGGTATTTTATACGGCTCTTGGATTGGTCGGCACCGTGATCGGTCTGATCACCAGCCTGGTATCCAAGGATCTGGTGGATATCATTACCGGAAGACAGACCGGAGAAGTGGTCAAAACCTTTGTGACTATGATCGTTCTGAATGTGGTCACCACGCTGCTGAGCATGCTTTCGGATTACGCGTCCACCTGGGTCAGCATGCGGGTGGATTCGGAGATCAAGGCGGATATTTTTGAAAAGATCCTGGTAACAGACTGGGAATCTCTCACCAACTATCATACGGGAGATCTGCTGACCAGGTGGAGCTCCGACGCTTCCACGATTTCCAGCGGTGTGCTGAGCTTTATTCCCAATACCATTATTTATCTGTTCCGGTTTATCAGTACCTTTGCCATGGTGGTTTATCACGACTGGACCTTTGCCCTGTTTGCTTTTCTGGGCATGCCGGTAAGCCTGCTGCTGTCCAAGACGCTGATGCGGCGTATGGTCAATAATAACAAGCGCAGCGCAGCCATGGCGGCAAAAATGTCCGGGTTTAATCAGGAAGCTTTTTCCAATATTCAGACCATCAAGGCCTTTGACCTGATCCGTCTGTATATTGCCAATCTGAAACAGCTGCAAAAGGATTACATTCACATGAAGCTGGATTTTCAGAAAATGTCTATGGGAACCTCCCTGCTTTTGAACACCGTGGGCCTTGTGGTGTCCTATCTTTCTTACGGCTGGGGGATTTACCGGGTCTGGAGCGGGGCCATCAGCTACGGTACCATGACCATGTTCCTGGGCCTGTCCGGCCAGCTTACCGGGACTCTTCACAATCTGACTTCCCTTGTGCCCGGGGTGATCGGGCTTACCACTTCCGCCGGACGTCTTATGGATATTGTGGAAATGCCCCGGGAGGACTACAGCGATGACGATCTGGTGCTGCGGTTCGCGGAAAAGCACAGGGAAGAAGGGGTCAGCCTGCGTCTGGATCAGGTGAAATACGCATACAAAACAGGCACCCTTGTATTTGACGGCGCGTCCATGAAGGCGGATCCCCATGAGGTGGTGGCGCTGGTAGGGCCCTCGGGAGAGGGAAAGACTACCATGCTCCGCCTGCTGCTGTCGCTGATACCTGCTCAGGACGGCATGGCGGCGGTGTGCGGCGGAAGAAAAGGGGAGACCTTTGCCGATGAGATTCCGCTGGGGCCTTCTACCAGAAAGCTGTTTTCCTATGTGCCCCAGGGCAATACCATGTTTTCGGGAACCATTGCGGAAAACATGCGGAACGTAAAAGAGGACGCGACCGATCAGGAAATTGAGGAAGTCTTAAAGATGGCCTGCGCCTGGGAGTTTGTGGAAAAGCTTCCCGACGGGATCAACAGCGTAATCAAGGAGCGGGGCGGCGGTTTCTCCGAGGGACAGGCCCAGCGGCTTTCCATTGCCAGAGCGCTTCTGCGCAAATCACCGGTGCTGCTTCTGGATGAGGCCACCTCGGCTCTGGACGTGGCCACAGAACGGAAAGTTCTGAAAAATATTATGCGGGACAGCTATCCCCGTACCTGTGTGGTGACTACCCACAGGCCTACCGTTTTAAATATCTGCAATCGGGTATACGCCATCCGGGACAGGAAATGCGTGCTGTTAAATGAGGACGAGATTGACAGAATGGTGCGGGATTTCTGATCCCGGGGCCGGAAAGATCAGGAAAGGAAAACCACATGGAACAGGAAATGAAAAAAACGGAAAAAAACAGAATCCAATGGCTGGATGTGCTGAAAGGGATCCTGATCCTCTGTGTGATCTTGAGCCACAGCTATCCGCCGGAGCTTTACAGGCGATTTTTCACGCCCTTTTTTCTGACCATGTTTTTCTTTGCTTCCGGCTACACCTTTTCCACAAAAAGCAGTTTTTCCGCTTTTTTGAAGAACAAGGCAAAAAGGCTTCTGATCCCTTTTTTTGTACTGGGGTTCATACGGGTGGCCATGGCTTATGTCATGGGCGGCGGCAGCTTAAAGGGCAGAGTGATCGGGTTTCTCCTGCAGATCTGCTGCCGTGACGACGAACTGTGGTTTGTGTCCTGTCTGTTTGTAAGCTCCCTGCTGTTTTACGGGCTCATAAAGGCGCGGGACAAGGTTGGCGGGCGCTGGAAAGACGCCCTTTTGCTGGGCCTGTCTTTTGGGCTGATGATACTGGGAGCTTTGGATATGTGCGTCTGGAAGGTGAAATGCGTCTGGCAGCTGGAGCTTGCCTGCGCAATGGTGTTTTATATGGCTCTTGGGTATCTGTACAGACAGTATGAAGAACCGATCCGAAAAAAAGCCGAGAAGCCGGCGGTGATCCTGCTTCTTCTGGCGGCGTATGTGGCTCTGGTGTTAGTTTCGCCGGGCGGGACGGACATTCATGCCCAGCGTTTTCCGGCGCCGCTGTGCTTTTTTGTTTTGTCTCTGGTGATTCTGCTGCCTGTGCTTTACGGGGCAAAGCGGCTTGCCGGAACCGGCTTTCGAAAAATCCTGTCTTTTCTGGGAGCCAATACGTTGTTTTATTACGCCTTTGGGGGCGTGGTCCGCATTGTGTTTTATGGAGTCTGTCAGCGGGTGGGGATTGCCAGTCAGTGGATCCTGCCTGTTTGCTGTATGGTGTTGTCGGCAGCGCTTCTCGCTCTGCCTGCCTGGGCGGTAAAAAAATATGCGCCCTGGGCTGTGGGCGCATAAAAGCCTTTATAAGACCGGAAAAGACCCGGTTTGTCAGGAAGCGGGGCCCGGCTGGATATGATCCACCCATGCCTTGGCGGTTTTGGCCGCGGAGGGCTCCTTGTTGCAGCGCAGACGGCAGACAGCCGTGTGCGCGGCCAGTTCTTCGGAAAAAGCAAGATTGCGATCAAACAGTTCTTCCGTCCAGGAAGGAGAGATCAGGCGCTGCATGATCAGCAGCGCTTTTTCATCGGGAGACAGCTCTTCGCAGACATTGTCCACAGAGCGTCCAAGAAGAATGATGCCGCCCAAAGGGCGATTCTGGGGATCGGAAATGCCGGAAGTGCCGCACCAGGGAGTACCGCATACTTTTGGAACGCCCTTTTCCATGACCAGCAGATTCAGGTCTCCGTTCAGGACAGGAACGCCGTAAAGCCGGTTCCAGAGCTTGACATGAGTGGATTTGCCCATGCCGGAGTGGCCGGCAAACAGCCATGCCCGTTCTTTGTACAGAACGGAAGCCGAATGCAGCGCAAACAGCCCGTGTTTTTGCGCCAGATACAAAAATGCCAGCCGGATGGCGTGAAACAGATCTGCCGCAAGAGACTCCGAAAAAGGCGGACGGCAGTAAAAATCAATACGGCTGCCCTCTTTGGAAAGGTGGGCTTCCACGATCTGTTCGGCTTTTGGAAACAGGATCAGGTATTCCCTGTCCAGATCACAGATAATCAGCTCTCTGTTCCGGAGGATCAGAGGGCCGTTTTTGGTTTTTCGGGGCGCTCCGATATGAACCTGTACGTTCAGATCCCCGTGATCCGTCAGATCTGTCCGATAGGGAAAAAAGTCTTTTGAGAAAACCGGTTCCGGTCCGCAGAGGCTGATGTGAAGGCCTCCGATCTTCAGACAGCAGAAGCAGGGCTCATTGGCGGCCTCCGGAAGAGAATCGTCCAAAAGCATCCCGTATGTACGCAAAAGATTGAGAAACCGTCCCATATCCTTTTCCAGCACTGCCCGGTCTTTTTGAAAAGCCTGATAGCGATGGGCAAGGCAATCCAGAAGCGTGTCCGGATCCTGCTCGTTTTGCAGCAGCGTCCAGATGTAAGCGCCGGTTTCATTGATCCGGATGCCCCGTTTCAGATCGGCGATATTCTGCCCGTAGGGGAGCAGATAGTATATGCCGGTGATTTCTTTTAACAGATAATCCTGATTGGCTCTCATGAGTGATCCCCCCAAATAGATAAAACCATTATAGCATTTTTTTTGAATGAATGCTACAATATTCTTATCAATAAAGGCAGAAAGCAAAGCTGCCGGAAAACGGGAATGAAAATTTTATGGAAAAAGAAATGACAGAAGCCATCCCAATGGACCTGGAAAAGCTGCTGATGGAAGGAAAGACTGTGCAGGTGTCGCCCCGGGGATTCAGCATGTATCCGCTGTTTACTCCCGGCCGGGATCAGGCGGTGATCGCTCCCGCGGATCCTGCCGGACTGAAGCGGGGAGACGTGGCGCTTTACAGGCGGAAAGAAAGCATCCTGGTGCTGCACCGCATATGGAAAAAAAAGGGAGAAGGGTTTTATTTCGTAGGAGATAATCAGACGGAAGTGGAGGGCCCCCTGGAGGCGGATCAGATCAGAGGCGTGCTGACAGCTTTTGTGAGAAAGGGGAAAACTGTTTCCGTAAAAAATCCCCTGTACCGGGGAGCCGCCGGTTTGTGGCTGCTGCTTCGGCCCATCCGGCCCTGGATCCAGATTCCCCTTGCAAAGATCAAAAAACTGCTGAAAAACAGAACCTAACGCTGGATCCCCTCCAGCAGTTCTTCCGCCCACATATGCAGATTGTAGGCGCTGCCGTCAAACAGTTTGAGGATGACGCCGTAGGGGTTGTCATCGCTGGCAAAGGCGTTGCCCTCGTCGGTATCAACGTGCATGGCCAGGCGGAAGTCTTTGTGTACGCGGACTACCACATCCGCGTAGATCAGCGCCCGTTCATAGCTTTCCGTAATGACAAACACTTCGTCGTTGTCCGCCACATGAAGGCGGATGGCGTCGCTGGGCGTCATGTGGATATGGCGTTTGGCAACAATGACCCCTCTTGGAATGTCCAGGGTTTTTCCGTTGGCGGACAGGGTGCAGCCGGGGGTGTCCGCGATATCGCCGGACTGGCGGATCACGCTTTTGACGCCGAATTTTCTCGTGTCGGTGATGGCAAGCTCCACCTGGGTTTCCTTACGGAAAGGGCCCAGAACCGCAATGTTTTCAAACCGGCCTTTGGGGCCGATAATGGTGATGCGCTCCTTGGCAAGATACTGGCCGGGCTGGCTCAGTTCTTTTGCGGGCGTCAGCTGGGCGCCCTTTCCAAACAGATATTCAAAATCACTTTGCGAAAGATGGACATGTCTCGCAGAGATCTCTATGGGAATCTTTGTACTCATCTGATACTCCTTTGCATGATAAAAGCGGTTAACGGAATCTATTGTAACAGACAATGACAAAAAAAGCAATCCATGGAAAAAAACAGAAACCTGGCCGAAACAGTTGTCACAAAACGGGATATTTGATATAATGACCCATAAGCAGCCAAAGAGGCGCCCCCATAAAAAACGACGGCAAGGACAGGAAAAAGGACCATGAAATGGACGAAATTTACCGTGGAGACAACTACACAGGCAGAGGATCTGGTCTGCGGAATGCTGACAGAGCTTGGCATTGAGGGGCTGGAGATTCAGGACCGTCAGCCGATCACACGGGAAGAAAAGGAACAGCTGTATATCGACATCCTGCCTGAGCTGCCCAGAGACGACGGAAAGGCGTATGTGAGTTTTTATCTGGAAGAGGGGGCAGAGGAGACCGCCCTTTTGGAGCAGGTCCGGCAGGGGCTTGCTTTGCTGGCGTCTTACGCGGATGCGGGAAGCTGCCGCATTGTACGGGACGTAACGGAAGATGAGGACTGGATCAACAATTGGAAACAATTTTTTCACCCCTTTACAGTAGATGATGTATACATCATACCATCTTGGCATGAGATAACAGATCAGGAAAAAGAGCGGTATCCGTTTTTGATCCGTATCGATCCGGGAACCGCCTTTGGCACCGGAATGCACGAGACTACCCAGTTGGCCATGAGGCAGCTGAGAAAACATGTAAATGAGCAGACAACGCTGCTGGACGTAGGCTGCGGGAGCGGGATCCTTTCCATTCTGGCGCTGAAGCTGGGAGCTGCCAGGGCGGTAGCTGTTGACATTGACCCGGCGGCTGTGGCCGCGGTGCCTGAAAATATGAATGCAAATCAGATCCCTTCATACCGGTATGAGGTTTTTCAGGGCAATCTGCTGGAGGGACAGGAGACCGCCAAAAAGGCAGGATACGGCTGTTATGATGTGGTTGTGGCAAATATTCTGGCGGATGTGATCGTATCTTTGGCGTCGGTGGCGGGAGCCCATCTGAAAAAAAACGGATTGTTTTTGACTTCCGGGATTTTAAATACAAAGGAAGAGGAAGTATGCCGGGCTCTTCTGGAAAACGGATTTGCCATTGAGGAAGTGACCAGGCAGAACGACTGGGTCGGCATTACGGCCAGACGGGCCTGAAGATCAGGCGGGGTGACGGAATGAATCAGTTTTTTGCGCGGCCGGAGCAGATCGGGGAACATACGGTGACGGTCACCGGAAGCGATGTAAATCATATCAAAAATGTACTGCGGATGAAGCCGGGAGAGCAGCTGCAGATCTATGACGGCAATTACCACGGCTATCTGTGCCGGATCCGGGAATTTTTACCGGATGAGATCCTGCTGGACATTCTGGAAAAAACCAGTGAGATCAGGGAACTGGATTCCCGGCTGTATCTCTTTCAGGGACTGCCCAAGGCGGACAAGATGGACTGGATCGTTCAGAAAGCGGTGGAGCTTGGGGCTTATGAGATCATTCCCGTGATCACCGGGCGCACCATTGTAAAGATGGATTCCAAAAAACAGGAGGCCAGGCTGAAACGGTGGCAGGCCATTGCGGAAAGCGCGGCAAAGCAGTCGGGAAGAGCCATGATCCCCCGGGTCATGCCGGTAATGACGTTGGCTCAGGCATTTGACTACGGACAAAAGCTGGATCAAAGCCTGATCCCCTATGAGCGGGTAACGGGCATGGAAGAAACAAGAAAGATCCTGGGCACGCTGAAAAGCGGAATGTCCATAGGGGTTTTTATCGGGCCGGAAGGCGGCTTTGACGAACGAGAGATCGATCTGGCCAGGGAACGGGGAGTGGCTCCCATCTCCCTGGGAAAAAGAATTCTCAGGACGGAAACGGCAGGGCTCTGCGCGCTTTCGGTGCTGATGTTTGCGCTGGAGAGCTGACCGCGTTCCCCCATTCAGAAAGGAACATTCATGGAAATCTATTTTGACAACTCGGCCACTACCTGCTGCAGCCCAACCGTGGCGCGGACAGTGCAGAAAGTGATGACGGAACAGTACGGCAACCCCTCCTCCCTGCACAAACTGGGCATGGAGGCGGAAAACTGCGTCAGGGAAGCAAAGACGGCGCTGGCTTCCATTATGAAAGTACAGGAAAAAGAACTGTTTTTTACGTCCGGAGGCACGGAATCCAATAATCTGGCCATTATCGGCGGGGCGCTTGCCAATCAGAGGGCCGGAAAGCATCTGATCACCACGGCCATTGAACATCCATCCGTCAGCGCGGCCATGGACCATCTGCGGGAGCTTGGATTTGAGATTACGGCGCTGCCGGTGGACGGGAAAGGCGTTGTGTCTTTGGAGGCTCTGGAAAATGCCCTTACGGAAGAGACCATTCTGGTCTCCGTGATGATGGTCAATAATGAGATCGGGTCTCTGCAGCCTCTGGAACAGATCGCGTCCCGGATCAGGACCCGCTGTCCCGGCTGTCTGTTTCATGTGGACGCCGTGCAGGGATTTGGAAAATTCCGGCTGTACCCAAAGCGGACCGGCATTGATCTGCTGTCCGCAAGCGGCCATAAAATTCATGGCCCCAAAGGGATCGGCCTTTTGTATGTAAATGAGAAAACAAAGATCCGCCCCATTTTGTTTGGAGGCGGACAGCAGAAAAATCTTCGCTCCGGAACGGAAAATGTTCCCGGTATCGCCGGATTTGCCCAGGCGGCAAAGGAATGCTATGAAAACCTGGAAGAAAAGCGGGAGCGGCTGTACAGTCTGCGTGAATCTTTTCTGGACGGACTTTCGCGGCTGGAGGGCGTTACGGTGAACGGGCCGGAAAAAAGAGAGGGGGCGCCCCATATTGTCAGCGCCAGCTTTCGGGGCATCCGAAGCGAGGTACTGCTGCATGCCCTGGAAGACAAGGGAATTTATGTGTCCTCAGGAAGCGCCTGCGCGTCCAATAAACCGGGGATCAGCGAAACGCTGAAGAGCATCGGTCTGGAAAAAGCGCTTCTGGACGCCACCATCCGGTTCAGCTTCAGTGTCTATAACACACAGGAGGAAGTCCGGTACTGTATGGAGGTTTTGGGAGAACTGCTGCCTCTTTTGCGGAGGTACAGCAGACATTAGTTACGAAAGGATGAAGCACATTGAGTAGGGGAAAGAAGATCATTGTCGTCTGCCTGGCGGTGGTGATCGTGGGCGCCGTTGTCCTGATGGGACTGGAGCTATACAATTATTTCCTGAAGCCGGGACAAAGAGATCCGTTTATTCAGGCAATGATCGATGAAGAGCTGCCGCATTACCGGTATCTCCATATGGCGTTTGAGGAGGACGGGCCCTGGCGGCCGGAGGATCCAAACTGGCCCAGGTATCTGACCGACGTAAACGGGGGACTTGCGGCCCTGCGGTCCGGTTTTCTCTATCCCATCCCCCTGAATCCCAATTACGCCATCCGAAACGTGGATTTTGCCGCCTGGAAAGCAAAGAACAGCGAAGTGATCGGTTATCTGGAATTTGAAACCCTTCCTGTGGTAAGTTATCCGGTGCTGTACCGGGCGGGCAGTGATTTTTATCTGAAGCATGACATCAGCGGCGCGTCGGACATTTATGGCGAGATCTATGTGGAGGGTATGATCAGGGACGGCCACAGCCATACCAATACGATCATTTACGGCCACAACATGAGAAACGGCACCATGTTCGGATCTCTTCGGAAATACAAGGACGCCGCGTATTTTCCAGGCAATGAGTTTTTCTGGTATTATACGCCAAACGGCAAATACCGTTATCAGATCTTCAGCGTCCATGAGACCCTTTATACATCGGATACCTTTACCTGGTTTGCGGCTCCGGGGCCGGAGTACACGGCCTATCTGCAGAAAATGAAATCTCAGACCAAGTATGAGACAGGGGTGACGCCTGCCGATACCGATGAGATCATCACCCTCTGTACCTGTACAAGCGCCGGGGGAGACTACCGTCTGGTGCTGCAGGGAAGACTGGTCTACAAGGACGAGATCACGCCTACGGCCGCGCCTGAGACGCCTGCCCCTGCCACAGCGGTGCCCGCCGCCATCGCGCCGGTGCCGGAGGCTTCGCCCGAGCCCATCCCGGCGCCGTCTCCCGGGCCGTCCGCAGGGCGGTAGGCTTGGGCTGTCCGCTTGGGCTATAAGCCCTGTAAAATCATGAATTAAAAAAGCCTTCGCAAAACAAAAGGGGTTCTTTGTTTTGCGAAGGCTTCTTTTTGCTGTTTGGTATTGTTTATTCAATCTTCAGCGCGTAGGCGTGATCGCATGGTTTCTTTTCCGGCAGCCGGACGATAAGCTCCGTGTCCGTCTGGTCAAAAGAAAGGGACTGCCCGGAGGCCAGCAGCGTTACGGAGCGGATGTGGTCTTTGTTTCCGCCTGCTTTTAACGTGTGGATGCGGAGGGTACGGTCTTTGGGCCATCCCATTGCAATGGCGTAGAGCGTGGAGCCTTTGGTGGTAAAGCGGAAATCCTCATCCGTAAATGTGGTAAGGCTCACGTCCCCCGCGTCCCCCGCCTGGTTTTCCAGCTGGGCATTGACCATATCGATGTTGTAATCCACATCCTTTACAGTGCTGGGGCCTTCCCCGGAGATCACAAACGGGCGGGTGCCGTAAATGGCCTCGCCGTTTATCTTTAACCAGTCGCCGATCTCAAACAGGATCCTTTTGGCGTCTTCATGGAAAGATCCGTCAGCATAGGGCCCTACGTTCAGCAGCAGGTTTCCGTTTTTGGATACGATATCGCAAAGCTGATGGATGATGCGGGTAGCCGATTTATATTTGGGATCCTGCACCATGCACCAGGTCACATTGTCCTCCAGCCGGTCGTCTGTCTGCCAGGGGAAAGGCTTGATCTCTTCAAACGCGCCGCATTCAATATCCAGAATCCCCACATTCTCCGGAAAATCTTCCTGTTTGTGGGAGAGGATCAGGTCTTTCTTTTTCCCATACATATGGGAAACCGCCTCCCAGCGGTATTTTTCGGAGATGATGTTGGTACGGCTGTCAAAGTAGACCAGATCCGGATCATAGTTGTCCACCACTTCCATTACCTTGTCGATCCACATTTTGTTGAACGCCTCGTCAGGCAGTCTGTAGGGGGCGTACCGGTTGGTTTCCAGCGGGAGAGACTTGCCGTAGTAGATCTCGTTTGCCGGATCGTACACGTCCGCGTCCGGGTCGGAAGACATAAACCATCCCCACAGCCACTGGTGATGGAACGTGGTCAGAAGACGGATCCCCCGCTTGCGGAAAGCGCGGGCGCATTCTCCAAGCACATCCCGTTTGGGGCCGTAATTGACGCAGTTGATGGGATTGACCCTGCTGTTCCAGAGAGAAAAATTGTCGGAGTGCTCGGTAACGGGCCCGGCATAGCGGGCGCCGGAACGCACTGTCATGTCAGCCCATTCTTCCGGGTCAAACCGGTCTCCGGTCATACCGTCATAAAAATCTTTATAGCCAAACTTGCTGACAGGGCCGTAGGTCTGCTCATGGTAAAGGTTGATGCCGTTTCCTTTCGCATACATGTTTCTGGAGTACCATTCATTCTTGTAGGCGGGAACACTGTAAGGTCCCCAGTGGAAGAACAGGCCGAACTTGGCGTCCCGAAACCAGTCGGGAGCCTGACGGTACAGTTCTGTCCAGTCTTGCTTGCTGTTCATCATGAAAAATAAGATCCTTTCTGAACCCTAGGCGATAGGGTATTGATAAAAGGACAGAGGGGGCAGGTATGTCTCCTCGTCCATCAGGGGAAAGGCCACAGGGTTGGCCTGCCAGCCGAAAGATACTGTCGCTCCCGTGGGAAGCGGCTCTTTCAGGGCGATCAGGATGGAAGCGGGATCCGACGGATCCGTGCTGATCCCCTGGAAAGGAAGCACATTCTGATCCTGATCCATCAGGGTAAATCCGCAGTCCTTCTGGCTGTCTCCGGTAATGATAAATCCGGAGTTCACATGGGCAAAGCGAAGACGCAGCCGGCCATCTTCCTGTACCGCGTCGGTGATCTCCGGCGCGAAATAGGCCGGTGTGCCGTAAAGCACATGACCGCACTGGCGCGCCAGCCGCTCTCCCAGAAGAACACAGGTATGGCAGCTGTTGTGAATGGCGTCGGACAGTCCGCCGTTGATGGTGGGCAGGATGTAAACGTCGGGAAGGTCATGGGCAGCCGTGCGCTGGGCCTCCCGCACAACGCCCCAGGCGTGGTCGTCTTCTCCGGTGATCTGCCGGTTCAGCTGAAAAGTAAAGAACTTCACAGGGTAGCCCAGATCCTTGCGGAACTGCTCGATCATCGTATAATATCGTTCTTTGAATTCCGAAGCCTTATGGTCGGTGTCGCTGCATCCCTGATACCAGAGCACGCCTGCAATAGGCCCGCAGGCCTTTGCCTGCTCCAGCATATTTCGGTAAAGACCCCCTCTGCCGGGTTCCCATTTTTTCATGGGCATCCCGCCCTTTGCGGTGGCGATAAGCCCTACGGGATAATGAGACAGCTTTCGGAACTGCTTGCCGAAAGCAAGATAGGGAGAACTTCCGGAGACGCCCATCTCCGCGTTTTCCGCGTCGGCATTGTAGGTAGACTCATTCAGAGGATGGGAAGCCAGGTCCCAGCTTCGGCGGTTCCGGTAAATATGTACGCCAAGCTCCGGAGGATCATAGGCGGTGTCTTTGCCGTAGCCTGCCGCGTTGGACTGGCCTCCGATCAGAAACACGTCTCCCACTCCGAAATGAAAGCGGGTATCGCCCCGGAAGACCCATACAAGGCCGGGCCGGACAGCGGTCGTTTTCAGACCGGTCTCGATCCGGTACAGTCCCCCTGCGGGAACAGTCAGCGTGGCATTCCAGGTGCCCCGGTAGCCCTGGGGGTCATCCGCTTTGCTTTCTGCCATCTGCCAGGGAATGATCTGGGTGTTGTCCTCCTCGGACAAAACGCGGATCATGGGCTCCGCCATCCGGACTCCCTGCTTGATGGCGTCTTTCGGCACGATCCAGCTGCCGGACAGGGTGATTTGGGCTTTTCCCTGACAGTGCTGGATGATCTGCCAGTCAGACAGGCCTTTTTCAATAAATACGCCGTGCATATCAGTCACCATTCCTTTCAGAACATAACGGGAAAAATACAACCCATCAATTAAGCATCATTATACAAAATGAAGCGCAGAAAAACAAGCTTTTTTAAAGGGAAGTTTGGCAATTCCGGGCAACAGGCTTTCGGATCCGGCAGACGGGCCCGGATACTTGACAGAAAGAGAAAATCAGGTAAAATAACATTTGACATAGAACGTTTGTGCCTGTAGGCAGAATCTGCGGCTTTACGGAGGAACAGGAGAGAGATGATTACGCACCTGTTCCGGGGCCAACGGCGGTATTTGGAAAGGGGAAAGAGGATGAAGAAAATCATTGAGGTGGAGAATCTGACAAAGACCTATCAGGAACTGAAGGCGGTGGACAATCTTTCCTTTTTTGTGGAGGAGGGGGAGATCCTGGGCCTTCTGGGGCCAAACGGAAGCGGAAAATCTACCACCATCAACTGTTTGCTGTCCCTGCTTCATTATGACCGGGGCAGGATCCGCATTTTCGGACAGGACATGACGCCGGACGCCTATGAGATCAAAAAACAGATCGGCGTGGTATTTCAGGATGTGGCGGTGTTTGAAGAACTGACCGTCAGGGACAATATCGATTATTTCTGCGGACTGTATATAAAGGAGAAAGCCCTGCGGAAGCAGTATGTACAGGAAGCGGTGGAGCTGACCGGGCTGGAGGAATTTGTAAAATTTTATCCTAAGCAGCTGTCGGGAGGGCTTCTGAGGCGTCTGAACATTGCCTGCGGCATTGCCCACAGACCCCGCCTGATCTTTCTGGACGAGCCGACGGTGGCGGTGGATCCCCAGAGCCGCAACAGCATTCTGGACGGGATCCGCGTTTTGCGGGAACGGGGCGCCACCGTAGTTTATACCACTCATTACATGGAAGAGGTGGAACAGCTCTGCGACCGGATCATCATTCTGGACCGGGGAAAAATCATCGCGGAGGGCACCAATGAAGAACTGAAAGAGCTTACCGGAATTGAGGAAAAGGTCACGGTGGAGCTGAAAAAGATCGAGGACCGTCAGGTGGAGGCCATCCGCGGCCTGGAGCATGTAAAGGAAGTGACCCGCAGCAGGAACCTGTTGACGATCATCTACGGAGAAGGCACAAACAACTTTGGAAAGCTGCTGGCCTTTCTGGAGCAGGAATCTGTCCGCTATGACAAGATCTATTCAGAACGGCCTACCCTGAACGACGTGTTCCTGGAGCTGACCGGAAAGGAGCTCAGAGACTGATGTTTGCTCACAACTTCAGGTATACCCTGAAATATCTGTTAAAAAACCGGATGCTGATCTTCTGGACCTACGCTTTCCCGGTAATCCTGGGACTGCTGTTTTACCTTGCCTTTTCCAACATTGAAAAAGACGAAAAACTGCAGGTGATCCCCATTGCCCTTGTAAAGGAAGAGGCCGGGCAGGCGGCCGGTCAGGGAGAAAACCCGGCCGGGGAGATTCTGGAGGAAACTGTAAAAAGCCTGAGCAAGGAGAATGATCCGGACCGGCTGTTTGATATGGAGTATGTTACCGAAAGCAAGGCAAAGAAGCTGCTGGATCAGGACAAGATCCGCGGATATCTGCTTCTTGGCAAAGAGCCGCAGGTGGTGGTCCGGGAAAACGGAACGGAACAGACCATCTTTCAGCAGGTGATCAGCCAGATCCTCCAGCAGGCCAGACTTTCTCAGGCCGTAACAGATTCTCCCGCAATGCAGAAAGCCCTGTCCGGGATTTCATCTCCTGAGGAGGCCCGGGAAAGGGCGGAAAAGGTGCTGGAGGGCCTGAAGCAGGAGAATCCCAACATTCAGGACCGATCCGGGGATCATCTTGGGTATACGGTAATTGAATATTATACTCTGATCGCCATGGCATGCCTTTACAGCGCCACCATCGGCATGTACGCCGTCAACAGTATGCTTGCCAATATGAGCAGGAAGGGAATGCGCATCAGCGTCAGCCCGGCAGGAAAGGGCAGACTGATTTTTAGCGGCGTCTGCGCCAGCTATGTGGTACAGCTTCTTGGCCTTGGGATCCTGTTTGCTTTTCTGGTGTTTGGGCTGAAAGTGGATTTCGGCAGGCAGATTCTTCCCGTGCTGTTTCTGGCGCTTACGGGCAGTTTCTGCGGCCTGTGTGTGGGCATTGCCGTGGGCGCTCTTGTAAAAGCAAGCGAAAACACAAAAATCGGCGTCATCATTTCCGTGACCATGCTGGGCTGCTTTTTGTCAGGCATGATGGGAATCACCATGAAATATCTGGTAGACAAAAATATCCCGCTGCTCAATCGGATCAATCCGGCGGCGATGATCACCGACGGATTTTACGCGCTGTATTATTATGATACCCTGAACCGGTACTGGCTGAATATAGGCAGTCTGCTGCTGTTTTCCCTTTTGATGATCCTGCTTTCCGTCTGGTCGCTGAAGCGCCAGACCTACAAAAGTCTTTAAGGAGGCCCGGAATGCTTATCTTGAAAACCTATTTTCAGGTTCTGAAAAAATACAGCGGAGTGGTGATCTTATTTACGGCGATCCTGCTTGGGTTTGCCTGCTTCAATTTTAAGACAAAGGACAATGCCGTCGGTTTTTCGGCAAGCAGGCCGGACATTTATGTATTTGGAGAAGAGGAAGAAACCGGGCTGTCCGCCCTTTTGCGTGATTACCTTGAAGAGTATGCCAATATCAGGAAGCCTGTCTTGAAAGACGGGGGCTCCGGAGGGGATCCACAGGAAGATGAGGCGGTGGAAGACGCCCTGTTTTACCGGGATGTGGCCATGATCATCCGGATCCCGGAGGGATTTGGCAGCGACTTTCTGGATGGAAAGCGCCCGGCCCTCGCGGTCAGATCAACGAAGGATGCAGAGGCTTCTTATGTGGAAATGCAGCTGGAGCGTTTTCTGGAAACGGCCGGAACCCTGCAGCAGGCAGGTTATTCCGAAAAAGAGCTTATAAAGCGGGCAAGGGAGATCTTGTGGGAAACGGTTCCGGCAACCGCTGCCGGAAGTATGGATTCGGAAGCCCTTTCCGGAGCAACCTTTTATTATAATTTTGCCAACTACAGTCTTCTGGCCGGATGCGTTTACGCCATCGCCATGATCCTGAGCAGCTTTCGCGGCAAACAGATTCACAGGCGCACCGTGGTCAGCGGCATGAACTATCGAATCCTGAACCGTCGTCTGCTGCTGGCAAACAGTCTGTTCACGCTGCTGCTCTGGGGACTGTATGTGCTGATCAGCATGGTACTGATCAAAGACGTCATGTTTACAAAGCACGGACTCTGCTATATGGCCAACTCCTTTGTATTTGCCTGCTGCGCCCTGTCGGTGGGATTCCTGATCGGAAACCTGGTCCCCGGCAAGGAAGCTCTAAGCGGCGTGATCAATGTGGTGGCTCTTGGCTCCAGTTTTCTGTGCGGCGCTTTTGTGCCGGTACAATGGCTGCCTGAGGGAGTGCTGAAAGCGGCCCATCTGCTTCCTTCCTACTGGTTCATTCAAAATAACGAACTGATCCGGAAGATGGAGACGGTAGACGCTGCTTCCATAAAGCCTCTTCTGATCAACGGAGCGGTGATCCTGCTTTTTGCGGCACTGTTTGTAGCCCTTACCAATCTGCTGGAAAGAAACAGCAGGAGAAGACGGGCGTAATGGGAAAAAAGAAAAAATCTCTTTAAATTACGGCGGTTTTTTGGTAAAGTGTAGTTGGATCTTGTGGGAAAGACGGGGAACCAAAATCATGCTCTTCAAAAAAAGAAAAAAACAGGTTGAAAAGCGGTCTTTTGACCGGGCGCTTCTGGAGCCCGTGATCAGAGTCAGTATCTGCACGGGAGAAAAGACTGCCGGTTTTAAAAACAAAGAAACCGGAAAGTTTCAGGAAATTATGCTGGTCAACTCCGAGGAGGCGCTTGGGGAGTTTCTGGACACCTATGATCTGCGGGCAGATCAGGTGCAGAAGGAGTACTGACATCCCATGTTTGGATATGTGAACGTCAATCAGGGAGAACTGAAAGTCAGGGAGTATCAGCTGTATCAAAGCTATTACTGCGGGCTCTGCAAAAAGCTGAAAGAAAAGTACGGCAGGCTTGGCCAGCTGACCTTAAGCTATGATATGACCTTTCTGGTCATTTTGCTCACCGCCCTGTATGAGTGCCCAAAGCGGCGGAAAAAGGCTTTTTGTTTTGTTCATCCCACAAGAAAGAAACTGATCACGGAAACGGATTTTACAGAATACGGGGCGGACATGACCGTCGTGCTGACCTATCACCATTTTCTGGACGACTGGCAGGATGATAAAAACCTGGCGGCCCTTTCCGGAGCAAAGCTTCTGACCCGTCATTATCGGAAACTGGAGAAGCGTTATCCCAGACAGTGCCGGGCGGTAAAAAACGCCGTTGAAAAGCTTGGGCGGGCGGAAAAAGAAAACTGCCAGGATCTGGATCTTATGGCCGGTTATATGGGAGAAATGCTGAGTCAGCTGTTTGTTCCCCAAAAAGATGTCTGGACAGAACAGCTGCAGAAGATGGGCATGGGCATAGGCAGGTTCATTTATCTGATGGACGCCTATGAGGATCTGGAGGAGGACCGGAAAAAGGGACGCTACAACCCGCTGTTCCGGCTTTCCCGTGAGAAAGATTTTGAAGAAACCTGTGAAACCGTCATGAGGATTTGGATGGCGGAGGCGGCAGACGCCTTTGAAAAGCTGCCGGTGCTCATAGACGGCCAGCTGCTGCGGAACATCCTGTACGCCGGAGTCTGGGTCCGGTATGACAGAATACGGGCCAAAAAAGCGGAGGAAGCAAAAAAAGATGGATCCCTATAAGGTGCTTGGGCTTACGCCCCAGGCTACAGATGAGGAAGTAAAAAAAGCATACCGCAGACTGAGCAGAAAGTATCATCCCGATGCCAATATCAACAATCCTCACCCGGAGCTTGCGGAGGAAAAGTTCAAGCAGGTACAGACGGCATATGATCAGATCATGAAAATGCGGGAGCGCGGAGAGAGCTATAGCCAGGGCAGCTACGGCCAGGGCGGCTATGGCGGGTTTGGAGGCTTTGGCGGTTTTGGCGGCCGGACAGCCACTCAAAATATGTCGGAAGAGGATCTCCGGCTTCAGGCAGCGCTGAATTATGTAAACAACGGTCATTATCAGGAGGCCATGAATATCCTGAACCAGTTTTCCAACCGCACGGCTCAGTGGTATTTTGTCCATGCCGCCGCCAGCGTGGGTCTTGGCAATCAGGCACAGGCGCTGGAAAGCGCAAAGCGGGCTGCCGCCATGGAGCCGGGCAACTATCAGTATCAGGCGCTTTTGCAGCGTATTCAAAACGGGGGAGGATGGTACCAGACCCAGGGCTACGGCTATGGGCGGCCTCAGGGCGGAATGGAAGATATGTGCTGCAACCTGATGGCGTTTTCCATGTGCTGCGGTTTTCCGGGACCTTGCTGCTGACAGGATCAGACGGCAGGGTCCTTTTTTATTTCCTGGGACCGGCCGAAAAAAACTCTGTTTTTTTAAAAGAAAATAAACAAAAACAGCCATAGGTATGCTATAATCTTATTATATTGGGGCGGCAGGCGCGGCCTGCCGGGAAAGGTGTTTCAAAGGATGACTGTCGGATGTTTAAAAACAGAATACAGAAAGGAGCCCATAGGGATTCAGGAGCCGGAACCGGTGTTTTCCTGGAATGTAAAAACCGATATGAAAAACTGGCTGCAGCAGGCTTACCGGATCCTTGTGGCGGACAGCGAAAAAATTCTGGAAGAAGGCCGGGGCAACCTGTGGGACAGCGGCAGGACGGAAAGCGGCCGCATGGTCAACGTGCCCTACCGGGGCGATGCCCTGCAGTCGGACACCAGGTATTTCTGGAAAGTGCAGGTGTGGGGCAGCGACGGAGACTGGAGCGAAAGTGCCCCCGCTTCTTTTCATATGGGGCTGCTCTCAGAGGATCTCTGGACCGGAAGCTGGATCGGAGAGACCGACGGGGAAACCCATCATATTTACCGAAAAACATTTTCAGTGCCAAAGCCGGTGGAACGGGCCACGTTATACATCTGCGGGCTGGGGCATTATGAACTGTATGTCAATGGAGAAAAGCCTGACGACCGCGTGCTGGATCCAGGCTGGACTGTCTATGAAAAAACCTGTCTGTATGGGTCTTATGACGTGACAGACCGGATCCTGGAGGGAAAAAACGCTTTGGGCGTCCTGCTTGGGGACGGAATGTACCATGTGCCGGAGAGACCCGGACGGTATACCTATTTTCCCCGCAGCTATGGATACGCAAAATTTCTCCTGCAGCTGAACATACATTACCGGGACGGCTCCCGGGACTGTGTGGTCACAGACGGAAGCTGGAGGATGGCGGACAGCCCCGTTGTCTATTCCGGCATTTACGGCGGCGAGATATACGACGGGCGGCTGGAGCAAAGGGGATTTTCCACAGGCGGATTTGCCGAGGGAAAAGACTGGCGGCCGGCGCCTGTTGTGGAGGCGCCGGGAGGAAAGCTTGTGGCCCAAAAGACGCCGCCTCTGAAAGTGATGGAGACTTATGAGCCCGTTGTCCGGGAGACAAGGCCCGGAGTCTATCTGTATGATTTCGGCAAAAATTTTTCCGGCCGGGTGCGGCTTGTGATCCGGTCAAACAAAAATCCCGCGGGCACGGTCATCAAAACAAAAACGGCGGAGCTTCTGCGCCCCGACGGGGATTCGCTGGATCAGCGGGTCACCGGGCGCAACTATGGCTGGCAGTATATAACAAACGAAGAAGAAATTCAGGTTTACGCGCCGCTGTTTACCTATACGGGTTTTCGCTGGATGCAGCTGGAGGGCGCCGTGCCGGAATCCCTGGCGTCGGAGGAAACAAAAGAACCTGTGATTGTCCGGGCAGTGGGAGAGTTCATTTATCCGGATATGGAGCGGACGGGAAGCTTCTGGTGTTCCAATGAGCTGTTTAACCGGATTCATGAGATCATCATCCAGGCGGTCCTTTCCAATACAAAAAGCATTTTTACGGACTGTCCCCACAGGGAAAAGCTGGGCTGGCTGGAACAGACCCATCTCATCGGGCCGGCCATCATGTTCAATTTTGACGTACATAATCTCTACGCGAAAGCGGAGCAGGATATGGCCGACTCCCAGCATGAAAACGGGCTTGTACCGGATATCTGCCCGGAATATGTCACCGGGTTTGCCAAGTACCATACCGGGTTTGTGGATTCGCCCGAATGGGGCAGTGCCTGCATCATCAATCCCTGGTATCTGTATCAGAAATACGGGGACAGCAGCATTTTTGAGAGACATTACGATACCATGAAAAGGTATCTGGATTATCTGACCTCCAGAACCCATCACCGGGTGCTGCATCACGGACTGGGTGACTGGCTGGACATCGGGCCCAACGTGCCCCACAGTCAGAATACGCCGGTGCCGGTAATCGCTACCGCCGTATATTACTATGATCTGACCATTATGCACCGGGTGGCCGGTCTTTTGGGCAGGCAGGAGGACGCCCGGCGCTTCGCGGAACTGATGGAGGAAACCAAAAAAGAGTACAATCTGCAGTTTTATGACGATCAGACCTGCCGCTACGCCACCGGAAGCCAGGCGGCCCAGGCCATGAGCCTGATGGTGGGTCTTGTGCCGGAAGAACATGTTCCGGGCGTTTTGAAATATCTGGAACAGGATATAGAAAAACGGGGTTATGCCACCACTGCCGGAGATGTGGGACATCCTTTCGTGACGGCGGCGCTGACGGTTTTTGGCAGATCCCATGTGATGAACAGGATGATGAACATCACCGACCGGCCGGGCTACGGCTATCAGGTGGTGAACGGGGCTACCACCCTGACGGAAGAGTGGGACGGGCCGGATCCGAAAAGGCCTCATGGATCCCTGAACCATCTGATGCTGGGAAGCGGAGAAGAGTGGTTTTATGCCGGGCTTTCCGGCATTCAGGGTATGCGGGGAGAGCAGCCTTTTGATGAAGTGCTCATTGCCCCTCACTTTGCGGAGGGGGTAGACGAGGTAAAAACCTGGCACAGGCATCCTTATGGTAAGATCACGGTATACTGGAAGCGGGACAAAGACCGGGTAAACGTGAAAGTGACGCTGCCGCCGGGCGTAAAAGGAAAATTTGTGGATGAGTATACCAAAAAAACAACTGACATCGGCTCAGGCAGCAGAGAATTTATCTGCTGCGGCAGCGGATGCGCGGAGAAATGAGGGGTGGCATGATTCAGAAAACAGACAAACGGATCCAGAATTATCTGACGCCTTATAAATATGGCCGTCCGGTGCTTACGGGAAGCGGCCGTCAGGGCGCTTTTGACCAAATGGGGGTGGACGTGCCGTTTGTATTCCGGCACAACCATCAGTTTTATATGCTGTACACAGGATTTGACGGGAAAGGATACCAGTCGGCGCTGGCAGTCAGCGACGATCTGCTCCACTGGCAGCCAAAGGGCGTGATCATCCCCAGAGACCCGGAGGACAGCGGCCGCTGGGATAAGATAGGCACCTGCGCGACCTGGATCATCAAGGACAGCGACAATCTGTATGATACCCCAAGACTGAAAAAGATTCAGGGCAAGTACTGGCTGGTTTACCATTCCTACCCGTCCTCAGGTTATGAAGCAGGCCCCGCCGAGATCGGGCTTGCCTGGACGGAGGATGAACAGCTGATGGACTGGCACCGTCTGGATGCTCCGGTTTTTTCCTGGAAAGACGGCGGAGACTGGGAACGGGGCGGTCTGTACAAAGCCTGCATCATTACGGTGGGAGATACCTACTATCTGTTTTACAACGCAAAGGACACAAGGCCCAGGTGGATCGAACAGACAGGAATGGCCATGTCAAAGGATCTGCTGCACTGGCAGCGCTGTGAGAAAAATCCGGTTCTTTCCGTTACGCCGGGCGCCTGGGACGGCCGTTTTGTATCGGATCCCTGTATCGTAAGAGACGGGCATGTCTGGCTGGATTTTTATTTTGGCTATGAGACCGGCCATGCCCGGGAGGGACTTGCCCTTTCTTCCGATCTGGAAAACTGGGAGAAGGTAGAACAGCCGATTATTGACAATACGCCCGGCGGCGTGGACGAAGAGCATGCCCACAAAGCGTCGGTGATTTATTACAACGGGGTGCTGTATCATTTTTACTGCGCCACCAGACCCCACAGGGACGGAGATCCCACGGAAGTATACGGCGCCCTGCGGTCCATTACCGTTGCCGCAAGCAAACCGGTATTTTCTGAAAAGGAAGGAGAAAGCATATGATCAAAAACGCAGATCGGATCTACTACGGCGGTGACTACAATCCGGATCAGTGGGACGAAGCCACCATTGACGAGGATATGCGGCTGTTTCGAAAAGCCGGCATCAATCTGGTGACGTTACCGGTTTTTTCCTGGGCAAAGCTGGAGCCTTCTGAGGGAGTTTACGATTTTGAGTGGCTGGACCGGCTGATGGATAAATTTCTGGAAAATGACATTAAGGTCTGTCTGGCAACGCCCACCACTGCCCAGCCCGCCTGGCTTTCCAAAAAATATCCTCAGGTGCTTCCCGTGGATAAGCAGGGCAGAAAACGCACCCACGGCATGCGGGTATTCTTTTGCGTAAACAGTCCCAAATACAGAGAGCGGGCGGCAGCCATAGCGGAACAGATGGCAAAGCGCTATCAGAATTATCCCAATCTGGTGCTCTGGCATGTGGCAAACGAATACGGTACTTACTGCTATTGCCCTACCTGTCAGGAAAAATTCCGTCAGTGGCTGAAAGCGCGCTATGGTACCGTGGAAAACCTGAACCGGCAGTGGCATACCTGCTTCTGGGGGCGGACGGTCTATGACTTTGACGAGATCATGCTGCCTACGGAACTGAACGACGATTACCGCTTCAATCCCACGGTCAATCTGGACTATATGCGGTTTATGACGGATTCTACCATTGAATGTTTTGAAAATGAGGCGCGCGTACTGCGGAAATATACCCCCAACGTAACCATTCAGACAAATATCTCCGGCCATATTGAAAAGCTGGATCAGTTTAAGATGACCAGGCACATGGACATTGCCGCCTGGGACAATTATCCCGCTCCCGGAGCGGATCCGTCCTTTGTGGCTTTCAAGCATGATCTGATGCGGGGACTGAAGAACGGCGAATCCTTTATGATGCAGGAACAGTCTCCCAATCAGCAGAACTGGCAGCCTTTCAGCAAGCTGAAACGGCCTGGGGAGGTGCGGATGCTCAGCTATCAGGCCATGGCTCACGGCTCTGATACCTGCCTGTTCTTCCAGCTGCGCCAGTCCATTGCCGGACAGGAAATGTATCACGGCGCCGTGATCTCTCACGCTGGCCATGAAAATACCCGGACTTTCCGGGAATGCGCCCAGCTGGGCATGGAACTGCAGAAGATCGGGGACGCTTTTCTGGGAGGAAGGACGCCGGCGGACACGGCCATCCTCTTTGACTGGGACAGCTGGTGGGCCCTGGAGTATGCCTCCAAGCGCTGCCTGCCCAACGATGATTTCAATTACCTGAAAAAGGTCAGCAGGTTTTATAAAGCGCACTATGACCGGAATCTTCCGGTGGATCTGCTCAGCGTGGAGGGTGACTTCACCAGGTATAAGGTGATCTACGCCCCGTATCTGTATATTATGAAGCCGGGTCTTCCGGAAAAACTGAAAGACTTTGTGGAGGCCGGAGGTACGCTGGTGACCACCACCCTGTCCGGACTGGCGGATGAAAACAGCAAGGCGGTATTTGGAGAATATCCCGGCGCCCTGCGTGAGATTTCCGGCATCTGGGTAGAGGAAAGCGACCCTCTGACCAAAGAAGAAAGAAACCGGATGGTGATGGAAGGCGGCTTCCTGAAAGGCGCAGAATATTCCTGCATGTACCAGTGCGACATCATCCATCCGAGAGGGGCAAAGGTACTGGCAAATTACGGAGATGATTTTTACAAAGGAACTCCCTGTTTTACGGTAAATGATTACGGAGCCGGAAAGGTTTACTATCTGGGCACGGAACCGGACAGCGCGTTTCTGGACGATCTGGCGGCTGCTTTGGCGGCGGACGCGGGAGTGCGGCCTCCTTACAGGGCAGACGCCCATGTGGAGCTTGCAAGACGGATCAATGACCGCAACGACATTTTGTTTGTGCTGAACCACAATAAGCAGGAAGCCTCCCTGGATCTGGAGACAGACCGTTTTACAGATCTGATCACGGGAAAACAGGTGACCGGCGTCACAACAATTTCACCAAATGATGTTATGGTATTAAAAAAGCTCTGAAAGGAATCGTTGAATCATGAATACAAGTCCTTTATTTCCCAAGGTGAAAGGACTGCTCCACGGAGGCGATTACAATCCGGAGCAGTGGCTGGACCGCCCGGACATTCTGGAAGAGGATGTGCGGCTTATGAAGCAGGCAGGGGTGAACACCGTGACCCTTGGCGTATTTTCCTGGTCTGTCTATGAGCCTGTGGAAGGAGAATACCATTTTGAATGGCTCAGAAAGATCATGGACCGCCTGTATGAAAACGGCATTTACACCATACTGGCTACGCCCTCGGGGGCAAGGCCCGCATGGCTGGACGCCGCTTATCCGGAGGCAACCCGCACATCCATGAAGCGGATCAAAAACCTGCATGGACTGCGGCACAATCACTGCATCACCTCGCCGGCCTACCGGAAGCTGGTGAAAAAAATGGATGAACGGCTGGCGGAGGAATTCGGCAGCCATCCCGGGCTGATCCTGTGGCACATTTCCAACGAGCTGGGAGGAGAATGCGCCTGCGACCTGTGCGCGGAGAAGTTCCGGGAGTATCTCAGAGCGCGGTATCATGGAGACATTCAGGAACTGAACCGGGCCTGGTGGACCACTTTCTGGTCTCACCGGTTCAACGATTTTTCTCAGATCGATCCGCCGGTGGCCCATGGAGAAAAAAGCATCCATGGACTGAATCTGGACTGGAAGCGGTTTACCACGGTGAACACCCGTGATTTTTTGGAAGCGGAGATGGCGGTGTTTCGGGAAAAGACCCCGGACATTCCCATTACCACCAATTTTATGCACCTGTATGCTGCCCTGGATTACAACCAGATGGCAAAGCCGCTGGATGTGATCTCCTGGGACAGCTATCCCAGGTACGGCAACCCGGATGTGAGTCTGTATGACTGCTCCGTGGAAAACGCCTTTGACCATGTAACTATGAGATCCTTTAAAAAAGACCGGCCTTTTATGATGATGGAAAGTGTCCCCAGCCTTGTAAACTGGCATGAATACAACAAGCCAAAGCGGCCGGGGGTTCACCGGATCACCGCTCTTCAGGCCATTGCCTGCGGCTCCGATACGGTCCAGTATTTTCAGTGGCGGAAGAGCAGAGGCTCTTTTGAGCAATATCACGGGGCGGTGCTGGATCATCTTGGCAGAAGCGATACCCGGGTGTTCCGGGACGTAGAAGAGGTGGGCAGGATCCTGAAGTCCGTCGGAGAGGTGGCAGGCAGCGTTGTAAAGGCAAAGGCGGCCATTTTGTTTGATTGGGACAACCGCTGGGCCATTGAGGATGCGGCGGCTTTTTCCAATAAGACCAAAAAATACGAGCAGACCTGTATTCAGCTCTTTGGGCTGTTTGTGAAAAACGGCGTGGAGGTGGATCTGATCTCTTCGGAGGAGTCTTTTGGGGATTACCGGATGATCGTGGCGCCTATGCTGTATCTGTTAAAGCCCGGTGTGGCGGAACGGATGAAGAAGTTTGTAGAGGGCGGCGGACAGCTGCTTTCCACTTACATCACCGGATATGTGGATCAGTCCACGCTCTGCTATCTGGGCGGATTCCCCGGAGACGGCCTGACGGAGCTGTTCGGGCTGTATACGGAGGAGATCGATACCCTTTATCCAAAGGAGCAGAACGCCGCCGCGTTTCTGGAGGAAAGTCCGATACAGGGCACTTACCGGATCCGGGATTACTGCGAGATCGTAAAGCCTCTGACGGCTTCGGTTCTCGCTGTGTATAACGATGATTTCTACAGGGGAACCCCTGTGGTCACGGCGCATTCTTACGGAGCGGGAAAGGCATACTATGCGGCGGCCCGGCTGGAGGAGGCCGGAATGGAAGCCATTTTCCGGCAGATGTGGCAGGACGCCGGTCTGGAGACAAAAGCTCTGCCGCCGGGAGTGGAATTCCACCGCAGGATCAAACAAGGCGCCGCTTATGATTTTTATCTGAATTATTCTGATGAAGAACAGACCGTGGAACCTGGGACGGCAGTGGATCTGATCACAGGAAAAGCGGTCAGAGGAAAGGCGGTTCTTCCGCCGTTAGGAGTGATGGTATGTCGGGTACAGCCTTAAAACTGATTGCTCTCCTGCTGATGACTGTAGACCATATCGCGCAGTTTATTCCGGATATGCCGGTGTGGATGCACTGGCTGGGACGGATTTCCGCGCCGGTCTTTCTGTTCTGCCTTGTGTGGAGCATGAAATACACAAAAAGCCAGTTCCGCTATCTGCTTCGCCTGTACCTGGCAGGCCTGTTCATGGGGATCATGGATTTCGTGGTGAATCTGATCTGCGGAAACCATGTCTACGCGCCCATGTCCAACAACTTTTTTACGACCCTGTTTCTGACAGGGCTCTGTATTGCCGTCATTGAAATGTACCGGGAGGACCGGGAATCCGGAAAACGGCTTGCCCTGATCGTGATCATCGAGCAGCTGGTGTCCGTGATGATCTGCTATATGGTCTCTTTCGGATTTGGGGAACTGCATCTGGAATATTTGTTTGGCGGGCTGCTTCCCAATATTCTGTATACGGAGGGAAGTTTTCTGATCGTGGTGCTGGGGCTTTTGTTTTACTGGTACCGGGAGGAGCCGAAATGGCTGGCCGGCACCTTTGGCATCACCTGTCTGATCTACGCCGTTCTGGTGTTTGTGCAGGGAGGCGGTTCCTGGAACGCGGTGCTCTATACCGATTACCAGTGGATGATGGTCTTTGCCATTCCGTTCTTTTTGTCTTACAACCGGGAGAAAGGATCCGGACTGAAATATCTGTTTTACCTGTTTTATCCCGCTCATATTTTAATCCTGTTTCTTATTGGAAATCATCTGCGGTAAAGCCGGAAAACGGGGAAACGGCGGCAGATGACAAGAGACGCCTGCGCCTGCAGGCAAGGAGGGTATATGTTTTATCAAAAGAACGGGCAGCCGCGGCTGTCCAGAGAGCTGTTTGCTCATCCCACCGGCGAATACCGGGGCGCTCCTTTCTGGTCCTGGAACTGTGAAGTGACGGAAGAAATGGTGGATGAGCAGATTGACATCTACGAGAAAATGGGCTTTGGAGGGTTTCATATCCATGCCCGTACCGGCCTGGAAACCCCCTATATGGGAGAACGGTTCATGGAGCTGGTAAAACGGGCCGATCAGCGTGCCCGGGAAAAAGGAATGTTCTGTTATCTCTACGACGAGGACCGGTATCCTTCCGGGGCCGCAGGCGGCGTGGTGACAGAGGATTTCCGGTACCGCCAGCGGTTTATGCTGCTGTCAGATCAGTGGCGGGAGGGTTTCTGCCGGGACAGACAGGAGTTTGAAAGCCAGATCGCGGCGGGAGGCCGGCCAAAGGGCTATTATCTCACCACCTATCAGGTGGTGCTGGACGAAGAGGGATGTCTGAAGTCCTACCGCCGGATCGGGAAAGAAGAACCGGTATCGGAAGGACGCGTCTGGCATGCCTATCTTTCCCTGGCGGAGGAAAGTCCCTGGTTCAACGATCAGACTTATATCGACGTATTTAATAAAAAAGCGGTGGAGCGGTTTATTGCCCTGACCCATCAGCGCTATTATCAGGCTCTCGGGGAGGAGTTCGGCAGGTCGGTTCCCTCTATCTTTACAGACGAGCCCCAGATGGCGGGGAAATTTTCTTTCAGAAGTCCCTTTGATCAGGGACGGGCCACCCTCTCCTATACCGACGATATGAATGGGACATTTCAAAATGCTTACGGTACGGAGCTTCTGGACGTGGTGCCCGAGATCCTGTGGGAGCTGCCTGAGGGAAAAGTCAGCGTTCACCGGTATCATTATCACGATCACCTGGCAGAGCGGTTTGCCTCTGCTTTTTCAGATACGCTGGGACAGTGGTGTCAGGATCACGGGATTGCCCTCACCGGGCATTTTATGTCGGAACGGACACTGTTTTCCCAGATCCTTGCCCTGTCGGAATCCATGCGCCTGTACAGGAGCTTTCAGCTTCCCGGCATTGACATCCTTACCGACGCCAAGGAATTTACCACCGCGAAGCAGGCAGTCAGCGTGGCCCGCCAGTATGGCAGGGAGGGGGTCATGTGCGAATGCTACGGCGCCATGAACTGGGATTTTGATTTCAAGGGACATAAGCTTCAGGGAGACTGGCTGGCGGCTCTTGGCATTACCATCCGCTGTCACCATTTAACCTTTATGTCCATGGAGGGAGAATCCAAGAGAGACTGGCCTGCCTCCATCGGCTATCAGTCTCCCTGGTATTCCCGGTATTCCTATGTGGAAGATCATTTTGCCAGGCTGAACACGGCCCTCACAAGAGGAAAGGCTGTTGTAAAGGTAGGCGTGATTTTTCCAATAGAGTCCTACTGGATCAGCTACGGGCCCAACTCTCAGACCCAGATGCTGCGGGATCAGCTGGATGAAAATTATGACAACATTACCAAATGGCTTCTTTATGGCACGATCGACTTTGATCTGATCGATGAAAGTCTTCTTCCGGGTCTCTGCCCTCTGGAGGACGTAAATGACAGCCTGCCGGTAGGAGAAATGAAGTATGAGGCCGTGCTGGTGCCGGGACTGCGCACCATCCGCGGCACGACTCTGGATCGTCTGGAAGCGTTTGCCGACGCCGGCGGCACCGTGATTTTTGCGGGGGAAGTGCCAAGACTGGCAGACGCGGCGGAAAGCACCCGGGCAGAGAAGCTGGCAGAGCGCTGCCTCCATACGGAATTTACCCGGGCGGCTGTTCTGGAAGCCCTGGCTCCTTTCCGGACCATTGAACTGCGGCAGAAAAAGGGAAGCCTGACGGAAGATATGATCTATCAGATGCGGGAGGATAACGAAAACCGCTGGCTGTTCCTCAGTCATGTAAACCGGGTGAAAAACATGACCGACGTGCCGTGCCTGTATAAGCTTCGCATCAGAGGGCAGTGGAATCCTGCCGTTTACGATACCATGACCGGAGAAATCCGTCCCTGCGGCGCAGAGCTGAAAAACGGGGATACCTGTCTTGAAAAAAAGCTGTACGGGGAAGACAGCCTGCTGCTGTTTCTGACCCCCGGCGCTCCCGCCGTGTCAGAAGAACCGCCGCAGCTGCCGGAGGGCGACGCCCATAAGATCCAGGCTCCCGAAAGCTATACTCTGTCAGAGCCAAATGTACTGCTTCTGGACTATGCGGAGTTTTCCTTTGACGGAGGAGACTGGCAGGAGCAAACAGACATCCTGACCATTGACAACCTGTTCAGAAAACAGCTGGGCCTGCCCCGCAGACAGGACAAGTTTATCCAGCCCTGGCGTCTGCCGAAAGAGACGCCGGAGCATCAGGCGGCCCTGCGGTTTACTTTTGATTCCAAAATCTGCGCGGACGGCGTCATGCTTGCCATGGAACGGCCGGAAAACGCGGAGATCTTTCTGAATGGCCGGCAGGTAACGGCTGAGGCCCGGGGATGGTTTGCGGACCGGTGTATTCAGACAGTGGCTCTGCCGCCTTTGAAAGAGGGAGCCAACCAGCTGATCTTAAAGATCCCCTTTGGCAGAAAGACCAATCTGGAATGGTGTTACCTGTTGGGAGACTTTGGGGTAACCGTGGCCGGAGACCGGGCCTTTATTACAGAAAGGCCGGAGAAGATCCGTTTTGGTGATGTGGTTCATCAGGGGCTGCCTTTTTATACAGGAAACATCACTTACCAGCTGAAGGCGTCCATACCGGCCGATCAGGAACAGGTGATCCTGCAGGTGCCCCATTTCAGCGGGTCTGTTATGAGCGTTTCCGTGGACGGAGCGGAAAAGGGCGTGATTGCCTACGCCCCTCACAAGCTGCGGCTTGGCCCCCTGAAAGCGGGATGTCACCGGATCTGCGTTACCGTGTACGGAAACCGGTTCAACGCCTTTGGAACCATTCACAACGCCAACGATGAATACCGCTGGTACGGGCCCGACGCTTACCGGACCGGCGGTACCCAGTGGAGCGACAGCTACCTGCTGAAGCCAAACGGTATTTTGTCTCCCGTGTTCCTGTTGTACCCGGATGAATGAAAAAGAAAAGAGGGATCTGATGAATAAGATCAAAAAACTGATTGTTCCCCTGCTGCTTTGCCTGCTGTTTACCGGATGCGGAAACAAACTGGCGGAAGGGTTTGACAGGCAACAGATCATAGACACGGCAGAGAGGATCATCACGGACATTCATGTAAAAGGCACCACGGAAGTGCTGACTCCGCTGATGCGGGAGGATTATCTGAAAAAATACCCCATGGAAAACATGGAGGAACAGGTGCTGGAACTGTTGAGCGGCAGCGGAAACTTTGTGGCCTTTGGCAAGGAAAGCGTCATTGGAAAGGCCAATCCGGACAATCAGGAAGAACAGCTTGCGGTCATTTTGGTGACGGCGGGATACGAAAAAGCGGAGATCAACTACACGCTTACCTTTGACAAAGATATGAAGCTGTTGAGCTTTTACGCCCAGTAACAGCCCATCAGCGCGGAAAGAAGCAAAAGCTGCATATGGAGATTACATTTCAGAAAATTACGTTGGAAGACAAGCCTCTTTTAGACCAATACCTGCAGTACAATGAAAGCAGAAGCTGTGAACAGACATTTGCCAATCTGTACCTCTGGTCCAGAGAGTATCCTATGGAATATGCCATTTTCAATGACTGCCTCATTTACCGGTCTGCCAACAGAAGACCGGCCTGCTACTGTTTCCCTCTGGGGAAACAGGGCCTGAAAGAGGCGGTGGAGAAGATCCGCTCTCTGTGCCTGGAGGAACGGGAACCCTTTCAGATGGCCTGCGTGACGCCGGAACAGTTCGCGCTGCTGGAACAGTGGTTTCCGGGAGAGCTTGTCATTTCCTATGACAGAGACATGGCGGATTATGTTTATGAGGGAGAAAAGCTGCGGACGCTGGCAGGAAAAAAGCTTCACAGCAAGCGCAACCATATCAACCGTTTCCTGAAAGATTATGAGGGCCGCTGGAGCTACGAGGCCATTGGAGAAGACAATCTGGAGGAATGTTTTCAGATGGGCGAGGTCTGGCGCCGGGAAAACGGCTGCGATGACGACGAGGAAAAAAACGCGGAGATGTGCGTTGCCCTCAACGCCCTTCGCCTGATCAGAGAGCTTGACCTTTCCGGTGGCCTTTTGCGGGTGGACGGAAAGGTGGTGGCCTTTTCCATTGGCGAGCCGGTGACCAAAGACACCTATGTGGTGCACATTGAAAAGGCCTTTGGAGAGGTGCCGGGGGCTTATCCCATGATCAACCAGCAGTTTGCCCTTCATCAGGCCGCCGGCTACAGGTATATTAACCGGGAGGACGATTCCGGCCAGGAAGGGCTCAGGATGGCGAAACTGTCCTACAAGCCGGCGTTTTTGGTAGAAAAAGGTTTTGTAACAGAAAAAAGGTGAAACCATGTCTTTACAGCTGATCATCGGGACCAGCGGCGCGGGGAAATCCACCTATCTGTACCAGCAGGTGATTTCCCAGGCAGAAGCCCATCCCGATACAAAATATCTGTTTATCGTGCCGGAGCAGTTTACCATGCAGACCCAGAAAGAATTTGTCCGCAGGCATCCCAGATCCGGTATTTTAAATATTGACGTGTTAAGCTTTCAAAGACTGGCCTACCGGGTATTTGACCAGGTAGGAGGGGCTGCCGTGCCGGTATTGGATGAGACCGGAAAAATGCTGGTGCTTCGCAAGGTGGCGGAAAACAAAAAGGACCAGCTGACCGTTTTAAAGGGCAGCATCAAAAAGCAGGGCACGATCCGGGAACTGAAATCCATTTTGTCGGAACTGATCCAGTACCGGGTGGAGCCCGGACAGCTGGAAAAACTGGCCGATCATACAGACCATGCAGGACTGCGGGAAAAACTGGAGGATCTGCGGATTCTGTACGACGGCTTTTTTCAGTATCTGGAAGAGCGGTTCATTACCTCCGAGCAGCTGCTGTCGGCGCTGTGCCATGTCATTGACCGGTCAGAGCTGGTGAAAGACAGCGTCATTGTTCTGGACGGGTTTACCGGCTTTACCCCCCTGCAGAACAGCCTGCTCCACCATCTGATGTGTCTGGCGAAAAAGGTGATGGCGGCGGTGACCATGGACAGGGATTCGGCAGGCAGAGGCCGTCTGCCGGAGCAGGAGCTGTTTGCCCTCAGCGCCAAAACCGCGGAAAATCTTCAGAGGATTGCCCGGGAGGAACGGATTCCGGTGGAGCCTGCTGTCTGGTTGGAGGCAAAAGAAAAAAGCCGCCTGAAAAACGCGCCGGCCCTTTCCCACCTGGAGAAAAATCTGTTCCGGCCCCGGGGAAAGGCTTATACAAAGGAGGACGCCGCCGGACAGATCCGTCTGACGGAAGCCAAAAATCCCGCGGCGGAGCTTGCTTTTGTCGCCAGGGAGATCCGCAGGCTTGTCCGTGAGGAGGGCTACCGTTACGGGCAGATCGCTGTGGTCTGCGGGGACATTCCAAAATACGGAAGCTATCTGGAACGGATCTTTCCCCGGTATGAGATTCCGTATTTCCTGGACAATACGGCGCCGCTTCTGATGAATCCCATGATTGAGATGATCCGGGCGCTGCTGCAGATGGTGGCCCAGAGATTTTCTTATGAAAGTGTATTTCGCTATTTCCGCTGCGGTCTGGCAAAGGTTCCCGCGGAGACGGTGGACCGGCTGGAAAATTATGTCCTTGCCTTTGGCATTCGGGGACTGTCTATATGGCGGCAGGTATGGGTGCGCACCTGCGACGGCATGACGCCGGAGGAGCTTGCCCTGATCAATGAGGTTCGCGGCCGTTTTGTGGAGGAGATCGCTGCCTTTGCGGAGGTGTGTGAGAAAAAAGACACCACCGTAAGGGAAAAGACCATAGCCCTTTATGAGTTTCTGGCAGGCAAAGGTCTGCAGCGTCAGCTGGAACAGAAGCGCGCGGCTTTTGAAGCGGAGGGGCAGCCTGCCAGGGCAAAGGAATACGGACAGGTTTATCAGGTGATCATGAACCTGCTTGACCAGTATGTGGATCTTCTGGGGGAGGAGCCCATGGGGATCCGGGAATATACGGAGATTCTGGAGGCCGGACTGTCCGCGCCAAGGATCGGGCTGCTGCCTCCGGGAACGGATTATGTTGTGGCCGGCGACATTGAGCGCACCCGGCTGACGGATATATCCGTGCTGTTTTTTGTGGGGTTAAACGACGGGATCGTGCCCAAAGCGCAAAACGCCGGCAGCGTTTTGTCGGAACTGGAAAGAGAAGATCTGAAGAAGGCAGACATCGAGCTTGCCCCTGACAGCCGGGACAGCTTCTTTATTCAGAGATTTTATTTATATCTGCTTCTGACCAAAGCGTCAGAAAAGCTGTATCTGTGCTGCAGCAGCGGCACCGCGGCGGGGGAGGAGCTTAAGCCCTCCTACCTGATCCAGACGATCTGCAGGCTGTTTCCAAACCTGAAGGTGGAGCGGCTTTCTGAGCGGACTCCTGTATTTTCACTGGAGACAAAAGGGGAACTGCTCTCTTATCTGAGAGAAACCCTGCGGGAGGGGGAGACAGATTCTCTCTGGCAGCAGCTGTTTTGGAGGACGAGGACCGATGGGGATTTTAGGAAAGACATCCGCAGGATGCAGGAAGCCCACGGATTTTCGGGAGAAACGGAAGGGATCGGAAAGAATCTTGCGAAAGCCCTTTATGACGGGCTGAGCCATGTAAGCGTGACCAGGCTGGAAACATTTTCCGGATGTCCTTACGCCCATTTTCTGCGGTACGGCCTGAGGCTGCAGGAACGGCAGCTGCATCAGTTTACTCCGGTGGACAACGGCAATCTGTTTCATGAGGCTCTGGAGCGATACGCAAATAAGCTGTCCGCTCAGGGACTGTCTATGGCGGATGAGCTGGGAGAACGGCAGGGCGAGCTGGCCGATCAGTGTCTGGAGGAAAGCCTTGCCACCATGGGAGGCGAACGGCTTGTGTCCTCCGCAAGGGGACGGTATCATGTAAAGCGGATGAAGCGGCTTTTGCGCCGGACCGTGTGGGCTCTTGGCGTGCAGCTTCGCAGGGGTCAGTTTGCCACCGCCAATTTTGAACTGGATTTTTCCGGCGCGGGAGGCATCTACCCCATTTCCCTTTTTCAGGGGGAACAGACGATGGAGCTGTCCGGCCGGATTGACCGCATGGATGTGCTGGATGAGGGATCCTGCCGTTATCTGCGGATCATCGACTATAAAAGCGGGCGCCAGGAATTTTCCCTGCTGAAGTTTTATCACGGCCTGCAGCTGCAGCTTGTGGTATATCTGCAGGCAGCCATGGCTCTGGAAACAAGAAAGCATCCGGAAAAACAGATCATTCCCGCCGGCATTTTTTATTACCGGCTGGAAGATCCCCTTTTGGATCAGGATCCCGCTTATTTTCAGGAAAGTGACGGCCATGAGGAACCGGATGCTCTGCTGCGGGAGCGGATGCTGAAAAAACTGCGGCTGGACGGCTATGTAAACGGAGACGGGCAGATCATTCAAAAGATGGATGGCAGCGGGGCGAAAACCTCCTCGGTGATTCCGGTTTCTTTCCGCCAGGACGGTTCCCTGGCAAAAACCGGCACCAAGGCCGCCACCACAGAGCAGATGCGGCTTATGATGGATTACAGCGACAGCGTCTTAAAAAAGCTGGGAGAACGGATCCTGTCGGGAGAAACGGCGGTGTCCCCTTACCGGCTGGAGCAGGAGACCAACTGCCGGTACTGCTCCTACGGCGGTGTCTGCGGATTTGACAGAAAACTTTCCTGCTACGATTACCGCAGTCTGCAGAAGCTGGACGCGGAAAAGATCTGGGAGAGAATGGAGGGTTCGGTATGCCGGAACAATGGACAGACAGACAGCGGCAGGTGATCCTGGCGCGAAACGGCAATCTGCTTGTTTCCGCGGCGGCAGGCGCAGGAAAAACGGCGGTGCTTGTGGAGCGGATCCTGAACCTTGTAACCGATGAGGCTCATCCGGTGGATATTGACCGGATGCTGGTGGTAACTTTTACAAAAGCGGCCGCTGCCCAGATGCGGGAGCGGATCGGACTTGCGCTGGAAGAGCGTCTTGCGGCGGATCCGGACAACAGCCATCTGCAAAAGCAGATGACTTTGCTGCATCACGCCCAGATCTGTACCATTGACAGTTTCTGCGCTTATGTGCTCCGCAATTATTTTTACCGGATCGATCTGGATCCGGGTTTTCGGGTGGCGGAAGAGGGAGAACTGCGCCTGATGAAGGAAGAGGTGCTGAAAGAGCTTCTGGAGGAGGCCTTTGAAGAGGAAGATCCGGAATTCCTGCAGTTTGTGGAATATTTTGCCTCCGGGAGAAACGACGATCATATGGAAGAGCTGCTTCTGACCCTTTCCGAATATGCGGAGAGCCATCCGGATCCGGAAGCGTGGCTGTCCGGGTGCGGCGGGATTTATGAGGCGGAAACGCTTTCCGGGCTGCAGCAGTCAAAGCCGGGAGGGTTTCTGACGGAACAGGTATCCGGGATTCTGGAGGAAATCAGGGAAGACCTGCGTCAGGCCCGGACGCTGATGGAAGACCCGGACGGACCGGGCTATTATCTGGAGGCGCTGAAAGGGGAGGAAACTGTCCTGACCGCCATGATGTCTGAACAGGACTGGCAGCAGTGGTATAAAATCCTTCAGGCCAAAAAGACGCTTCGCCTGACAGCCCCCAGAAAGGCGGAGGGCAGTCAGGAAAAAAAGGAACAGGCTGCCGCCCTGGTGAAAAAAGCAAGGGAGGCCTTTCGGCAGATCCGGGAAGATTATTTTCAGATCCCGCCGGAAAAGCTGCCGGAGCTGATGAAACTGGCAAGACCGGCCGCGCAGCAGCTGATCCGTCTGACGGTGGAATTTCGCAGGCGGTTTGCGGCAAAAAAACAGGAAAAAAATATCCTGGATTTTTCCGATCTGGAGCATGCCGCCCTGGCAGTGCTGACAGATCAGGACGGACAGCCCACAGACGTGGCAAAAAAGTTCCGGGAGCACTTTGAGCAGATCATGATCGATGAATATCAGGACAGCAATCTGCTCCAGGAGTGCATCCTGACGGCCATTGCCAAAAAGGAGGAAAAGGGGAAAAACCTGTTTATGGTAGGGGACGTGAAGCAGAGCATCTACGGGTTCCGGCAGGCATGTCCCCAGCTGTTTACAGACAAGCTGGACAGCTATACAAGGCAGAAATCCCCCAACCAGGTCATCAGCCTCCGGAAAAATTTCCGCAGCAGAAAACAGGTGCTTTACAGTGTCAATCTCATATTCCGGCATTTGATGCGCCAGGAAACGGGAGGCATTGCCTACGATGAGGAGGCGGCCCTTTATCCGGGAGCAGAGTATCAGAACGAGGACGATCCCGCCTATCAGACAGAGGTGCTGCATTTTTCCGAGGAGATCATGGAGGAGGGAAGCGGCAGAAGAGATCTGATAGAGGGGGAAGCCCGGATGATCGCTGACCGGATCTTTTCCCTGACCGATGAAAAAAAGGGACTTCTCATTCGGGACGGCGGTACTTATAGAACCGCCGGGTACAGAGACATTGTGATCCTGCTGAGAAGCCGGGGACAGTGGGCGGAGATCTTTGTCAATACGCTGATGGAGCTTGGAATCCCTGCCTATACGGAATCTCTGGCGGGATTTTACGATACAAGAGAAATTCAGACCATTTTAAATTACCTTGCCCTGGTGGATAACGAACGGCAGGAGATCCCTCTGGCGGCTGTGCTGGCGTCTCCCATAGGAAATTTTTCCTCAGGGGATCTGGCGTCTATCCGCGTGGCGTTTCCGGAAAAAAGCTTCTGCGATGGGGCGAGAGCCTACGCTGTGTACGGAACCGAGGAAAGCCTCCGGACGCGGCTGCAGAACTTTTACCGGCAGCTGGAAGAGTTTCGCAGGCGGGTGCCTGATACAGCCATACATGAGCTGCTGTGGCAGATCTATGATGAGACGGGATATTATGATTATGCCTCTGCCATGACGGCGGGAGCCATACGGCAGGCCAATCTGGACATGCTGGTGGAGCAGGCGCTTGCCTTTGAGGCTACAAGCTATCGGGGACTGTTTCATTTTCTGCGGTATGTGGAGCAGATCCGCAGTTATCAGATGGATGTGGGAGAGGCTCCCGCTTTTCAGGAATCCATGAACGCGGTGCGGATCATGACCGTTCATAAGAGCAAGGGACTGGAGTTTCCCATTGTGTTTGCCGCTGGGCTTGGAAAGCAGTTTAACGATCAGGACGAAAAGCAGCTTCTGGCGCTGCACAGAGAGGGGGGTATGGGAGTAGACGCCGTTGACCTGAAAACCAGGGTCCGCTTCGCCTCTCCCTTCAAACAGGCTCTGAAGCGGCAGAACCGCCTGGAAAACCGGGCGGAGGAGATGCGCATCCTGTATGTGGCCATGACAAGGGCAAGAGAAAAACTGATTCTGACCGCGGTACATAAAGAAACGGATCAGATCCGGACAGGAGAGGCCGGAGCCCTGACCAGACAGGAACTGGCATCCGCCACCGGGGTCTGGAAGTGGCTTTGCAGGATCGTGGGCACAGATGAGAAGCTGATCGCCTGCCGGTCCTATACCAGAGAAGAACTGTTTGGAACTGCGCAGGAGGAGAATACCGGGGATGGGGTCGCAAGCCGGACGTCAGAAACTTCCATGGAGATGAAACCAGATTCCCGGGACGAGGAAGAGGGGGACCGTGTCTGGAACATGCTGAAACAGCGGATGGACTACCGGTATCCCTATCCAAGACAGAATTTTGGAGATAAACTTTCCGTATCAGAATTGAAAAGGCGTTCCGGCAGCGAATCAGAACAGTGGGAAGAAACAGACCTGCTGTATCAGACGCCTGTTGTGTCACCTCTGATCCCCAGATTTGCGGGGGCAACTACGGAGAAAAAAGCGGCGGAAAGAGGAACGGCCTATCATAAGCTGCTGGAATGTATGGATTATCAAATGGAAGCTACCCTGGAAAATGTGAAAGAGCTTTTGAACAGACTGGTGGAGGAGGGGCGCATGTCCCCGCCCCAGGCGGCGTCCATAGACTGCGGGCAGATCCTGACATTTCTGAAGTCCGAAATCGGCCGGCGGATGAAGAGGGCGGCCCTGGACGGGTCCCTCAGACGGGAGCAGCCTTTTGTCATCGGCATTCCCGCAAATACAGTATATCCCCAGGCGGCGGCAGATCAGCAGCTGCTGATCCAGGGAATCATAGACGCATATTTTACAGAGGACGGGCAGCTGGTGATCGTAGATTATAAGACAGACCATGTATCCCGAGAGGACGGAGCGGCCAGGCTGCTTTCGCGATATCAGGTGCAGCTTGACTATTACGCAAGGGCCCTGAAGCAGCTGACGGATCTGCCCGTCAGGGAAGCGCTGATCTATTCTTTCGCGCTGGAAAAAGAGATCCCCTGTCAGATCAGGTCATGAAAAAATAAGAGCCTTTCCAAACAAACAGGTCACGTTTTGTTTGGAAAGGCCCTTTTGATGATCTGATTATTTGTCGGCGTCCAGCATGGCCCGTACCTTCATGGAAAGGCCAAACAGGTTGATGAAGCCCTCTGCGTCATGATGGTCGTACAGTTCGCCTGTGGTAAAGCTTGCAAGGGATTCGCTGTACAGGGAGTTGGGGGAAGTGGTGCCGGCTTTGATGATGTTGCCTTTGTAAAGCTTAAACTTCACTTCTCCGGTAACCCGCTGCTGGGTGGAGGTGACAAATGCCTGCAGCGCCTCCCGAAGAGGAGTGAACCATTTGCCCTCATAGACCAGATTCGCAAATTTGTTGGACAGTTCTTTCTTTAAGGAAAGAGTATCCCGGTCAAGGATCAGCTCTTCCAGCTGGGTATGGGCCTCCATGAGAATGGTGCCGCCGGGTGTCTCATAAACGCCCCGGGACTTCATGCCTACCACCCGGTTTTCCACAATGTCGATGATGCCGATGCCGTGCTTTCCGCCCAGCCGGTTCAGCCGGCGGATGATGTCGGAAGCTTTCATCTTTTCTCCGTTGATAGCCGTGGGGACGCCCTTTTCAAAGGAGAGCGTCACATATTCCGGTTCATCGGGAGCTTTTTCCGGTGTGACGCCAAGAACAAGAAGATGCTCGTAGTTGGGCTCGTTGGCCGGATCTTCCAGCTCCAGGCCTTCGTGGCTGATATGCCACAGGTTCCGGTCGCGGCTGTAGCTGTTGTCGGAAGAGAAAGGAAGGTCAATGCCGTGGGCTTTGCAGTAGGCGATCTCATCTTCCCGGGACTGCATTTTCCAGGTGTCGTTGCACCGCCAGGGAGCAATGATCTTCAGATCGGGCGCCAGGGCTTTGATGGTCAGTTCAAAGCGCACCTGATCGTTTCCTTTTCCGGTAGCGCCGTGGCAGATGGCAACCGCCCCTTCTTTTCTGGCAATTTCCACAAGGCGCTTTGCGATTACCGGACGGGCAAAAGAAGTGCCAAGGAGATATTTATTTTCATAAACTGCGTTGGCCTGTACGGTAGGGATCACATAATCGTCCACAAACTCGTCCACAAGATCTTCAATATACAGCTTGGACGCGCCGGAGAGCTTTGCGCGTTCTTCCAGTCCGTCCAGCTCGCTTTCCTGTCCAACGTCCGCGCAGACGCAGATGACATCATAATCATAGTTTTCTTTCAGCCAGGGAATGATGGCCGTGGTGTCCAACCCGCCGGAATAGGCGAGGATGACTTTTTCTTTCATGTAGTTGATCCTCCTCATTCATAGAATTATAAACAATATACCCTATGTATTTTGAAATATCAAGTGGAAATCTGCACATTTTCAAAAATAAAGCTTGCATATTATTCATAAAAAATGTATAATTATTCAATCCGAGATGGGGACAGATTTTTTCTTTACTTCCTGGCGATCTTGGGTTATGATAAAGCGCAGAAACGAAAGGAAAACTGGTTAAGGAAGGAACAGACATTTATGATCAAAGTGGGAATTATCGGAGCTACCGGCTATGCCGGCGGCGAAATCGTGAGAATACTGACGGGACATCCGGATGCCAAGATCTGCTGGTACGGATCCCGAAGCTACGCGGACCGGCCGTTTGGAGAGATCTTTCAGAATTTCTTCCGGATCGTGGATGAAAAATGTGTGGATGAGGAGCTTGCTTCTCTGGCAGAACAGGTGGATGTGATCTTTACCGCAACGCCCCAGGGCTATCTGGCCTCTGTGCTTACAGAGGAGATCCTGTCCGGAACAAAGGTGATCGACCTCAGCGCGGATTTCCGCATTAAGGACGTGGCTGTTTATGAACAGTGGTACGGCATAGAGCACAAAAGTCCTCAGCTGATCCCGGAGGCGGTGTACGGACTTTGCGAGCGGAACCGGGAAGCGGTGAAGCAGGCGCGGCTTGTGGCCAACCCCGGCTGCTATCCCACCTGTACCTTTTTGTCTGTTTATCCCCTTATAAAAGAGGGCTTCATAGATCCGGATACGCTGATTGTGGACGCCAAATCCGGCACCTCCGGCGCGGGGCGTGGAGCCAAGGTCCAGAATCTGTACTGTGAGGTCAACGAAAACATCAAGGCATATGGCGTGGCAAGCCACCGGCATACGCCGGAGATCGAGGAGCAGCTGTCCTACGCGGCCGGCCGGCCGGTGACCATCAGCTTTACGCCTCATCTGGTGCCCATGAACCGGGGAATTCTGGTGACGGCCTATGCTTCCCTTGCAAAGCCCGCCAAAGAGCAGGAGCTGAGGGAGATCTACGATCATTATTATCAGAATGAATATTTTGTGCGGGTGCTGAAAAAAGGAGTCTGCCCGGAAACCAGGTGGGTGGAAGGCAGTAACTTTGTGGATGTGAATTTCCAGACAGATCCCCGGACCGGCCGGGTGATCATGATGGGCGCCATGGACAATCTGGTAAAGGGCGCTGCCGGTCAGGCTGTGCAGAATATGAACCTGATGTTTGGGCTGCCTGAAAACACAGGGCTGCAGATGGCGCCGCTGTTTCCGTGAGAAAAAGGAGAGAAATCATTGATCAGATGTATGAAGCCGGAGGATTATCCGGAGGTATATAGGCTGTGGAAAGGCATCAAGGGTTTTGCCATCCGCAGCATTGACGATTCCCGGGAAAATATCCTGCGTTTTCTTGCCCGGAATCCCGATATGAGCTATGTGGCGGAGGAAGACGGCAGGATCGTAGGCGCGGTTCTCTGCGGCCACGACGGCAGAAGAGGCTGTCTTTATCACGTCTGCGTGGACGCCGCGTACAGAAAGCGGGGCATTGGAACCGCCCTTGCCAAAGCGACTACAGAGGCGCTTCGCAGGGAAGGCATCAATAAGGTGTCTCTGGTGGCCTTTTCAGACAATGAGACCGGAAACCGTTTCTGGCAGAAGCTTGGCTGGGAAATGCGAAACGATCTCAATTCCTATGACATGAGCCTGAATGACAGCAACGTGGTCACAAAAGTAAAATAAAACCGGAAAGGAAATGATTATGAAGATTATAGATGGAGGCGTAACCGCGGCAAAAGGCTTTTTCGCCGCCGGCGCGGAAGCCGGGATCAAATATCAGGGCCGGAAAGATATGGCCCTGGTCTATTCTGAGGCGCCTGCCCTGTCGGCGGGAGTCTTTACTACCAATGTGGTAAAGGCGGCGCCGGTGCTGTGGGATCAGAAGCTGGTAAAGGAACAGCCCGCGGCCCGGGCGGTGGTGCTCAACAGCGGCATCGCCAATGCCTGCACGGGAGAGGAAGGCAGAAAGATCAACCGGTCCATGGCCCAGGAGGTGGCAAAAGAGCTGGGCATTTTGCCGGAACAGGTGCTCACGGCCTCTACCGGCGTCATTGGAATGCAGCTTCCTCAGGAAAAGCTGCGGGAGGGATCCAGAAAGCTTGCGGCGGCCCTTTCCCCCGGCAGAGAGGGCGGAAAAATGGCCGCGGAAGCCATTATGACAACGGACACGGTTTCAAAGGAGTGCGCCGTGTGTTTTGAAGCAGGGGGAAAGACCGTTACCATTGGCGGAATGGCAAAAGGCTCCGGCATGATCTATCCGAATATGGCCACCATGCTGGCAGTGGTGACCACAGACGCGGACATCTCAAAGCCCTTGCTGCAGAAAGCGCTGAACCGGGATGTGAAGACCACCTTTAACCAGATTTCCGTGGACCGGGATACTTCCACCAATGATACGCTGCTGCTTCTGGCAAACGGTCTTGCCAAAAACAAACCGATCACAGAGGAAAATGAAGATTTTGATATTTTCTGCAGGGGTCTGCACATGGTGACGGAATCTCTTGCCAGACAGATGGCGGGAGACGGAGAGGGAGCCACCAAGCTCTTTACGGTAACTGTGGTCAATGCCGGGGATCCGGAAAGCGCGGCAGTGCTTTCCAAAGCGGTGATCACTTCTAATCTGGTGAAGACCGCCCTGTACGGCAGCGACGCCAACTGGGGAAGAATCCTCTGCGCCCTTGGCTACAGCGGCGTGTCTTTTGATCCGGAAAAGGTGGATCTGTATATTGAGAGCGCGGCAGGCAGGCTGCAGCTTGTAAAAAACGGCATGGCCACAGATTACAGTGAGGAACTGGCCACAAAGATCCTGTCGGAAAAAGAAGTGACCGCGGTGGCGGATATGAAGCAGGGAAAGGCAGAGGCAACGGCCTGGGGCTGCGACCTGACTTATGATTATGTAAAGATCAACGGAGATTACCGTTCATAGACGAAAGGACAAAGCATATGGGAATGGAATTATGGCAGGAAAAAGCGGAGGTGCTCATCGAGGCGCTTCCTTACATCCAGCGGTTCAGAGGAAAGACCATCGTGGTCAAATACGGCGGAAGCGCAATGGTGGATAAAAATCTTCAGCGGGCGGTGATCACCGACGTAGCGTTGCTGAAGCTGGTGGGATTTAAGCCCATCATCGTCCATGGCGGCGGAAAAGCCATCAGCAAATGGGTGAAGAAAGCGGGAAAGGAACCCAGATTTGTAAACGGTCTTCGGGTCACCGACAAGGAAACCATGGAGATCGCGGAGATGGTTCTGGGCAGGATCAACAAGAATCTGGTTGCCATGATGGAAAGTCTCGGAGTAAAGGCGGTTGGCATCAGCGGCAAGGACGGAAACACCCTGCAGGTGGAAAAAAAGCTTTCCGGCGGGGTGGACATCGGATATGTGGGCCAGGTGAAAAATCTGAATCCGGGGCTTTTGAATACGCTGATGGAAAATGATTTTATTCCGGTAATCTGTCCCATCGGCCTGGACGACGATTTTCAGACTTACAATATCAATGCGGATGACGCCGCCTGCGCCATCGCCACATCTGTGAAAGCGGAAAAGCTGGCCTTTCTTACAGACATTGAGGGGGTCTACCGGGATCCCTTAAATCCGCAGACGCTGATCTCCGAGCTGACGGTTCCCGAAGCCAGGGAACTGATCGGCCAGGGCAATATTGGCGGCGGCATGCTGCCAAAGCTGCAGAACTGTATTGACGCGGTGGAGCAGGGCGTATCCAGAGTCCATATCCTGGATGGAAGGATCGAGCATTGTCTGCTGCTGGAATTTTTTACCAACAAAGGAATCGGAACGGCCATTCTTGGCAGCGGGGAAGGAAGATATTACCATGGAGAATAACATCATCAGAGAGGCGGAACAGGTGCTCCTCCATACCTACAACCGGTATCCCATCGTGCTGGATCACGGAAAAGGCATGTACCTGTATGACACGGAGGGAAAGGAATACCTGGACTTCGCGGCAGGCATTGCCGTGTGCGCGCTGGGCTACGGAAACGAGGAATACAATCAGGCCTTAAAAGAGCAGGTGGACAGGCTTTTGCATGTGTCCAATTATTATTACAGCCAGCCGGTGCGGGACGCCGGCCGAAAATTTGTAAAGGCCTCCGGGATGGACCGGGTCTTTTTTACCAACAGCGGCGCGGAAGCCATAGAGGGGGCCATCAAGGCCGCAAAAAAATATGCCTACACAAAATCCGGTCACAGCGGGTTTGAGGTGATCGCCATGGAACATTCTTTCCATGGCCGGACCGTGGGCGCCCTGTCCGTTACCGGAAACGCCCATTACCGGGAAGCCTTTCTCCCTTTGATGGAGGGGGTGCGTTTTGCCCGGTTCAACGATTTTGAAAGTGTCCGGGAACAGGTGCGCGAAAAAACCTGCGCCATAATTCTGGAGCCCATACAGGGAGAGGGCGGCATTTATCCGGCGGATCCCGATTTTCTGCGCCGGATCAGGCAGCTCTGCGATGAAAAGGGGATTCTGCTGATCTTTGACGAGATTCAGTGCGGCATGGGACGTACCGGCAGCATGTTTGCGTGGCAGCACTATGGCGTCAGGCCCGATATCCTTACGTCGGCAAAGGCCCTTGGCTGCGGAGTGCCCATTGGCGCCTTTGCCATGACGGAAGCCGTGGCAGAGCAGTCTCTGGAACCGGGAGATCATGGGACTACCTACGGGGGCAATCCCTTTGTCTGCGCCGCGGCCTCCAAGGTTTTTGATCTGTATGAATCCATGGGGATCCTGAAAAATGTCAGAGAGATGGGAGATTACCTGGAAAAAACGCTGGAGGAGTTTGTGAAAGAATTTCCCTGTGTGGTGGAGCAAAGAGGCGTGGGCCTGATACGGGGGCTGGAGTTTACCGGCCCGGTGGCGGGCATCATCCGCGGCTGCCAGGAACATGGGATGCTCCTGATCAACGCGGGTACAAACATCCTGCGCCTGATGCCGCCGCTGATTGTCTCAAAGGAGGATGTGGACCGCATGGCGGACATTCTTGGAAAAGCGGTCAGGGAGCAGCAGGGCTGAAGCAAAAAAAAGAAAAATACTGAAAAATCCTATTGTAATCATGGAAAAAATTCGTTAAAATAATCTCAGGTATTGTCTGCATTTCAGACGGCAGGACTGTCAGCCTGTGAAAACAATGAAAAATCAGCAATCCGGCGTTTTACGGAAAAAAAACGGGGTTTTCCCATTCTTCCGAAAGTGGGCCCTTTTGGCGGCCTTTCTTTTGCAGACGGGATGCGGCGGCGCCCAGGGGTTTGAATCCTTTCCGGAAGCGCCTCCCCTGACAGACCCTCCTCTGGAGACGGAGGCGGCTGATCCCGGGGACGGCAAAACGTCGGAAAGGGCGCCGGAGCAGACTGTGGTGGTTCATGTATGCGGCGCGGTTGCAGCTCCGGGCGTGTATGAGCTGCCCTGTTTCGCCAGAGTCTATGAGGCCATTGAAATGGCGGGAGGATGCAGGGAGGACGCGTCTTCGGAGAGCCTGAACCTGGCCCTTGCCCTTTCGGACGGACAGCGGGTTTATGTGCCCACAAAGGAGGAGGCAGCGGCCGGCGTTACCGATCTGTCTCAGCCGGAGCGCGCAGACGCAGCCTCCGGGCAGCGGGACGGCCTTGTGGATCTGAACCGGGCCGACCGGGAAACGCTGATGACGCTTCCCGGCATCGGAGAGGCAAAGGCGGACAGCATTATACAGTACAGAGAGGAAAACGGCGGGTTTCATTCCATTGAGGAGATCATGAAGATTCCCGGTATCAAGAAAGCCGTTTATGAAAAGATTCGGGAAAAGATCATTGTTTAGGAAGAGGGAAATCAAATGGCACAGAAAGTATTGGTAGTGGACGATGAAAAACTGATTGTAAAGGGGATCAGGTTCAGCCTGGAGCAGGATGGATTTGAAGTGGACTGCGCCTACGACGGCGAGGAAGCGCTGAATCTTGCAAAGGAAAACGAATACGACATCATCCTGCTGGACGTAATGCTTCCGAAAATGGACGGCTTTGAAGTCTGCCAGCAGATCAGAGATTTTTCCTCCGTTCCCATCATTATGCTGACTGCCAAAGGCGACGACATGGACAAGATTCTTGGCCTGGAATACGGCGCCGACGATTATGTGACCAAACCCTTCAACATCTTGGAAGTGAAAGCCCGTCTTAAGGCCATCATCCGAAGAACCAGGAACAAAGCCGTGCAGGAGGCCAAAGCCAAAGTGGTGGAGGTAGGCGAGCTGAAGCTGGACTGCGAGAGCAGGCGGGTGTACATCAATGACAAGGAGATCAACCTTACCGCAAAGGAGTTTGACGTGCTGGAGCTTCTGGTGTTCAATCCCAACAAGGTATACAGCCGGGAGAATCTGCTGAACATTGTCTGGGGCTACGAATATCCCGGCGACGTGCGCACGGTAGACGTGCATATCCGCCGCCTGAGAGAAAAGATCGAGGCCAATCCAAGCGAGCCGAAGTATGTCCATACGAAATGGGGCGTTGGTTATTTCTTCCAAAAGTAAAAACAGATTGGGTCTGTTGAAAAGTTTAAAATTTCGTTTTTTCATTCTTTTTATTCTGGTGGGGATTCTGCCGTGTCTGTTTGTGGAGTACGGCATTCTCAGCAATTATGAGGAACGCGCTGTGTCTTTGCGTACAATGGACGTGCGGACACAGTGCGATATGATCGCCAACCGGATCAGCAATTCTGAGTATATGGAGGATCCTTCCTCCGATGTGATCAACGGGCAGATCACCCAGCTGGCCAATTTTTATGACGGCCGCATTCTTGTGATCGATCAGTATTTCCACATTATCCAGGATACTTATTCTATGAGCATCGGAAAGACAATGGTTTCCGAGGAAGTGTTTCTGTGCTTTAAAAACGGCGGCAGTTCCAGGGTCAACGACCAGAACCGCTACATTGAACTGACTGTGCCCGTAAAAAGGGCAAACGCGGAAAAGCCGGAGGAAACAGACACCATTGGGGTGATTCTGGTGGGAATCTCCACCGATACCATTCATGACAGTGTGGAGATCCTGGCCCAGAAAAACCTGGTGATGAATCTGGTGCTTTTGACGGTACTGATCACGGCGGCGCTGTTTCTCTCCATTGTACTTGTAAGGCCCATTGACCGGATTCCCAGACAGATCCACCAGCACTACGACGGCTACGGCAAGGATGAGATCAATGTGATGAACTACACGGAAACCAGAGAGATCTCCGAAGCCTTTAACCAGACCATTGCCAGAATGAAAGTGCTGGACGACTCCCGTCAGGAATTTGTATCCAACGTGTCCCATGAGCTGAAAACACCCATCACTTCCATGAAAGTGCTGGCAGATTCCCTGCTGCAGCAGGAAAATGTGCCTGCGGAGCTGTATGCGGAGTTTATGAAAGACATTACCCAGGAGATTGACAGAGAAAGCAAGATCATTGACGATCTGCTTTCCCTGGTAAAGATGGACAAAACGGCGGCGGATATGAACATCGTGCCGGTAAACGTCAACGAGCTGCTGGAGCTGATCTTAAAGCGTCTGGGCCCCATTGCCAGACAGCGCAACATTGAACTGGTGCTTGTTTGCGAACGCCAGGTAGTGGCGGATGCGGACGAGGTAAAGCTGACGCTGGCCCTTTCCAACTTTGTGGAAAATGCCATCAAATACAATAAGGACAACGGCTGGGTCAATGTGACGCTGGACGCGGATCACAAGAATTTCACCGTGACGGTGGAGGACTCCGGCATCGGTATTCCCAGCGAAGAATTTGAACACATTTTTGAGCGGTTTTACCGGGTGGACAAATCCCACTCCAGGGCCATCGGCGGCACGGGACTGGGGCTGTCCATTGCCAGAAGCGCCATTTTGATGCACAGAGGCGCCGTAGAGGTGGAAAGCGTTGTAAATGAGGGAACCAAGTTTACCATCCGCGTTCCTTTGATCTATATGATAAGTTAGTTTTGCGGGAAATGAGGGGTAACGTGAAAAAACGGAGTTTGGCGCTTGGCATGGCCCTGCTGCTGTGCCTGCTGTTCTCGGCCTGCGGCGAGGACCGGCAGGAGCAGCCGGAAGGCAGCTATGCCATTTACTATACGAATATTGAATCCACAAAAGTTACGGCAGTCTATTATCAGCCCAAAGATTCCGACGCTGAGGGAGAAGAGCTGGCCGACGAACTGCTTCGGCAGCTGGCCGCGCCTCCCAATGTATCGGACTGTAAGGTGGCAAAGCCCGAATCTGTCACCCTGGAAAAAGCAGAGCTTTCCGATGGAAATCTGATCCTGCATTTTTCGGAAAATTACCGGGAAATGGACCGGATCACGGAGGTGCTGTGCCGCATGGCCTATGTGCGGACGCTGACCCAGATCCCTCAGGTGGAAACGGTGGAGTTTCAGCTGGGAGAGGAGCCTCTGACCGATGCGGGAGGACACCGGATCGGGCCTATGACTGCGGAAGATTTTATTGACAATACCGACAAAGAGATCGACGCCTATGAGGTGGACGACGTGACGCTGTATTTTGCCAACCAGGCAGGAGACAAGCTGATCCCCGTAACGGAAGACGCGGTAATGGGAAGCGGCATTTCCAAGGAACGGGTGGTGCTGGAAAAACTGCTGGAAGGGCCCCAAAGCGGAAACGTGATCGGAACCATACCGGAGGGAACAAAGCTTTTGAGCGTTTCTACCGATCAGGGAGTCTGCTATGTAAATCTCAGCGAAGAATTTCTGACGCCTCTTCCGGATGTAAAAGAGACCATCTCCCTGTATTCCATTGTCAATTCTCTCTGCCAGCTGCCCGGTGTGGATCAGGTGCAGATTGCCATCAACGGAGAGACGGATCGGACCCTCATCGACGAGATCACCTTTGCGGTTCCCTTTGAAGAAAACAGGGATCTGATCGAGGTGAATGAAAAATAAATTGAAAAAGAGGCCTTTGTGTATGGCGGCAGCCGCCTTTCTGGCAGGGCTTATGACTGCCTGGGCAGGGCTGCCGTTTTGGACCGCCGGTTTTGTCCCGGCGCTTACGCTGCCCTTTACGTTGAAAAAGCGGCGGCTGTCCTTTCTTCTTGGAACGGCGTTTTTGCTTGCCTGCTTCTTTTGGGGCAGGCAGGTGATGGAGCAGGCGGCTGGGCCGTCCTGCCCTCTGAACAAAACGGAGGGGGATCCGGTGACCGTTACCGGACAGGTCCTTCGATATGAAATCAAAGATCAAACTGTCTGTTATTATCTGAAGATCACATCCGGCTACCATCAGGTGATGGCAGCCCAATCCCATTCAACCGCAATCATTGCAAGACCGGGCATGAAAGTACGCGTTACCGGCAGGCTGTCCCTTTTTCAGGAAGCCACCAACCCCGGCCAGTTTCACCAGCGACTGTATTATAAAAGCCTGAACGTAGATTACCGGATCCGGGATCCGCAGATTACGGTGCTGGATTCCAAAACCGACCGTTTCCGGGACGGACTTTTCAAGCTGCAGAGCCGTTTTTGCGGCAGCCTTTACCAAATGACCGACGAAAAGACGGCGGGAATTCTCTGCGCTATGCTCTTTGGGGAAAAGAACAGGGTGGACAGTGCCTGCAGAGACTTGTTCCAGAGAAACGGGATTGCCCATATTCTGGCGATCTCCGGTCTCCATATCTCTTTTCTGGGCGCCTGTGTCTACCGGCTGCTTCGCAAATGCAGATGTCCCATGACGGCCACCGCGGCGGCGGGAGGCCTGTTTACCCTTTGTTTTGGCCTGCTTACCGGTCTGTCCGTGTCGGCCTTTCGGGCGGTGATCATGTATCTGGTCTCTCTGGGAGCCAGGGTGGCCGGACGTACTTATGACATGCCATCCGCGTTGTCCCTGGCGGCCATTCTTGTACTGGCAGAGCGCCCTTACGCGCTGTTTCAGTCTTCCCTGCAGTATTCCTTTGGGGCGGTATGCGCCCTTGCCCTGCTGCCGGATTCGCCGGCGGACAATCTGAAAAACCCGGTCTTGCGGGCTGTTTTCAAAAGCCTGTATGTCTCTGCGGGGATTCAGCTGTTTACCCTGCCGATCCAGCTGTACCATGCCTATTATGTTCCCACATATGGGTTCCTTTTGAACCTGGTCGTGGTGCCGTCCATGGGGCTTGCGCTTCTGTCCGGCATGGCGGCTGCTGTATCGGGAATGGTTTTTCCGGGACTGTTTCCGGTTTTGCCGGCCTGTCTGCTGACGCCATGCAGACTGCTGCTGCGGGGATATGAAATCCTATGCAGGGCGGCAGAGACTCTTCCGGGAAACCTGATTGTGGCCGGCAGACCGTCGGTTGGCAGGATCCTTTTCTTTTACGGCCTTTTATTGGGCGGGATTTTCCTTGGAAAAAAGTGGACAGGGAAAACCGAGGCAGGGCCTTGCGGAAGGTCCGCCGGAAAGTCCGCCGGAGAATCTGCCGGAAAATCCGCCGGAGAATCTGCCGGAAAACAGAACCGGGTCAGGAAAGCAGTTCTGCTTGCGGTGCCCCTTTGCTGCCTGGCGGCAATGCTTGCTCCGGCGTCTTATCGGGGAATCCAGATCCACATGCTGGATGTGGGCCAGGGAGAGGCAATCTGCCTGCGGCTTCCCGGTGGAAAGACCCTGCTTCTGGACGGAGGCAGCACCGATGTCAGCCAGGTGGGAAAATACCGGATCCGCCCCTTTTTGATGGAAAAGGGCATTTCTCACATCGACGGGGTGCTGATCAGCCATCTGGATCAGGATCATATCTCCGGGATCCGGGAGCTTTTGGCAGAAAACGGAATGTTTGTGCAGGTCAAAAAACTGATCCTGCCGGCGGCGGCCCGGTACGCAGACGGCGGAAAGGAAGACCCGGTGTTTCAGAAGCTGATCCGGGAGGCAGCCGCCGCCGGCGCCGGAGTGGAGCTGGTGAAAGAGGGAGACCAGCTTTCCTTTTCGGAGACCGGGATCCGATGTCTTTTGCCGGGAGAAGAGGAACGGCCGGAGGATCGGAATACGGCCAGCGCCGTTTATACATTTACATACGGAAATTTCCGGATGCTTCTTACGGGAGACCTGCCCGCAAGCCGGGACAGGCTGCTGGCGGAAAAGGGGCTGCCGGTCTGTCAGGTGCTGAAAGTCGCCCATCACGGATCCGAAGGCAGCACCTCCATGAAGCTTCTGGAGCAGGTGCGGCCGGCGGTGGCGCTGATCTCCTGCGGAAAGGACAACCGCTATCATCATCCCCATCAGGAGCTGTTAAACCGGCTGGCACAGGTCAGGAGCCGGGTACTCTGCACAAAGGACCTGGGCGCCGTCTGTCTGCAGGTGCGGCCGGACGGAACGTACCGGCTGGGGTTTGGTCAGACTTCTCCTTTCAGTACCCTGTTCAAAAGATCGGCCAGCACTTCCATGGCGTTCAGCTCTTCCTGAAAGGTGTTTTTCTGGGATCCGGCTTCCACCAGAATACAGCGGGGGCGCAGGTGGAGGTTGTAGCGGTAGCTTTTCAGGTAGATCGGTCTTGTCACGTCAGGATAGTACAGCGCGGCAGCCAGCTGCAGCTGCAGGCTGAAAGCCAGATTGTCCGCAATATAAGGGTTGTATAAGTAACTGATCTCACCGTTTTTGGCAGTGCGGCTGAGACCATTGAAAAACATAAATTTTGCCGTTTCTTTTCCATTGATCATGGTGGTCATTTTGTTTCCCTCAATGCCGTCCCGGTGCAGGTCGATGACCACCTGCACGGAGGGGTTTGCTTCCAGAACGCCGGAGATCTCGTTCAGGGCAAGAGAGTAGGCCCGATTGCGGTCCAGAACCCCGTCTACAAGGTCAAAGGTGGAACGGTTGTGGATCACGTTGTATCCATACTGTTCTGTCAGCAGCTTTGTGAGATAATCGCCTACGCCCAGAATGCTTGTGGAGGGATCATTGGGCGTGCTGTCGGCAAATTCTTCCTGGGAATGGGTGTGATAAATCAGGATCTGGGGAAGACTGTTGTCCTGGGTAAGACGCAGATCCTTTGACAGCAGCGCCGGGGCGTTTAACAGGGATTCGTCAATGGTCGTGGTGGGATCCAGCGTAAAAAAGGTGTTCAGCAAAAAAGAAAAATTTCCCAGCTGCTCCGGCGAATAGGAGATTCCCGGAGGCTGTGCGGCCGCCGCGGCCGTATGGGCAGTTTCGCCGGTTACAGAGGCGGGCTGGACGCCGGTTTCTGCAGCCGCGGTCTGAGCGTCCGGGACGCTGGGGGCGGCTTCCTGCTGTTGTGCCGGAGGGTTTTCCTCCGACAGGGTTTTGTCTGCCGTACCGTCTGATTCCTGCCCGCCGGCCCCTGCATTGTCCGGGCTTTCCTGCTGTGCCCGGGCAAACAGGTCGGGATCGGCATTGCTTTCCGCCACAGTTGTAATCGCCGGGTGGCTATGCACATAACCGGTAAGGGGCTGCCACTGGGAGAAAAACAGATCCTCAAAAAAAGAACGGCTTTTTTGCCGAAGCTCCATACCGCCGTAATAGATTCCGGGCACATAGTCTTTCAGCACGCGGATGGCAACCGCGTTCTGAAAAAGGCTGCCGGGGGAGTTTTCAGAAGTGATCACAGGCAGCGCGCGGACCAGGAACCCGATGGTGATCACAAGAATAACCGTCCAAACGGCAAATAGAAAGTAAAAGGATCTTGTTTTCTTCATGGCGTCCCCTCCCGTCTGCCCTATTATATTCGGAGGCCTGTTCTTTTATGTGGCGGGAGCGGATCTGCCAAGGCTCTGTCAGGACGCCTGCAGGGCCAGGTTCAGCCCCTCGGAGATGGTAAAGGACAGCCGCTTTACCGCCTCGTCAATATCCTTGGGAGTCACATACATGCCGTTTAGATGAGGCGCGGTCTGCACATCTCCTTTTGTGTCATGGACAATGGTGGTGGCTTCCACTACCGTAGGCACCCCAATGGCGATCACCGGCACGCCCAGGCTTTCCATGGAAATGGAGCAGCGGTGATTGCCCACGCCGGAGCCGGGATGGATGCCGGTGTCCGCGATCTGGATCGTGCGGTTCAGCCGCTTGGTGCTTCGGGCTGCCAGCGCGTCAATGGCAATGATGTAATCCGGCTTCGTTTCGCTGACGATTCCCTGGAGGATTTCCAGAGTCTCCATTCCGGTCTGGGCCATGACGCCGGGGACGATACTGCTGATCTGGCACACATGCTCCTCCCCCATGGCCGCTTTGCCGTATTCTCTTACAATGTGCCGGGTGATCAGAAGATTGTCGGCTACCTGCGGGCCAAGGGCGTCTGCCGTTACCATGCGGTTCCCCAGCCCAACTACCAGAACGGAGGTGTCTTCTTTGTCCTTGCAGGGGATCAGCTCCCGGATCAGTTTGGAAAGCCTGACGGATATTTCCCGGTGGTAATCTTCGTCGGGAACTGACAGGTTGGGGGCCTCCATGGTGATGTAGGTGCCTTTGGGCTTTCCCATGGCCCGGGCGCCTTTTTCCGTTTCGATGACTACCTTGGTAATGGTGATCTCCCGCTTTTTGTCGTAATCCTCCTCAATGGTAACGCCGCTGATCTCCACGTTATCCTTGGTAAAACGCTCCCCGGCCTCCATGGCCAGATCGGTGCGGATGGGAAATGAAGTGGTGCTATGTTCAAACATGTCAGCTGCCGCCTTTCTCATAAAATTTGCTGTACCGCATGGAAACAGTTTTTGCAATTTTTTGCAAATTATGTATTGACAGGGAGACGGGCATCATCTAAAATACAAGAGTATGTTTCCGTCAATACGTCCGTGTCCGGCTTGGCGAAGACCAGATCAAATGAGCAGGAGGTGAGAATCTTGGCAAATATCAAATCTGCAAAAAAGAGAATTTTGGTAAACCGCAACAGAGCCGAAAGAAATAAATCCATCAGATCTAAGGTGAAAACGTCAATCAAGAAAGTAGACGCCGCCATCGAGGCAAAGGATACTGAAGCCGCAAAGGCCGCTCTGCTGGCAGCCACCGCTGAAATAGACAAGGCGGCTTCCAAGGGTGTTTATCATAAAAACACAGCTTCCAGAAAGATTTCTCGCTTGGCAAAGGCTGTTAATAAAATGGCATAAGCATAAAAAAGAGAGACAACCAATCCCGTCATGTTGGTTGTCTTTTTTATTGTAAGACAGCCGGGCGCGGTCATTGCGCCCGGTTACTTTACTTTACAGGGAAAATATGTTATATTTTAACCGGATATGGGGCCGGGAGGCCCCGGCACAGATTGTAAAAAGTCTTCAAAAAAGGGGTTTTGAAATTGAAAAAAATCGGTAAACGCATGGGATGGAAGCGGCTGCTTTTGGGAGCCGGCGTCTTAGCCGCCTGTACAGGGCTGGCCTTTGGTCCCCGGACTTTGCAGGCTTCAGAGGAAGCCCAACCCGTTCAGGAAGAACAGAGCGCCCAGAACCCGGAAAGCGCCGGCAGATACCGCTCACAGGTCCAGTCACTGATAGACTGGGTAAAAGCGGACAACGGCCAGGGGGCAGACGACAGTCTGTTTTCCGGCGGTTTTCTTGATAAGGCCGGCACCACGGCGGGAGACTGGTACGGCATCGCGGTGGGACGCCTGGGCCTTTCAGAGGATTATGAGGGATATCTGTCCGCTTTGAGAAGCAATGTAAAGAAAAGATACGATGAGGAGGGCGGTCTGGATCCGGTGAAAGCCACCGAATGGCACCGGATCGCGCTTACAGTCCTTTCTCTGGGCGGAGACCCTGCGGATATGGGAAAGGACAAAGGGGGAACCGTCATTGATCTGATCGCGGACGGCACCTATGGTTTTCAGGAAAAAACAGGACATGGGCTGGAAACTCAGGGACTGAACGGCCTGGTCTGGTCGCTGCTGACTCTGGACGCCATGGACTATTCCGTTCCCCAGGGAAAGCAGGACCGGCAGCAGCTGGTGTCAGCCATCCTGGACCGTCAAAATGAAGACGGCGGCTTTGGCCTTTCAGGGCCCACATCTGATGTGGACGTAACCGCTATGGCAGTTGCGGCCTTAGCCCCTTACAGGGAAGAGGCCCGGACGGCAGAGGCGGTAGAAAAGGCATGCGATTATCTTGGAAAGGCACAGCAGCCGGACGGGGATTTCCTTTCCGGGGGAGAGGCAAACAGCGAGTCTGTAAGCCAGGTGATCATCGCTTTGTGTTCCGCGGGGATCGATCCCCTTGGGGATCAGCGTTTCGTGAAAGGAAGCAGCGATCTTCTGGACGGTCTGGCAAAATATCAGCAGGCGGACGGCGGCTATGCCCACAGTCTGCCCGGCGAATCCAACAGCATGGCAGGGGGACAGGCCCTTTGCGCGCTGGCGGCCCTGGAACGCTATTACGGCAATTATCCGCCGTTGTTTGACATGAAAGAGCCCGGAAACGACTCCGGCACAAAAGGATATATCGTGAACGTATACACCGGGGAGGCTTTGGAGGACAGCCGGGAAGCACAGCTTTTTGACGAGGAGGACCTGGAGGCATACAGAGCGCTTCCTGCCGCCGTTACAACAAAATACAGCGGTGAGGTGAACCGTCTTTTAGAAAAACTGCAGTCCGCTGAGAACAGGGACGAGTACACCGCGGTGCTTACGGGCCTCAGAAACAAGAAAGAAGAGATCGATCAGATCCAGAAAGAGATCAACGCCATCAATACGGAGATCAGCGCCCATTTTCTGAGGGAAGAGGACTGGAATAAAATGGACGCGAAGGACGCGCTGCTTCTGGAGGATCGGATCAATGAGCTCAGCGATTATGACCGGTCAAAGATTGAAGGATACGACCAGCTTCTGAAAGCGGAAAAGGAACTGATGACGGGAAAGCGGTCCTCAGTGATCACGGTGCTCATCGTGATTGCCGTGGCAGTGATTATCCTCTGGATCCTGCTTGACTGGATCAACAGAAAAAAGAAGAAAAAGGCCATGGAGAGTCTGCGGGATCTGGCAGACGGTCAGGAAGAAGAGCCATGAAAAAAGACCTGCTGATGCTGGGACTGGCGGCGGTGCTGATTCTGCTTCTGGTTTCCGGCACAAAATTTCAGTCGGTGGAAGATTATTATCTGACTCATGCAGATGATATAACGGATGAATCAGATACCGTGACGGTCAGCATAGAGTGCGGGACCGTGCTGAAAAACTGGGAGCAGCTGGATCAGGCCCTGCGGGAGGGAACGCATATTCCAAAAGACGGGTTCATTTTGGCGCCAAAGGAATATGTGCTGCGGAAAGGAGACACCGCGTTTGATCTGCTGAAGCGCATTACCCGCTATGAGCAGATCCAGCTGGAATATCAGGGGGAGGAAAAGAACCCCTACGGTTCAGTTTATATCAAAGGCATCCAGTATCTGTATGAGTTTTCCTGCGGGCCTTTGAGCGGCTGGGTGTTTCAGGTAAACGGAAGCACCGGGAAAACCGGCTGCAGCAGGTATTATCCCAAAGACGGAGACGTGCTGCGGTTTGTGTATACCTGTGACCTGGGACGGGACATTGCCCGGGAAGACGGGGAGGGCGATTCGTGTGAAAAATCACACTGATGTGCTGATTGTTTCACAAAACGAAGTCCCTTCGTTTGGCTATTTGTGCCGGAGCGTCACAAATAGCTCTGATGGCAGACGCGAACTGGAGGTTCGCGCCGCCCCGTCGCGTAAACGCTCCGGAATGGAGATTTTTATGAATGAGTTTTCCCGCCGTCATCCGGCGGTGCTGTTTCTGTATTATCTGCTTGTGCTGTTTCTGACCATGTTTGCCGTTCACCCGGCGGCGCTGGCCGCTTCCTTTGGGGGAGCGTTTCTGTTTTACCTGGCGGAAAACGGCGTAAAAACAGCCATGAAAGATCTGGCATATTACTGCGGTGTGTTTTTGCTGCTGGCGGTTCTCAATCCCATATTTTCCCATAACGGGGAAACGGTGCTGTTTTTTATGAACGACCGTCCTGTCACAATGGAGGCGATCCTTTACGGGGCGGCTATGGCGGCCATGATTGTATCGGTGATTTTCTGGTGCAAATGCTACCAGACGGTGCTTACCACCGACAAGGTTCTGTATCTGTTTGGCAAAACTGTTCCCAGACTTTCCCTGGTGCTGTCCATGTCTCTGCGGTTCTTCCCTCTTTTAAAGGAACAGGCGGGGCGGATTGGAAAGGCCCAGAAAGCCATGGGCATGTACGCAAAGGACAGTCTGACGGACAGGCTTTTGTTTCATGTGCGGCTGTTTGACAGCCTGCTGACCTGGATGCTGGAAAATGCCGTGGAGACGGCGGATTCCATGAAAGCCAGAGGATATGGTCTGAAAGGACGCTCTCATTTTTCCCTGTTCCGGTTTGAAAAAAGGGACGGAACGCTTCTTGGGGCAATGGGAATCCTGACTCTGGGAACCGGGGCGGCCGCCATTGGGGGGATGTACCGTTTTCATTACTATCCCGGCATTTCCGCCATGCAGACCGGCCTTTGGGCAGTTGCCTCGGATCTGCTGCTGGTTTTGCTGTTTTTGCTGCCCTTTTTGATTGATGTGAAGGAGAAAATACTGTGGAAAATCAGCTTGCGGTAAAACATCTGACATTTTCCTATGGAGAGGAAACAAAAAAGGCACTGGACGACGTGTCTTTTTCTGTGAAAAAAGGAGAATTTGTAGTGGTATCAGGCAGATCCGGCTGCGGAAAGACCACCCTGTTTCGCCTGTTAAAGCGGGAGCTTGCCCCTGCCGGAGTAAAGGAGGGGGAGATCTTTTTTGAGGGAACGCCCCAGGAAGCCCTTTCTGACCGGCAGGCCGCGGCGGACATCGGCTTTGTGCTTCAAAACCCGGAAAGCCAGATCGTTATGGACAAGGTATGGCATGAGCTGGCATTTGGCCTGGAAAATCTGGGAGAACCGGTTTCGGTCATCCGCAGGAGAGTGGGGGAGATGGCCAATTACTTCGGCATCCACCAGTGGTTCCATAAAAAGACCGCGGATCTTTCCGGCGGGCAAAAGCAGATGCTGAATCTGGCCTCCGTGCTTCTGATGCGGCCAAAGCTGCTGATCCTGGACGAACCCACCGCGCAGATGGATCCCATCGCGGCGTCGGATTTTATCGCCACCCTGAAAAAGCTGAATCAGGAATTCGGCATGACGGTGCTTTTGTGCGAGCACCGGCTGGAGGAGGTTCTTCCCGCCGCCCACAGGGTCATCCTTATGGAGCGGGGAAAGATCGTCATGGACACGGCCCCCGGACAGGTCAGCGCCGGGCTGAAGCAAATGGAAGAAAAAAAAGATCCTCTGGTGCCTGTACTGCTGCAGAGCATGCCAGGCGCCGTGCGGATCTTTTATCAGTACGACTGCCCCGGCCCCGGCCCCTTGACGGTGCGGGAGGGAAAGGAGTTTCTGGCGGCCCATTTTGACTGCCGGATCAAAAGCCTTCCTGCGGAGGAGGGGAAGACCTTTGAGGAAAAGGAAAAGGCGATTTCCCTGAAAAATGTCTGGTTCCGCTATGAAAGGGAACAGCCGGATATTTTAAGGGGCGCTTCTCTGGAAGCGGCAAAGGGAGAGATCGTCAGCATTCTTGGGGGAAACGGGTCCGGAAAGACCACATTGCTGCATGTGATTGCCGGACTGCAGAAACCCCACAGGGGATCTGTTCAAATCGGCGGCAAAAAGATCAGCGCCTATAAGAACGGCAGTCTTTACAGACAAAACCTGTCTCTGCTGCCTCAGGATCCTCAGACCCTGTTCATTAAGGAGACGGTGCGGGAAGATTTTCTGGAGGCGGCAAAGCTTGTCTGGAAAACGCCAAAGGACTGTCAGGAGCAGATCCGGAAAGTGGCAGAGCTTCTGGAGCTGACTCCTTTTCTGGAGCGTCATCCCTACGACCTCAGCGGCGGAGAGCAGCAAAAGGCGGCTCTGGGAAAGATTCTGCTGCTGCGGCCTGAAATCCTGCTGCTGGACGAACCTACAAAGGGGCTGGACGCCTGGGCCAAACAGGGCCTGATCCGGCTGATGAAGCAGTTGTCGGATCAGGGGATCACCCTGCTTCTGGTAAGTCATGACGTGGAATTCTGCGCGGAGGTTTCCCATCGGTGCGGGCTGTTCTTTGACGGAACCGTAATTTCCCTTGATCAGCCTCAGGTGTTTTTCTCAGAAAATACTTTTTACACCACCGCGGCAAGCCGGATCTCCAGAGAGCAGTTCCATCAGGCCGTAACCTGCGGTCAGGTATCGGCCCTTTGCAAAGAGAACGGCTTTTTGCGGTAACAGAGGGGAGGAAGACCATGAGCAGAAAACAGGCTGCCGTCTGGGCAGTGACGCTGCTGCTGTCCATAGGGCTTCTGGCGGCTGGCGTCAGCGCTTTCCGGGACAGAAACTATATGATGATATCCATGATGATCGCCTGTCTGTCCTGCGTGCCGTTTTATTTCAGCTATGAGAAAAAAAGCGGCAGCACAAGACGGACGGTGATCCTGGCGGTCATGGTGACAATGGCGGTGGCCGGAAGGCTGATTTTTGGAATGATCCCCAATTTCAAGCCGGTGGCGGCCATTGTCACCGTTACCGGAGTTTACATGGGCGCTTCCGCGGGCTTTCTGGCAGGATCCCTGGCCGCGCTGCTTTCCAACCTGTTTTTCGGCCAGGGGCCATGGACGCCCTTTCAGATGGCTGCCTGGGGGCTGATCGGTTTTTTCGCGGGACTGCCCTTTCTGAAAGAATTTCTGAAAAAAGCGCCGGGCTATGTGCTTTACGGACTGTTTGCGGCAGTGTTTTATTCAGGGGTCATGAACCTGTGGGCTGCCCTTTCCATAGACAGCAGCTTTTCCTGGAAGGCTTACGGGGCGGCGGCTGTTGCGTCTTTGCCTACGCTGGCCGTCTATGGGGTATCCAACATCGTCTTTTTGTGGCTGCTGTCGGCCCCTGTTGGAAAAAAGCTGGACCGGATTGCAAAAAAACATGGGATATTTTAAAATAAAATCACAGGATCATCAAAATCAAAGGAGGACTGTTATGCTTTACATTGGAATCGACCTTGGCACCTCTGCCGTAAAGCTGCTGCTCATGGACGGAGAGGGAAAGATCCGAAAGATCCTTTCCCGGGAGTACCCCATTTATTTTCCCCATCCCGGCTGGTCTGAGCAGAACCCGGAGGACTGGTATGACCAGACCGTGGAGGGATTAAAGGAACTGCTGGCGGACTGCGACCGGTCCCAGGTGGCCGGCATCAGCTTCGGAGGACAGATGCACGGCCTTGTCATCCTGGATGAAAACGACCGGGTGATCCGTCCGGCGCTGCTCTGGAACGACGGCAGGACAGCGGAGGAATGCGATTATCTCAACCAGGTCATCGGCAAAGAAAAGCTGTCCGCGTACACTGCCAATATTTCCTTTACCGGATTTACCGCGCCAAAGATCCTTTGGGTAAAAAACAAGGAGCCGGAGCATTTCGCAAGGATCAAAAAGATCATGCTGCCCAAGGACTATATTGCCTACCGGCTTACCGGAGTACACTGCACGGATGTATCCGACGCTTCCGGCACGCTGCTTTTTGACGTGAAGAACCGCTGCTGGTCCGGGGAAATGATGGAGATCTGCGGCGTCCGAAGAGAGCAGCTGGCGGAGATTTATGAAAGCTATGAGACGGTGGGAACCCTGCTTCCGTCTGTGGCCCGGGAGCTTGACCTGTCCGATCAGGTAAAGGTGGCTGCGGGAGCCGGGGATAACGCCGCCGCGGCAGTGGGTACCGGCACGGTAGGAGACGGCATGTGCAATATTTCTCTTGGCACAAGCGGCACCATCTTTATCTCCTCAAAGACCTTTGGGGTGGATCCGTACAACGCGCTTCACGCTTTTGCCCACGCGGACGGACATTATCATCTTATGGGCTGTATGCTCAGCGCCGCTTCCTGCAATAAATGGTGGATGGACGATATCATTGGCACAAAGGATTATGGGGCAGAGCAGGCGGCCATTGAAAAACTAGGGGAAAATCATGTGTACTTTCTTCCTTATCTCATGGGAGAGCGGTCCCCTCACAACGATCCCGACGCGAGAGGCTGCTTTATCGGCATGTCCATGGACACTACCCGGGCGGATATGACCCAGGCAGTGCTGGAGGGCGTTGCCTTTGCTCTGCGGGATTCCCTGGAGGTGGCCCGGGCGCTGGGCATCCGGATCTGCCGGACAAAGATCTGCGGCGGCGGCGCGAAAAGCCCTCTTTGGAAAAAGATCATTGCCAATGTGCTGAACCTGAAGGTGGACGTGATCGAAAGCGAGGAGGGACCTGCCCTGGGCGGCGCCATGCTGGCGGCGGTAGCCTGCGGGGAGTACAAAAACGTGGAGGAAGCAGCCGAGAGGATTGTAAGGATTATCGATACGGTAGAGCCGGATCCGGCGCTTGCCGCCAAATATGACAAAAGGTATGAAAGCTTTAAAAAGATCTATCCCGCCTGCCGTCCTCTGTTTGCAAAGCTCTGATCCGGCAGCACAAACAGGAAAGTCAGAAAGACATGCTATTGACAGCGGTCGATAAAATTTTGTATGATAAGAACAGAAATAAATCAAATTACATGGAGGAGGAGTTTACCATGAACAATATCCCAAAAGTAAAGGTCGGCATCGTGGCGGTGAGCCGGGACTGTTTTCCGGAATCCCTGTCCGTAAACAGAAGAAAAGCCCTGGTGGATGCCTATCAGGCAAAATATGACGGGGCGGATATTTACGAATGTCCGGTCTGTATCGTGGAAAGCGAGATCCATATGGTTCAGGCGCTGGAAGACGTAAAGAAAGCCGGCTGCGACGCTCTGGTGGTATATCTTGGCAACTTTGGGCCGGAGATCTCAGAGACGCTGCTTGCAAAACATTTTGACGGCCCTGTGATGTTCGTGGCGGCAGCCGAGGAATCGGGAAAAGATCTGATGGACGGCAGAGGAGACGCCTACTGCGGTATGCTCAACGCAAGCTACAATTTAAAGCTTCGCAGCATTAAGGCATATATTCCTGAGTATCCGGTGGGGACCGCGGAAGAGTGCGCGGATATGATCCATGAGTTTCTGCCTATTGCAAGAGCCATTGTAGGCCTGAGAAACCTGAAGATCATCAGCTTTGGACCCCGTCCGCTGAACTTCCTTGCCTGCAACGCGCCCATCAAGCCCCTGTATGACCTGGGCGTGGAGATCGAGGAAAACTCCGAATTGGATCTGTTTGAAGCCTTCAAAAAGCATGACGGCGATCCCCGTATCCCCGACGTGGTAAAAGATATGGAGAAAGAGCTTGGAACAGGCAATCAGAAGCCTGAGGTGCTTCCAAAGCTTGCCCAGTATGAGCTGACTCTTCTGGATTGGATCGAGGCCCACAAGGGCTACAGAAAATATGTGACCCTTACGGGCAAATGCTGGCCCGCTTTCCAGACCCAGTTTGGCTTTGTGCCCTGCTATGTAAACAGCCGTCTGGCTGCAAGAGGCATTCCCGTATCCTGCGAGGTGGACATTTACGGTACATTAAGCGAATTCATCGGCACCTGCGTAAGCCAGGACGCGGTAACCCTTTTGGATATCAACAATTCCGTGCCGGCAGATATGTATGAGGCTGACATCAAGGGCAAGTTCAATTATACCCACAAAGATACCTTTATGGGATTCCACTGCGGAAACACCGCTTCCGGCAAGCTTTCCAGCTGCACGATGAAGTATCAGAAGATCATGGCAAGAAATCTGCCTGAGGAAGTGACCCAGGGCACCCTGGAGGGAGACATCGCCCCCGGCGATATTACGTTCTTCCGTCTGCAAAGCACTGCAGACACCCAGCTTCGGGCATATGTGGCTCAGGGCGAGGTGCTGCCTGTGGCAACCAGATCCTTTGGCTCCATCGGCGTGTTTGCCATTCCGGAAATGGGCAGGTTTTACCGGCATGTGCTCATCGCGAAGAACTATCCTCATCACGGGGCGGTAGCCTTTGGCCATCATGGAAAAGCGCTGGTAGAAGTGTTCCGTTATCTGGGCGTTGAGGATATCGGGTTCAATCAGCCTAAGGGCATGCTGTATCCCACGGAAAATCCCTACGCATAAGAAGCATTGAAAAGAAAAAGGAGCTGTCCTGTTTTGGCGGAGGCTCATAAGGAAGTATAGAATATTTCCGGTAAAACCGGCGTGGCGAGAGTCGCGCCGGTTTTTCTGTACATAAAAGCGGTGCCGGATTTTGAAGTGGGACGCGGACTTTACTGCGGCAGTCCATTTGCTGGAGCAGGCCATTTTATTTGTGGAAGCATATCGATTTGACGAAGCCTATGGGGAAAAGGTGAGGAAAAGATCCGGCAGGAAAATGGAGGCGCTGCTGGAGAAACTGATTGCCTGAAAGAAAGTTCCATGGTTTGCATAGAATTGGAAGTTTCAACCGAAGTCGCTTGAGTGAAAAAGTAAATTCCACATGTAAACTTAAATTCCATACTGACGACTAAATTCAACATTTTAGGGTTTG
>CANQUC010000003.1 GCA_947626945.1 uncultured Lachnospiraceae bacterium | reverse complement strand
TTCCGGCGCGGGCATTATGATCCTGAACATGATCGCGCCAAAGATCTTCCCGGCCTTTCTTCAGTCTCCCATCAATGCGGGGGCCTTTGCCATGATCTTTGGTCTGATCCTGGTGCCGGTGGTCAGCCTGTTTACGAAAAAGCAGGATGCCAAACAGCTGGATGAGATTTTCGGCTGCTATGACGAGGAAGTGTCTGTGACAAAGAAAAAAGCGCTGGGCAAATCATAAGGCGTTTTTCGGTGCTTGCATTTTGAAAACAGATCAGGTATAATAAAAATGTTTCCGGCTGCCGCGGCAGCCGGAACTATTTTTTAACAGAGTGTGAGAACCATGAGAAAATATATTGGAAACCGGGCGTTTTACCGGAGGCTGTTTACGGTGATGACGCCTATTTTGATTCAAAACATCATAACAAACTTTGTAAGTCTGCTGGACAATATCATGGTAGGACAGGTAGGCACAGAACCCATGTCCGGCGTGGCCATTGTCAATCAGCTGATTTTTGTGTTCAATCTCTGCATCTTTGGAGGTCTGTCCGGGGCCGGGATTTTTACCGCTCAGTTTTACGGAAAAAATGACCGGCAGGGCCTGCGGGATACCTTTCGCATTAAGCTTTACATTTCCGCCATCTCCATCGCGGTCTTTCTGCTGCTGTTTTTCGTGAAAGGATCTTCCCTGATCTCCCTGTTTCTCCACAAAGGGCAGGAGCAGCTGGATCTGGACGCCACTTTGGGCTACGGGATCCGTTATCTTCATGTGATGCTGATCCAGATGATCCCCTTTGCCCTGTCTCAGGTTTACGCAAGCACCCTGCGGGAGACGGGAGAAACGGTGGTGCCCATGAAAGCGGGAGTGGCGGCGGTGGTAGTGAACCTGCTGTTTAATTACCTGCTGATCTTCGGAAAGATGGGATTTCCGGCTATGGGAGTTACCGGCGCGGCCATTGCCACGGTGATCGCCCGCTTTACGGAATGCCTGATCGTGGTCTTCTGGACTCATGCGCATCATGCCAGAAATCCGTTTATGAAAGAGGTCTACCGATCCCCCAAAGTGCCTGTCAGGCTGGTAAAGCAGGTGACTGTAATGGGAACGCCGCTTCTGGTCAACGAATTGCTCTGGTCCGCGGGCATGACCACGCTGAACCAGTGTTATTCCGTGCGGGGGCTGGAGGTGGTTTCCGCCCTGAACATTTCCACCACGGTGGCGGATCTGTTCTTTTGCGCTTTCCTCGCAATGGGAACCACCGTTTCCATCATGGTGGGACAGCTTTTGGGAGCCGGGAAGCTGGAACAGGCGGTGGATGAAAACAGAAAGCTCATTGCCTTTGCCGTTGCGCTCAGCGCCCTTGTGGGCGCTTTGATGGCGGCGCTGGCGCCGCTGATTCCCAGGATCTATCATACTACGGATCGGGTAAAGGACCTTGCGGCAAGCCTGCTGATCGTATCGGCGGCAATGATGCCCATCAACGCGTTCATCAATTCAAGCTATTTTACCCTGCGCTCCGGCGGCAAGACGCTGATCACCTTTTTCTTTGACTGCGTCATGCTCTGGGGGATCAACATTCCCCTTGCGTTTTTCCTTTCCCGGTATACGTCCATCCCCGTGGTGAACATGTATATCCTGGTAGAGGGGGTCAATTTGATCAAGCTGGCGGTGGGCTTTTGGCTTGTGAAAAGCAAAAGGTGGGTCAACAACCTGGTTTCCGGTTCATAACAGAATTCCGGCCGCGGCCGCGGAGCCGCCCGGTTCCTTTTGGCGGTTCAATGTCGTGTTGACCGGAAACGTAAAATATACTATAATAAAAACACCATTTGGTTTGTAATTGAATTTATAGAGAGGCGGAGGCAATACCATGATCTGGGCAAAAGAAGAAACATTATCAAGAAAAGAAATCCAGGAGATTCAGCTTTACAGGCTGAAAGAACAGGTCGCCTGGGCTTACGAGCGGGTGGCCTGCTACCGGGCCAAAATGGACGCTATCGGCATCCGGCCGGAACACATCAGATCCCTGGCGGATCTGAAGAATCTTCCCATGACCACCAAGCAGGATTTTAAGGAAAATTATCCCTTTGGCCTGTTTGCGGTAGACCGCAAACAGCTGCAGCGGATCCACGCGTCTTCCGGCACTACCGGGAAGCCTACGGTAGTGGGCTATACCCCGGAGGATATGAAAAACTGGACGGAATGCGTCAGCCGGATCGCCTGCATGGGCGGCGCCCAGCCGGGGGAAATGGCACAGATCTGTTTCGGATACGGCATGTTCACCGGAGCCCTTGGCCTTCACGCGGGTCTGGAGAACATTGGCGCCACGGTTGCGCCCACCTCTTCCGGAAATACCAAAAAACAGATTATGTTTATGCAGGATCTGAAAACAACCCTTCTGGTAGCCACCCCCTCTTATGCCTTACATATCGGCGAGGTGATCCGTTCTATGGGACTGGATCCGGCCAAAGATCTGAATGTAAAGATCGGGCTTTTTGGCGGCGAGGGCATGACCGAGGGCATGCGTCAGGAAATGTACAATCTGTGGGGACCGGACTTTAAGGCCACCCAGAATTACGGAATGAGCGAGCTGAACGGCCCCGGCATGTCAGGCGAGTGCCTGGAGCTTTGCGGCATGCACATCAATGAGGATCATTTCATTGCGGAGGTGATCGATCCGGATACAGGGGAAGTGCTGCCGGAGGGCGTTCACGGAGAGCTGGTAGTGACCTGCCTGACCAAAAAGGCTCTGCCGATGATCCGTTACCGCACCATGGACATCACCCGGCTGTTTTATGAACCGTGCAAATGCGGGCGCACCACCGCCCGGATGGAAAATCTTTCCGGCCGCACAGACGACATGCTGATCATCCGGGGCGTCAACGTATTTCCTACCCAGATTGAGGAAGTGCTGCTGAAGATGGAGGAAATCGGCCCTCATTATCAGATCGAGCTGGAGCGGGTGGATCATCTGGACCGCATGGAGATCAAGGTGGAGCTGGCGGATGATTCTCTGCTGGATTCCTACAGTGCCCTGGAGGCTCTGGAAAAGAAGATCCGAAGCGGGCTTCGCACCATGCTTGGCCTGGACGCCGCCATTAAGATCGTGGCGCCGGGCGCTCTTCCCCGGTTTGAGGGAAAGGCAAAGCGTGTCATCGACCACAGAAAGAGCATGGGACTTAACTGTTAGGCTTCCTGACAGAAAGGATCCGGGCCGGCATTTGGCCGGAAAGATCCGGGCCTGCTCATTGAAAAAGACGGGAGGAAAAAATTTGGAAAAAGTAGAAGTCATGCTGGGCAACGCCGCCATTGCCAGAGGCGCTTACGAGGCGGGAGTGAAGGTGTCTGCGGCCTATCCCGGAACGCCCAGTACCGAGATCAGTGAAAATATCGTAAAATATAAAGACGTGGTGTATTCAGAATGGTCCCCCAATGAAAAAGTGGCCCTGGAGGTAGCCATCGGCGCTTCCATCAGCGGCGTGCGGGCCCTGGCTTCCATGAAGCATGTGGGGCTGAATGTGGCGGCGGATCCGCTGTATACGGTTTCCTATATTGGCGCTACGGGAGGCCTGGTCATTGTTGTGGCAGACGATCCCGGACTGTACAGCTCCCAGAACGAGCAGGACACCCGGGCGGTGGCAAGGGCCGCGAAGGTGCCGGTGCTGGAGCCCTCCGACAGTATGGAGGCCAAGGAATTCGTGAAATTCGCCTATGAGCTCAGCGAGAGGTACGATACGCCGGTGATCCTTCGGACCACTACCAGACTGGCCCATTCCCAGGGGCCGGTGACCTTATCTGAAAGAGTGGAACCGGCGGAGCCTGTTTATGAAAAAAACATTGCCAAGCATGTGATGATGCCGGGCAACGCAAAATACCGTCATGTGGCGGTGGAGCAGCGGGAAAAGAAGCTTGCCGGGGACGGCTGTGAATTTGCCGTCAACCGTGCGGAATACAACGATACCTCCATTGGCGTGATCACTTCCGGCATTCCTTATCTCTATGTAAAAGAAGCGCTGCCAGACGCGTCGGTGCTGAAGCTTGGCATGGTCAATCCCCTGCCCAGAAAGCTGATTGAAGAGTTTGCGTCCCGGGTGGACCGGCTGTACATTGTGGAAGAGCTGGATCCTGTCATTGAGGAACAGGTAAAGTCCTGGGGCATCAGGGCAGTGGGCAAGGAGATCTTTACCGTTCAGGGAGAATACAGCGCCAATATGATCCGTCAGGCCATTGGCGGGGAAACGCTTTCCGTGGCCGAGCCCGCGAAAGCGCCTGTGCGGCCGCCCATTCTCTGTCCCGGGTGTCCTCACAGAAGCACGTTTCATGTGTTGAATCAGCTGCACATCCACGCGGCGGGAGATATTGGCTGCTATACCCTTGGAGCCGTGGCTCCCCTGAACGTAGTGGATACCACCATCTGTATGGGCGCCAGCATCAGCAGCCTTCACGGAATGGAAAAGGCAAAGGGCAGCCAGTATGTGAAAAACTGGGTGGCGGTCATTGGAGATTCCACCTTTCTGCACACCGGCATCAACAGCCTGATGAATATGGTATACAACCAGAGCACCGCTACCGTGCTGATCCTGGACAATTCCACCACCGGCATGACCGGCCATCAGGATCACGCGGCCACAGGCAAGACCCTGATGGGAGACCATGTCTATGCCATTGACATTGCCGGCGTGTGCAGAGCCATGGGCGTTCCACGGGTGACTGTGGTCAATGCCTTTGACCTGCCTCTGATGACAAAGACCATAAAAGAAGAAACGGCGTCAGATCAGCTGTCGGTAATCGTGGTAAAGGCGCCCTGCGCCCTGCTTGACAAAAGGCCGGTAACGGTTCAGTACCGGGTGAATCCGGATACCTGTAAAAAATGCGGAATGTGTATGAAGCCCGGATGTCCCGCCATGACAAGGGATGAAAAGGGCGTCATCTCCGTCAATGATACCATGTGCAACGGCTGCGGACTCTGTGCCGGAATCTGTAAATTCGGCGCTGTTGAGAAAGTGAGTGTGAGATGATGGAGACAAAGAACATTATGATCGTAGGCGTAGGCGGCCAGGGCACTTTGCTTACCAGCCGCATTCTGGGCGGCATTACCAGAAAGGCCGGCTATGACGTAAAGGTATCCGAGGTTCACGGCATGGCCCAGCGGGGAGGCAGCGTGGTGACCTTTGTCCGCTATGGGGACAAAGTATACGAGCCCATTGTGGAAGAGGGACAGGCAGATCTTCTGATTGCTTTTGAGCGGCTGGAGGCTTTGCGGTATGTTCATTTCCTGAAGCAGGACGGGGTGCTTATCGTCAACGACCAGCGGATTGATCCCATGCCCGTGGTGATCGGCGCGGCTTCCTATCCGGAAAACATTCTGGAGACTCTTTCCAGAGATCACAAAGTGATTTCCGTAGACGCTCTGGGAGAGGCAAAGAAGATCGGCAACAGCAGAACGTTCAATGTGATCATCCTGGGGATTGCCGCCCGGCATATGGATTTTTCAAAAGAGGACTGGCTGGCGGTTATTGAGGAAACGGTGCCGCCAAAGACGATTGAGATCAATAAAAAAGCTTTTGAAGCAGGATACAGTTTAGGAGGGATCGCATGAAACAGCTTTCGATTTTTGTGGAAAATAAAGTGGGAAGCCTTGGCCAGGTAACCGGGGCCCTGAAAGAGGCGGGCATCAATCTGCGGGCGGTGGCATCCTTTGATTCCCCGGTTTACGGGATCCTCCGCATTATTGTGGATCAGCCGGAAAAAGCCAGAACGCTGCTCCATGAAAAGCAGTTCGCGGTAAAAATGACCGACGTGCTGGCAGTGGAGCTTCAGGATGAGCCCGGCGCGCTGGACGGGGTGTTTTCCTGTCTGACAGAAGCCGGTATCAGCATCAATTACATTTATTCCTTTGTGCTGAGAGAACAGGCGGATCCCCTGATGGTGCTGCATGTCTCTGATATGGAAAAAGCCGCCGGGGCTCTTAGTCAGGCCGGCATTACGGTAGTGCGGGATTAGAGGCCGGCGCGAACCGGACTTTGAATGGACGATAGTGTGAAAAATCACACTGATGTGCTGATTTTTCACAGGGCTGTTTGTGCCGGGGCGTCACAAATAGCTCTGATGGCAGACGCGAACTGGAGGTTTGCGCCGCCCCGTCGCGTAAACGCTCCGGAATGGAGATTATTATGGCGAAAAAAAGAGCGGTCTTGGCCCTCGGGCACAAGGCTTTGGGAACGACGCTTCCGGAACAGATGGAAGCGGTAACGCATGCGGCAAAGGCAGTGGCGGATTTTGTGGAGGAAGACTATCAGGTGGCCATTGTTCACAGCAACGGTCCTCAGGTCAGCATGATCCATATGGCCATGACAGAATTTGGCAGCAGCCATCCCGATTATACGGTGGCGCCCATGTCGGTATGTTCTGCAATGAGCCAGGGCTACATTGGATACGACCTGCAGAACGCCATTCGCACAGAGCTTCTGCACAGGGGCCTTTCCACCCCGGTATGTACCGTTGTGACCCAGGTGCAGGTGGATCCTTACGACGAAGCGTTCTACCATCCCAGGAAACCCATTGGCCGTTATATGACAAAGGAAGAGGCAGACCGGGAGATCGAAAAAGAAAATTATGTGGAGCAGGATGAGAAGGGATACCGCAGGATCGTGGCGGCTCCAAAGCCCATGGAGATTGTGGAGATCGATTCCATCCGCGCTTTGCTGGACGCCGATCAGGTGGTGATCGCCTGCGGCGGCGGCGGGATTCCGGTAGTCCGGCGCAGAGGAAGTGTTCTGCGGGGAGCCAGCGCGGTCATTGAAAAAGACGCGGCGGCCATGAGGCTGGCGCAGCTTCTGGACGCGGATCTGCTGGCGTTTATCACCGGCGTGCCCAAAGTGGTGATCAGTTACGGTACCGAAGGGGAGCAGGAAATTTCCGAAATGACCGTCAAAGAGGCCGCCGGCCATCTGACGGCAGGAGAGTTCCCCAAGACTACCATGGCGCCCAAGATTCAGGCGGCCATTGATTTTTGCAGTCTCTCGCCGGAAAAAACGGCGCTGATCACGGATATGAGCGATGTGAAAAAAGCTCTGGAGGGGAAAACCGGTACGGTGATCCGGCAGTGATCCGAAGCGGCGGCAGAGAAGATAACAGACGGAGGCGGTTTTTTGGATAAGAAGATCCGGTTTGTAAAGGCAGAGTCTGAAAAAGAGCTGCGGCAGCTGGCAGAGCTTGCAAATGAGATCTGGCATGAGTTTTTTCCGGGAATCATTACGGTAGGCCAGGTGGATTACATGGTAGAGAAGTTTCAGTCTTACCCTGCCATGGTCCGGCAGCTGCAGGACGGTTATGAATATTATCAGTTCCGGCTGGACGGCCGGACGGTGGGTTATACCGGTATCCACCCGGAGGACGGAAAGCTGTTTTTGAGCAAGCTGTACCTGAAAAAGGAATACCGGGGGCTGGGACTTGCCAGCCAGGCGTTTGACTTTCTGGAGCGGTACTGTAAGGAGCGGGGGCTGAAAGCCATCTGGCTGACAGTAAACCGCCACAACGATCACAGCATCCGGGTCTATGAGAAAAAGGGCTTTGTGACCGTAAGAGAACAGGCCGCGGACATTGGACAAGGATATGTGATGGACGACTATGTAATGGAAAAGCCCATTGGCTGATCCGAAAGGGAGAAGAAATGGAATATCGTTCCCTGAACAGTTATCTGCGCCACCGGTTTGGCTGCAAGGTGTATAAGCTGTCTTTGGACGCGGGGCTGACTTGTCCCAACCGGGACGGCACCCTTGGCAGCAGAGGATGTATCTTCTGCAGTCAGGGCGGATCCGGTGAATTTGCCGCCAGTCCCCACAGGCCGGGCGGCGGACGGCTGTCCATAGCGGATCAGCTGGAGCTTGCCGGAAAAAAGGTGGCGGGCAAGATCCGTGAGGGCAGATATATTGCCTATTTTCAGGCTTTTACAAATACATATGGCCCCATTGACTATTTGGAGCGGATTTTTACAGAGGCAATCACACAGGAGGACGTGGTTGCCCTTTCCATTGCAACCCGCCCGGACTGCCTGGGCCCCCAGATCCTGGAGCTTCTCTCCCGGCTCAACACCCGCAAGCCGGTCTGGGTGGAGCTTGGGCTGCAGACCATCCATGAACAGACCGCCGCTTATATCCGCAGAGGGTATCCGTTGCCGGTATTTGACCGGGCGGTAAAGGATCTGCGGGAAAGAAATCTTGAGACGGTGGTTCATGTGATCCTGGGACTTCCCGGGGAGACCAGGAAGCAGATGCTTGAAACCGTGGAATATGTGGGCGCCTCCGGCGTTCAGGGCATCAAGCTTCAGCTGCTTCATGTACTGGAGGGCACGGATCTGGCAGAAGAATACCGGGCGGGAAGAGTACCGGTAATGGAGCTGGAGGAGTATGCCGTCCTGGTGGCAGACTGTATTGCCATTCTGCCAAAGAATATGGTGATCCACCGACTGACCGGAGATGGGGACAAAAGGCTTTTAATAGCGCCAAAATGGACGGAAGATAAAAAGAGAGTACTGAATACCATACAAAAGAAGATCAGGGAAAAAGAGCCGCTGTGAAAAGAACATTTTCAGGCGGCTTTTTTTCATCTTAATGAAACCTTAATGTCATGAAAAAAAAGCTAATGCCCAATTCATGACCGCCATGCAATAATAGGGATAAGAAAATACTTGGAGGGAGTGTCCCATGGGCGCAATAGAAAAACGGTTGTCTAGTTCGCAGATCATTATTTTGGGATTTGCTTTGATGATTCTTCTGGGGACAGTTCTCCTGATGCTTCCCGCGGCCACAAGAGACGGCAGGGGAGCCGGTTTCTCAGACGCCCTGTTTACGGCTACATCCGCTGTTTGCGTTACCGGCCTGATCGTACAGGATACAGCCACCTACTGGGCGGCCTTTGGCCAGGCGGTGATCCTTTCTCTGATCCAGATAGGGGGAATGGGGATCGTCACCGTTATGCTGGCCATGTATCTGGTTTCCGGAAGAAAGATCAGTTTAAAGCAGCGCAGCACCATGCAGGAATCGGTTTCAGCTCCAAAAGTCGGAGGCATTGTCAGGCTCACCGGATTCATCCTGAAGATGACCCTGCTTTTTGAGGGACTTGGCGCCGCGGCAATGGCGCCGGTGTTCTGTAAAGAATTCGGTCTGGCCAGGGGAATCTGGTACAGCGTCTTTCACTCCGTTTCCGCTTTCTGCAACGCGGGCTTTGACCTGATGGGAGAAAAAACAAAATACGGATCTCTTACCTGTTTCGCGGAAAATCCGGTGATCAACATCGTGATCATGCTGCTGATCGTCATCGGCGGTATCGGGTTCCTTACCTGGGATGATGTGAAAAACAACCGGATTCATTTGAAAAAGTACCGGATGCAGAGCAAGGTGATCCTGACGACTACCGGGCTTCTGATCCTGCTTCCGGCCCTGTACTTTTTCTTTGGGGAGCTTTCCGGAACTCCTTTCGGATCCCGGGTATTTCCGTCCCTGTTCCAGTCGGTGACAACAAGGACCGCGGGATTTAACACCGTGGATCTGACCCGGTTTAGTGAAACGGGGCTGGCCATGATGATTTTACTGATGCTGATTGGCGGATCCCCCGGCTCTACCGCCGGCGGAATGAAAACCACAACCCTGGCGGTCATGCTGTCAACAGCAATCTCCGTATTTCGCCGCAGGCAGCATACACTCTTTTTCGGCCGCCGTGTGGACGACGCCATTGTGAGAAACGCGGCCACAGTGGCAACTATGTATCTTGTGCTGTTTTTAAGCGGCGGATTTTTAATCAGCCGCATAGAGGGACTGCCGTTGCTGACCTGCCTTTTTGAGACGGCGTCGGCGGTAGGCACAGTAGGGCTGACCCTGGGGATCACCCCCGGACTGGGAGGGGCGTCTCAGGGAATCCTGATCCTGCTGATGTATCTTGGCAGAGTGGGCGGGCTGACCCTGATCTTTGCGGCCCTTTCGGGAAATCGGGGAAACACTTCCAGGCTGCCTCTGGAAAAAATAACGGTTGGTTAAGGAGGACATCATGAAATCAGTATTATTGATCGGATTGGGGCGATTTGGAAAACACATCGCCATGAAACTGAACGAACTGAACTATCAGGTGATGGCAACAGACAAAAATGAGGATCGGGTAAACAGCGTGCTGCCTTATGTGACCAATGCCCAGATCGGAGACAGCACCAATGAAGAGTTTCTGTCCTCTCTTGGGATTCGGGATTACGACGCCTGTATTGTGGCCATAGGGGATAATTTCCAGAATTCCCTGGAAACGGCTTATCTGCTGAAAGAGCTTGGGGCAAAAAAGGTGATTGCAAGAGCCTCCCGGGGCGTTCAGGAAAAGTTTCTGCTGAGAAACGGAGCGGACGAGGTGGTCTATCCGGAAAAGCAGCTTGCGGCGTGGGTGGCCATCCGGTGTACCTCGGAGCATGTGCTGGATTATATCGAACTGGACGGAGATTATTCTCTGTTTGAACTGACCGTACCGGAACAGTGGGTGGGAAAAAGCATTTTGCAGCTGGATATCCGCAACCGGTACGGGATCAATATACTTGGAATCCGGGAAAACGGAAAGCTGGATATGAACATATTGCCCAATACGGTACTGGACGGGAAAAAATCAATTCTGGTATTGGGACAGCAAAAAGCGGTACATAAATGTTTTCACATATGATCCCTGTTGGCGTCGGCGGAGGTGAGGAAAATGAAAGAATTGTTGTGGATTCCTCTTCTTATGGCAGTTTTTTTTCTGGGCTGCCTGGTGATGAAGAAAATTGACAGTTTTATCGAAAAAGGGCCATGGCCGGAAGATCCCAGGGATCAGGAACCAAGCCCCGGGACGGATATGGAAGCAAAGCCGCCCAAGGCAGAAAAATCTGAAATTCATATGGATAGAACGGCAGTTTTATGATAAAATCCCTGATGGAGGTGGAGAAGAAGTGGAACGGCAGGAACTTAGTCCGGAACCGATTTTTGAGGAGTCTTATCCTTTGAAAAAGTCCCATCGGGATCACGTTATTTTGAAAAATGTCCTGAAAAGCGTGCTGATCTTTTTGGGGGCCACCGGGTTAAGTCTGCTTTTTCATCAGCTGGGCTTTACCGATTCCAACATCATCATGGTATACATCCTGGGCGTTCTGCTGACGTCTGTGGTCACCTCTCACCGGACATACAGTCTGGTGTCTTCCATTGCCAGTGTTTTTATCTATAATTATCTGTTTACCTTTCCGCGGTTTTCTCTGGCCGCCTATGAAACCGGTTATCCCATTACCTTTGTGGTCATGTTCCTGACGGCGTATATTACGGGCACGCTGGCCATCCGCTATAAAGAGCAGGCGGGACAGTCGGCCAAAAACGCCTACCGGGCAAGGATCCTCCTGGATACGGCGCAGATGCTTTCCAGAGCCGCCGGGAAAGAGGAAATCCTGGACGCCGCGGCAAAACAGATCAGAAAACTCATCAACCGGAATCTCCTGATCTTTGAGGCAAAAGGACAGAGCCTGCAGGATCCCCTGGTGTTTGAGGCAGATAAAGATGGGGGAACGGTCTGTAAGAGAGACAGGGAAAAGCGCGAAGCCAAGCGGCTTTTGGACAATGATGCCAAAGAGACGCTGTCAGATCTGCGGTATCTGTACCTGGCGATGAAAGTCCAGAACCGGATTTACGGGGTGGTTGCCGTACAGGTGGAGCAGGATCCCCTGGAAGAAGCGGAGATCAGCATGCTTCTCTCTGTTATCAACGAGTGCGCCCTGGCCCTGGAAAATGAAAAAAACGCCCGGGAAAAAGAGGCTGCCGCGGTATTGGCGGAGAGCGAGCAGCTCCGGGCAAATCTGCTGCGCACCATCTCCCATGATCTGCGGACGCCGCTGACAGCCATTTCAGGCCATGCCAGCAACCTGCTCTATAACGAAGAAACATTGGATGAGAACACCAGAAAGCAGATTTATTCGGATATCTACGAAGATTCCATGTGGCTGATCGAACTGGTAGAAAACCTGCTTTACGCCACCCGGATCGAGGAAGGACGAATGACGCTGCAGACCACGTCGGAGCTTCTTGGAGAAATTGTAGAGGAGGCTGTCAGATATATAGAGAGAAAGGCAAAGACACACAGGGTGGTTACATCCTATGAAGAGGAACTCCTGCTGGTGAAAGCCGATGCGAAACTGATTATGCAGGTTATCATCAATATTGTGGACAATGCCATCAAATATACCCCTCCGGGTTCCATGGTGTCTGTGACTGTGAAAAAAAGCGGACAAATGGCAAAGGTGATCATTTCCGATACCGGAAACGGGATTCCGGACGCGGAGAAAGAAAAGATTTTTGAAAAGTTTTACAGCGGAGGGAACCGCATCGCGGATAACCGCCGGAGTCTGGGACTTGGGCTGTACCTTTGCAGGGCCATCATAGAGGCTCATCAGGGAACTATCTGTGTTAAGGACAACCAGCCTCATGGAGCTGTGTTTGAATTTACCCTTCCGCTGGAGGAGGTCAGGATCTATGACAAAATATCAGATCTTGGTAGTGGAAGATGACGCGCCGGTGCGCAACCTGATCACTACCACGCTGAAAATCCACCACTACAGATATATTACCGCGGCCACCGGCCAGAGCGCCATCATGGATACGGCGTCTCATAATCCCGATATGATTCTTTTGGATCTGGGACTGCCGGACCTTGACGGAGTAGAGGTGATCAGGCGCATTCGCGGCTGGTCAAACGTGCCCATTATTGTGATCAGCGCCAGAAACGAAGACCGGGATAAGATCGACGCCCTGGACGCGGGCGCCGACGACTATCTCACAAAGCCCTTTTCCGTCAACGAGCTGCTGGCAAGGCTGCGGGTCACACAGCGAAGGCTGGCCTTAATGCAGAATGTAACTGCGGGACAGGCCGTATATACCAACGGGAAGTTAAAGATCGATTACGCCTCCGGCTGCGCTTATATTGACCAGGAAGAGCTTCGCCTGACGCCTATTGAATACAAGCTGCTCTGCCTGCTGGCAAGAAACACCGGCAAGGTACTGACCCACAGATTCATTATGCAGAACGTATGGGGAAACGGCTGGGACAACGACGTGGGGCTTTTGCGGGTGTTCATGGCGACGCTTCGCAAAAAGCTGGAGAAAACGGAGGATTCTCCTCAGTATATCCAGACCCATGTGGGGATCGGGTACCGGATGCAGAAAGTGGATGAGCAGATTCCGGAATAGCTTCCGGATTGTTTCATCCACAAAAAAGTCAGAAATTTTCAGACTGTCTCAGGGCAGGATCACTTTTGATCCGGCTTTGAGACAGTTTTTTTCATCTTCGGAAGATCGCATAGATAATTATGCCGCAACCTGGCAATATTACACATATCCCGGCCAAACAAAAAAATCTGTTATTTTTGTGAAATGAAAAAGGAAAAACGGAATCTTTGTAGAATATATCATAGTAAGAGCAGATTTTGCTGTCACATGTGTAGAAGGGGTGAGCATTTTGACAATTCGCGAACAGACAGAACAATGGGAACATGAATACCTGAGCCCCTATGCGGCTTTCAGCGACCGGTCCAGAGGACGGGACATCCCGGAGGAGCAGTGCGACATCCGTCCGGTATATCAGCGGGACCGGGACCGGATCCTGCACTGCAAGGCATTTCGGCGGCTGAAGCAAAAAACCCAGGTTTTTCTGGCGCCTGCCGGAGACCATTACCGCACGCGCATGACCCATACCCTGGAGGTGTCCCAAAACGCCCGTACCATCGCCAAGGCCCTGCGGCTGAACGAAGACCTGGTAGAGGCCATTGCCCTGGGCCATGATCTGGGCCATACCCCTTTTGGCCATTCCGGGGAAAAAGCTCTCAACGAAGCCTGCAGTTTTGGCTTTGAGCATCATCTGCAGAGCATCCGGGTGGTGGAGTTTCTGGAAAAAAAGGGCGAGGGCCTGAACCTGACCTGGGAGGTGCGGGACGGGATCCGCAACCATCAGACGTCGGGAAATCCGGCTACCCTGGAGGGGCAGATCGTCCGCCTTTCAGATAAGATCGCCTATATCAACCATGACATTGACGACGCCATCCGGGGAAAGGTGCTGCGGGAATCGGACATTCCCCGGGAATATACGGACGTTCTTGGCAATTCCCTGCGGGAGCGCCTGAACAATATGATCCATGACATTGTCAGCAACAGCCAGGGGAAGCCCAAAATCGCCATGACCGATGAAGTATACAAGGCCATGCAGGGCCTCCGCACGTTTATGTTTGAGCATGTCTACCGGAATCCCGCGGCAAAAACAGAAGAAGAAAAAGCCCAGCACATGCTGAAAGTGCTGTTTGATCATTATATTAGGCATCCTGAGGAAATGCCGGAGGAATACGCCGGTTATATCCGGCAGGAGGAAGAGGATCCGGAACGGATCGTCTGTGATTACATAGCGGGCATGACGGATCAGTATGCCATCGCCAAGTTTGAGGAGATCTATGTGCCAAAGGCATGGCGTGTATAGACACGGAAACAGAACGGAGGAAGCCTATGTATTATCCGGAGGAACTTGTGGAAGAGATCCGGAGCAGAAACGATATTGTGGACGTGATCGGAGGATATGTGCGTCTGAAAAAAAAGGGAAGCTCCTATTTTGGGCTCTGTCCCTTTCATAATGAAAAATCTCCCTCTTTTTCCGTATCCGGAGGCAAGCAGATGTATTACTGCTTTGGCTGCGGCGAGGGAGGCAACGTGATCACCTTTCTCATGAAGTACGAAAATTACTCCTTCCCGGAAGCCCTGAAATTTCTGGCGGAGCGGGCAGGCATGGAGCTGCCGGAGATGGAATACACAAAGGAGCAGAAAAAACAGGCGGATGAAAAGGCCAGACTTCTGGAGATCCAGAAAGAGGCGGCGGGGTATTATTACCGCAAGCTTCGCAGCGACGAAGGCAGACAGGCCATGGGTTATCTCACCGGAAGAGGATTGTCGGAGGAGACCATACACAGCTTTGGCCTTGGCTATTCCGGAAAGTACAGCGACGGTCTGTACCGGTATCTCAAGAAAAAAGGATATCCGGATCCGCTGCTGTTTGAATCCGGCCTGATTCTCAGCGATGAAAAACGGGGACCCTCCGACCGGTTCTGGAACCGGGTCATGTTTCCCATCATGGACGTGAACCGGCGGGTGGTAGGCTTTGGAGGCCGGGTCATGGGCGACGCCAAGCCCAAGTATCTGAATTCCCCGGAGACAAAAATTTTTGACAAAAGCCGCAATCTTTACGGGATTCAGATTGCCAGGACTTCCCGGAAAAAAGGGATGATCCTTTGCGAAGGCTATATGGATGTGATCGCCATGCACCAGGCGGGCTTCAACAACGCGGTGGCCAGCCTGGGAACCGCGTTTACCTCAGGACATGCCAGTCTGGTAAAGCGGTATGCCAAGGAAGCGTTTCTCATCTACGACAGCGATCAGGCAGGGATCAAGGCAGCCCTCAGGGCCATTCCGATTTTGGAGGAGGCCGGTCTTGCCTCCCGGGTGGTGGATCTTTCCCCATACAAGGATCCGGACGAATTTATGGGAAATCTGGGGCCGGAAGCATTTGAAAAACGGCTTTCGGAGGCGGACAACAGCTTTCTCTTTGAACTGCGGATTCTGCAGCAGGACTACGACATGAACGATCCCCGGCAGAAAACCGAATTTCATAAAGCGGTGGCAGGAAAACTTTTGCGGTTTACAGAGAGCCTGGAACGGCAAAACTATACAGAGGCAGCGGCTTCCATGCTGCACATCGGAGTCAGGGAGCTGACCCGGCTGGTGAATTCCGAGGGAATGCGGCGGGGCGGAACGGCGCCTGCCCCAAGGCCAAAGTCTACGGTTTTCAAAAAAGAAAAGGATCAGGGTATTTTGCAGGCCCAGAAGCTTCTGATCACATGGCTCCTGGAGGAACCGGGAGTCTTCCGGAAAGTAAAGGAACTGGTTTCTCCCGGAGATTTTACGGAAGGGCTGTACGAGGAAGTAGTCAGGCAGCTCTATGAACAGCAGGAGGAAGGACAGCTGCAGCCGGCCAGGATTATCAGCCATTTCCAGCAGGAGGAAGACCAGCGGAAAGTGGCGGAGCTGTTCAATACCCGGCTGCCGGAAGACACGCCAAAAGAAGAAAAGGAAAAAGCTCTGACGGAGATCATTTATAAAGTAAAGGCACACAGCTTTGAAAAGGAAAAAGAGCAGATGAATCTTGCGGATATGAACGCAATGCAGGAATTTATCAAAAAGCGGCAGGCCCTTGACCGGCTGAAGAAAACGCCGATCTCCCTTGATTAAGGCAAATACCGAGCTTTTAAATACAATGTGGAAGGATGAAAAAAATGGACGAGAACATGATAAAACTCACTGAAAAATTAAAAGAACTGATCGAGATGGCAAAAAAGAAGAAGAATATTCTGGAATACCATGAGATCAGCGATTTTTTCGGCGATATGGAGCTGGATCCTGATCAGATGGAAAAGATCCTGGATTATCTGGAGGCCAACAACATCGACGTGCTGCGGATCACGGACACGGAGGAGCTGGATGACGAGGAAGACCTTCTCTTTGACGAAAGCGACGAAGAAGAAGTGGATATGAACAAGATCGATCTGTCTGTGCCCGACGGCGTCAGCATCGAGGATCCGGTGCGCATGTATCTGAAAGAGATCGGAAAAGTGCCCCTGCTTTCCGCGGAGGAAGAGATTGAGCTTGCCAAGCGCATGGAGGAAGGCGACGAGGAGGCAAAAAAAAGACTGGCGGAAGCAAACCTCCGGCTGGTGGTCAGCATCGCGAAGCGCTATGTGGGCAGAGGCATGCTGTTTCTGGATCTGATCCAGGAGGGCAACCTTGGCCTCATTAAGGCGGTGGAAAAATTTGATTACCGAAAGGGCTACAAATTCAGCACCTACGCCACCTGGTGGATCCGTCAGGCCATTACCAGGGCCATTGCCGATCAGGCGAGGACCATCCGGATTCCCGTTCATATGGTGGAGACCATCAACAAGCTGATCCGTGTGTCCCGTCAGCTTCTGCAGGAGCTGGGAAGAGGGCCTACACCGGAGGAGATCGCCAGGGAAATGGGAATGCCGGAAGATCGGGTGCGGGAGATCTTGAAGATCTCTCAGGAGCCGGTGTCTCTGGAAACGCCCATTGGCGAGGAGGAGGACAGTCATCTTGGAGATTTCATTCAGGATGACAATGTGCCGGTGCCTGCGGACGCCGCCGCCTTTACCCTTTTGAAAGAGCAGCTGGTAGAGGTGCTGGATACGCTGACAGACCGGGAACGGAAGGTGCTCCGGCTGCGGTTCGGACTGGATGACGGCAGGGCCCGGACACTGGAGGAAGTAGGAAAAGAGTTTAACGTGACCCGTGAGCGGATCCGTCAGATCGAGGCAAAGGCGCTCCGCAAACTGCGGCATCCCAGCAGGAGCCGTAAGCTGAAAGATTATCTGGACTAGGGGAGGATAAGTCATTGCAGCTTTCAAAGCGCATGGAAATGCTGGCGTCCATGGTCACGGCGGGAAACCGTCTGGCAGATATCGGTACGGATCACGGCTATATTCCGATCTATCTTGTGCGGCAGGGGAAGATCCCTTCTGCCATTGCCATGGATGTAAGAAAGGGCCCTCTTTTGCGGGCGGAGGCGCACATCAGGGAGGCAGGGCTTACCGAATACATAGAGACCAGGCTGTCTGACGGCCTGGAAAAGCTGGCGCCCCACGAAGCGGATACGATTCTTCTGGCGGGCATGGGCGGCCCCCTGATCAACCGGATCTTAAAAGACGGCATGGACGCGCTGGAGGGAGCAAAGGAGCTGATCCTGCAGCCCCAGTCCGAGATCCGGGAGACCAGAAATCTTCTTGCTGAGATGGGATACCGGATCTGCCGGGAGGAAATGGTGCTGGAGGAGGGAAAATTTTATCCCATGATGGCTGCCGAAAAGGACAGGCCCTACAGGCTGCCCCAACAGGAGGCCGCCTTTGGCCCTCTTCTGATCCGGAACCGCAACCGGGTGCTGGAGCTGTTTTTGCAGAAAGACCGGGAGCAGTGTGAGAAGCTTTTGCGAAAGTTATCTGATGCGGACAATCCCCGGACAAAAGCGCGCAGGCAGCAGCTGTTGGAACAGATCCGCATGATCGGGCAGGTTCAGGAGCTGTATCATACACAACAGAATTGAGGGATTTTATGAAGTGCGGAGAGATCATTGAGCAGATCGAAAAACAGTTTCCTCCTGTTTATGCTCAGGAGTGGGACAATGTAGGACTGCTGGTAGGGCACGAAGACCAGCCGGTGAGCAGGGTCATGCTGGCCCTGGACGCCACGGAGGACGTGATCCGGCAGGCAGCCCGGGAAAAGGCCCAGCTGCTCATCACCCATCATCCCCTGATCTTTCACGGTGTGAAGCAGATCAATGACAGGGACTTTACCGGCCGGAAGATTTTGCGGCTGGCAGAGCAGGGCATTGCCTGTTATGCCATGCACACCAACTTTGACGTGATGGGAATGGCAGAAGCTCTGGCGGATCTTTTGAAACTGACCGACAGCCAGGTGCTGATGGAGGTACTTCCCTCCGGGGAAGAGGAATATACTGCAAAGGAGCCCCAGGGAATCGGGCGGGTCGGAATGCTTCCAAGGCCCATGACCCTGACGGAATGCGCCGGATTTGTGAAAAAAGTTCTGGATCTGCCTTATGTGACCGTCAGCGGCCCGGCGGACCGGATCCTGCGGCGGGCGGCGGTCAGCTCCGGAAGCGGCAGAAGCATGATCTCCTATGGACTTGCAAAAAAAGCCGAGGTGCTGATCACCGGAGACATTGGCCACCATGAGGCCCTGGACGCGGGAGAACAGGGGCTGTGCATCATTGACGGGGGCCATTACGGAACGGAAAAGCTGTTTGCCGCCTATATGGAAAAGTGGCTTGGAAAAGAGTTCCCGGATCTGGAATGCGTCAGGGCGGTTCAGGAACCGGTCTTTTTCGCGGTATAGCTTTCGGGGCCGCAATAACAGAAATAAAGGAATGAGAACAGATGGAACAGGAAATGATACAGGTTACGGTCGGGGGCAGGCAGTACAGTTATCCAAAGGACTGTCAGTATCTGCAGATCGCCGGGGATTTCAGATCCCATTATCCCGACGATATCATTTTGGTCATAGCGGATGGCAGGCTGCGGGAGCTTCATAAGCACTGCAGGAAAAACAGCGTTCTGGAATTTGTGACCACAGCGGATCAGATCGGGCAAAAGGCTTATGAGCGCAGTATGACGCTGCTGATGTTAAAGGCCGCCTATGACGTGGCAGATCCGGACAGCATTGACCGGATCCGGGTGGAGTTTTCCCTGCAGCAGGGACTTTACTGTACCATGACCGGAAAGCAGAAGCCGGATCAGGCGTTTCTGGACCGGGTCACAAAGCGGATGGAAGAGCTTTGCGGACAGGACGTTCCCATCCGGAAACGGACGGTGGAAACGGACAAGGCGGTAAAGCTGTTCCGGAAATATGGGATGAAGGACAAAGTCAAGCTGTTTCATTACCGCCGGGTATCCAAGGTCAATCTGTACAGCCTGGAGGGGTTTGAGGATTATTTCTACGGATACATGGCTTCCTCCACCGGATGCCTGAAATATTTTGCCCTGTACCCCTATGAGGATGGATTTGTGCTGCAGATGCCCGTCAGGAGCAATACAAAGGAGATCCCTCCTTTCGAGCCCTACGAAAAGCTGTTTCATGCAAACCGGCGTTCCACAAAATGGGGAGATATGCTGGGCATCGATACGGTGGGCGCGCTGAACGACCGGGTAACGGAGGAAAATATCCACGAGCTGATCCTTGTGCAGGAGGCGCTGCAGGAACAGGAGATCGCGTCCATTGCCAGAACCATCTATGAGCAGCCCAGCAAGCGGGTGGTGCTGATCGCGGGACCTTCTTCCTCCGGCAAGACCACCTTTTCCCACAGGCTGTCCGTACAGCTGAAGACACTGGGGTTAAGGCCTCATCCCATTCCCGTGGACGACTACTTTATCGACCGGAACAAAACCCCCCTGGACGAATACGGCCAGCACGATTTTGAATGCCTGGAGGCTCTTGACGTGGAGCTGTTCAACCGGCACATGCTGCGGCTTCTGGCAGGAGAGCGGGTGCAGCTGCCCACCTACAATTTTATTACCGGCGTGCGGGAATACAAAGACGACCGGTTTCTGCAGATCGGAGAAAACGACATTCTGGTGATCGAAGGGATCCATTGTCTGAACGAGGCGCTGACAAAGGATCTGCCAAAGGAAAATAAATTTAAGATCTACATCAGCGCCCTGACTACCTTAAATGTAGATGAGCACAACCGGATCCCCGCCACAGACGGACGTCTGATCCGCCGAATCGTGCGGGACGCCCGCACAAGAGGCACCAATGCCAGGGAGACCATTGCCAGATGGGCTTCCGTTCGCAGAGGCGAGGAAAAAAACATTTTTCCCTACCAGGAGGAGGCGGACGTAATGTTCAATTCCGCCCTGATCTATGAGCTGGCTGTGTTAAAGCAATATGTGGAGCCGGGCCTTTTCGCCATTACGGAAAAGGAGCCGGAATATCAGGAAGCCAGGCGGCTTTTGAAATTCCTGGATTATTTTGTGGGAGTCAGCGGAGAAAATGTGCCCATGAATTCCATTCTCAGGGAGTTTATCGGCGGCGGATGCTTTGATCTTTAACAGGCGGCCCATCCTGAAAAATCTGCCTCCCTTTGGGACAAAAATCATAATTTTGTAGGAAAAGCACGAACAACCTCAAAGTCTCATAGAATATAGAAATAGGCTTTGAGGTGCTTTTTTGAAAACATTTTCACAACCTTTGTCTCCGCGGGAGGAACAGGAATATTTAAGAAAATATAAAGAGGGCGACCTGGAAGCGAAAAATGTGCTCATTGAGCGGAATCTGAGGCTGGTGGCCCATATTGTGAAAAAGTATCAGGGGATGGAGGAAGATACGGAGGATCTGATCTCCATTGGAACCATTGGGCTGATCAAGGCGGTGACTACCTTTGACGCCCACAAGGGCAAGCTGGCCACCTACGCGGCCAGGTGCATTGAAAACGAGCTTTTGATGCTTTTCCGCAGCAGAAAAAAGCTTTCCCGGGAAACATCCCTTTATGAACCTATCGGAAACGACAAGGAAGGCAACGTGATCAGCCTGATGGACGTGATGGAGAGCATCGACGATGATCCGGTAGAGGCAATGCAGACCGCCCTGGACTGCCGGAAGCTGACAGCTCTGATCCGGAAGGTGCTTACAAAGCGGGAGCGGGAGATCATTGTGCTGCGGTATGGCCTGGGAGAACAAAAGGAAATGACCCAGCGGGAGATCGGACAGCGCCTGGGCATCAGCAGAAGCTATGTGAGCCGCATTGAAAAAAAGGCGCTGGAAAAGCTCCGCGCCGCCTTTCTGGATGAAACCTGAAAAATGATTTACAGACGCAGAGAGATGCTGCGATCACAGGGAAGAAGGAATCGGAATGAGGCAAAAGAAGAAAGCGCGGACAGCAAGCCTGATTGTTCTGGCGATTTTGCTGGCGGCGGCCGCCGCAGCGGCTGTCCTTTTGATCCGGCGGCCTGAGGGCGTCACGCCAAAGGGGCAGAATGAGAAAGACTATAAGGAGGCGCGGGATTTTCAGCTGGAAACGGTAAAAAGCCCGGTGGACTATGACCGGGACGGTATAGACGACTACCGGGATTTGATGCTGGGAGCCCGGGCCGATCAGGAAAACGCTCCCAAGTATCGGGACGGTTATTATGACGGCGGCTATCCCCCGGAGGGGGAAGGCGTCTGTACCGATGTGATCTGGCACGCTTTCAAGGCCGCGGGCTACAGTTTAAAGGACATGGTGGACAAAGACATTGCCGCCAGAACGGAGGCCTATCCCGAAGTGGAGACGCCGGATCCCAACATTGATTTTCGCCGGGTGAAAAACCTGCGGGTGTTTTTTGATACATATGGGATCCCCCTTTCTCTGGATCCGGCGCAGATTGACCAGTGGCAGCCGGGAGATCTTGTGCTGTTCGGCAGCGGGCGGCAGCACATCGGCATTGTTTCCGACAGACGGAACGCGGAGGGCTGGACCTACGTTATTCATAATACAGGACAGAAAAACAGGGAGGAAGACTATCTGAAGCAGGGGAAAATGGAGATCACCGGACATTACCGGTTTGACGCTTCCAGGATCCCTCCGGAGGTTCTGGTTCCCTGGAACGGAGATTGAGTATCATGCAAAAAAATATGACAGAGGGAAATCCCTTAAAAATCATCATTGCGTTTACCCTGCCGTTGTTTATCGGCAATCTGTTTCAGCAGATCTACAATACGGTGGACAGCATGATCGTAGGGCGGTTCGTAGGAGAAAACGCCCTGGCGGCGGTAGGCTCCACCGGCACGCTGATGTTTGTGGTGCTGGGCCTTGCCAATGGAATGAGCAGCGGATTTACGGTTCTGACAGCCCAGAAATACGGAGAGGGCAGCACGGAGGGCACAAAGGCAAGCGTTGCCAACGGTATTTTGCTGTCGGCGGTGGTCAGCCTGATCATGACCGTGTTGTCCGTGTTGCTGATGAAGCCGATCCTGGGAACCATGAACACGCCAAAAGAGGTTTATCCCTATGCCTGTGACTATATCTCCATTATTTTTGGAGGCATTGTGTGCAGCGTGGCATATAATTTTTTTGCCGCGTGTCTGAGGGCCATTGGGAACAGCCGGATCCCTCTTGTGGCGCTGATCTTTTCCGCCTGCCTGAATATTGTGCTGGATCTGTTTTTTATCCGGGTGTTATCCATGGGCGTAGCGGGAGCTGCCTGGGCAACGGTAATCTCTCAGGGCATGTCGGCGCTGCTGTGCGCAGGCTACATATGGAAAAAAGAGCCGCTGATCAGACCCTCCGGAAGACAGTTCCGGTTCAACGGGGATTTTACAAAACGTCAGCTGGCGGTTGGGGTGCCCATGGCGCTGCAGTTTGGCATTACCGGCTCCGGAACGGTGGTGATGCAGGCGGCGGTGAACCTGTTTGGGGCAACGGCCGTGGCCGCCTATTCTGCCGCGGGAAAGATCACCAGTCTGCTGATGCAGGGAGCCATTGCCATCGGACAGACTATGGCGACCTACGCGGGACAGAACTTTGGCGCAAAGAAGCTGGACAGGATCCGAAAGGGAGTCCGCTGCGCGGTGTTGACAGACCTGGTGTATTCCCTGGGGGCCGCCCTGATTTCAGTAGGCGGGCTGTCTCTCTTTATGAAGCTGTTCTTTGATGACACGGCGGATATGGGACAGGTTCTGTTTTATGCCAGAAGATATATTTCCATCTGCAGCTGTTTTTATGTGCCCCTGAGCGTGATCTTTACTTTCCGCAATACCATGCAGGGCTGCGGATACGGCTTTCTGCCCATGATGGGCGGTGTGGTGGAGCTGGCGGCCCGGTGGATCTGCGCCATGGTTGCCATGAATACGCTGAACTACACCGTCGCCTGCTTCTGCGATCCCGCGGCATGGCTGGCGGCTGGCCTGTTTACCATGGCGTCCTATTTCTTTGTGCTTGGGAGGATGAAAAAATCACTTTACAACTCATAGAATGTGATGTATAATACAAACAATAAAATAAGAAAACGTAGCGCAAAAGATAACACAGAAGCAAACAGGCTGTCTGTGTTATTTTTTTGAGGGTCCCAAAAGGCCTGCTGCGGACCGTTCAGGAAAAGGAGGAACCATTGTACTGCAACGTATTGTCAGCTACTATGCTGGGGCTTGTGTGCCGGCTGATCACCGTGGAGGCGGACATCAGCGACGGCCTGCCGGTGTTTGATATGGTAGGAGCCCTGGCCTGCGAGGTCAGAGAAGCAAAAGAACGGGTGCGTACTGCCCTGAAAAACTGCGGCATGCCCCTGCCGCCAAAGCGGATCACGGTCAATCTTTCCCCGGCGGATGTGAGAAAGGAGGGTTCGGCCTTTGATCTGCCCATTGCGGTTGCCGTTCTGTGCGCCATGGGGCGGATAGAGAAAAAGCTTCTGGAAGACACGCTGGTGATCGGGGAGCTGAGCCTGAGCGGAGAAGTCCGGCCGGTGCGCGGCATCCTGCCCATTGTGATGGAGGCGAAAAAGGCCGGGATCACCCGCTGTATCCTGCCTCTGCAAAACCGCAGGGAGGGAAGCCTGGTAAAAGAGATCAGCTGTATTGGGGTAAGCAGTCTCAAGGAGACAATGGAATTTCTGTGGGGCAGGGAAAAACCGGTACAGGAACCGGCGGATGCCTCCGGGACTTTTGTTGCGCAGGCTTTCTTTGAGGATTTTTCCGAGATCGCGGGTCAATACGCGGTCAGGCGCGGCGCGGAGATTGCCGCGGCCGGTTTCCACAATCTGTTGATGATCGGCCCTCCGGGTGGGGGCAAGACGATGATCGCCCGCCGGATCCCCTCCATTTTGCCGCCTCTGACCATGGAAGAAAGTCTGGAAGTCACAAAGGTATACAGTGTGGCCGGGCTGCTTCCCCCTGAGAGACCGCTGATCACCGGACGGCCTTTTCGGGCGCCCCATCATACGGTAACGGGGCCTGCCATGGTCGGGGGAGGCGCCGTTCCAAAGCCAGGGGAAGTCAGTCTTGCAAGCCGCGGCGTGCTGTTTCTGGACGAGCTGACGGAATTTCAAAAAGGGACGCTGGATCTTTTGCGGCAGCCCCTGGAAGACCGCCAGGTAGTTCTCTCCAGAATGACCGGAACCTATGTCTACCCGGCGGATTTTATGCTGGTGGCGGCCATGAATCCATGTAAATGCGGCTATTTTCCGGATCGGGTCAGATGTACCTGCTCCAGCCGGGAGATCAGCGCCTATCTGGGGCGGATCAGCAAACCGCTGCTGGATCGGATGGATCTGTGCATAGAAACTTCCAAAGTGCCATACAACCAGCTGGCGGCGGCAGAACAGGGAGAGTCCTCCGGGGTCATGCAAAAACGGGTTGCGGCGGCAATGGAACGGCAGAAACGGCGTTATGCAGGCAGCGGGTATCAATTCAACAGTCAGCTGCCCGGAAGCGCTGTGAAAAAATACTGCCCTCTGGGGATCAAAGAGGAAGCCCTTTTGCGGCAGGCCTTTGAAAAGCTGGACCTGAGCGCCAGAGCCTATCACAGGGTCATCAGGGTGGCCCGCACCATTGCGGATCTGGAGGGCGCGGACCGGATCGGCACAAAACATATTGGAGAGGCCGTAGGATATCGCAGCGTGGATCAAAAATACTGGTCCCGGCAGGGAATCGGGGAAAGGAGTCCCTTTTGAAATACGAATACTGGCTGTACCACCTGGAGGGCGCGGGGATCGGCTCCGCAAGGCGCAGGCTTTTAAGAGAGTACTTTGGATCCGCCAGAGAGCTGTACCGGCAAAATGACAGCCTGCTAAAAAAACTGCCGAAGATCCTGCCCATGATCAGCCAAAAGCAGGCGGATGCCCTTTCAGAGAGCCGCCGCGGGTGGGATCTGGAAGAGTACAGCCGCCTGGAAGAGAAGGGCATCTTTTTTGTGACGGAGGCCTGCGGGGAATTTCCCGGAAAGCTGAAAGAGATCGCCGGCGGCCCGGACGGCCTGTTTTATAAAGGAAAGCTCCCCAGAGAGGACATGCCCTCCGTTGCCGTGGTAGGCGCCAGAAAGGCAAGCGATTACGGCATGGAAACAGCAAGATGGTTTGCCGGGGAGCTGGCCCGCCAGGGAGTGCAGGTGATCAGCGGCCTTGCTTTTGGCATTGACGGATGGGCTCATCAGGGAGCCCTGGACGCGGACGGCTCCACCTTTGGCGTGCTTGGCAGCGGGGTGGACGTTTGTTATCCGGCGGCGCATATTCAGCTGTATCAGCTCATACAAAGAAAGGGAGGCCTGTTGTCTGAATATGTGCCCGGCACAAAGCCTCTTCCGGGTCATTTCCCCAGACGGAACCGGATCATCAGCGGGCTGTGCGACGCGGTGCTTGTTGTGGAAGCAAGAGAAAAGAGCGGATCTCTGATCACGGCGGATCTGGCTTTGGAACAGGGACGGGACGTTTACGCGGTTCCGGGAAGAGTGAGCGATCCAAACAGCAGAGGCTGCAACCGGCTCATTGCTCAGGGAGCCGGAATTGCCCTGTCGCCGGATGAATTGATGAAAGAATTGGGAATACTTTGCAGAAATAATGCAAATTTTTGCACGATTGAAAAAATTTCTCTTGCGCCGGAGGAAGAATTGGTGTATAGTTGTCTGGATTCAATGCCGAAAGGGCTGGAGGAGATTCTGCAAAAGACAGAACTGACCGTTTCACAGGTTTTGTCCGCCCTTTTGTCATTGCAGTTAAAGGGATGTGTCACGGAAACAGAAAAAGCGCATTATCGTCTGAACTCCCGTTTTTTATCTTAAGAGTAAGGGGTTTTGTCTATGGCAAAAAATCTTGTGATTGTAGAATCACCGGCAAAGGTAAAAACGATTAAAAAATTTTTGGGCACAAATTACACGGTTGCCGCTTCCAACGGGCATGTGCGCGATCTGCCCAAAAGTCAGATGGGAATTGATATTGAGCACGATTTTGAACCGAAGTACATTACCATTCGGGGAAAAGGAGATCTTCTGGCAGGGCTGCGCAAGGAGGTCAAAAAAGCTGACAGGATCTATCTTGCAACGGACCCGGACCGGGAGGGGGAGGCCATTTCCTGGCATTTGTATCATACCCTGCATCTGGAAGACAAAAAGGTATACCGGATCACCTTTAACGAGATCACAAAAAACGCGGTAAAGGCATCTATCAAAAATGCCCGCGGGATCGATATGGATCTGGTAGACGCCCAGCAGGCCAGAAGAGTGCTGGACCGTATGGTGGGCTATCGGATCAGCCCCCTTCTCTGGAGGAAGATCAAAAGAGGACTGAGCGCCGGCAGAGTACAGTCGGCGGCCCTGCGGATCATCTGCGACCGGGAGGAGGAGATCGACGCGTTTGTGCCGGAGGAATACTGGACACTGGACGCGCTGTTGATCCCCCAGGGAGGAAAACGGGCGATCGCGGCTCAGTTTTACGGCAAGGAAAATGAAAAAATCACCATTTCCTCAAGAGAGCAAATGGATGAGATCCTTAGAGAGCTTAAAGACGTAACCTACGAGGCCGGTCAGGTAAAGAAAAGCCGGCGGGTCAAAAAGCCTCCGCTGCCCTTTACCACCAGTACCCTGCAGCAGGAGGCGTCAAAACAGCTGAGTTTCGCCCCTCAGAAGACTATGCGGATTGCGCAGCAGCTTTATGAGGGCATTCATATAAAAGGCAGCGGCACCATTGGCGTGATCACTTATCTGCGTACCGATTCCACCAGAGTGTCAGAGGAGGCAAAGGCCGCCGCCGCCGCTTATCTTGAAGAGCAGTACGGAAAGGAGTATGTGCTTGGAGGGGAGGCAAAGACTTCAGGCGGCAAAAAGATCCAGGACGCCCATGAAGCCATTCGCCCCACAGATATCCGCCATACGCCCGCAATTTTGAAAGAGTCTCTCACAAGAGATCAGTTCCGGCTCTATCAGCTGATCTGGAGGCGGTTTGCAGCAAGCTGCATGAGCGAGGCAAGGTACGAGACCGTGGCCGTCAGGATCAGCGGCGGAAAGTACCGCTTTGGGGTGTCTGCCTCCAAACTGGTGTTTGAGGGCTTCAAAAAGGTCTATCAGGATCCGGATGAGGAAAAAGAAAGCCGGATTTCCCTGGGAGAGATCAAAAAAGGAACGGCGTTTACTTTACAGGATCTGGATGTGAAGCAGCATTTCACCCAGCCGCCGGCCCACTATACGGAGGCGGCCCTTGTGCGGACGCTGGAGGAGCTTGGCATCGGACGCCCCAGCACTTACGCGCCGGTGATCACCACCATCATTTCCCGCCGCTATGTGGCAAAGGAAGGAAAAAATCTTTATGTGACAGAGCTGGGAGAGGCGGTGAACGCCATGATGAAAGAGGCCTTTCCCACCATTGTGGATACGGATTTTACAGCCAACATGGAAGCTTTGCTGGATAAGGTGGAGGAAGGCTCCGTCAACTGGAAGACCGTCATCGAGAACTTTTATCCGGATCTGGACGCGGCGGTGAACGCGGCGGAAGAAAACCTGAGCAAGGTGGAGATCGCGGACGAGGAGACGGACATTCCCTGCGAGCTGTGCGGCCGCATGATGGTGATCAAATACGGGCCTCACGGGCGGTTCCTGGCATGTCCGGGATTCCCGGAGTGCAGGAATACAAAGCCCTATCTGGAAAAGATCGGGGTGAAATGTCCAAAATGCGGCGGGGAAGTGGTGCTTCGCAAAAGCAAAAAGGGCAGAAAATATTACGGGTGCGAAAACAATCCGGACTGTGATTTTATGGTATGGCAGCGGCCATCCGGAAAGCTTTGTCCTCAGTGCGGATCCGCGCTTCTGATAAAAGGCGGCAAGCTTGTCTGCAGCAATGAACAATGCGGTTACGTCACGGAAAAAGAAGAAGAGAAAGCCTGACAAAGGGGGAGCGAACATGAGCGTACAGTTGTTAGATAAGACAAGAAAGATCAACAAACTGCTTCACAACAACAATTCATCAAAGGTGGTCTTTAACGACATTTGCAAGGTGTTGACGGAAATATTGGATTCCAATATCCTGGTGATCAGCAAAAAGGGAAAGGTACTTGGCGTTGGGCAGTGCAAAGAGGTGCCGGAGATCACGGAGCTGATTGCCGACAAGGTAGGCGGATTCATTGACGGCGCCCTGAATGAAAGGCTTTTGGGCGTGCTGTCCACAAAGGAAAACGTGAATCTGGAGACTCTGGGCTTTGAAGCGGAAAGCGTCAGGGAGCATCAGGCCATCATCACTCCCATCGACATCGCGGGAGAGCGGCTGGGCACGCTGTTCATTTACAATCACGGAACCCAGTATACCATCGACGACATCATCTTAAGCGAATATGCCACCACGGTGGTGGGCCTGGAAATGATGCGTTCCGTGAATGAGGAAAACGCCGAGGAAGAAAGAAAGATCCACATTGTGAAATCCGCCATCAGCACATTGTCCTTTTCCGAGCTGGAAGCCATCACCCATATCTTTGAGGAGCTGAACGGCAACGAGGGGATTCTTGTGGCCAGCAAGATCGCGGATCGGGTCGGCATCACCCGCTCGGTAATCGTCAACGCGCTCCGCAAATTTGAAAGCGCCGGTGTCATTGAGTCCAGGTCTTCCGGAATGAAAGGAACCTATATCCGCGTGCTGAACGACGTGGTATTTGACGAGCTGCAGGCCATCAAGAAAAAGAACAGATCATAATAAACGGGAATCCGGCTGCTGCAAATGAAACCAACGGAAAAATTTGCAGCAGCTTTTTTCATAGAGGGATCCCTGAGTCAAACAGAGGAAAGGAGCGGCAAAGATGCTGAAAGAGAAGATTAACATAAATGCCAAAGTTTTATACTGCGGACTGGAGTGCAGCCTGGTGGAGGTAATATCGGAAAACCGCCTGAAACTGGAGATTCCCACGGTGGACGGACAGCTGCAACTGCTGCCTCCATACACCCAGGGAACCTGCTGGATCTATACTGAAACGGCGGTATTTCGGGCAAAAGCGGAGGTGCTGGAACGCTATAAAAGCGACAACCGCTGTGTGATGGAGCTGGAACTGAAAAGCGGGCTGTACCAAATGTCCGGTCATGACCAGCTTTGGGCGGATCTTTTGGAGGACGGCGTGATCTCTCTGGGAAAGGAACCGGAAAGCCGGCTGGATGTCCGCGTCTGCCGCGCTTCTGCGGAGGGCATGATCTTTTGCCTGCCGGACGGACAGCGTCTGTCGGACAGCCAGCTTGAAGCGGGCCGGGAATTTGCCTGCCTGACTTTCCGGCAGATGGAACTGGAGGGAACCGTTGAGCCCCTGCCGGAATCAGAAAAAGAGGGATGTTATGGGTTCTCTGTGGGGGAACTGCCGTTGGAGATTCAGAAAAAACTGTCGGAAATTGTCCTGCTTGAGGCAAAATAAATACAAAAATTTGGAAAAAAGAAAAGAAAATACTTGTAAGTCCGAAAAAATGTGTTATAATCCTAGTTGCCAATATTATGTAAAATGATTATGTAAATCTGTATTTTGCGTGTAGATTTGAAAGGGGTTACCATGGGACTGATGGAGATCATTCTGATCGTTCTGATCCTGATCGGCATTGCCGTCATTGTGGCAAGCTTTGTTTTTTCCGACAAGATCTGGGGCAGGGAAGACCGGGATATTCAGGATTATAAAGAAGAACTGACTGCTGAGATGGACAGGGTGCTGGAAAAGCATGTCCGCACGGCGGAGGGCAGGATCGAAGATACCGCAAAGGAATCTCTTCAGTACTATGTGGATGAGGCCCGCCGGGAGATCGAAGTGGCGCTGAACGAGGCAAAGGCCGCTTTGGAGCAGTATTCCGCTCAGACCCATGAGGAAATGCAGTCCTGTGTAAAGCAGACCCAGGAAGAGTCTGTGGGGATCGCGGAGGAAACCCGGCAGAAGCTGCAGGGGATTTCAGACGAGGTCATCAGAGAGATCAACAATTACCATAATGAAGTCACCGTTTTGTTTTCCATGCTCAACAATAAGCAGGATGAGATCAATGAAAATGTAAAGATTGTGGAGCAGGTAAGCACTAAGGCCAGGGATCTGGCCGCGGAAGTGGAGATCGTGAAAAAACAGGCGGATGCCATGAGCCAGTCGGCGGAAGGCATCCGGGAAGAATTTATCAGCGAGATCAAAGAAGGGCTGATCCAGGAGCTGGCTGCGGAGGATTATCTGCAGACGGTCAGGCAGTCCTCTGAGACAGAGGAGCCAAAAGAAGATGCTTCTGTGTCCGAACCTACCAAGGCCATTGACAGCGAAGAATTGAAAGGCGTGCTGCAGGCTCTGGAGCAGCAGGAGAAAAAAGAACAGGAAATCCCCGATGATGTGCTGCTGAATCTGGAAGAGACAGAAGTGACCATCGCAGACGTAGAAGAGATTGAAGACATTTCCGACGACACGGTAAAAGCAGTGGTGGAGGAAGTGCTGAACGGAGAGGAACTGGAGGCGGCCAGACAGAAAGACGCCCGGCAGGCAGAGGAGGAAGCCGCCGCTGCCACGGCGCAATCCGAGCCGGAGGAAGAGCCAAAACAGGAAGAAACCGGGGAAGCATCCCGGCCGGAGGAAGAACCGAAAAAAGGCCAGGAGGTCTCCGGAGAGGATGTGCCGGAAAAAGAAAGCGGCAGCAGTCAGACAAAAGACCTCCGGGAGACAGAAAAAGCGGAAGCAGCTGATCAGGAGCCGGAGAAACCCCAGCCAGAAGAACAGAAGTTGGAGAAAGTCAAGACAGAGGAGCCGAAGCCGGAGGAATCCGGGACGGAGGAATCTCAGCCGGAGGAGCCGAAGCCGGAGGAATCCGGGACAGAGGAATCCCAGCCGGAGGAATCCGGGACAGAGGAACCGCTGCCGGAGGATTTTGTGATGGGAGAGGCTCCCAACAAACTGCTGAAAGCCGTTCGGGAAAGCGGCACCGTTTCCACGGAGGCAGATTTTGAAGCAAGAAAAGCCGTACTGAACATGTATGAAAACGGACAGACCAGTATGGAGATCGCAAAGTCGCTGAATCTTGGTATTGGTGAAGTGAGAATGATCATAGACCTTTACAGCAGGAGAGAACGATGAAATCAAAATATTTTGTGAGGGGTTTCGGCGTTGGCGTGCTTGTGACGTCTCTTGTATTTGCCGGAGTCTCCATGGTCAGGATGAATAATCAGAAAAGCTCCCCTGACGGAAGCGCGGGAAAAGGGGCCGTTGTATCGGAAGTGCCTCTGGACCGGGATGAGGAAGAAAGCACGAAAGCGCCGGAGGGTTCAGCCGCGCCGGGCGTCACGAAAGCGCCGGAGAGCTCAGCCGCGCCGGGCGTCACAACAGCGCCGGAGAGCTCAGCCGCGCCGAACGCCACGAAAGCGCCGGAAAGCTCAGCCGCGCCGAACGCCACAACAGCGCCGGAGGGCGGACTGCCTGCAGAGGATGGGACTGCCCGGGCGTCTGCGTCGCCGTCAGCTGTGGAACAAAACCGGCCTGCAGGCGGTGACAGCGTAAAAACGCCTCAGCCGGAGCAGCAGATCACAGTAGAGATCCCCGCGGGTTCTGATTCCTATCAGGTGGCGGAAAAGCTGGAAGAAAAAAATCTCATTGACGACGCGGATAAGTTCAACGAGTATCTGATCGGCCGGGGATATGAAGAACGGCTGTCCGCCGGCACGTTCCAGCTGAAAAAGGGAGATACCTACGAGCAGATTGCACAAAAAATCACAGACCGGCAAAAATAAGGGTTGACACTTGAAAATCCGTGTATTATAATCAAAAAGCTTGCAGTGTAATTGATGTCTGCAGGTTTTTTGTCTGTTCCATAGCCCCGGAAAGACAGAAGACCTCATGTGGCATTGAGATCATAGAAACAACCATATGAGCAGGAGGTTAACCAATGAAAAGTTATATGGCGAGTCCGGCAACCATTGAAAGAAAATGGTATGTTGTCGATGCAGAAGGCTGCACGTTAGGACGCTTATCTTCAGAAGTTGCAAGTGTGCTGAGAGGCAAGAAAAAACCGATCTTCACACCCCATATTGATACAGGCGATTATGTGATCGTAGTCAACGCCGATAAGGTGAAAGTTACCGGAAAGAAACTGGACCAGAAAATCTATTATCGTCATTCCGAATATGTAGGCGGCATGAAAGAGACTACATTGAAAGAAATGTTGGCAAAGAAACCCGAAAGAGTGATTGAGCTTGCGGTAAAGGGAATGCTTCCAAAAGGACCTCTTGGAAGAGCCATGTACAAGAAATTGTTTGTGTACGCAGGCCCGGATCACAAGCACCAGGCACAGAAGCCGGAAGTGCTGACATTTTAATTGGAATGAAAGGAGAAACAGATCATGGCGCAGTCATATGGAACAGGTAGAAGAAAAAAATCCATCGCCAGAGTATATCTGGCCCCCGGAACAGGCAAAATCACCATCAACAAAAGAGATATTGACGATTATTTCGGTCTCGAAACTCTGAAAGTGATCGTTCGTCAGCCTTTGGTTGCCACGGATACATTGAACAAATATGATGTAAAGGTTAATGTGCACGGCGGCGGTTACACCGGACAGGCAGGCGCTGTAAGACACGGCATTGCCAGAGCGTTGCTTCATGAGGACGCAGAGTTTCGTCCCATTCTGAAAAAAGCAGGATATCTTACAAGAGATCCCAGAATGAAAGAGCGTAAGAAATACGGTCTCAAAGCGGCCCGTAGAGCTCCTCAGTTCTCAAAGAGATAATGGGATTCATGGACAGAGTGCGCAAAAGCTCCGAAGAGTGTTTTCTTCCGGAGCTTTTTGTATAAAGAGCGGATACATATACCGGAAAGGAGAACGTATGAAAGAACTTTCAAAACTGATGGATTTTCGCCCGGACATCCGTGTGGTGGACGCCACCCTGCGGGACGGCGGGCTGGTCAATGATTTCTATTTTACCGACGAGTTTGTGAAAGCGCTGTATGCCGCAAACCTGAAAGCCGGCGTGGATTATATGGAGTTTGGATACAAAGCTTCCTCGGAAATGTTTGATCCGGACAAGTTTGGCAAATGGAAGTTTTGTAAAGACGAGGATATCCGTCAGATTGTGGGAGACAATGAAACAGATCTGAAGATCGCGGTAATGGCGGATGTGGGACGCTGCGATTACCAAAAGGATATTATTGAGAGAAGCGAAAGTCCCATTGATTTAATCCGGGTGGCCACCTACATGAACAGCATTCCCACGGCGGTGGACATGATTGAAGACGCGGCGAAAAAAGGCTATGAGACCACCTGCAATATCATGGCCATTTCCAATGCCCAGGAAGCGGATGTAAAAGCGGCTTTGGACATGCTTGGAAAAACGCCGGTTAACGGATTGTATATTGTAGACAGCTACGGCGCGCTGTATCCCGAGCAGATTGCCCGCATTGTGGACCTGTTTATGAACGCCGCGGAAAAATACGGCAAAAAAGTGGGAATCCATGCCCATAACAACCAGCAGCTGGCTTTTGCCAATACCATTGAGGCTGTGGGAGACGGAGCGGACTGGCTGGACGCCACCTACGGAAATATGGGACGGGGCGCGGGCAACTGTGCCATGGAGCTTTTGCTTGGATTTCTGAAAAATCCCAAATATAAAGTATATCCGGTGATTCAGTTTATTGAGCGGTATATGACGGCAATGAAAGAAAGCGTCACCTGGGGATACGACGTGCAGTATCTGCTTACCGGTCTGCTGAACCAGCATCCCCGCGCCGCCATTCAGTTTACCCGGGAAGAGCGGAAGGATTACGCGGAATTTTATAAGGAACTGATTGTACAGGATTAGCAAGGGAGAAAATCATGAGTAAAGTTGACGAAACGATCCAGGACGCCCCAATGGAAAATCAGGAGATCCAATTGATGAAAAAGCAGCTGAGATCACAGCGGTATATGGCGGTGATGGTCTCAGTTCTGTGCGCGGTTGTGGCCGCTGTGGCCATATTTCTCGCGGTGCATCTGACCGGAACCCTGAATGTGCTGGATCAGACCCTGAAGGATCTGGATCAGACAGTGGAAACACTGGACATGGATCAGGTAAACGAGGCCGTGGACAATTTAAACCGGACCGTTTCCCCCATTGTGGATCTGATAGAATCCTTAAAATAAGAAGACTCCAAAAAACAGGCACCATCAAAGCTGCGGCAAGGCCGCAGCTTTTTTCCTTTCAATTTATTCCCTGCATGGAAATGACCGGGAAACACAAATAGACCGTTTTGGTTCATGACAGAAAAGAAAACAGAAGCTATACTAGTTACTGGAATATGAAAATGCCAATATTTATTTGAATAGAAAACAATCAGACAGATTGGCAGAGTTTATGATTCATAAGGAGGAAGAAAATGAACGAACAAAAATTCAATGAAATGTTGTCAGACAAACAGTTTGTCAGCCGGCTTATGGAGCTCGATAACCCGAAAGAAATGCAGGAAGCGCTGCGCGAAAAAGGGCTGGATCTATCTGAAAGTGAGATCGGCATATTTTTGAATGATATGAAAGCTGTGCCCGTAGACGGCCAAGAGGAGCTGTCTGAAGACGAACTGGAGCACGTCGCCGGCGGAACAATGGATGATACAAGGATACAATATTACCGGAGGCAGTATGAAGGGTTGATGTCAATGGTTGGAGGGACACCAACTGAAGCGGGCTTTGCAGATTTTTTGAAAATAATGATGTAAAATCCATAAAAAACAGACGAAGCGATGATTTTGAACGGACCGGTTTTAATTCAGTTCATGATTGACATGGAGGAAGAAAATGAACGAACAAAAATTCAATGAAATATTGTCAGACAAACAGTTTGTCAGCCGGCTTATGGAGCTCGATAACCCGAAAGAAATGCAGGAAGCGCTGGGCGAAAAAGGGCTGGATCTATCTGAAAGTGAGATTGGCATATTTTTGAATGATATGAAAGCTGTGCCCGTAGACGGCCAAGAGGAGCTGTCTGAAGACGAACTGGAGCATGTCGCCGGCGGAATATCATCAGCAATGAAAGAGATGCTGACGCAAGTGTACCGGAAGCAGTATGAAACGTTGATGTCAAAGTTTGGACAGACACCAACTGAAGAGGGCTTTGCAGCTTTTTTGAAAATGAAGATGTAAAATCCATAAAAAACAGACGAAGCGATGATTTTGAACGGATCGGTTTCAATTTGAAAGCATAAGCATACTATGCTGATAAAAAAATATTATACAGGAGGTATTAGGTCATGAAATATCAAATTAAAGGAGATACTCTGCCGGTAGTAATCTGCGAACTTGAGCCGGGAGAGCAGATGACCACAGAGGGAGGCGCCATGTCCTGGATGACTCCTAACATGAAAATGGAGACAACTACAAACGGCGGAATCGGAAAAGCTCTTGGAAGAGCTTTTTCAGGGGAAAAAATGTTTCAGAATATTTATACCGCCGAGGGCGGACCGGGCATGATTGCGTTTTCCTCGTCTTTCCCGGGCTCCATCGTGCCTTTTGAAATCTCTCCGGGCCATGAGATGATTTTCCAGAAGAGCGCGTATCTGGCAGGAGAGAAAGGTGTGACCCTGTCTGTGCACTTCCGTAAGAAAGTTGCCGCCGGCCTGTTTGGCGGCGAGGGCTTTATCATGCAGAAGACTTCCGGAACGGGAATCGTGTTTGCGGAGTTTGATGGTCATGTAGTAGAGTATGAGCTGGAAAAAGGACAGCAGATGGTGATCGATACCGGACATCTGGCAGCGATGACCGCGTCCTGTGACATTGATATCAAAACAGTAGCCGGCGCCAAAAACAAACTGTTTGGCGGTGAGGGATTCTTTAACACTGTGATTACCGGACCGGGACATGTCTGGCTGCAGACGCTCCCGCTGGTCAATGTGGCAGGTGTTTTAAGGCCTTACATACCTACTTCCAAATAACTGAAAGAAAAGAACATTGCGGCAGTTTGAAAAAATTCAGACTGCCGCTTTTTTTTGTTGGACACAAAATATTCACATAATTTTAGCACTCAACACTTGACAGTGCTAACAATGCGTGTTATATTACGGATAGAACAAAGAAAAAAGCACGCATAAACAAGAAAAAGATGCGGTATGCTAAGAATGTCTGTTGTTCAGAAAATGATTTTCATATTTTGAAAGGGGATATGACTTATGTTGATGCCGAGTATTTTTGGAGAAGATCTTTTTGACGACTGGATGGATTTTCCTTTTGACAGCATGTTTTCCGGAAGAAAACATCTTACCAACGGAAAAAGCGCCCAGGGTGTTATGCGGACGGACGTAAAAGAGAAGGAAGACGGCTATGAGATCGATATTGATCTGCCGGGCTACAAAAAGGATGAGATCAGCGCCAAGCTGGAAAAGGGCTGCCTGACTGTCAGCGCCACAAGAAACGTCAATCAGGATGAAAAGAACGAGGACGGCAAGTACATTCGCCGGGAGCGTTTTGTGGGAAGCGTAAGCCGCAGCTTTTATGTGGGAGAGGGAATCACCCAGGATGACATCCACGCGAAGTATGAGGATGGGATCCTTAAGCTGAATCTTCCCAAGGAAGCGCCCAAAAAGGTGGAAGAGGACAAATGGATCGCAATTGAAGGCTGACAAAATGAGATCAGCGGGATCTAAAAAGCGCCGGAGGGCGGGAGGCATGAAAATGCTTTCCGCTCTCCGGCGTTTTGCCGTTTTTATGAACCGTCAGAGGGCAAACAGATCCTTTGCGTTGACAAGGGGGATTCCGCTTTCGGTAAGAACCTGGATGGCTTTCTGATTATCCGCCACCCGGACAACCATATAGGCGGTATCGCTTGCTCGGGTAACAAAGGCGTAAGTATATTCCAGGTTGATCCCATTGTCTGCCAGAAGCTGCAGCACCTTATGAAGTCCTCCGGGACGGTCGTCAATGGCCACTGCCAGAACCGGGGTGATCTTGCAGATGTAGCCGGCTTCCGTCAAGATGGCGGCGGTTTTTCCGGGATCGTTTACGATGGCCCGCAGCACACCGAAATCCGGCGTCTCCGCAATGGAAAGCGTGCGCAGATCGATCTGGTGGTCGGCCAGGGTTTTGGTCACCTGGGAGAGACCGCCTGCTTTGTTTTCCACAAAAATGGAAATTTGCTCAATGGTCATAAGAAAACCTCCTTTATGATTGATACAGATTGCGCTTGTCAATGACCCGGACGGCCTTGCCCTCGCTTCGGGTAATGGTCTTGGGCGCTACAAGCGTCACCTTTGCGTAAATGCCAAGCATTGCCTTCAGGGCGTTGATCAGGTCTTTCTCTTTCTTTGAGATTTCGCTGACAGAGTCGGAGAACAGCTCCGGCGTCATTTCCACCTGCACCTCCAGCTGATCGCTGTTGTTCTCTCGGGTGACGATGATCTGGTAGTTGGCGGGATAGCCTTTGTTCATCAGCACGGTTTCAATCTGAGACGGGAATACGTTGACGCCCTTGATAATCAGCATGTCGTCGCTTCTTCCCATAGGCTTGCTCATTTTTACATGGGTTCTGCCGCAGGAGCATTTCTTTCTGCTCAGCACGCAGATATCCCGGGTGCGGTAGCGCAGCAGCGGAAAGGCTTCCTTGGTAATGCTGGTAAACACCAGCTCTCCCTTTTCTCCCTCCGGCAGAACCTCTCCGGTATTGGGATCAATGATCTCGGCGATAAAATGATCCTCGTTGATGTGCATGCCGGTCTGCTCGCTGCATTCAAAAGAAACGCCGGGGCCGGAAATCTCCGTAAGGCCGTAAATGTCATAGGCCTTAATGCCCAGCTTGTCCTGGATATCCTGGCGCATTTCCTCCGTCCACGCCTCCGCGCCAAAGATGCCCGCTTTCAGTTTGATCTGGTCCCGCACGCCCCGTTCGTAGATGCTCTCCGCAAGATACGCGGCATAGGACGGGGTACAGCAGAGAATGGTGGAGCCGAGATCGCACATAAACTGAATCTGACGCTCCGTGTTGCCGGAGGACATGGGAAGCGTTAGGGAGCCAAGCTTGTGAGAGCCTCCGTTCAGGCCGGGGCCTCCGGTAAACAGGCCGTACCCGTAGCAGACGTGCACCACGTCGTCCTTTGTGCCGCCTGCGGCTACAATGGCTCTGGCGCAGCATTCATCCCACAGATCGATATCGTGCTGGGTGTAAAAGGCAACCACCCGTCTGCCGGTAGTGCCGCTGGTAGACTGAATGCGCACACAGTCTTTCAGGGGCGTGGCCAGCAGTCCGTAGGGATAGGCGTCCCGCAGATCATCCTTTGTAAGAAATGGAAGCTTATGCAGGTCCGCGGTGGACCGGATGTTGTCGGGCGTAACGCCTTTTTCTTCCATTTTTTTTCTGTAGTAGGGGACGTTTTCATAAACACGGCGCACCTGTTTGACCAGACGCTCATCCTGCCAGGCCCTGATCTGTTCCTGAGAGGCGCACTCAATTTCGGGCTGAAAATAATTTCCCATAATCGTAATTCCTTTCTTAGTTCATTTCTTCCGGTATCAGATACAATCATATTACACGAAAAAACAAAAAAAAGAAAGAGATTTTTGGTAAAAGTGTAAAAACAAAAGCCATGTCTGATCCTGGATGGCCGGCTGAGGGCGCCCGCAAGAAAATTCTTGACAAATCCGGACGGCGGTAGTAAAATTTAACGAAAAGAAAATAATGAAACCGATGAGCAAGAGAAGTAGGTAAAGAAAGCCTTTCCAGAGAGCTGTGGCCGGTGAGATACAGCAGGGGCGACGTTGATCGCAGGAAAATTTCCTCGGAATTTACTGAATGGACTTGTGAGGGTGGCTTGAAACCGCAGGGAGTAGACGCCAACGGGGGCCTTATCCGTTATCAAAGAGGGACATATGATAGTATGTGAGCGAGTGGGCGTATGCCGCCAACAAGGATGGTACCGCAGAAGTGAAAGCTTTTGTTCCTGATTAAAAGGAACACAGGCTTTTTTTATTTCCGGAAATTCCCCACGCTCAAAAAAGGAGCTGAGTGCCATGAACAATGGGTTTCCCGCATACGGGGAAGCAAAACAGTATGAATCACAGTTTGATCTGATTCCTGTCTGCAAAGAGATCTACGCGGACATCATTACCCCTATCACGCTGCTTCGCAAGATCGCTCAGATCGATGAGCATTATTATCTGCTGGAGAGCATGGAGGGACAGGAAAAATGGGGCCGTTATTCTTTCCTGGGATTTAATCCCCTGCTTCGGGTATACGGCAAAAACGGCACTGTCACACTGGAGAGCGGAGATATCAAAACCACGGAAAAGAAACCGCCCATGGAAGCTTTGAGACAGCTGCTTGCCCAGTACCGGGCGCCCAAGATCCAGGGAATGCCCTCTTTCGCAGGCGGGTTTGTGGGATATTTTTCCTATGAGATGATCGGTTATGCCGAGCCCAAGCTGCATTTGAAAAGCAGCGAATTTGAGGATTTTGACCTGATGCTGTTTGACAAGGTGATCGCCTACGACCATCTCCGGCAGAAGATCAGCATTGTGGTCAATTACAAAGCCTCCGCCGGGGAAAAAGGATATCACGCGGCCTTGCTGGAGATTGAAAAGCTGGTGCATCTGATCAACGACAGCACCCCTCTGGAAAAGGTTTCCGCCCAGGATCAGGTCAGCTTTACCTGCAACCTGACAAAGAAAGAATACTGTGAGATGGTGGAAAAGACAAAACGGTACATCCGGGAAGGGGATATCTTCCAGGGCGTGATCTCCAGACGGTTTGAGGCGGACTATCACAGCAGCCTGCTGAATGCCTATCGGATCCTGCGAACCACAAATCCCTCTCCCTATATGTACTTTATCCAGAGCGGAGACGTGCAGATCGCCGGTTCCTCTCCGGAAACCATGGTGAAGCTGGAAGACGGCAGGCTGACCACGTTTCCTGTGGCAGGCACCAGACACCGGGGAGCAACGAGAGAGGCGGACCTTAATCTGGAGAAAGAGCTTCTGCGGGATGAAAAGGAATGCGCGGAGCACAATATGCTTGTGGATCTGGCCAGAAACGACATTGGCAGAATCGCCCGGTTCGGCACGGTGGAGGTAGAGGAATACATGCAGATTCACCGGTTTTCCAAGGTGATGCACATTGCGTCGGTGGTGTCCGGACAGATCCGGGAGGACGCGGACGGCTGCGATACCATCGCGGCGCTGCTGCCGGCCGGAACTCTTTCGGGGGCGCCCAAGTTCCGGGCCTGTGAGATCATTGACGAGCTGGAGCCGGTTGCGCGGGGCGTATACGGCGGCGCCATCGGATATCTGGATTTTTCCGGAAACCTGGATGTCTGTATCGCCATCCGCACGGCGGCAAAAAAAGGAAACCGGGTTTATGTGCAGGCCGGCGCCGGGGTGGTGGCGGACAGCGTCCCGGAAAACGAATATCAGGAATGCGCCAACAAGGCGGGAGCCGTACTGGAGGCCATTATGCGGGCAGGCGAGGTGAATGAGACATGATACTTCTGATCGATAATTACGACAGTTTTTCCTACAACCTGGTACAGCTGATAGGCGCCATCTGCCAGGAAAAAAGAAACGGAGAGCCGGTGCAGGTGATCCGCAATGACCAGATGACAGTGGAGGAGATCCGATCCCTTAGTCCCTCGGCCATCATCCTGTCTCCGGGGCCGGGAAGACCTTCCCAGGCCGGCGTCTGTGAGGAAACCATTCGGAAGCTTGGAGGAACCGTGCCCATTTTGGGCGTGTGCCTGGGGCATCAAAGCATCTGCGAGGCCCTTGGGGGAAAGATCACCTACGCGAAAACCCTGATGCACGGCAAACAGAGCATCGCCAGACTGGATCTTTCCCACAGGCTGTTTTCGGGACTTCCGGAAAAGATTCCCGTGGCCCGCTATCATTCTCTTGCGGCAGACAGGGCTTCTCTGCCGGAGGAGCTTCTTGTGACCGCGGAGACAGAGGACGGCCAGGTCATGGCGGTGGCCCATAAGTCCAAGCCCATTTACGGTCTGCAGTTTCATCCGGAGTCGGTGCTGACCCCGGACGGAAGACAGATCATGGAAAATTTTCTCAGCTGAGGGCAGGCTGAGGCTTTTGAGATGAAAACACAAAAAATTTATTATAAGAAAAGAGGAAAAGAAAATGATCAAAGAGGCAATTTATCAACTGGTGAACGGAGAAGATCTGAGTTATGAAACCGCGGAAGAGGTTATGGATGAGATCATGAGCGGACGGGCGTCGGAGATTCAGATGGGCGCTTATCTGACGGCTTTGCGGATGAAAGGGGAGACCATTGACGAAATCACCGCAAGCGCGGTGGGCATGAGAAAGCACGCCACACGGCTGCTGCATGAGATGGATGTGCTGGAGATCGTGGGAACCGGCGGCGACGAGGCAAACTCTTTCAACATCTCCACCACCACAGGCTTTGTGGCAGCGGCCGCGGGAATCCCGGTGGCAAAGCACGGCAACAGAAGCGTATCCAGCAAATGCGGCGCCGCGGATGTGCTGGAGGCTCTGGGGGCCAAGATCACCATCAGCCCGGAGCGGAGCGCCGCTATTTTGAAAGAGATCGGCTTTTGTTTTATGTTTGCCCAGACCTATCACAGCGCCATGAAATATGTGGCGCCGGTACGGCGCGATGTGGGGATCCGCACCATTTTCAACATTCTGGGGCCCCTGGCCAATCCGGCGGGAGCCAATTATGAACTGATGGGCGTATATGAGGAAGATCTGGTGGAGCCTCTTGCACGGGTACTGCTGAAGCTGGGAGTAAAGCGCGGCATGGTAGTGTACGGACAGGACCGGCTGGATGAGATTTCTATCTGCGCCCCCACAACCTGCTGTGAGATCCGCGACGGAAAGCTTCGCTCCTTTGAGATCTGTCCGGAGCAGTTTGGATTTGAGCGGGTCAAAAAGGACGCGCTGACAGGGGGAGATCCCGCGGAAAACGCAAGGATCACCAGAGCCATTCTCTCAGGTGAAAAGGGCCCCAAGGCAGACGCGGTGGTTATGAACGCGGCGGCCTGTATTTATATGATCCGGGACGGCGTGACCCTGGAGGAAGCAGCCAGGACAGCCAGACAGCTGATTGACAGCGGCCGGGCTCTGGAAAAGCTGGAGCAGTATGTCAGACTTACCAATGAGGCGGAGTAAGAGGGGAAAAGACCATGATACTTGATCAGATCGCGGCGGATACAAAAGAGCGGGTGGCCGCGGAAAAAGCCCGCGTTCCTCTGGCGGAAATCAAAAGGCGGGCGTGTTCCATGGAAAAGGGCAGCCGTTCTTTTGAAAAAGCAGTGGCAGAGGGGGACATTTCCTTTATCTGTGAGGTAAAAAAGGCTTCGCCCTCCAAAGGGCTGATCGCCCCGGTGTTTCCCTATGTGGAGATTGCCAGAGAATATGAAGCCGCAGGCGCGGCCTGTATCTCCTGCCTGACGGAGCCAAAATATTTCCTGGGCAGCGACCGGTATCTGCGGGAGATCAAAGAGGCGGTGCAGATCCCGGTGCTGCGGAAAGATTTTACGGTGGACGAATATCAGATCTATCAGGCAAAGACTCTTGGGGCGGACTGTGTCCTTTTGATCTGCGCGCTTCTGGATGAGGGGCAGCTTGCGGACTATCTGCAGATCTGCGGAGAGCTGGGGCTGTCGGCCCTGACGGAAACCCATGATGAAAAAGAGATTCAAAAGGCGGTCCGGGCAGGCGCCGGGATGATCGGCGTCAACAACCGGAATCTGAAAACTTTTCAGGTGGATGTGCGCAACAGTGAGCGCCTGCGTCAGCTTGTGCCGGAGGAATGCCTGTTTGTGGCGGAAAGCGGAATCCGCACCCCGGAGGATATCCAGGCGCTGAGAGCGGCAAAGGTGGACGGCGTGCTCATTGGAGAAACGCTGATGAAAAGCCCGGACAAGAAAAAGATGCTGGAAGCGCTCCGGGGATAAAACAAGATCAGGGGCAAGGCCCAAAAAGGAAAGGAATGAAAGACATGGCCCAAAAAGGCAGATACGGAAATTACGGAGGACAGTATATTCCGGAAACACTGATGAACGCCGTGCAGGAGGTGGAAGCCGCCTATGAGCATTATAAACATGACCCGGAGTTTGTGGAGGAACTGGAGGAGCTGTACAAAAATTACGCGGGCAGGCCTTCCCTGCTGTATTACGCGGAAAAAATGACAAAGGATCTGGGCGGGGCAAAGATCTACCTGAAGCGGGAAGATTTAAACCATACCGGATCTCATAAGATCAATAATGTGCTGGGACAGGTGCTTCTGGCCAATAAAATGGGAAAGACCCGTGTGATCGCCGAGACGGGAGCAGGTCAGCACGGAGTGGCTACCGCCACCGCGGCGGCGTTGATGGGCATGGAATGCGAGATCTTCATGGGCAAGGAAGATACGGACCGTCAGGCCCTGAACGTGTTCCGGATGGAGCTTTTAGGCGCCAAGGTGCACGCGGTGACAAGCGGCACCATGACCCTGAAAGATGCGGTAAATGAAACCATGCGGGAATGGACCAGACGGGTGGACGATACGCTCTATGTGCTGGGTTCCGTTATGGGGCCCCATCCTTTCCCCATGATCGTGCGGGATTTTCAGAAGATCATCGGCAGGGAGATCAGGGAGCAGCTTATGGAGCGGGAAGGAAGACTGCCGGACGCGGTGATTGCCTGCGTAGGCGGCGGCAGCAACGCCATGGGCGCTTTTTATGAATTCATCCCTTATGAGTCCGTTGCCCTGATCGGCTGCGAGGCGGCCGGCCTGGGCGTGGACAATCCCAAAAACGCCGCCACCATTGCCAATGGCAGCGAAGGGATCTTTCACGGAATGAAATCGTTGTTCTGCCAGGACGAATACGGACAGATCGCGCCGGTGTATTCTATCTCGGCGGGTCTGGACTATCCGGGCATCGGGCCGGAGCACGCCATGCTTCACGATACGGGCCGGGCAACCTATGTGCCCATTACCGATGAGGAGGCAGTCTCCGCTTTTGAATATCTGTCCCGCACAGAAGGGATCATACCGGCTGTGGAAAGCGCTCATGCGGTGGCTTATGCCAGAAAGATCGCGGGCTCTATGGACAAGGACAAGATCATTGTCGTCAACATTTCCGGCAGAGGCGATAAGGACGTGGCTGCCATTGCAAGATACAGGGGGGTTGAAATTTATGAGTAGGATCGCGGAAGCATTTGCGGATGGAAAAGCGTTTATTCCTTTTGTCACCGGAGGGGATCCGGATCTGGACACCACAGAGGAGCTGATCATTGCCATGGAACAGGCAGGCGCGGATCTGATCGAGATCGGACTGCCCTTTTCCGACCCAATCGCGGAGGGCCCGGTGATCCAGGAGGCAAATGAACGGGCCCTGGCGGCAGGATGCACTACGGACCGGCTCTTTGACATGGTCCGGGAGGTGCGGAAAACCGTCAAAGTACCGTTGGTGTTCCTGACCTATATGAACCCGATCTATATCTACGGAAAACAGCGGTTTTTGAAGCGGTGCCGGGAAACAGGCATTGACGGCCTCATTGTGCCGGATCTGCCCTTTGAGGAAAAACAGGAACTGGCACCGGATTGTCTGGAATACGGTGTGGATCTGATCTCCCTGATTGCTCCCACCTCAAAAGAGCGGATCCGCAAGATCGCCAGTGAGGCACAGGGATTTGTATACTGCGTGTCTTCTCTGGGAGTTACCGGCGTGCGAAGCGAGATCAAAACCGATATCGCCTCCATGGTGGCTCTTGTACGGGAATCGTCCAAAGTGCCCTGCGCGGTGGGATTTGGGATTTCCACCCCGGAGCAGGCGGCAAAGATGGCGTCCTTATCAGACGGAGCCATTGTGGGCAGCGCCATTGTCAAGCTGGTGGCCCGCAACAAAAAAGACAGCGTGGGGCCGGTAAGCAGTTATGTAAAAACCATGAAAGACGCCCTGCGGGCTCTTTGAAAGACGAAGACGATTTGTTACAAAAATATGTAAAAATTTCAAAAATTTTTAAAAGAATTGAAATTAAAACTTGGGAAACAGCCTTGCTATTTTTTCGCCGATTTGGTACAATTTTTGCATAGCCGTTTTAACAGTTTTTGTGAGAGATAAAATGCGGTTTTTTGTGGGACACTGTAAACGGAGGCACAAAAAGATGAAAGCAAAAAGAAAACTGCAGTTAATGGTTCTTGCGTCATTGGCCATTGCGGTCCTTTTGCTGATCCTGAACATATTCTTCCTGTTTCGGATGGGATCCATGCAAAAACAGATCGACGAGATCAGGGAAGCAAAGGTGGAAAAAGTGCAGAAAGAGGCTGTCAACGCAGCGTCTGCGGGAAACAGCAAGAATGATAAGCAGGTGTCAGAGGATGGGGAATCGTCGGAGAAAGACGGAGAGGATCAAAGCTCCCGGACAGAGCAGCCGGATCAGGCGGATCCGACAGCGGCGCCAACTCCCGTTCCCGGAACCAAATACGTTTATCTGACCTTTGACGACGGACCAAGCGACAATACGGAGCGGATCCTGGAGATTCTGGACCGGTATAAAGTAAAGGCGACCTTTTTTGTAAACGGCAGAGAGGACGCCAAAAACATCGAACGGTATAAGAAGATCGCGGAGGCAGGCCATGAGATTGCCATGCACTCCTACAGCCATGAATATGAAGAGGTCTATGCGTCCACGGAAAAATTCACCGCGGATCTGGACAGGATCCAGTCCCTGGTGAAGCGGGTTACCGGAAAAACACCTATGGTATACCGGTTCCCGGGAGGCAGTTCCAACCGGCTTTCCGTGCGGCAGCTGCCTATGCAGTCCTTTGTGGACGTGTTGGACAGCAGGGGAATCGCCTATTTTGACTGGAACGTGGACACCACAGACGGAGAGGGTGCAGACAGACCGGTTGAGACGCTGATTTCAGAAGCCCAGAAAAATCTTGGCAAAACCGATCAGAGCGTTGTGCTGATGCACGACGCGGGAGACCACAACACCACGGTGGAGGCGCTGCCCTCCATTATCCAAAGCTGCATCGACAGGGGGCTGACATTTGACGTGATCACGGCCAAGACTCCCCCGGTGCACCACACCCTGGCAGACTGACAGACCCTGGCCGGCGCCAAATAAAGGAGAACCCAGATGAAGAGAGTATTGCTGAAGCTTAGCGGCGAAGCCCTTGCGGGAGATAAAAAGACAGGATTTGACGAGCCTACGGTGACGAAGGTGGCAAAGCAGGTAAAACAGCTGACAGACGACGGCATTCAGGTCAGCGTGGTCATTGGCGGCGGCAATTTCTGGCGGGGACGCACCAGCGAAAACATTGACCGGACCAAGGCAGACCAGATCGGAATGCTGGCCACGGTAATGAACTGTATTTATGTTTCGGAGATCTTCCGGGCGGTGGGAATGCAGACCCAGATCCTGACGCCTTTTGAATGCGGATCCTTTACCAAACTGTTTTCCAAGGACCGGGCCCTGAAATATCTGAACAAAGGGATCGTAACCTTTTTCGCGGGCGGAACCGGACATCCTTATTTTTCCACGGACACAGCCACAGTGCTGCGGGCGGTGGAGATCGAGGCGGATGTGATTCTTCTTGCGAAAGCGGTGGACGGCGTCTACGACAGCGATCCCAAAGAAAATCCCGGCGCCAGAAAATATGAGGAGATTTCCATTGAAGAGGTGCTGGACAAAAAGCTTCAGGTGATCGACCTGGCGGCTACCATCCTCTGCATGGAAAACAGGATGCCTATGATGGTGTTTGGCCTGAATGAAGAAAACAGCATTGTGGAAACGGTAAAAGGAACTTTTCGGGGGACAAAAGTGACGGTGTAGAAAACCGGCTGTATAGAATTGAAAACGGGAGGGGTTACTGATGGATGAGAGATTACAGCAATATGACGGAAAAATGAAAAAGACAATGGCAAATCTGGAATCGGAGCTGACTACGATCCGGGCGGGACGGGCCAATCCCCATGTACTGGACCGGATCCGGGTAGATTATTACGGAACGCCCTCGCCGATCCAGCAGGTGGCCAACGTTACGGTACCGGAGCCCAGAATGCTGCAGATCCAGCCCTGGGAGCCGGGAATGATCAAGGTGATCGAAAAAGCCATTCTGGCGTCTGACGTGGGCATTACCCCCACAAACGACGGAAAGCTGATCCGCCTGATCTTTCCGGAACTGACGGAGGAGCGCAGAAAAGATCTTGTAAAAGAGATCAAGAAAAAGGGCGAAAATGCAAAAGTCGCCATAAGGAACATCCGCCGGGATGCCAATGACGGCCTGAAAAAGCTGGGAAAGAATTCCGATATATCTGAAGATGAGATCAAAGAGCTGGAAGAAAAAGTACAGAAGATGACCGATCAGTATGTGAAGGAGATTGATAAGGCCATTGATGTAAAGTCCAGGGAAGTATTAACTGTTTAAGTAGAAAAAGGCTGTTTTATTATCAAAATCCCGTGATCTGATAGTAAAACAGCTGTTTTTCGTATTGATTGCAAACGCGGGGCGCAAACGCTCCGGGACGGAGATGAAGATGAAGATTCCAAATCATGTTGCCATCATACTGGACGGAAACGGCAGGTGGGCAAAAAGCAAGGGAATGCCCAGAAATTATGGTCATATGCAGGGGGCGAGAAATGTGGAGAATATCCTGTCCGCGGCATATGATATGGGCATCCGATATGTGACGATGTACGCCTTTTCCACAGAAAACTGGAACCGGCCAAAGGAAGAGGTGGACGCGCTGATGAATCTGCTTCATCAGTACATGAAAACCTGTCTTCGCACCGCGAAGAAAAACAATATGCGCTGCCGGGTCATCGGAGACCTGACCCGCCTGGACGCTTCTATTCAGCGGCGGATCCGGCAGCTGGAGGAAACATCCAGAGACTATGACGGCATGAATTTTACCATTGCCATCAATTACGGCAGCCGGGATGAAATGGTGCGCGCCATGCGAAGGATGGCGGAAGACAAAAGAAAACCCGAGGAGATCACGGAAGAACTGTTCTCCTCTTATCTGGACACCAGAGAGCTTCCGGACCCGGATCTGCTGATCCGTACAAGCGGAGAGATGCGGCTGTCCAATTATCTGCTCTGGCAGATGGCCTATACAGAGTTTTATTTTACGGACATACCGTGGCCTGCCTTTACGCCGGAGAACCTGCGGGAGGCGGTAGCCTATTACAACAAAAGAGAACGCCGGTTTGGAGGCGTGAAGGAGGAACAGGATGTTTAAGACAAGGCTGATCAGCGGCATCTTTCTTGTGATCGGGGCGTTTTTGACAATTTACGCCGGCGGTGATATCCTGCTGGTAACGCTCCTTGGCCTGTCGGTGATCGGTATGGGAGAGCTTTATCAGACGGAAAAGATCACCTTTGGGCTCCCGGGCTATCTGGGCTATGCCGCCGCTGTGGGCTATTATCTGTTCCTGCGCCAGAGGCTGGAGGGAGAATGGCTGTGGATGTTTGGGATGCTGTTTCTGATCCTGCTCCTTGGCTGTTATGTCTTTACGTTTCCGAAATATCAGGCAGGTCAGATTGTGATGGCCTTTTTTGGCTTTTTTTATGTGGCGGTGATGCTGTCCTTTATCTACCGCACAAGAAGACTGCCGTCCGGCAGCGCCCTTGTATGGCTGACTTTTTTATCCAGCTGGGGATATGATACCTGCGCTTACTGCGTGGGAATGATCACAGCCAAAACGGTAGGCAATCATAAGATGACTCCCAGGCTCAGCCCCAAAAAATCCATTGAAGGAGCGGTGGGCGGTCTGGCAGGCGCGATGCTTCTTGGAACGGCCTATGCCGCCATTATAACTGCGGCCACGGGAAAGCTTCATCCAAAGCTGGTTTACGCCGTTATCTGCGGCGTGGGCGCGGTGGTTGCCCAGATCGGGGATCTGGCGGCGTCCGCTGTCAAACGGGACTGCGGCCTGAAGGATTATGGAACTGTGATCCCGGGGCACGGGGGCATTCTGGACCGGTTTGACAGCGTAATCTTTACCGCCCCCATGATCTATTACCTGGCTGTGTTTTTGCTGTGAGTTTTTTTTCGGCGCAATAAGAGGAGATGGACAGATTGAAGAAGATCGCCATACTGGGGTCCACAGGCTCCATTGGCACGCAGACGCTTCAGATCGTGGAAAAACACCGGGATGATCTGAAGGTAACCGGCCTGTCCGCCGGGTCCAATATTGCCCTGCTGGAGCGGCAGATCCGGGAATTTTCTCCGGAGATGGCCGTGGTATGGCAGGAGGATAAGGCCCGGGAACTGGCGGTGAAAGTAGCGGATCTGCCGGTAAAGGTGCTTGGAGGCATGGATGGCCTGATCGCCCTGGCAACAGATCCGGAGACAGACATTCTGGTAACCGCCGTGGTGGGGATGATCGGGATCCGGCCAACCATAGCGGCCATAGAGGCGGGAAAGGACATTGCCCTTGCAAACAAGGAAACCCTTGTGACCGCGGGACATCTGATCATGCCCCTTGCAAAAGAAAAGGGAGTTTCCATTCTTCCGGTAGACAGCGAGCACAGCGCCATTTTTCAGTCTCTTCAGGGAGAACGGGAAAATCAGATAGAAACGATTTTGCTGACGGCTTCCGGAGGACCTTTCCGGGGATACTCAAAAAGCAGGCTCAGACATGTAAGGCCAAAGGACGCCCTGCGGCATCCCAACTGGTCTATGGGCAGCAAAATCACCATTGACTCGGCCACCATGGTCAACAAAGGCCTGGAGGTAATGGAGGCTAAGTGGCTGTTTGGGGTGGATCTTGATCAGATCCGGGTTCTGATCCATCCTCAGAGCATCATTCATTCCATGGTACAGTTTACCGACGGCGCGGTGATCGCTCAGCTGGGAATGCCGGACATGAAGCTGCCCATTCAGTATGCCCTTTATTATCCTCAAAGGAAAGCGTCCGATGTGGAACGGGTGGATTTCGCCAGGATCGGGCAGATCACCTTTGAAGAACCGGACCCGGATACCTTTGAAGGATTGAAGCTGGCTCTGCAAGCCGCCGGGGAAGGCGGTATCCGCCCGGTGGTGTTCAATGCCGCCAACGAATATCTTGTGGCGCAGTTTTTAAAGGAAAAGATCGGTTTTCTGGATATCGCGGGATACATCGGGGAAGCGCTTGGAGCATTTCCCCAGATACAGGATCCGAATCTGGAAGAGATTCTGGACGCGGAGCGGGAAACATATTCATATTTAGAAGAGCGATTAAAAAAGGCTTAAAGGAAAGCAGGTGTAAGATTGAATATCCTGATTGCCATTCTTATTTTCAGCGCGATTATCATCATTCATGAGCTGGGACATTTTCTCGTGGCAAAATGGAATCATGTGCGGGTCTATGAGTTTTCACTGGGACTGGGGCCAAAGCTGGTGGGCTTTAAAAGAGGAGAGACGGAGTACAGTCTGAATCTTCTGCCCTTTGGCGGAGCCTGTGTCATGGGTGAGGACGACCAGTTTGACCAAAAGGACGAGAAACTGTTCAACAACAAATCCGTGTGGGTCAGAATGGCGGTAGTGTTTGCGGGTCCGTTTTTTAATTTTATTCTGGCCTTTGTGCTGGCGCTGATCGTAATAGGCGTTGCCGGATACGACCTGCCCACAATCCGGCAGGTGCAGGAAGGGTCTCCGGCGGCGGAGGCGGGCCTGAAAGACGGAGATCTGATCAAAAGGCTGAACGGCAGAAAAGTAGCCCTTTCCAGAGAGGTTTCCCTGGATATGATGCTGGCTCCCCAGGAGCCTTTGGAGATTACCTATGAGCGGCAGGAGGGAAAAGAGACCGTAACCGGAACGGCTGTAGTCACGCCGGAGCTCATAAAGAGATACCGGATCGGGATCACCTACACCCAGCAGGAGATTACGGAAGTGGAGAAAGACAGCCCCGCGGATGGGGCGGGCCTTTTGCCTGGGGATCAGATCATGGCTATCAACGGAAAGACCATTGAGGATCCCAATGAAATCTCAGAGATTATCAATTCGGAAGGCGACAAGCCCCTGACCATTACGCTGGAACGGAAGGGAGAGCGGCTGGAGCGAAACATGAACACCATCAAAACCTCCAGCTATGAAAACGGTCTTTATCTGGATTCCTCATACCGCACACGGGAAAGCGTCTTTTCTGTGGTGAAATACAGTCTTTATGAAGTGAAATACTGGATCGTGACGACTTTTAAGTCACTGGGGATGCTGTTTAGCGGCAATGTAAGCTTAAACGACCTGTCTGGTCCCGTAGGGATCGTGGACACCATTGGAAATACTTATGAGCAGACCCGGGAAGCCGGCTGGCTGTCCGTGGTGCTGACCATGCTGAACCTGTCGATTCTGCTTACCGCCAATCTGGGTGTGATGAACCTGCTGCCCATCCCCGCGCTGGATGGAGGACGGCTGTTGTTTCTTGTCATCGAAGCCATACGGGGCAAGCGGATCAGCCCTCAAAAGGAAGGCCTTGTGCATATGATCGGTTATGTGCTGCTTCTGGGGCTTATGGTTGTGGTCATGGTCAACGATGTGCGGAAGATATTTTTTTAAGGTAAGAGAGTGAATCATATGAACAAATGGAAAAACGCGGGGCTGATTATCCTGGCGCTGCTGGCAGTGGGAGCGGCGGTGGGAGGCATGTTTCTGCTGCGGCAGCCTTTCCGTCAAAAGGCGGATCCAAAGCCGGATCCGGTAGAAGTGCAGACGGAGACTGAAAGCGAAGAACCGGAACCGGAAAGCTCCGACGAACCTTTGCCCCAGACGCCGGCAGCCGTCCCCACGGAAAATCCCGAAGGGAAAAAGCTGGAGGAAAAGGTAGAACGGGTACTGGCGGGCCTGTCCCTGGAGGAAAAGATCGGGCAGATGTTCCTGGTGGATTTTTCCCAGCTGGGCGGCAGCAGCAGTACTTCTGTCAATGAGAGAATAAAAAGCCGACTGTCTTCCTATCCTGTAGGCGGCGTGGTGTTCCGGCCGGAAAACGTGGTCTCAAAAGACCAGGTGACTTCGTTCATCCGGGAACTGCAGGAAAACGCGCCGGTGCCCATGTTCATTGCGGTGCAGGAGGAGGGCGGCAGCGGGTCTGTGCTTGGGTCCCGTGAGGATCTGGAATTGCCCCAGCTGTACGACGCGTCCGACTACGGTGAAAGCAAAGACGCCAAACGGGCGCAGACCGACGCCGGGAATATGGCCCGGGCGCTGAAAGAGCTTGGGTTCAATATGAATCTGGCGCCTGTGGCGGACGTGGTTCTGGATCCGGAAAAATCCATTCTGGGAAAACGCGCTTTTGGAAGCGACGCCATGACGGTGAGACAAATGGCGGAGGGACAGATTCTGGGAATCCAGCAGGAGGGCGTCAGCTCTGTGATGAAATATTTTCCGGGCCAGGGCGGGATCGCCCAGAGCACCCAGGACGGGTATGGAGAAACGGACCGGTCCAAGGAGGAAATGCGGGCAAGAGAGTGGCTTCCCTACCTGGCGGGAATCAGCGCCGGCGTAGACGGCATCATGATGTCCAATATTTCCGCTCCCGCCCTTACGGACGGGGAACGGACGCCAAGCGCTCTTTCCTCCAAGGTGGTGAGCCGGATCCTGCGGGAAGAGCTGGGGTATTATGGCATGGTGATCTCCGCTCCTTTAAGCGAGCAGGCGGTGACCAGATATTACAGCAGCAGCGAAGCGGTGTTTAAAGCCATTGACGCCGGCGTGGATGTGATGCTTATGCCCGGCAGTCTGGACGGTACATACGCGGCGGTGGAATCCGCGGTGAAAAACGGCGGGATCTCCATGGACCGCATCGACCTTTCCGTAAAGCGGATCCTGGCAGTGAAAGTGGTACGGGGGATCATAGACCCGGAGGATTATCCGCCGCTCCCCGCGCCTTCGGCAGAGCCGTCGGAAGAGGGGGATTCGTCCCGGGAAGAAGATTCCGGGGAAGATTCACGGGAGGATTCCGGAGAAGATTCCGTGGAGGATTCCGGAGAAGATCCTGAAGAAAATTCCGAAGAGGATTCCGGGGAAGAGACAGCTTCCCGGGACAGCGCGGAACAGGACGCAGAAAGTGAGCAGTGAACGGAGAACAGCCATGAGAAAAAATACAAGACAGATCCGGATCGGCGACAGGGTCATCGGCGGGGGAGCTCCCGTTCTGATCCAGTCCATGACCAATACCAAAACAGAGGATGTGGAAGCTACGGTGGCCCAGATCCTTTCTCTGGAGCAGGCCGGATGCGAGATTATCCGATCGGCGGTGCCCACCATGGAGGCAGCCGCGGCCCTGAAAGAGATCAAAAAGCGGATCCATATCCCCCTTGTGGCGGATATCCATTTTGATTACAGGCTTGCCATTGCCGCCATTGAGAACGGCGCGGACAAGATCCGCATCAATCCCGGCAACATCGGATCCAGACAGAAGATCCTTTCGGTGGTCTCGGCCGCGAAAGAGCGGGGAGTGCCAATTCGGGTAGGCGTTAACAGCGGTTCCCTGGAAAAGAAATATCTGGAACAGTATGGCGGCGTCACGCCCCGGGGACTGGCGGAAAGCGCCCTGGAAAAAGTCAGGCTCATTGAGGAGATGGGCTATGAAAATCTGGTGATCAGCATCAAATCCTCCGACGTGATGATGTGCGTCAGAGCCCATGAGTGGATCGCGGACAGGACAGACTATCCGCTTCATATCGGCATCACGGAGGCAGGCACGGTTTACAGCGGCAACATCAAGTCGGCGGTGGGCCTGGGCATTATTTTGAACCAGGGCATTGGAGATACCGTTCGGGTGTCGTTGACCGGGGATCCCCGGGAGGAAATACGGACGGCAAAGCTGATCCTGCGGACACTGGGCCTGCGAAAAGGCGGGATCGAGGTGGTTTCCTGCCCTACCTGCGGAAGGACAAAGATCGATCTGATCGGGCTTGCCGGGCAGGTGGAACAGCTGACAGAGAAGATCCCGCTGGATCTGAAAGTGGCCGTAATGGGCTGCGCGGTCAACGGGCCCGGCGAAGCGAGAGAGGCAGACCTGGGCATCGCGGGGGGAGTCTCGGAGGGACTTTTATTCAAAAAAGGAAAGATCCTGAAAAAGGTGCCGGAGGATCAGCTTCTTTCGGCGCTGGAGGAAGAGCTTCTTGCCATGGGCAGGCAGCAGGATGGCCGGTCACAGGAATGACAGAAAGGTGGAGTCAGGGTGGAACCAAAAGGATTGTTTGAAGCGTTTCCCACCTTACGGTTAAATGAGATCTTAAGAAAACTCTTGGAAGAGGTGGTGGTGACCCGCGTGGCCGCCAGCCGGTCCAGGAGTTCTCTTCGTATATACATAGAAAGCCCCAGAATCCTGGAAAAACAGGATGTTCTTTCCCTGGAACGGGCCATTGGAGAGCAGCTGTTTGCCAAAAGCCCCATAAAGGTACAGGTGATAGAGCGGTTTCGGCTGCAGACGCCATACAGCCTGGACAGACTGTGGAAAGAATACCGGGGAAGCATTCTCTACGAACTGCAGCAGGAAGCCCCCCTGGAGGCCCAGATCCTGGAAGACAGCAGCGTACTGGTCACGGAGGACAATCTTTTTACGGTAACGGTAGAGGAAAGCAGGCTGTTCCGGCTGGCGGAAAAATCCCTGCGGGAGCGTCTGACGGATATTTTTTCCCAGCGGTGCGCCATGGAAGTCCGGATAAAAATCGTATACTGTAAAAAAGAGCAGGAGGGCGGAAAAGAAAACCGCCGGGGAGGTCAGGAGGATTATGCCGCCGAGGCGGCTCATCAGCTGGAACGGTTTTGGCAGGCCGACGCCGCGGATTTGGAAGAACCTTTGGCAAAAGCAGAGCCAAAAAGCGGAAAAACTGTGAGGAAAGAAGAACCGCCTCAGAAAAAAACAAAAGGAACAGGCGGAACGAGGAGTTTTGCAAAGGGCTTCCGGACAAAGAAAGAACGCTCGCCGGATCTGATCTACGGAAAAGAGTTTGACGGCGAGCCCATAGCCATAGAGAAGATCACCGAGGAAATGGGAAATGTGGTTGTGCAGGGCAAGGTGATCTTTTTGGACAGAAGGCCCATCCAAAACGGAGAAAGGCAGATCCTGATCTTTCACCTGACAGATTACACAGATACCATTGCGGTAAAAATCTTCCCCGGTCAGGAGCAGTGGGAAGAGCTGGAGCCTTATGTGACGAAAGGCGCTTTCCTGAAAGTCAGCGGAATGACCGCCACAGACCGGTTTGATCACGAACTGGCCATTTCCCAGAGTGTGAGCATCAAAAAAGCAAAGGATTTTACCGCCTGCCGCATGGACAACGCAAAGGAAAAACGGGTGGAGCTTCATTGCCACTCCAAAATGAGCGACATGGACGGCGTGACATCTGTTTCCGACCTGATCAGCCGGGCGGTAAAGTGGGGACATCCCGCGCTTGCCCTGACGGATCACGGCGTGGTGCAGGGATTTACAGAGGCTTTTCATACCCTGCAGAAGCTGCAGCCGGACAACTTTAAGATGATCTATGGGGTGGAAGGATATCTGGTGGATGACCTGAAGCCGGTGGCCCAGGACGACCGGGGCCAGTCTCTGGATACGGATTATGTGGTGTTCCGTCTGGAAACTACCGGATTTCATTCCAACCGGGATGAGATTATCGAGATCGGCGCCGTAAAAATACAGGAGGGCAGGATCACGGACCGGTTCAGCAGTTTTGTGAATCCCGGCAGAGCGCTTCCCTTTCAGATCGCGGAGCAGACCGGCATCAGCGATGACATGCTGAAAGAAGCGCCCTTGCAGGAGCAGGTGATTCCAAAGTTTCTGGAATTTTGCGGGGACTGCGTGCTGGTGGCCCACAAGGCGGAATCCCAAATGGGATTTTTATATGAAAAGGCAGAAAAGCTTGGGCTTTCGGCAGATTTTACCAGCATGGACACAGAGGCCCTGGGAAGAGTGCTCCTGCCGGAGCTGAGGGGGTACAGGCCGGAGCAGATGGCAAAAGCCCTTTCCGTTTCCCTGAAAAGTCATCACCGGGCAGTGGAGTACGCGCAAAATCTGGCGCTGATCTTTTCCCGGTTTCTGGAAATGCTCAAGGAGCAGGGAAAGGAAACGCTGGCTCAGATCAACGCCATGAGCAGGCGCAGCGCTTCCGCCGCCAAAAAACTGCCCACTTACCATGTGATCATTCTGGCAAAGAACGAGACCGGCAGGGTCAATCTGTACCGGCTGATCTCCGCTTCCCATCTGGATTATTATAACCGGAGGCCCCGGATCCCAAAAAGCCTTCTGGCAGAGCGGCGGGAGGGGCTGATCGTGGGCTCCGCCTGTGAGGCGGGAGAACTGTTTCAGGCAGTGCTCAACAACCGGAATTCAAGAGAGATCGCAAGGCTGGTGAAATTTTACGATTATCTGGAAATCCAGCCTTTGGGCAATAACGCCTTTATGCTTCGGGATGAAAAGTACGGATTTCACTCGGAAGAGGATCTGAAAGACCTGAACCGGGCCATCGTCCGTCTGGGCGAGCAGTACGGCAAGCCGGTGGTGGCCACCGGAGACGTGCATTTTATGGATCCGGAGGACGAGATCTACCGGAAGATCATTATGGCAGGCAAGGGCTTTGAGGATGCGGACCGGCAGGCGCCCCTGTACTTCCACACCACGGAGGAGATGCTGGAGGAGTTTGCCTATCTTGGCAACGCCAAGGCAAGAGAAGTGGTGGTGGAAAACCCGGTAAAGATTGCCGAAAGCATTGACCAGATCGAACCGGTGCGGCCGGACAAGTGCCCTCCGGTCATTGAGGGCTCGGAAACTCAGCTGCGGGAAATGTGCTACAAAAAAGCCCGCTCCATGTATGGAGAAACACTGCCTCCTATTGTGGAGGACCGGCTGGAAAAGGAACTGTCCTCCATTATCGGAAACGGGTACGCGGTGATGTACATCATAGCCCAGCGCCTGGTGGAAAAATCCAACCGGGACGGCTATCTGGTAGGATCCAGAGGATCCGTGGGATCTTCCTTTGCCGCCACCATGGCGGGGATTACCGAGGTCAATCCCCTGCCGCCCCATTATTACTGCAAACACTGTCATTACAGTGACTTTGACTCTCCGGAGGTAAAGAAGTACGCCGGAGGCGCGGGCTGCGATATGCCTGACCGGAACTGTCCGGTCTGCGGCAAGCCGCTGGCAAAGGACGGATTTGACATTCCCTTTGAGACGTTCCTGGGCTTTTACGGAGACAAGGAGCCCGATATCGACCTGAATTTTTCAGGAGAATACCAGAGCAGCGCCCACGACTATACAGAGGTGATCTTTGGAAAGGGACAGACTTTCCGGGCGGGCACCATCGGCACCCTGGCGGCAAAGACCGCATTTGGGTATGTGATGAAATATTATGAGGAGCGGGGCGTTCACAAGCGAAGGTGCGAGGTGGAACGGCTGGCGTCAGGACTGGAAGGCATCCGCCGTACAACGGGGCAACATCCCGGTGGCATCATTGTGCTGCCAAAGGGGGAGGAGATCCATTCCTTTACGCCGGTGCAGCATCCGGCCAACGATGTGAATTCTCCCATCATCACCACCCATTTTGACTATCACTCCATCGACCACAATCTGTTGAAGCTGGACATTCTGGGACACGATGATCCTACCATGGTTCGCCGGCTGCAGGATCTGACGGGGCTGGATCCCACCACCATCCCTCTGGACGATCCAAAAGTCATGAGCCTGTTTAACGGAACAGAGGCTCTGGGCGTGAAGCCGGAGGATATCGGCGGCTGTGAGACCGGATCTTTGGGGATCCCGGAATTTGGCACGGAATTTGTCATTAAGATGCTGCTGGATACAAAGCCCAAAAGCTTTTCCGATCTGGTGCGGATCTCCGGACTTTCCCACGGCACCGACGTATGGCTGAACAATGCCCAGACGCTGATCCGGGAAGGAAAGGCCACCATTTCCACAGCCATCTGCACCCGGGACGATATCATGCTGTACCTGATCCGGATGGGACTGGAACCGGGCCTGGCTTTTAAGATCATGGAATCTGTCCGGAAAGGAAAGGGCCTTACGGAAGAGTGGGAAAAAGAGATGCTGGCCCACCAGGTGCCGGACTGGTATATCTGGTCCTGCAAACGGATCCAGTACATGTTTCCCAAAGCCCACGCGGCGGCCTATGTGATGATGGCCATCCGGGTGGCCTATTATAAGGTATATTATCCCCTTGCCTACTACGCGGCCTTTTTCAGCATCCGGGCAACGGCTTTCAACTATGAGCTGATGTGCATGGGACGGGACCGGCTGGAGCATTATATCAGCCTGTACCAGAGCAAAACAGAAAAACTCACCCAGAAAGAAGAAGACACTCTGCGGGATATGAAGATCGTCCGGGAAATGTATGCCAGAGGCTTTTCATTTCTGCCCATCGACCTGTATCAGGCAAGCGACACCGCCTTTCAGATCATCGACGGCAGGCTGATGCCCTCCTTCAACGCCATTGACGGGCTGGGAGAGAAAGCCGCCGCCGCCATTGTGGAAGAACGGAAAAAAGGTCCTTTTCTGTCAAAGGACGATTTCCGCAACCGGTGCAAGATCAGTCAGACGGCGGTGGAACTGATGAGCGATCTGGGAATTCTTTCCGGTCTTCCCCAGAGCGACCAGTTGTCCCTGTTTGACCTGAAATAGCGGATTTTTTGGCAAGATGCACAAAAAAAGATTTACTACTTGCTTTTTGTTGATAAATTTAGTAAACTACTATTGATGTAGTATCTTTATCTGCAACACTAGAAAGGAAGGGAACTGATATGAGAAAATCCAATCAGGGTTCTGTCATCCGTAAGGCGGCCAAAACAGTGCTTTGCACGGCGCTGGCGCTGGCGATGGTAGTACCCGCAAGCCTGTCAGGGATTCCCGCTGTTGCTCCGGAGGAGACAGTAGTAAAGGCGGCAGATGTACAGCTGCCCGATCCCATTACTACCGTTGATTTCGACAAGGGAATCATGGGCGAAGCAGAAGAGCATGAAGCAGATGTTCGTCAGTACGACAACATTCTTCTGTTTGAAGAAGTAAAAGATGAAGACGGCAATTACATGCTGGATCAGAATGGCAATTACATATATGAGCTGAAAACGGATGAACCTGCCATTTTAGCCGGCGACTACCAGTACGGCGTGGACGGCAACCAGCCCACCACTTACTGGGACGAAGCTTACGGATCCGTGCTGATGCTTGACAGCACAAAAGTCTACAAGAGATACATCAAGACTTTCAGCGATACGAGAAAAGCAACGGATACTACCACAATGGACGATGTGCGTCCCACTTACACAGGCAGATTTGACGACGAGGGCAATCCTCTGGATCCGGTAGATCCCAAGTCTGTTCTGCAGGAAGAGATGAAGACCCACAGCGCCATGTACATCAAGAATCCCTTTGCCGGCATGGATCTTTCTGAGACGCCTGCAAAGGATTCCGACGGACGTCCCGTATGGACAAAGGGCGTTTCCATCAGCTACTGGGTAAAGGCTCCCGTATACGATCTTTCCCAGGAGCAGCAGGACAACGGCGTGTTAAAGAACGACTCCATCCTGCTCACTTTCCAGAATGACGGCCCCGACGGCAACGGAACTCTCCAGTATCAGGACGACGACCTGATCAAATACGAGGCCTGCGAAGCGGCCAACGCCATTTTGAAAGACGGAAAGGAAAGCTATGTAGGCGAGTACAGCGGCGACACCTATACGGCAGCCGATTTTTCACTGGGTACCGCATACGACCTGACGGATCAGAAAAACGACAGGGATCCTTCCAACGATCAGGTTTACCACTGCTTCAAGGATTATGGCAAGCTGATCCGCTTCAATCCGGACTATCCTGCCACTCCTTCAGAGAAGTATTACTTTGAGGATCCGGACAGCAGCACCAAATTCAGAGGCCCCGACGGCAAGATGACCGGCGTTACCGAGATCGGTCAGAATCTGAATACCACCGCCTACAATACGCTGGATGTGGATAAGGGCAGTATGGTTAAGAGAAGCCATGTGCACGGCTCCCTGACCATTGCCGCTTCCAACTCTTTCGCGTTTAAGGAAGATCACTACGCAATGAAGCAGGTTGCGGACGAGGCAACCGGCAAGCCGAAGAACGTGGTAATTCAGGGCTCCAAGGAGGAAAACCCCAACACCGCCGAATATAAGAACGGCGAATACCAGGAAGGCAAGCATTACAATATGCTGGCGTTCCAGGGCGACGGATATGTGCTGGACGAGACCGGCACAAAGACCGATGAGAACGGGCAGGAAGTGCCTGATACCGAGTGGCATTATGTGACCTGCGTCATCATGAACGACTGGGTAGACTTCTATGTGGACGGCGAGAAGATCGACGGCGAAAGAGAGTGGAAGTATTCTCCTACGGCCGGTATTGGATTTGACTCCCGGATCGCAGGCAAGCGTTTCAACTACGGGTACGGCCTGAGAGGAGCCACCTGGGGTCTGAAAGGCGCTGACGACTGGAATAAAAACGGTACGGCTAATCCTTCTCCTGCAAACAAGATGGATCAGCCTATGCTGAACTGGATTTCCAACGAGAACACCAAGCTGATGATCGGCGGCGAGGGTACCGCGAACCTTGGTCTGGACGGCCAGAAGATCGGTACCGCAGACGGCGCTTTGCTGGATGATATCTCATTCTACGGCGAGCCTCTTACGGCAGACCAGGCAGCCGCTCTTTATGACAGCGTAAAGGATTCCAAGACCGCAAAACCGGCTGCTACAGAGCTGCAGAAATTCAGCTTTGATTCTGATGCCAACCACGGCGCTCCCGCAGGCATGTCCCCTGCATCCACCAATGGCAGCACCCAGGCTCCCGAGGTGGTCAATGACGGTGTCCGCGGTCATGTGTTGAAAGTTTATGAAGGAACCGCGACAGCAACTTCCGGTACGGAATTTGCCAATCCTTTTGCGGGAAAAGATCTGACCGGCGCAACGGTTTCCTACTGGTACAGAGGAAAACCTGATGACAGAAGAAATCAGATTCAGAATTCCATCAATATCAGTTTCCGGGATGAGCCCAAGAAGCTGGTGCACTCCAAGATCCAGGACGCAAATAAGGATAAAGAGACCCGCACAGGCCTGTGGGTAATGTCCTCCATGGAGGCAAACTTTGAAGCAGGCTATGATACCCCTGTATATACTTCTCTGAAGAACTCTTTCTATACTTCTACAAGATACATGGTATTTGAGCAGAAGTCTCAGCCCGGTTACAGAGAAGCAGCCGGTCAGGCATTGCAGGAGTACGCAGATCGTCTTCAGAGCTTTAGCCAGTGGCATTTTGTGACGGTTGTCATGAACAACGCGGGCATCACCATGTATTATGACGGCAAGCAGCTGCCCAACAACCGGATTGATAATCAGGGACTTCCTTCATTCTATGGTCCCCGGTTCTTTGACGGATATTACGCAAGAGTTAATGACGGATTTGCCAAGTTCAAACTGGCTTCCGACAATCAGGGCGCGACGCCTCTGATGACGTTCCTGACCCAGGCAGATACCACCGCCTACATCGGTGTTTCCAATGTGCCCGGCAGTGACAGAACCTATCAGACAGCAAGCCAGGGCTACTATGATAACATCACTTACTATGACACCGATATGACCGCGGAGCAGGTACAGCAGCTGTATCAGACAGAGGCCGCCAATGTGTCCGGTCCTGTGGCCGGCGAGGATATTGAGGCCGGTTCCGAGGCACAGAATCCCAACAGCGTTGTAGCAAAGAATCCGTTTACCGCAGGCGCTGACGGATCTCTGACGGCATCTGCCAACGGTGTGACCGTGACAGTTCCCGCAGGGGCTATCCCGGATGGCTGCGAACTGGTTGTGACCACCCTTGGCACAGCAGATATGGCAAGCGCATACGCAAACGCGGACGCGGTTCTGGCCGGTATCGCCAACCTGCAGGTTGCGCAGCGGCTGCTTTACGACATCCATATTGAAAAAGACGGTGAGACCATACAGCCTACCGCGGATGTGACGGTTACCATTACGCCTCCAAGCGGATACACAGCAAGCCGCTGTACGGTTGTTTCCATCAACGGCAAGACCGTAATGGGCGGGCTGACATTCCAGACAAGAGAGCTTGGCGTCTTTGCTCTGGTAGAGGTAAAGGAAGGCACATCGCTTCCTCCCGCAGGCAGCATCTCCGGCAACGCAAATAACAGCAACAACAGTAAGAGCGGATCCAATTCCGGCAGCTCCAATGCAGGAAAGACCGGAGACATGATGAATGTTGTACTTCCGATCCTGCTTCTTGCAGCAGCATTTGCCGCGGTAGTGGTTACACGCAGAAGAAGATCTGCTCAGTAATCACCGGCGGTTCCGTAACTTAAAAACAGGGACGTCCCAAAAGTCATAAGACTTGAGGGACGTCCTTTTTTTGCCCTGTTCCATGGGGCTGTTTTATCTCATTTGACCGGACAAATCCCAAAAGACTTTCAAAGGAATTGCCCGCAAAGCCATAAGTAATTGTCCGCAAAGCCATGGATCGCGGGGGAATATGCCTTGTATTTCTGCCGCCGTTGTGTTAGAATAAATTAAATTTCAGGAAAGGGCTAAGGAATATGGATCAGGTGATCAGGAACAAGAAACAGAATTCCAGAGCGATCTTGTGGCTGCTGGCCGCCGGCTTTTTACTGCGTCTTTTTTTGGGCGGTATCTACCGGGGGCACAATATTGATATGAACTGCTTTATGGGATGGGCAGACAGGCTGTTTTCCCAGGGGATTCCCGCGTTTTACAAGGGAGACGGATTCAGCGATTATCCGCCCGGATATATGTATGTGCTTTGGGTGCTGGGCGCTTTGCGCAGCCGTTTTGGCCTGGACAATTACGCCCCGATCTCCATTTTGCTGACCAAGCTGCCTGCCATGATCTGCGATCTGGCTTCCGGCTATGTAGTTTATCTGCTGGCAAAGGAGCGGCTCAGCCAGAGACACGGCCTGATCTGCGCGGCAATTTATGTGTTCAGCCCTACGGTGCTGTTCAATTCTTCTGTCTGGGGACAGGTGGATTCCATCACGGCCCTTTTGATGCTTCTCGTCTGTTATAATATCTATAAGGAAAAAATGCCTCTGGCCTATGTATGCTTTGCCATAGGCCTTTTGATGAAGCCTCAGATGGCCTTTATCTTCCCGGTGCTTCTGGTGGGAATCATCGACCGGGTATTTTTAAACGGGTTCCGTCTGAAGAATTTTCTGATCAATCTGTTTTCCGGCATCGCTTCTATCTGCGGCATGATCCTTCTGGCCATTCCTTTTGGTCTGAAAGAAGTGATCGCTCAGTATGGAGATACGGTCAGCTCCTATCCAAAGGCAACGGTAAACGCCTACAATTTCTGGGCAATGCTGGGCATGAACTGGCATGAACAGACGGAAAAGGTCCTGGGCCTTTCCTGCGCCGCCTGGGGAACCATATTCATTGTGCTGATCTTCGCGGCGGCTTTGATCATGTGGTTCAGGAGCAAAAAGGACCGATCCAAATATTTCTTCCTGTCCGCTTTTATCATTGTAGGAATCTTTACTCTGTCGGTGCGGATGCACGAGCGCTATATGTTTTATGCCCTGCTTTTGCTGCTGGGGCTGTATGCTGTCCGGCCCAGAAAAGAGTTTTTCATTGCGTATGTGGGACTGAGCCTGGTACAGCTGCTGAATATGTGGGACGTGCTCTTTCATTATGACGCCTCCAATTTTGACTGGAAGGATCCCTACAGCAGGTTCATTGGATTTCTGACGGTAGCGGGTTTTCTGGGGATCTGTTTCCTGGGATGGAACTATTACCGGAGAGAGACGGCCGACGAGATGACAGAAGACGGCGCTTCCCAGATGGCGAGACAGATCCGGGGCGTTTTTGAAAAAAGCGCAAAGGACGCAGAGCAGTCCATCATTCGCCCGTCTCAAAAACCGGCAAAGATTACCAGGTGGGACATTCTGGCAATGATTCTCATCAGCGGAGTGTTTTGTCTGATCACTTTCCATGATCTGGGAGACCGGCAGGCTCCGGTCACCGGCTGGGAAACTCATACAGTCAACGACACGCTGGTGTTTCATTTTGATAAAGGGGTTACCATCACCGAGATCCATTATTATCTGGGCAATTACTCGGACCGTAAGTTCAACGTGGACGCGTCCGACAGCCCTCTTGGACCCTGGATCTCCCTGAAAGAGAACACGGAATTTTCTTCTGTGTTCAAATGGCAGAAAGTCTCTCTGAACCAGCAGATCAATCAGTCCTTTGTGCGGTTCACTTCTCTGTCCAATGAAGCGGCAATCTGGGAACTGGTATTCTTAGACGGTCAGGGACAGCCGGTGCTGCCTATGAACGCCGACGAGTATCCGCAGCTGTTTGACGAGCAGGATCTGTTTACCGGGCGCGCCACCAGTATGAACAGCAGTTATTTCGATGAGGTTTATCACGCCCGTACAGCCTACGAATATATGCACGGCCTGTACAGCTATGAAAATACCCATCCGCCTCTGGGCAAGATCCTGATCTCCCTGGGTATGCGAATCTTTGGGGTGAATCCCTTTGGCTGGCGGTTTATGGGAGCGCTGTTTGGGGTTCTCATGCTGCCCTTTATCTACCTGTTTGCCAAGCGGATGTTCCGGGAAAGCTGGATCTCCATTGTGGTGACCCTGCTGTTTGCCTTTGATTTTATGCACTTTGTTCAGACCAGGATCGCGACCATTGACGTGTTTGTTACGTTCTTTGTGATCCTGATGTATTACTTTATGTATCGCTACTCCACTATGAGCTTTTACGATACGCCTCTGGAGAAGACCTACCGGCCTCTGGCCCTCTGCGGCATTTCCATGGGGCTTGGCGTGGCGTGCAAGTGGACCGGGGTCTATGCGGCAGCGGGACTGGCTGTGGTCTTCTTTGTGATCCTGTACCGGCGGTACCGGGAGTATGTGTACGCGAAAACGCACCCGGAGGAGTTTACCGGCAATATCGCCCACAAAGACGTGATCAGAAAATTCCCGGTTTATACAAAGAACACCATTTTGTTCTGCTGTCTGGTATTTATCGTGATCCCCGTATGTATTTACACCTTGTCCTATATTCCTTTCCGGGACAATACCGGGGCGGGGCTTTTTGCCAGGATGGCCCGCAATCAGCAGACCATGTTCAACTATCACAGCAAACTGGTGTCCCAGCATGACTATGCCTCCCGCTGGTATGAGTGGCCGATCCTCAAGAGACCGGTGTGGTATTACAGCGGACATCCCTCCGCGCTGGTATCCGAGGGGATCAGCGCTTTTGGAAATCCTCTTGTCTGGTGGGCAGGGATCCCGGCATTCTTTATGGTGCTGTACCTGGCCATCGCCAGAAAAGATCGGAAAGCGGGATTTCTCACCGTAGGCTATCTGGCGCAGTATATGCCCTGGATGCTTGTAAGCCGCACGACTTATATGTATCATTACTTCCCCAGCGTGCCTTTTGTAACGCTGATGCTGGGGTATGTATGCCTGCAGTTTGCCGGTAAGAGCAAAGGCCGCAGAGCGGCGGTGTTTGGTTATGTGGCCGCCGCCATCGGATTGTTCGTTTTGTTCTATCCGGTGCTTTCCGGTCATCCTGTGGAGAAGACTTTCGTAGATCACTGGCTGCGCTGGTTTGACACCTGGACGCTGGTGACCTGAGAAAGATGCCGGAGGACACGGCTTTTCCTTGAATGTAAAAAACCGGAATGCTATAATAAAGGCAGCCGGATAAAATGGGTAAGGGAGGAATGGATATGCCATTGGTAACAACAAAACAAATGCTTTTGGACGCGCAAAAGGGCGGGTATGCCGTAGGCGCGTTCAATGTGGAAAATATGGAAATGGTACAGGCTGTGGCCGCTGCCGCGGAGGCCCTGGGGGCGCCGGTCATCATGCAGACCACTCCGTCCACCGTCAGCTACGGGGGACTGGATTATTATTACGCAAACGTAAAAGCGGCCGCCGAAGCGGCCAAGGTGCCCATCGCGGTGCATCTTGACCATGGCAGCAGCTTTGAACTGGCCATGCAGGCCCTGCGGGCCGGTTATACTTCTGTGATGATCGACGGATCTCACAATGTGTTTGAGGAAAACATCGCCGTGACCAAAGCGGTAGTGGACGCCTGCGCACCCGCGCAGGTGCCTGTGGAGGCAGAGCTTGGCAAGGTGGGCGGCAAAGAGGATGATCTGGACGGCGGCGCGGGAGGATACACGGTGCCTGCGGAGGCGGCCGAATTTGTGGAGCGGACCGGCGTGTCTTCTCTTGCGGTTGCCATTGGTACTGCCCATGGGGTTTATGTGGGAGAGCCCAAGCTGGATCTGGACCGTCTGTCGGAGATTCGTAAAGTAGTATCCATTCCCCTTGTGCTTCACGGAGCGTCCGGTCTGACCGACCAGGCAGTTCAGGAAAGCATCCGCCGGGGTATCTGCAAGGTGAATTTTGCCACGGAGCTTCGCATTGCCTTCAGCAACGGCGTCAAACAGGTGCTTGCTCAGGCGCCGGATACGTTTGATCCAAAGAAGTACAGCGCGGTGGGACGGGAGAATGTGAAAGAGCTTGTGATGAACCGGATCCGGGTATGCGGAAGCGACGGCAAAGCTTAACGGATAAAGGAGCGGACCATGGCAGAGCTTTTATTGGGAATTGATATCGGAACCTCCGCGTGCAAGGTAGCCCTGTTCAACGGAGACGGGGAAGTGATGGCCCAGACCAATCAGCCCTATCCGCTGTACTACCCTCACCGGGGCTGGGTGGAACAGAACCCGGAGGAGTGGTGGGACGCCATCTGCAGAGGCATCCGCATCGTGCTGGACAATCGGAAGATCAGCGCCGGAGATATATGCGGCATCGGACTGGACGGACAGAGCTGGTCTGCCATTCCTGTAGACGGGGAGGGCAACTGCTTACATAACACGCCTATCTGGATGGATACCAGGGCAAGGGAGATTGCGGAGACTGTAAGGGAGAAAACCGGGTTTGACCGCATCTTTCAGGTGGCGGGCAACGACTTTCTGCCTTCCTACACCACCCCCAAACTGATCTGGTTCCAAAAAGAGCGGGAAGAAATTTATAAAAACGCCGCGAAGTTTCTTCAAAGCAACAGTTATATTGCCATGAAGCTGACCGGGGAAATGACCCAGGACCTGTCTCAGGGCTATGGCATACACTTTTACGATATGAAAAAAGGCGTCTATGACAGCGGCCTGGCAAAGGAGCTGGGCCTGTCTGTGGATAAGGTGCCGGAGCTGGTGCCCTGTCATCAGGTCATTGGCGGGGTCACAAAGGAAGCCGCCCGGCTGACCGGCTTAAAAGAGGGAACGCCGGTGGTGGCAGGGGGTCTGGACGCGGCCTGCGGAACTCTTGGAGCCGGTGTGTTCAAAAATGGGCAGACCCAGGAGCAGGGCGGCCAGGCCGGAGGCATGAGCATCTGTATGGAAGAGCCGCTGGCGCATCCCAAGCTGATTCTGAGCAACCATGTGGTGCCCGGAAAATGGCTCCTTCAGGGAGGCACTGTAGGCGGAGGCGGCACGCTGCGCTGGTTTAAGGAGCAGCTGGCAAACGACGACGAAAGTTTTGACGATCTGACCCGTCTGGCGGAAAAAGTGCCGCCGGGATCCGACGGGGTCATCTTTCTGCCTTATATGGCGGGAGAGCGTTCGCCCATCTGGGATCCGGACGCCAAGGCTGTTTTTTATGGCCTGTCCTTTGACAAGACAAAAGGCCATATGGTTCGGGCGGTCATGGAAGGGGTCGCCTATTCCCTGGAGCACAATCTCCGCACCGCGGCGGAGGCAGGCGTGGAAGTCCATGAACTGATTGCCATGGGCGGCGCGTCCAACAGCGTACTGTGGACGCAGATCAAGGCCGACGTCACCGGAAAGACCATTAAGGTGCCGACTTCAGACACCGCCACCACGCTGGGGGCAGCCATGCTGGCAGGAGTTGGAGCCGGTCTTTACAGGGATTTTGAGGAAGCGGTGGACCGTACCATTGTGATCACCAGAACACAGGAACCCAACAAACGTGTGGCAAAGATCTATCAGCATGCCATGGAGGGATACCTGAAGCTTTATGAAAATCTGAAAGAAATGTATCAAGTTTATTAAACTGAGGAAAAGAGGGATTCGTGATGAAGATGAAAGCCGGCGTTGTACATGCCAGAGAGGACATTCGTTTTGAAGAGATCGAAAAGCCGGTGCCCGGAGCGGGGCAAGTGCTGATCAAGGTAAAATATACGGGGATCTGCGGCTCCGACGTGCCCAGGGTAAACGGAGATGCCTGTCATTATTATCCCAATGTGCTGGGACATGAATTCTCCGGCGTGGTAGAGGAGACAGGCCCGGACGTGACCACCCTGAAACCGGGCGACAGAGTGGCGGGGGTGCCCCTAATCCCCTGTCTGAAATGTGAGGACTGTCAGAAAGCCAACTATTCTCTTTGCAAGCATTACAGCTTTATCGGTTCCAGAGAGTTTGGCAGTTTTGCGGAATATGTGGTCGTGCCGGAACGGAACGCGGTCAGGTTTGACGACAGTGTTTCCTTTGAGCAGGGAGCCTTTTTTGAACCGGCAACGGTGGCGCTTCACGGGCTGGAGCGGGTCAACTATAAGGGCGGAGAGTGCGTGGCCATTTTAGGCGGCGGCACCATCGGCATGTTTACCATGCAGTGGGCAAAGATCTTTGGCGCCAAAAAGACCGTAGTGTTTGACATCAGCCCGGAGCGGCTGGAGCTGGCAAAGCGTCTGGGAGCGGACGCGGTCATCAATACCCTGGAGAAAGACTTTATGGAGCAGGCAATGGCGCTGACCGACGGCAGAGGGTACGGCTATGTCTATGAGACTGCCGGAAACACAGCGACCATGCACATGGCTTTTGAGCTTGCGGCCAACAAGGCGGGAGTCTGCTTTATCGGCACCCCTACCAAAGAGCTTTCCTTTACAGTGGATCAGTGGGAAAACATGAACCGGAAAGAATTTACCCTTACCGGCTCCTGGATGTCCTACAGCGCTCCTTTCCCCGGCCATGAATGGGAGCTTGCGGCCCATTATTTCAAGACCGGCAGGCTGAAGTTCGATCAGTCCTTTATCTTCAGGAAAATGCCCTTGTCCCAGATCGCGGAGGCCTTTGCCATGTTCCGGACGCCGGGAGCCGTGAAGGGAAAGCTTTTGATCGACAGCGAGCAGTAATTTACCGGAGAGCCGCCGCGGCGGCGAGACAGGTGAAAAAATCAGGGGGAGAGTATGAAAAAACGGAGATTACGGATGACGCTGGCGCTGATTGCCGTAATGGCGGCCGCCTTTGCAGGCTGCGGAAAGAAAGACAGCGGCACGGCGGACGATGCCAACAGCAGGACGGAAAAGACGGCGGAGACAGAGGACGGCAAATCAAAGGGAATGCAGAGAGGAACCGTTACCGGCAATGTTTATGAAAATCAGGCTCTGGGCATCCGGTGTCAGCTGGGTGAGGAGTTTGTCTTTTCCGATGAGAAAGAGCTTATGGAGCTGAGCGGCATCGCGGAGGAGCTTACAGACAACAAGGCGCTTCAGCAGGCCATTGAGGCTACCCGGTCTGTCTATGACATGTATGCCCACAACGAAGACGGCAGCAACAGCATCAATGTGATGCTGGAAAATCTGGATCTTCTGAATGAACTGGAGATTACAGAACAGGAATATGTGGAAATGGGCAAGGATCAGCTGGAATCCGCCATGGAGAGCATGGGCGTAACCGATTTCAGGGAGGAAACCGGCACGGAGACCTTTGCGGGAGCGTCCCATTCCTGCATCAACACGGAAATGGAAATGCAGGGGATTAAAATATATCAGAAACAGATCTGCATCAAGGCAGACGGTATGATGGGGGTCATTACCTTTTCAAGCTATGAGAAAGAGACCCTGGAAGAAATGGCAGCAGCCTTTTCTGCACTGTAGTAAAGCGGTCACAGTTTGTGATTTGCAAATAAACAAGGAAAAACGAAAGGAGAGATTTCCCTATGAGCGAAAATAAGATTCCCGCAGATGCGGTAGATCCCTCAAAGGTGCCCCAGCGGACACTGTACACCGGCGCGAAAATGCCCGGTCTCGGTATCGGAACATTTGGTTCCGACCGGTTTAGCGGCGAGGACATTGCCAACGCGGTGGAGGACGCGGTGAAATCCGGTTACCGTCTTGTGGACTGCGCGTCCTGCTACGGCAATGAGGATCTGATCGGAGAGGCCCTGGAGCGGGCAATGGCCGCAGGCGTCAAAAGAGAAGAGCTTTTTATCACTTCCAAGGTCTGGAATGATATGCACGGACAGGGGGATGTGCTGCTGTCGGTGGCAAAAACCCTGAAAGATCTTCGCCTGGACTATCTGGATCTGTATTTTGTGCACTGGCCTTTTCCCAACTATCATCCTCCCGGATGTGACGTGGACACAAGAAACCCCAACTCCAGACCTTATATCCATGAAGAATTCATGACCTGCTGGAGACAGATGGAACGTCTGGTAGATATGGGCCTTTGCCGTCATATCGGCGTGTCCAACGTAACCATTCCCAAGCTGGAGCTGATTCTGCGTGACTGCCGGATCAAACCCGCGGTCAATGAAATGGAGCTGCATCCCTGCTTCCAGCAGCCGGAGCTTTATGATTTCTGCAAAAAGAACGGGATCGAGATCATCGGCTTTTGCCCCATCGGTTCTCCCACCCGTCCCGACAGAGACAAGACCGCAGACGACATTGCGGATATTGAGCTGCCTGAGATCCAGGCCATTGCCAAGGCTCATGGCGTTCATCCCGCTGTAATCTGCCTGAAATGGGCTGTCCAGAGAGGACATTCCCCCATTCCGTTTTCTATCCACAGAAACGAATATATGAGCAACCTGCGCTGCAGCTTTGAGGATCCCCTGACTTCAGAAGAACTGGAGACCTTAAAGGGCGTAGACAAAAACTGCCGTCTGATCAAAGGGCAGGTATTCTTATGGGAAGGCGCGGACAGCTGGGAGGATCTCTGGGATCTTGGAGGAGAAATCCCCGGCTGGAACGGGTATACAAAGAAATGATCACAACCGTAACGCTGAATGTTGCCATTGATAAGGCCTATGTGGTGGATACCCTGGAAAAGGGCCATGTGATGCGGGTGCAGAAGTGCACCAATACTCCCGGCGGAAAGGGGCTGAATGTGGCCAAGGTAGCCAGGCTCTGCGGGGAGGAGACTCTGGCCACCGGTTTTGTGGGAGGTCACGCGGGGGCCTATGTGGAAGACATGCTCAATGAGCAGCATGTAAAAAATGAATTTATCCATACCAAAGGGGAGACCAGAAGCTGTATCAACATCCTTGCGGCAGACGGCTCTTCCACGGAATTTCTGGAGCCCGGCGCGCCGGTGGAGGAAACGGATGTGGAAGCCTTTCTGGATCTGTTTGCAAAGCTGGTAAAGGACAGTCAGGTAATCACCATTTCCGGCAGCGCGCCTCAGGGCGTGCCCTCTGACATTTACGCCAGAATGGTTACGCTGGCCCGGAAAGAAAACAAGCCGGTGCTTCTGGATACAAGCGGCGTCCTGCTTCAGGAAGGTATCCGGGCCTGTCCTACGCTGATCAAGCCCAACGACGATGAGATTGAGGCGCTCCTGGGAGTTCCCGTAACCAACCGTGAGGAGATTCTGGACGGAGCCAGAAAGCTTCACGGGCAGGGCATTGCCTATGTGGTGGTGTCCCTGGGGGCAGAAGGCGCTCTGGTGGTCTGCGATGAAGGCGTTTTCCATGGACGGCCTCCAAAGATCCACACCGTGAACACAGTGGGCTGCGGAGATTCCATGCTTGCGGCTTTTGCGGTGGGATTCGCCAGAGGCTATGCCATTGAGAAGACCCTGCGGTACGCGGTGGCGGTGTCCGCCGCCAACGCCCTGACCATGGCAACGGGACATTTTGAAAAAGAAGATATGGAACGGCTTTATCAACAGGCCGAGGTAACAAAAATGGGGTAGCGAAAGCTGCCCCATTTTGTTTGCAAAAATCTTAAAAAACCGCCCGGAAGCAGATCACGGAATCGCCCTCCCGGGAGGCGGTGATCTTTCCCTTGTGGGCATGGACAATGGCCTGAGCGATGGAAAGCCCGATGCCATATCCCCCGGTCTCTCTGGAGCGGGAGTTCTCCGCCCGGTAGAACCGGTCAAAGAGCCGCTTCAAATCCCCCTGGGGAAGCTGCCCGCAGGTATTTTTCACCGTAAGCGCCACACAGCGGCCTTTTTCCTCCAGGGTCAGGGAGATCTGCCCGCCTTTTGGACAGTATTTTACGGCGTTGTCGCAGAGAATGGTCACAAGCTGCCGCAGCTGGGACTCCTCTCCGTAGAAACGGATATCCGGGGCAATCGATGCGGAAAATTCCATGCCCCCGTCAGCGGCAAGCGTCTCAAAGGGCTCCGCTGTTTCCGCCACGGCGCTGCTCAGGGAAAAATCGGCAAGATGGGGAGAATATCCCTCTTCGTCCATTCTGGATAAGGTGAGAAGATCGTTTACCAGGCCGCTTAACCGTCCTGTCTGATTGTGGATGCTTTCCGTCCATTCGTTTTTGCCGGCGGTCAGCTCCAGCACATCGGTATTGGCGGAAATAATGGCAATGGGTGTCTTCAGCTCATGCCCCGCGTCGGTAATAAACTGTTTTTGTTTTTCAATGCTTTCTGCAACCGGGGCAATGGCCCGCCCGGAAAACACCGAGACCAAAATGAATACCACAAGAAGACTGGCGGCGGCAATGGACACAGATACGATCAGGAAAGAAAAGGCCGTCTTCAGCTGAGTGCGGCAGTCTACAAAGACCAGAAGGGATCCCTGGTCGGTGGAGGTGATCCGGTACTTGTAGATTCCCATAAAGCCGGTGGTCTTGTTTTTTGCCAGGGCTTTTTTGGCATATTCCTTTGCCTCTCCGGAAGAAGCGGCGGCAATATGACTGGTGTCGATCCGGGAGATCTGTCCGTCACTGTCGGTGCGCACAAGAAAGTATCTGGTAGCAAAGGGCGTCTCCTCGGACAGGTTCCCCCGGATGCGGTCCGGATGAAAGGGTTCTTCTTTTTTGAGATGCTCCTGCTGGGGAGGCTCCTCCCCGGGCCCTTCCATTTTCCCGGGAAACAGATCGGGAAATGCTCCGTCGTTTTCCGACAAAAGCGTCAGGATCTCATTGGCGTCCCGGTTCATCTGCAGAAAGTTGATGACGTTGACTACGCCGATCACCACGGTCAGAACCCCAAACAAAGAGAGAACCGCGATCTGAATAAATTTTCGCTGTAATTTTTTGATCATGATTATCACCGCTCCAAAATGTCCGGCGGTTTTTGGCCGTCAGACGGATTTGTCTGCTGTTTCCAGAAAGTATCCTACGCCCCGGGAGGCTCTGATCTCCACATTGGAGCCAAGACTTCCAAGCTTTTTTCGCAAATAAGAAAGATAGACCCACACAACACTGACTTCCGCATCAGTGTCATATCCCCAGATCCGCTCCATAAACTGTTCTGTGGAGATCAGGTTACGGGGGTGTTCCATCAGCATTTCCATCATTTGAAATTCCCGGTTTCCAAGGCGCATACTGCCTCCGGGCGCGGAAAGGGTCAGGGCGCCGCGGTCCAGAGTGGTGTTGCCAAACTGGAGCGTGTTTGGAAGCAGAGATTCCCGCCGTCTGGTCACAGCCCGGATCCGCGCCAGAAGCTCGCCCATATCAAAAGGCTTTGGCAGGTAATCGTCAGCGCCGGCGTCCAGGCCCGCAATGCGGTCCTCTACCTGGCCCTTGGCGGTAAGCAGCAGCACCGGCGTATGCACCTGGGCTTTCCGCAGCCCGGTGAGTACCTGGATGCCGTCCAGTTTTGGCATCATAATATCCAGGATAATGGCGTCGTAATTTTCCGCCATTCCGTAATCCAGCGCGTCGGCACCGTTGTAGACCGCATCCACAGAATAATTGTGATGACGCAGGATAGCGCACAGGGCGTTGGACAGTTCTTTTTCATCTTCCGCAAGCAGAAGCCGCATAGTTTTCCCTCTTTTCCACAGAACATGCTCTCATAAAACTATAGGCGAAATCCGTCAGATTTGCAAGTGCTCCAATCTCTTCTTTTTCATGATAAAAAAGTTACTTTAAACGTACTTTAAAGAAAAGGCGTCTGATACCAAAGCGGCTGTGTTGACACTGAACCCCTAAATATACTATAATAATAAAATTAAGAGTACGATTTATACAAGATGTTGAGAACAGGCTGTTTGATGGGAGGAGCAGAGTATCCATGAAAAAAGTAAAGGATCTGTTGGAAAGGCTGGAATACACCTGCCTGCAGGGGACACCGGAGCAGGAGATCCGCCACATCGTATACGATTCCAGAAAGGTAGGCCGGGGCGATCTGTTTGTCTGCATCAGAGGCACCAAAACAGACGGGCACAGCTTTGCCGGGGAAGTGGCGGAAAAGGGCGCCTCTGTGCTGCTTGTGGAGGAGCCGGTAAAGGTGCCGGAGCATGTGACGGTAATCTGCGTAAAGGATACCCGTTATGCCATGGCCTGTATTTCCGCCGCATATTTTGACTATCCCGGGGAAAAGATGAAAGTGATCGGCATTACCGGAACAAAGGGGAAGACCACCACCGCCTATATGGTCAAGTCCATACTGGAAAGCGCCGGCTACCGGGTAGGCCTTGTGGGCACCATTGAGATCATCATTGGGGATACCCATATTCCCGCGGACCATACTACGCCGGAGTCTTATCTGATCCAGGAATACTTTGCCAAAATGGCGGAGGCCGGCTGCGATACGGTGGTCATGGAAGTATCCTCCCAGGGACTGAAGATGCACCGGACCGCGTGCATTCCTTTTGAACTGGGCATTTTCACCAACATGGAACCGGATCATATCGGCCCGGGAGAACATGAAAGCTTTGAGGAATACATGGCCTGCAAGGGACTGTTGTTTCAGCAGTGCAAAAAGGGCATTGTGAACATAGACGACAGCCACTGGAAAACCGTGCTGAAAGGGCATACCTGCACACTGGAGACCTACGGGTTTTCCAGGGAGGCAGATTTTCGCGCTGAGGACACCCGCATGATCAGCCGCTCCGGCTATTTGGGCGTTTCCTATCAGGTTCGGGGGAAAATGGAATTTCCCGTGGAAGTGCCCATTCCCGGCAAATTCAGCGTATACAATTCCCTGACCGCCATAGCCATCTGCAGCCACTTTGGGGTGCCGGTGGAAAAGATTCAGGAGGCCTTAAAGAGCGCAAAGGTAAAAGGCCGGGTAGAGCTGGTAAAGGTATCTGACCAGTTTACCCTGATGATCGACTACGCCCACAATGCCATGGCGCTGGAAAGCCTTTTGAGTACTTTGCGGGAATACCGTCCCCATCGGCTGATATGCCTGTTTGGATGCGGCGGCAACCGCAGCAGGCTGCGCCGTTATGAGATGGGAGAGGTCAGCGGGAAAATGGCGGATCTGACCGTCATCACCTCCGACAATCCCCGTTTTGAAAAGCCCCTGGAGATCATCGCGGATATCCGCCAGGGGATCAGCAAGACAAACGGAAAGTATATAGAGATCCCCGACAGAAAGGAAGCCATTGCCTACGTTATCCACCATGGGGAGCCGGGCGATATTATCGTGCTGGCAGGCAAGGGCCATGAGGACTATCAGGAGATCGAGGGAAAGAAATATCCCATGGATGAGCGGGTGCTCATTGCGGAAATTTTAGAAGAGGATGCTGCGAAGTAAATGCCCGGATACGCAAATGTGATCGTGGAGATCGCGCTGGAAAAACTGGATAGGACTTTTCAGTATAAAATACCGGAAGAGCTGGACGGACAGCTTGCGGTGGGCATGGAGGTGCAGGTGCCCTTTGGCAGAGGAAACCGTCTGATCAGCGGTTATGTGATGGAACTTTCCGACCGGACGGAATGTGAGGATCACCGGTTAAAGGAGATCGCGGGGATTGCGCCCGGACGTCTGTCCGTGGAGCAGCATTTCATCCGCCTTGCGGCATGGATGCGGGAAACCTACGGCGCTACCATGATCCAGTGTTTAAAGACGGTCTCTCCCATTCGCCAAAAGGTAAAAGGGCTGGAGGCAAAACAGGTGCGTCTTATGAAAAACGGGCAGGACCTGTCCAACTGTCTGGCGCTGTATCAGAAAAAAAACGCCAAAGCCAAACTGCGGCTTTTAGAGGCCCTGGCGGAAAATGACCGGCTGCCCTATGAACTGGTCACGAAAAAACTGCACATTTCCGGGGCTACATTAAGAGCTCTTCAGGAAGAGGGCGTGGTGGAGATCCTTTCCGAAAAGAAATACCGGAATCCCCCTGTGCCAAAGGATCCGGGAGCCCACATCGTCCTCCATGAAAGCCAGCAGGCCATTGTGGATCAGGTGCTGGCGGATTACAGAGACCAGCGGTACGGCACATATCTGATCCACGGCATTACCGGAAGCGGCAAGACAGAGGTTTACATGGAGATCGCCGCGGGAATGGCGGCCATGGGAAAGCAGGCCATTGTGCTGATCCCGGAGATCGCCCTGACCTATCAGACCGTGATGCGGTTTTACAGGCGGTTTGGAGAGCGGGTGTCGGTGCTTCACAGCCGGATGTCCGCCGGGGAGCGGTACGATCAGTTTGAACGGGCAAAAAACGGCGGCCTGGATGTGATAATCGGCCCAAGAAGCGCATTGTTCACACCTTTTTTACAGTTGGGTGTTATCATCATAGATGAAGAGCATGAGGGAACCTACAAAAGCGAGACCATGCCCCGCTATCATGCAAGAGAGACTGCCATGGAACGGGCCAGGCTGGCCGGCGCCAGCGTCATACTGGGCAGCGCCACGCCCTCCCTGGAATCATATACAAAGGCGCTCAGGGGAGAATACCGGCTGTTTTCCCTGACAGAGCGAAGAGGAGAGGGAACGCTTCCCGGGGTAATCCTCGCGGATATGCGAAAAGAGCTTGCCGCGGGCAACCGCTCCATGTTCAGCGGAATGCTTCTGGAAGCCATTGAAAAACAGCTGGAAAAGGGAGAGCAGACTATGCTCTTTTTAAACCGCAGAGGCTTTGCGGGATTTGTCTCCTGCCGGGAGTGCGGCCAGGTGATCAAATGCCCTCACTGTGACGTATCCCTTTCCTATCACAGGGACGGCAGGCTGCACTGTCATTACTGCGGCTACACAAAGGCCATGGAAAAGAAGTGCCCCCAATGCGGATCGCCTTATATCGGCACGTTCCGGGCCGGGACCCAGCAGGTGGAGGAGGCGGTAAAACGCCGGTTCCCACAGGCAAGGGTGCTTCGCATGGATATGGATACCACAAGGGGCAAGGGCGGACATGAGGCGGTGCTGGAACGGTTTGCCAGCGGCGACGCCGACATTCTCATCGGTACGCAGATGATTGTCAAGGGGCATGATTTTAAAAATGTGACGCTGATGGGTGTGCTGGCGGCGGATCTGTCTCTGATGGTGCCGGATTACCGGGCGGCGGAGAGAACCTTTCAGCTTCTTGCGCAGGCGGCTGGCCGGGCGGGAAGAAGCAGAAAACCGGGCCAGGTGATCATCCAGACCTACCAGCCGGAGCATTACGCCGTACAGGCCGCGGCAAAACATGATTACAGGCGGTTTTATGAGGAAGAGATGGGATACCGGCTGCTGGCAGGATATCCTCCGGCGGCGCATATGATGGCTGTTCTCATTGCCTCCGAAGAGGAATCGCTGGCCGATGAGCTGGCAAACCTGTTAAAAGAACAGCTGAAGCGGATCCTGAAGCAGATTCCGGCGGAATGTATGGGGCCGGCGCCGGCTTCCCTGTCCAAGGTACGGGATCTGTACAGGCGGACCATTTATCTGAAGCAGGAATCACAAAACAATCTGGCAGACATTCGGAAGCTGCTGGAGCAATACATAGAACAGAACGGGCAGTTTGCGGGAGGAACCGTGCAGTTTGACCTGGATCCCATGCAGGAATACTGACCGTATACAGAAAGGAACGATGTGCGTATGGCAATCCGAAATATCAGAACCGTAGGAGAACCGGTGCTCCGCAAGGTGTGCAAGCCGGTAAAAGTGATGACCCCCAGGCTCCAGACCCTGATCGACGATATGCTGGATACCATGTATGAGGCAAACGGCGTAGGACTGGCAGCGCCTCAGGTAGGGGTGCTGAAAAGAATTGTGGTCATCGACGTGGGAGGCGAGGAACCGGATCCCATTGTGCTGATCAATCCCCAGATCCTGGAAACCTCCGGGGAGCAGACCGGGGACGAGGGCTGTCTGAGCCTTGCGGGAAAATGCGGACAGGTAACCAGGCCCAACCATGTGAAAGTGCGGTTTCAGGATCGGGATATGGAATGGTATGAGCTGGAGGGAGAGGAACTTCTTGCCCGGGCCATTTGTCATGAATGTGATCATTTGGAAGGAAAGCTGTATGTGGATCTGGTGGAAGGGGAACTCCACGATGCCGCCGTCGAGGAGGAACCGGAAACGTCCGGAGATCCCCGCCGCGGGGAAAGGAGCTGACGGCCATGCGGATCATTTTCATGGGAACGCCGGATTTTTCTGTGCCGGCGCTGAAAGCTCTTGCCGGGGCAGGCCATCAGGTGGTGCTCTGCGTGACCCAGCCTGACCGGCAGAAAGGCCGTGGAAAGCATGTTTCCTTTCCGCCGGTAAAGGAGGCTGCGCTGTCCCTGGGCATTCCGGTGCTGCAGCCGGAGCGGATCAAAGACGCCGTATGGCAGGAGGAGCTGAAAAAATATCCCGCCGACATCGGGGTGGTCATTGCCTACGGCCAGATTCTTCCAAAAAGCATTTTAACGCTTCCCGCCCTGGGATGCGTCAACGTACATGCCTCTCTGCTTCCCAAATACCGCGGCGCGTCGCCGATCCAGCAGAGCATCATTGACGGGGAGAACGTCACCGGCGTCACCGTAATGCAGATGGATGAAGGTCTGGATACCGGAGATATGATCGCAAAGGTCAGGGTGCCCATCGGGGAAGACGAAACCGGAGGCAGTCTTCACGACAAGCTGGCTTTAGCGGGAGCAAAGCTGCTTCTTGAAGCCCTGGAAGATCTGGAAAAAGGAAAAGCGCTGTTTGAAAAACAAAAAAATGAAGACGCTACTTATGTAGGCATGCTGAAAAAAGAGTCGGGTCGGATCGACTGGAGCAAAAGCGCCGCAGAGATCCAGCGTCTGGTACGGGGACTGAATCCATGGCCCAGCGCTTATACAGGACTTCAGGGAAAGACCCTGAAGATCTGGGAGGCAAAGGTGCTGCCGGAGCCTGGGGATGAAAGCCGGGAAAAGGAACCGTCTCTTCCCGGACAGATCGTCCGTCTGGAAAAGGATGCCATAACGGTTGCCACCGGCAGCGGATACCTGCAGATCACCAGCCTGCAGCTGGAAGGAAAAAAACGGATGGACGCCGGCGCGTTTCTGCGGGGTTATGCCCTGTCGCCGGGGGCGGTGCTTGGTGAAAAAAACTAGGAGGGACAGGTATGGAAGAGAAAGAGGGCCTTATGTTAAAGATCAGGCTCTGTATGCGGATCACATGGATTTTTGCCGTGGTGCTGGCGGCTTCCGTGGCGGCGGAGCTTCTGATCATCCGCTTCGCGCCGGATGCGTCCTGGGCCAAAAAGACAGTGGATCTGTTGGGGATCCTTGCGGTTGCCAGCCCCTTTGGCATTCTGGCGCCGCTTTTTTTCAGAGTCAACTATCAAAACAGGCTCCTTTTGCTGGAACGGAAAGAAAAGGAGCAGGTGAAACAGAAAGGAACTGATGAATGAAATGACCAACTGGATTCTGACCTATTACGGCTACCGGCCCTATGGGTTTTATCTGGACTGGACTTACCTGCTTGTTGTGGCAGGCGTGCTCCTGTGCCTTGGGGCCTCCGCGGCGGTCAATTCTAACTTTAAAAAATATTCCCGGGTACGCAGCCGCGCGGGCATTACCGGCGCGGAAGCGGCAAGACGGATTCTGTCTCTCTCCGGGATTACGGATGTGCAGGTGCAGCAGGTATCCGGACATCTGACGGATCACTATGATCCCCGGAAAAAGACGGTCTCTTTGTCTCCGGAGGTGTATGGATCCTCCTCTCTTGCGGCTGTGGGCGTAGCGGCCCATGAATGCGGACACGCGGTGCAGCATCAGAAAGGCTATGTGCCTCTGAAAATCAGAAGCGCCCTTGTGCCCCTGGTCAATCTGGGCAGCACACTGGCGTGGCCTATGATCCTGATCGGCCTGCTTCTGGGGTTCTGGATCGGCAGCGGCGCCGCGGGATTTCTTGTGAACCTGGGGATCCTGCTGTTTTCTCTGGCCGTGCTGTTTCAGCTGGTGACGCTGCCTGTGGAGTTCAACGCGTCCGCGAGAGCGCTGCGCATTGTGGATTCCACCGGTTTTTTGTCTTCTGAAGAGATGTCAGGGGCCAAAAAGGTTCTTTCGGCGGCGGCCCTGACCTATGTGGCTGGAGCGGTTTCCTCCATTTTGCAGCTGCTCCGCCTGATCATCCTGTTTGGAGGAAGACGTGACTGATCATTCCGCAGGCAGATCCGGGGTCAACCTGCGGGCCCTGGCCCTGGAGATCCTGCTGGAAGTAAATGAAAAAGGACAGTACAGCAACCGGGTTTTAAAGGACGTGCTGGACAAGTATCAATATCTGGAAAAGCGGGACCGGGCTTTTCTCACAAGGCTGGCGGATGGAACGCTGGAGCAGCAGATCCGGCTGGATGATATCATTGGCCGGTTTTCCAGAGTGCCTGTGAAAAAATTAAAGCCGGTGATCCGGGAGATTCTCAGGCTTGGCGTTTATCAGCTGCTGTTTATGGACAGCGTGCCTGCTTCCGCCGTCTGCAACGAAAGCGTAAAGCTGGCGGAGAAAAAAGGCTTCCGGGGTCTGAAAGGCTTTGTAAACGGCGTGCTGAGAAACATTTCCAGAGAGATTCCCAAAACAGACGCCTTATCTGTGGAATCGGACTTTGTAAAAGCCCTGTCCGTTGCCTATTCCATGCCGGAATGGATCGTTGCCAAATGGCTTGGGGTCTATTCGGCGGATACTGTAAAAAAGATGCTGGCCTCTTTTCTGGAGGCGCGGCCGCTGACGGTGCGCTGCCGGAAGACTGGAAAAGCATCGGTGGAGGAATGTATCCGAAGCCTGGAAAAAGAGGGGGTTCGCGTAAACGTACATCCCTATCTTCCCTATTGCCTGCAGCTGACCGGCGTGGACCGGCCGGAAGCTCTGACGGCCTTTTTGGAAGGCAGGATCACGGTTCAGGACGTCAGCTCCATGCTGGCGGGAGAAATCGCCGCGCCGCGTAAGGGAGACCTTGTGCTGGACGTATGCGCGGCGCCCGGCGGAAAAAGCCTGCATGTGGCCGACCTGCTGGAAGGCACCGGAACGGTTTACGCAAGAGACCTTTACGAAGAGAAAACAGACCGGATCGAAGAAAACCGAAAGCGGCTTGGCGCGGAAAATCTGGTGATCCAGAAATGGGACGCCCGCGTGTTTGATCAGCAATTTCAGGAAAAAGCCGACATCCTGCTGGCAGATCTGCCCTGCTCCGGTCTGGGCGTGATCGGAAAGAAAAAGGACATCAAATACCGTATGACAGAAGAGCAGCAGGCAGAACTGATCCGACTGCAGAAACAGATCCTGGATGTGGTGTGGCGCTATGTGAAGCCCGGCGGGGTGCTGATCTACAGTACCTGTACGGTGAACAGGGGAGAAAATGAGGACATGGTCTCCTGGTTTACAGAGCGGTATCCCTTTCAGACGGAAAGTCTGGAGCCTTATTTATGCGAAGAGCTTCAGGCGGAGCCCTCTGTGCCGGAGGGGTATCTGCAGCTGCTGCCGGGGATTCATGCCTGCGACGGGTTTTTTATGGCCAGGCTGCGCAGAAAGGTGAACGATTGTGAGTGAAAAAACAGAGATCAAATCCATGGATCTGGAACAGCTGAGCCGCTGGGTAGCGGCCCAGGGACAGCCAAGGTTCCGGGCAAAACAGCTGTATCACTGGATCCATCAGAAACAGGTGACGGAGTATGCTCAGATGACCAATCTTCCGGACAGCTTCATCAGCCAGCTGGAGCAAAAGACCAGGTGGATCTGTCTGAAGGAAGTAAAAAAACAGTGCTCGCTTCTGGACGGCACAAGAAAATATCTGTTTGAGCTGGAGGACGGCAATCTGATCGAAAGCGTCTTTATGCGGTACCATCACGGCAATTCCGTCTGTATTTCCTCTCAGGCAGGCTGCAGAATGGGCTGCCGGTTCTGTGCCTCCGGCATAGACGGTCTCACAAGGAATCTACTTCCCTCGGAAATGCTGGAGCAGATCTACCGGATCAGCCAGGACGTGGGAGAGCGGATTTCCAACGTGGTGGTTATGGGGACGGGAGAGCCTCTGGACAACTACGACAATCTGGTAAAATTTATCCGGCTGCTCACAGATGAAAACGGAATGCACATGAGCCAGAGAAGCGTAACCGTTTCTACCTGCGGGCTGGTGCCGCAGATCCTGAAGCTGGCGGAGGAAAAATTCCAGATCACCCTGGCGCTGTCTCTTCATGGGGCAACCGACGAAAAGCGCAGGGAACTGATGCCCATTGCCAACCGGTATACCATCAGGGAAACGCTGGACGCCTGCGACCGGTATTTTACTTCCACAGGCAGACGGATCAGCTTTGAGTACAGTCTGGCCGGGGGCGTCAACGATTCGGAGGAGGACGCCAACGCTCTGGGGGCCCTTTTGAAAGGAAAAAACTGCCATGTAAACCTGATCCCGATCAATCCGGTAAAAGAAAAAAAATACAGTTCTTCCGATCAGAAAGTTGTGAAAGAATTTCAAAATAAACTTGAAAAATTGGGAATAAATGTTACTATTAGAAGAGAAATGGGCAGAGATATTGACGGGGCCTGCGGCCAGCTTCGCAGGCGCTACGCAAAATCCCTGAAAAGCTGAGAAAGGTGCACAAGATGAAAACATTTGCCATCACGGACGTAGGGCAAAAACGGAGCATCAATCAGGACAGCGTGTATACCTCCGAGCTGCCGGTAGGCAACCTGCCAAACCTGTTTATGGTGGCGGACGGCATGGGAGGTCATCAGGCGGGCGATGTTGCTTCCAGATCTACAATTGAACAGATCGTTGCGCATATTTCTTCCGATCCGGAGCACAATCCGGTAAAGATTCTGCGAAGCGCCATAGAAAAGGCCAATGAAAAGCTTCTGCATATGGCGCAGAGCGATGAGGGGCTGCTTGGCATGGGAACCACCCTGGTGGCGGCGTCCATTGTGGACGATTGCCTGTATGTGGCCAACGTAGGAGACAGCCGCCTGTATCTGATCAACAACGGGATCACGCAGGTGACCAAGGATCACTCTCTGGTGGAGGAAATGGTGCGTTCCGGCGCGATAGAACGTTCGGAAGCCAGATTTCATCCCAAGAAAAATATTATTACAAGAGCGATAGGCGTGAAAGAACAGGTGATGATCGACTTTTTTGATGAAAAGCTGGATCCGGGGGACACCGTGCTTCTCTGCTCGGACGGGCTCACCAATATGGTGGATGACGAGGAAATACGGATTTTGATCAGCCAGCAGACAGATGTTGCAGGAAAGGCAGAAACGCTCATTGATGCAGCCAATCAGAACGGCGGGAAAGACAACATAACCGTCGTGGTGATTGAACCGTTTTCTGAAGAGGTGAAAGCATGTTAGCGACCGGAACAATAATCGGACAAAGATATGAGATCATGGACCGGGTAGGCGCCGGCGGGATGGCCAATGTTTACAAGGCAAAGGATCAGAAGCTGAACCGTTTTGTAGCGGTAAAGGTGATGAAAAGGGAACTGAGCGAGGACAAGACGTTTATCTCCAGGTTCCGGGACGAAGCCAAGGCGGCGGCAGGCTTTACCCATCCTAATATTGTCAGCGTTTACGACGTGGGTGAGGATGACGGATTGTACTATATCGTCATGGAACTGGTAGACGGCATCACCCTGAAAAAATACATTGAAAAGAAAGGGAAGCTGACCATCCGGGAGACCACCAGCATCGCGGTGCAGGTGTCCATGGGTATTGAGGCGGCCCACAACAATCATATCATTCATCGGGACATTAAGCCCCAGAACATTATCATTTCCAGAGAAGGCAAGGCAAAGGTAACGGATTTCGGCATTGCCAAGGCCGCGACTGCCGATACCACCGGCGACAACACCGTAATGGGATCCGTTCATTACACATCTCCGGAGCAGGCCCGGGGAGACGGCAGCAACGAAAAGAGCGACATCTACTCTTTGGGCATTACCATCTATGAAATGCTGACGGGAAGAGTGCCTTTTGACGGAGATACTACCGTATCCATTGCCCTGCAGCATATCCAGGAGGGCGTTCCATCTCCAAAAAAACTGGTTCCCGAGATTCCCGACAGTCTGGAAGCCATTGTGCTGAAATGTACGGAGCGGAATCCGGACAACCGTTATCAGAATATGGGTCAGCTGATCGACGATCTGAAAAGGTCTCTGGTCACTTCTGCTGAGGCCCAGGCTCCCGTACAGGAAGAGCCTGAGGAGGAAACGGAAGAGCAGGAAGATCTTCAGGAGGATGTGGAAGAGGAACTTGCCGACGAGACGGAAGAGTCCGAGGTCAATCCCAAAATCGACAGAGTCATGTCGGTGCTTGGCGTGTTTGCGGCGGTGATCATTGTAGGTCTTGCCATTTTCATGGGATATTCCGTGTGGCATACTCTGCGGGAAGCCAGGCAGGACGGCGGTTCTCCCGCGTCTACGGAGAAAGTGGAATTTAATAAGGAAACCCAGCGGATCATGATCGATCTGACCAACATGACCGAGGAGGAAGCAAAAGAAAAGCTCAACGATATGAATCTGGGCATCCGGCGCAGCGGCTATGACTATTCTGACGACGTGGCGGAAGGGCTGATCATGGGACAGAGCGTGGATCCCAATGAGGTGGTGGATATTCATACTACCATTTATGTAACGGTCAGCTCCGGCCCTACCTTTTTCAATATTGAAGATGTGTCCGGCATGACGGAGGAAAAGGCCACCGCGGAGCTGGAGCAGAAAGGCCTGGTTGTAAAAGAGGGCGGCTATGAATATGACGACAGCATTGATGTGGGCTGCGTGATCTCCACTACGCCGGCGGCCGGTTCCGAAGCCCGGAAAGGGGACGAGGTGACCCTGCTGATCAGCCGCGGAAAAAGCCGGGAATCCGTATCGGTGCCCGATCTCATCGGACGGACAAAGGAATCCGCCATAGAGCGGCTGGAGAGCAACGGACTGGTGCTGGGCAAGCTGACGGAATCCGACAGCTTTGACAGCTCCGTGGACGAAGGCTGCGTGGTCTATCAGAGCATTGCATCCGGAAAAACCGTGGAGGAAGGCACCCAGATCGATCTGGTGCTGAATAAGGGCGCAGACTTAAGCAGGCCCACGTCTACCCCCGAGCCGGAGAAAACCTCCGATCCCAACCTGCTGGAGGGCGGAAATGGCAAGGTGACCATTGACCTTTCTCAGCTGCCGTCGGATTTTGAAAGCGCTTATATCAAGCTGAAACTGGTAGAAGAGATCGACGGTGAGGAAAAGACAACGGTGATCTATGAAGGCCGGCTGCAGAGGGAGGATTTCCCTATTACCAAGTCCGTTAAGGGAACCGAGGGCAACCATTCCGGAACCGTGATCATGTTCCTGGATACGGAGCAGCTGGACAAGAGCTGGTCTGTCACTTTCTGACAGGCGGATCAATGAGGATTTTGCATGCACGGAAAGATCATTAAAGGGATCGCGGGATTTTATTACGTTTATACAGAAGAATATGGGCTTTTGGAATGTAAGGCAAAGGGGATTTTCCGCAGGGAAAAGAAAAAACCCCTCCCCGGGGACGATGTGGACGTGGTACTGCTCCATGAGGAAGACAGGGAGGGCAGTATCACGGAGATCCTGCCCCGCAAAAACGCGCTTGTCCGTCCGGCGGTGGCCAATGTGGATCAGGCGCTGGTGATTTTTGCCGCCCGCAGACCAAAGCCCAATTTTAATTTACTGGATCGGTTTCTGATCATGATGGAGGTGCAGCAGGTTCCCGCGGTCATCTGCTTCAACAAGGCGGATCTGACGGATGAGGAGGAAAAGAAAGCGCTGTACGAAATCTATCGGGCCTCCGGTTATCCGGTGCTGTTTGTCAGCGCCCTGCAGCGGCAGGGGATCGATCAGCTTGCCGCGCTTTTGCAGAAGAAGACAACGGTGGTGGCGGGTCCCTCCGGGGTGGGAAAATCCTCCCTGGTGAATCTGCTGCAAAAGGATACCAGAATGGAGACCGGAGACATCAGCGCAAAGATCCAGCGGGGAAAACATACGACCCGGCATTCTCAGCTGCTTCCCGCGGGCGGGGGAACTTTCCTGATGGATACCCCCGGATTCAGCTCTCTTATGGCGCCTCCCATCAAGGAGGAAGAACTGAAAGAGCAGTTCCCGGAGTTCGCGGACTACGAGCCTGCCTGCAGATTTCAGGGCTGTATGCACTTAAAGGAGCCGGAATGCGCCGTAAAGGAAGCGGTGGACGCGGGAAAGATCAGCCCGGTCCGCTACGACAACTACAGGCTGGTACTTGAGGAATTGAAAAACCGAAAAAAATATTAGGAGAACACATATGAAAATTCATTTGGCACCATCCATCCTGGCTGCTGATTTCTGGCAGCTTGGCAAACAGATTACGCTGGCGGAGGAGGCAGGCGCCAGATACCTGCATATCGACGTGATGGACGGAGATTTTGTCCCCAGCATCTCTTTTGGCATGCCGGTGATCGCTTCTCTTCGGAAGCGGACCAATATGCTTTTTGACGTCCATCTGATGGTCAGCGATCCGGAACGGTACATAGAGCGGTTCGCCGCCTGCGGAGCCGACATCATTACGGTTCATGTGGAGGCCTGCCGGCATGTGGACCGGGTCATCCAGCAGATCAAAGCCTGCGGCTGCAAGGCCGGGGTGGCGCTGAATCCGGTCACCTCTCTTCACACGCTGGATTATATCATCGGCATGGTGGACATGGTGCTGGTGATGACGGTGAATCCGGGATTTGGCGGTCAGGAATACATTAAAACCAGCACGGAAAAAATCCGCCGCCTGCGGGCCTGGACGGATGAGCTTGGGATCAAGATGGACATTCAGGTAGACGGAGGCATCCGGAAAGACAACGTGCATGTGGTGCTGGAAGCAGGCGCCAACGTGATCGTGTCGGGCACCGGCATTTTTACCGGCAACATTACCCGGAATGTTTATGACTATCTGGAGATCTTCGCAAAATACCGGAACAGAAAAGCGTAAGGACAATAAGGAGGAACATACAAAACAATGAAGTTAGGTATCGTGGGCCTGCCAAACGTAGGCAAGAGCACACTATTTAATTCCCTGACAAAGGCAGGGGCAGAATCTGCGAATTACCCTTTTTGCACCATCGATCCCAACGTGGGCATCGTAGCGGTGCCGGACGACCGGCTGAACCGGCTTGCCGCTCTTTACAATTCCAAAAAGATCACGCCGGCGGTTATTGAATTTGTGGACATTGCCGGTCTGGTGAAAGGCGCCTCAAAAGGCGAGGGGCTGGGCAATCAGTTCCTGGCCAATATCCGGGAGGTGGACGCCATTGTACATGTAGTCCGCTGCTTTGAGGACAGCAATGTGGTTCATGTGGACGGCAGCATCGATCCTGTCCGGGACATAGAGACCATCAATTACGAACTGATCTTTTCAGATCTGGAAATCCTGGAGCGCAGGATCGCCAAAACAGCCAGAGGAGCAAAGAACGACAAGACGCTGGCAAAGGAGCTGTCTCTTCTGGAGCGGATCAAAAGCCATCTGGAGGATGGAAAGCCGGCAAAAACCTTTGTGACCCGGGATGAGGACGAGCTTGCCTGGATGGGTTCCTATCAGTTGCTTACCGGGAAGCCGGTGATCTTTGCCGCCAATGTGGGGGAAGAAGACCTGGAAAATGACGGAGCAGACAATCCCTATGTGGCAAAGGTGCGGGAATATGCCGCCGCGGAAAACAGCGAAGTATTTGTGATCTGCGCTCAGATCGAGCAGGAGATTTCAGAACTGGATGAAGAAGAAAAGGCCATGTTCCTGGAGGAGCTGGGCCTGAAAAAATCCGGCCTGGAAAAGCTGATCCAGGCCAGCTATTCCCTTTTGGGACTGCTCAGCTACCTGACCAGCGGGGAGGACGAGACCAGGGCATGGACTGTCAGGGCCGGCACAAAGGCGCCTCAGGCCGCCGGAAAGATCCACTCGGACTTTGAACGGGGATTTATCCGGGCGGAGGTTGTAAACTACCAGGATCTTTTAGACTGCGGCAGTTACGCAAAGGCAAAGGAGAAAGGCCTGGTGGGCCTGGAGGGCAAGGATTATGTGGTGAAGGACGGAGATGTGATCCTGTTCCGGTTTAATGTGTAAACGGCAGACAGCATCTCCGGGGAGGCGTAAGAATGAACGAGAGTATTGCATTTCCAAATCTGAACCTGTATTTTGAACATGTGGGCAGATCCTTTCATGTGTTTGGAATTGAGATTACCTATTATGGCGTGACCCTTGCCATAGGCATGATGCTGGGAATCGCGTTTGCCTTTCGGGAGGCAAAGCGGGTAGGACTGGATCCGGACCGGTTTTTTAACATGGCGCTGATCGCCGTCGTTGCGGGGATCATTGGCGCCAGAGTCTACTATGTGGCGTTTCGCTGGGACTATTACCGGGATCACCTGATGGAGATCTTCAATTACCGTCAGGGCGGGATCGCGGTGTACGGCTCCATTATCGGAGCGATGATCGCCATTGTAATTTACACCCGGGTAAAGAGGATGTCTTTCCGGCTGGTGACGGATACCTGCTGCATGGGTCTGCTCATCGGTCAGTTTATTGGAAGATGGGGCAATTTCTTTAACCGGGAGGCCTTTGGAGGCTACACAGACGGGCTGTTTGCCATGCGGCTTCCCATAAATGCCGTCAGGTCGGGAGATATCAGCGCGGATATTGCCGCCCACGCGGCCAACGGCTTCATACAGGTGCATCCCACTTTTCTGTATGAATCTCTCTGGAATCTGGGCCTGTTTTGTCTGCTGTTCTTTTTCAGAAAGCATAAACGGTTTGACGGACAGCTGTTTTTGCTGTACCTGCTGGGATATGGCATTGGACGGTTCTGGATCGAGGGACTTCGCACAGATCAGCTTCTGATGCCTGTGACGGGGCTTCCGGTGTCTCAGGTTCTGTCCGGGGTATTGGTGGCGCTGGCCCTGATCCTGCTTGTGGCAGGGCATTTCACCAGAAGAAAAATTTCCTGAAAACCGGTTGACAGATGGAAAAAACTGTGTTACATTACTTTCGTATGAAAAGCAGAGTGTCCGCTCTCACCTTAGCACAAACGCGTGACTCGGGTCTGATACAAAGTATGAACGATAGCTGTGTATGTATGAAAGCGGATAGTCTGACTGTCCGCTTTATTTATTTTGAAGGTATTTTAAATTTTTGGAGGTGTACTACTATCAGCGAGTTAATGATCAATGAGCAAATTCGAGACCGTGAGGTGCGTCTGATCGGCGAGAATGGACAGCAGCTTGGCGTGATGCCTGTAAAAGAGGCCCTGCGGATGGCCCAGGAGGCAGAACTGGATCTGGTGAAAGTGGCGCCGGGAGCAAAGCCCCCCGTGTGCAAGATCATCGACTACGGGAAATACCGCTATGAGCAGGCCCGTAAGGAGAAAGACGCGAAAAAGAAACAGAAAATCATCGAGATCAAAGAAATTCGTATGTCGCCGAACATTGATACCAATGATCTGAATACGAAAGTCAACGCTGCCCGCAAATTTATTGAAAAAGGAGCTCGTGTAAAGATCACGCTGCGATTCCGCGGCAGGGAAATGGCCCATGTGCAGACAAGCAAAGTTATACTGGATCAGTTTGCGGAGATGCTCTCCGACGTGGCTGTGATAGACAAACCGCCCAAGATGGAAGGCCGCAGCATGATGATGTTTCTAAGTGAAAAAAGATAGGTAACTGATAAAGGAGGAAACTACAATGCCCAAGATTAAGACAAGCAGAGCAGCAGCAAAGAGATTTCACAAGACCGGAACCGGCAAGCTCAAGAGAATGAAAGCCTACAAGAGCCATATCCTGACCAAAAAGTCCCAGAAAAGAAAAAGAAATCTTCGCAAGGCGACCATTGCTGACCCTACCAATGTAAAGAACATGAAGAAGATTTTGCCTTATATCTAAGACGCAGTAAAGGAGGAAAAGAGACATGGCAAGAGTAAAAGGCGGTATGAACGCGAAAAGGAAACACAATCGTGTATTAAAGCTGGCAAAAGGTTACAGAGGCGCCAGATCCAAACAATATAGAGTCGCAAAGCAGTCTGTGATGAGAGCGCTTACAAGCTCCTACGCGGGACGGAAAGAGAAGAAACGTCAGTTCAGACGTCTCTGGATCGCCCGTATCAACGCGGCTGCGAGAATCAACGGACTGTCCTACAGCAAGTTCATGTACGGACTGAAGCTGGCAGGCGTGGAAATGAACAGAAAGATGCTTTCCGAAATGGCAGTCAACGACGCAGAGGGATTCGCAACCCTGGCAGAACTGGCAAAGAGCAAAATAGCGTAAGCATTGAGAAGTGCTGCAGCAGAAAAGATCCGGCCCCGGGAATTCATTCCCAGGGGCCGGATCTTTTCTGCTGCAATAGGGCGAAAGCCCGATACCGAGCGCCGGAAAGCGGCGCGAGGTAGCACTTCTTATATTATCAACATATAAAAATTGCGGAAATCGCAAATAAATTGTGTTGTTTTATGTTGTTTCATGTTGTTTCAAAAACAAACAGGTAAAATTGGGTTACATAACATGGATCAACCCTCAAAAAAGCAAGGAAATAACACGGTTTCCGGACTTTTTGGACAAATTGGAGAAAAGTTGAGAAAACAGTTGCTTTTTGTGCCGTAACATGTTAAAATAATTCCAAATCAAAAAAAAACAACACAAACAAACATATAAAGGAGGACTTACCAGATGGCTAACGAATTTGAAATCAAAAAGCAGATCTGCGAGATCGGCAAGCGGATCTACGACAGAGGCATGGTCGCGGCCAACGACGGCAACATTTCCGTAAAGCTCAACGACAATGAGTTTTTGTGTACGCCTACAGGTGTTTCCAAGGGATTTATGACCCCCGAGTACATCTGTAAAGTAGATAAGGACGGCAATGTACTTCAGGCAAACGGCAGTTTCAAGCCCTCATCCGAGATCAAGATGCACATGAGAGTGTACAAGTGCAGACCCGACGTGGGCTCTGTTGTACATGCCCATCCTACATTTGCAACCGCTTTCGCCATCGCCGGGATTCCGCTGACGGCTCCCATTATGCCGGAAGCAGTAATTGCTCTGGGCTGCGTGCCTATCGCGGAGTACGGCACCCCCTCTACTATGGAGATCCCCGACGCAGTTGAAAAATATCTGCCTTACTACGACGCGGTACTGCTGGAAAATCACGGCGCGCTTTCTTACAGCGTGGATCTGCTTTCCGCGTATCATAAGATGGAGTCTCTGGAGTTTTACGCTGAGCTGCTTTACAAGGCGCGTCAGCTGGGCGGCCCCAAGGAGCTTTCCCAGGAACAGGTAAAGAGACTGTATGAGATCCGCAGGAAATTCGGACTTCCCGGCAAGCATCCCGCCAACCTCTGCGCGGAGCTGGGCGGCAAGTGCAACGGCGGATGCCATGGAAACTGCGGTTCCAAAGCGGCTTCCGAAACCTCCTCTCAGGATCTGGAAAAGATCGTTGCCGAGGTGACAAAAAAGATCCTGTCCCAGATGTGACGGACAGATATCCAAAGACTGACAAAGATGGGAGGTATTTTCATTGGCGATAAATGAGCAGGACATTCAGGCCATCGTCCGCAGCGTGATCCAGGGGATCCAGGCAAGTGGAAGTACCGTATCGGCCGGAGGGCCTCAAAAGAAGCTGATGGGCATTTTTGAAAACGTGGAAGACGCCATCGCGGCGGCGAAAAAGGCTCAGAAAGAGATCCAGCCCATGCCCCTGGAGTTTCGGGAAAAGATCATTGCCAACATTCGAAAGAAAACTCTGGAAAACGCGCAGCTTTTTGCGGAGATGGGCGTTGCGGAGACAAAGATGGGCAATGTGGGACACAAGATCCTGAAGCATCAGCTTGTGGCGGAAAAGACGCCGGGCACGGAAGATCTGTCCACCCTGGCATGGTCAGGCGACAGAGGCCTGACTCTGGTGGAGCAGGGCCCCTTTGGCGTGATCGGCGCGGTAACTCCCTCCACCAACCCTACGGAGACGGTGATCTGCAATTCCATCGGAATGCTGGCAGCGGGCAACGCGGTTGTGTTTGCGCCCCACCCGGC
>CANQUC010000002.1 GCA_947626945.1 uncultured Lachnospiraceae bacterium | reverse complement strand
AACGCAACATTCAGCGCTTACAATAATGGCGAGATCCTGCTGGCAAAGGATGTTCCCACAGAGGAGATCCCCAGCCTTGAAGGTAACGATGAGTTCTATGTTGATCCGATCATCGGCACCTATTATATTTCCCTGAACGATTCAAAAGAGCCTTTCACCAATGAGAAGGTTCGTAAGGCACTGAGCCTTGCTATCGACAGAGAGTATGTTGCCAATACACTGATGCAGGGTACCTATTCACCGGCTTACAACTTTATGGGTCCCGGCTGGATGGATACAGACGGCAAAGAATTTATTAACAATTCCAATAATGGACAGCCCTATATCAGCGATGATTATGAGGCGAATCTGGCAGAGGCGAAGCAGCTGCTTGCAGACGCCGGATATCCCAATGGCGAAGGCCTTCCCAACCTGGTATACTCCACAAATGAGGCAGGCTATCATGTACCTCTTGCAGAGTATCTGCAGCAGGCATGGGCTGAGCTGGGCGTAAATGTGCAGCCTGAGGTTGTTGAGTGGTCAAGCTTTACTCCTCAGCGTCGTGAAGGAAATTATGATATTTCCCGTAACGGATGGGTAGGCGATTACACCGATCCTTCCAATATGCTGGATCTGCTGTGCTCCACAAACGGCAACAACGACGGAAAATTCAACGATGCCGACTATGATGCGGCGATGGAAGAATCTCGTACAACCATCGATCCTGCCACCCGTTCCGCAGCGCTGCATAAGGCAGAAGACATTCTGATGGAAAAGACTGCCTGCATCCCTGTTGCGTATTACAACGACTTCTGGCTTCAGAGCGAGAAGCTGCAGGGCACATGGCATTCCGCTACCGGTTACTGGTATCTGATGTATGCGGACATTGCTGAATAAGCGTCAGACAGTCACAATTTGATCATGAATCCATTTTCCGGCGGGAGCATATGCTTCCGCCGGATTTTCTTTCTTGCGAACATCCGCGGAGAATGGTAAACTAAAAGGCAGAAGAAGCGAGATCAATCATTTCGTCATGGCGGGAGACAAAATATGAGCATAAAAGAGCGGATCAAAAAAATATTGCCGAAAAAAACTGTACAGGGGATTTATTATCTGCGCAAATACGGAGCGGCGGCGTTTTTCCGGCGGATCGCAAAGGGAGAAGATCTGGACAGACCGCAGCCGGCGGGAGAGATCTCCTATGAGCAGTGGAGAACGTGTATGGCGCCCACTGAGGCGCAGCTGGAACAGCAGCGGCAGACCAGGTTTTCTGGGGGACCGAAGATCAGTATCGCGGTGCCGCTGTTTCGGACGCCGGAAACCTTTCTGAGACAGATGATCGATTCTGTCCTTTGCCAGACCTATGAAAACTGGGAGCTTTGTCTGGCAAACGGAGATCCCTCAGATGAAAAGGTCAATGCCGTGCTGGAAGAGTACCAAAACGCGGACAGCCGGATCCTGGTAAAGGATCTTGCGGAAAACCTTGGAATCTCCGGCAACACCAATGAGGCCATCTCCATGGCTTCCGGAGACTTTATCGGGCTTCTGGATCACGACGACCTGCTGGATCCCTCCGCCTGTTTTGAGGCCGCAAGCCGGATCGTAAACGATCCGGAAATTGACGTGCTTTATACGGATGAAGATAAGGTGTCCATGGATACTTCCCATTATTTTGAGCCTCATTTCAAGCCGGATTTCAATCTGGATCTGCTGCGGGGCAACAATTATATCTGCCATTTCTTTCTTGTGCGCAAGTCCCTGCTGGATCAGGTGGGCGGCTTTCGGAAAGAATTTGACGGCTCCCAGGATTATGATCTGATCCTGCGGTGTACGGAGGCGGCGAAAAAAATCTGTCACATTCCAAAGGCGCTTTATCACTGGCGGATGCACCTGCAGTCTACCGCCCAGAATCCGGAAAGCAAGATGTACTGTTTTGACGCGGGAAAGCGGGCTATTGAAGCCCATCTGGCGCGGACAGGAACAAAGGGGACCGTGTCCTATACGGAAAATCTGGGCTTTTACCGGGTTACCTACCCGGTTGAGGGCAGTCCCCTGGTTTCTGTACTGATTCCCAACAAGGATGAAAAGAAAACGCTGGAAACCTGTATCAATTCCATTCTGGAACGGTCCACCTATGAAAACTATGAGATCATTATTATCGAGAATAACAGCGAGACGGAAGAGATTTTTGCTTACTATAAAGAACTGGAGCAAAATCCCCGGATCCGGGTGGTCACATGGAACGGAACGGGATTCCATTATTCTGATCTGAACAATTTTGGGTTTTCCTACGCAAAGGGAGACTATGTGATCCTGCTGAACAACGATACGGAAGTGATCTCCAAAGACTGGATCGAAGAGCTTCTGGGCCACTGCCAGCGGCCGGAGGTGGGAATCGTAGGGGCAAAGCTGTATTATCCTGACGATACGGTGCAGCATGGGGGAGTCATCATAGGCAGAGGCGGCCTGGCCGGACATGCCTTTACAGGGCTGCCCCGGGGAGAAGTGGGATATTTCAGGAAGGCTTCCATGCAGTCGGATCTCTCCGCGGTTACCGCGGCCTGTATGATGGTGAAAAGCAGCGTTTACAAACAGGCAGGGGGCTTTGATCCGCAGATCGCCGTTGCCTTTAATGACGTGGACTTTTGCCTGCGGGTGCGGCAGCTGGGACTTCTGGTAGTCTATGACCCCTATGTGGAGCTGTATCATTATGAGTCCAAAAGCCGGAAGACGGAGGACACGCCGGAAAAACAGCGGCGGTTTCAGTCTGAGGTGGAATATGTGAGCAGCCGGTGGAAAAAATATCTGCCGGACCGGGATCCCTATTACAATCCCAACTGGAGCCAGTCGCTGGACCGTCCCTGTTATACGCTGAAGGAATGTCAGGACGGTTCGGACGAACAGGCTCTGCCGAAATAAAATAAAAAAATGCCGGGCAATCCGCTGTCTGCAAAAATGCAGAGGGATCTGCCCGGCATCTTTTTTCGCCGGCCGGTAAGAAGCGTCTGATTCTGCCGGAAACAGAAAAAGAATTTTCAGTGGTAGAAGATCCTGTCCTCCGAATCGCCTGAGGTCAGGGGATGCTGGCCGTTTACAATGTTCAGCTTTTTCAAAGCCTCTATTGTATGGACAGCTCCCTCCTCCAGCTGCAGATAGAACGTTTTTCCGTTTTTGGAAACCAGTTCCAGGCTTTGGGAGTAAAATCTGTGATTTTCCAGAAAATATCTGGGATCCAGAGCGCAGGAGGTTAAGGGACCGTCATAGCTGCCGTTAAAATAGCTTTCCCCAAGGATGTTTCTCTCTTCAATATCCTGAAAGATGGCCCGGATCAGCGCCCTTTGTTCATCCGTGCTGAGAACGTACTGATAATAACCCAGGGGTTCCTCGTAGGTCTCATAATCCTGATAGGAGATGGTTCTCAGGCTGTCTTCGGTAAAGCCGTCCGCGAAATAATAGGACTTCACTGCCTGAGGTGAATTCATAAGATCAAAATAGCGGACAATAACGGAATCCGGATCCTGCAGATCCTTTGTACGGTAATGAATCGGGTAGCTTCTGGAGATCACAGCGCCGTTTTCCAGCCGGTAACAGATGTCCAGAATTTCATAGTCAGGGTAATCGGCAAAGCGGGAAGCGCGCTTTTCCAGTTCTTTTTTCTGCTCCAGGATCAGCCGGTGAATGCGGATGGTTTCCTGGATCAGGTCTTTATCGCTGCTGGACGTTCCCTCGTAAGGATTCAGGGAAACGGTTTTGACATCGGATATGTCGGGCACCCTTTTTTCATATCCGGCCAGATCCAGTTCGGTGACCAGCATCAGCGCCAGGGCGCAGATTCCGTAGATGAGAAATCCCGGAAGTGCTTCCCGAAAGATGAAAAACCGTTTTCGGATCAGCATTCTCCCGGCAAAGAAGCCAAAGAACGAGCCGGCAAGAAACAGCAGCATGATCACATAGGGCATGGAAAGCAGATTTTCCCGGACGGCGGTAAAAAGTCCCGCGACGATGATCCCGGTGGCAATTCCAAAGAGCGCCTGGAAAAACCAGGAGGTACGGGGAAACGCCAGAATATCTCCGGCGCATTCCAGGGACCGCTTCTGATACAGCACATAGGAAAGCAAAAGCAGAAGCAGGCTGAGGACGCAGTAAACGATCAGAAATCGAAAATCCATCACATAGTTCAGCCGGGTGATGGTGTCGGATCCTGACGGAACAAAAACGTCCACGTTGCAGAAATTCTGAACCAGCTCCCACAGGGGAGAGCACTGGGAATAAATCCGGTTCCAGGAGTAACCGAATCCGAAAAAGAACCATTCTTTGAACAGACTGACCAGACATCCCACGCCGATGGAAAAAAAGTTGATGATCACATACAGGGCCGGCATGGTCAGCAGATGGCCGGAGAGCATGGCGCAAAAAATCGCAATGTTAAAAAACAGAACGGTCATCAGGCACAGGCCTCCGGTAAGCTTTGCGTGAAACAGCAGCGCCTGGGGACTGTGAAAACCGGTGGCCAGGGATGAAGTCAGCATGGTAATCCCCTCTGCCAGAAGCAGGGGCAGAAGCAGCAGCGTAAGCCCCGCAAGCAGATTGCTGGTCAGATGGCTTTTCCGGCTCACCGGCAGAGCGTGCATGGCATTGGATGCCGTATCCCGGAACAGATAGGAGAAGATCAGCGCGGCTGCAAATAACGCGGCGCATGCTACGGTGATCACCAGCAGCGGAGCGATGCCGCCGCCGTAACCGATGATGACATCAGTGGGATTGGACTTGACGGATAATCTCAGCGCGGTCATTACCGGAAGAAAAAAGAGCAGGATCAATCCATAACAGATACTCCACGGGAAAAACCGCTTCAGGGTTTTCACATAAATGGCTTTACTAAAGAATGATGTCTTTGATTCCATACTCGGCACCTCCTAATTCATAAATAAAGATCTCCTCCAGAGACAGGGGCAGGCTGTCCATCATCAGAGGATGATAGGGCGTAAGCAGCGCGGCCGCGGTCTGCGGGGGCTCCCCAAGAATCAGCGTATAGATCCGGCCCGTATTGGAAATGTGCAGGATCGGCAGCTCCTTTGGAAATACAGGCAGATCTCCGTCAAATACCACCTGCAGCTTGCTGGTTTTGCCCTGAAGCTCGGAGAGAGAGCGCTCAAGCTTCAGCTGTCCCTTGTCCAGAATGCCTACGCTGTCGCATACGTCCTCCAGCTCCCGCAGGTTGTGGGAGGAAACCAGAACCGTAATATTGCGCTCGGACACATCTGCCATGAGCAGGCTCCATACCTGTCGGCGCATGATCGGATCCAGGCCGTCTACCGGTTCGTCCAGAATGATCACGTCGGGCATGCAGCAAATGGCAAGCCAGAAAGCGGCCTGTTTCTGCATTCCCTTGGAAAGTCTGCGAAGAGGGCGTTTTTCGTCAATGGCGGGAAACGCGTCGTGAAGCCTTTCATAGCGGGTCATGTCAAACCGGGGATAGATGCTCCGGTAAAAATACATCATATCCCGCAGGGTGTCGTTTAAAAAGAAAAACAGATTATCCGGAATGTAAGCGATCCGCTCCTTGATCTGCGGATTTTCATAAACCGGCTGTCCGTCAACGAGCACCTGTCCGCTGTCGGGACGGTATATGCCCGCCAGATGCCGGATCAAGGTGGATTTGCCTGCGCCGTTTGGCCCCACCAGGCCGTAAATGCTGCCCTGTTCCACATGAAGACTGAGCCGGTCCAGGGCGGTAAAACTTTCAAAGGTTTTGGTTAAGTCTGATACCTGGATCATCATGATGACTGCTCCTTTCGGTTGAGTTGTGTTATCCGTTCTGCCAGTTTGTCCGGGGATTCTCCGAGAGATAGCAGCTCCGCGGCCGTCTTGTCAAAGGTTTTCAGCAGATTTGACTGATAGACGTCCCGGATATATTCTCTGGGAGAGGCAAAGGATCCTTTGCCGGAGACCGTGTAGATATACCCCTCCGCCTCCAGCTCCCGGTACGCCCTCTGGATGGTGTTGGGGTTGATGGCGAGAGAAGACGCCAGCTCCCGAACCGAGGGCAGCTTTTCGTCAGGCTGAATGCCGCCGGACACAAGCAGCCTGCACAGGGAGTCCTTGATCTGTTCATAGATGGGACGGGGGTCTCTGTGATTGAACTGAATCAATATGGTTCCTCCTTTTTCCTTGAAGCCTGTTGTGTTAAAAAAGACAAAAAGTGTTTTAAATGTATTAAGTGTCTTAATACAGTAATCATACAATGGATACAAACGCCTGTCAAGTATCAAAACAGATTTTTTACAAAAATAATCTATTGACAAAAAGAGACATATAATATATAATATGAATTAGAAAAAGGGAATTTTTTTATTTTTTTCTATTGTATTTTTTGTAAAAATCATGTATGATAAGAAAAAGAACAAAAGTTCGCTCTTAGAAATCAGGAAAAGGAGATCCAATATGTTAAAAGAAGAAAAGATGAAAGCTTTGAACGCGGCGCTGTCCCACATTGAGAAACAGTACGGAAAAGGATCCGTCATGAAGCTGGGGGATTCCTCGGTCAATATGAATATTGAGACCATTCCCACAGGTTCCCTCAGCCTGGATATCGCGCTGGGCTGGGCGGCGTGCCAAAGGGCCGTATCGTGGAGATCTACGGGCCGGAATCCAGCGGCAAGACCACAGTGGCGCTTCATATGGTGGCGGAAGCTCAGAAGCGGGGCGGCATTGCCGGGTTTATCGACGCGGAACACGCGCTGGATCCTGTCTATGCCCGCAATATCGGCGTGGATATTGACAATCTGTATATTTCCCAGCCGGACAACGGAGAGCAGGCGCTGGAGATCACCGAGACCATGGTCCGCTCCGGCGCGGTGGATATTGTAATCGTGGACTCGGTGGCAGCCCTTGTGCCAAAGGCGGAGATTGACGGCGACATGGGAGACAGCCATGTGGGCCTTCACGCCCGTCTGATGTCTCAGGCGCTGCGGAAGCTGACGGCTGCCATCAGCAAATCCAACTGTGTGGTGATCTTTATCAACCAGCTTCGTGAAAAAGTAGGCATCATGTTTGGAAATCCCGAGACCACTACCGGCGGACGGGCCCTGAAGTTTTATGCCTCCATCCGTCTGGACGTGCGGCGGATCGAATCTCTGAAGCAGGGCGGCGAGGTCATTGGCAACCGTGCCCGTGTAAAAGTGGTGAAAAATAAGGTGGCGCCTCCTTTTAAGGAAGCGGAATTTGATATTATGTTCGGCAAGGGGATTTCCCGGGAGGGAGATCTTCTGGATCTGGCTGCCAATCTGGATCTGATCAGCAAAAGCGGCGCCTGGTACGCCTATAACGGCGAGAAGATCGGCCAGGGACGTGAAAACGCAAAGCAATATCTTGCCGGGCATCCTCAGGTAATGGAAGAGGTAGAGGCAAAGATCCGGGATCATTATTTCGCGAAAGACCAGGAAGATCCAAAGGAAGAGGAAGGGCAGGATTCGGATCAGGTGCTGCCGGAGTTATAAAGAATCAGGAGGCAGACCATGAGCCAACAGCAGGATCCTTTGCGGAAAGCAAGAGCCAGAGCGCTGTATTTGCTTGGCGATATGGCCCGCACGGAAAAACAGCTCCGGGAAAAGCTGCAGAAAAACGGATATCCCCAGGATATCGTCCTGCAGGTTGTCGGGGAGATGAAAGACTACGGTTACATTGACGATCTGCAATACGCAAAAGATTATATGATCTCTCAGAGCGGAAAGAAGAGCAGGCAGGCGATTTTGTTCAGCCTGCAGCAAAAGGGCGTTTCCAGGGAGATTCTGGGGCAGCTGGAGGACTGCGTTTCCCTGGAAGATCAGCAGCAGCTGATCAGAAAGCTGATCCAAAAGCGGGGGACAGACCCCCGGGCCGCTTCCCGGGAAGAGCTGCAGAAGCTGTTCCGGTATTTGCTTGGAAAAGGATTTTCGTATGAGGAAATCCGCAAAGCGCTTGACCTGATGGAGGAAGATTTTTAAAAAAATCAGGATATTGCAGGATAACACTTGACAGTTTTTCAAAAAAAAGATAAACTTTATATGTTGTACTGTGTGATAGTTTTGTTATATAGATACACATATACACGGAAAACTAAATAGGGAGGTGCTCCTTGTGCCAGTTTTGATTACGGTGCTTGTAGCTGTGGCCGCCGCGATTCTTTCCTGGATCGGCGCTACCTGTTATTGCAAAAAGGTAGCCTCCACAAAGATCGGCAACGCAGAGGACAAAGCACGCCAGATCATAGACGACGCCCTGAAGACTGTAGAGAGCGAAAAGCGCACCCTGGAAGAGGAAAAGCGGAAATCTCTGCTGGATCTCAAAGAAGAGTCCATCAAGTCCAAGAACGAGCTGGATAAAGAGATCCGGGAGCGCAGAAACGAAGTACAGCGTATGGAACGCCGCGTTCTTGCAAAGGAAGAAGCCCTGGATAAAAAGGTGGACGCCGTTGAGCGGAAAGAGCAGAGCTACAATTCCAGGCTGGACGACTTGAACAGGAAAAGGGCTGAGATCAACGAACTGCATGAGAAGCAATTACTGGAACTGGAACGAATCTCAGGACTGACCTCCGAACAGGCAAAAGAATGTTTGCTGAAAAGTGTTGAAGACGATGTGAAGCACGATACTGCCCTGATGATCAAAGAAATGGACAGCCGTGCGAAAGAAGAAGCCAATAAGAAAGCCAAAGAGTATGTGGTAACTGCCATACAGAAATGTGCCGCGGATCATGTGGCGGAGACAACCATTTCCGTTGTGCAGCTTCCAAGCGATGAAATGAAAGGACGCATCATCGGACGGGAGGGCCGGAATATCCGTACCCTGGAAACCATGACCGGTGTGGAGCTGATCATTGACGATACGCCGGAAGCGGTAATTCTGTCAGGATTTGATCCCATCCGGCGGGAGGTTGCCCGGATCGCCCTGGAAAAACTCATTGTGGACGGCCGGATCCATCCGGCCCGTATTGAGGAAATGGTGGAGAAGGCTCAGAAAGAAGTTGAGACCAACATCCGCGAGGAAGGCGAAAATGCAACCTTAGAGGTTGGCGTACATGGCATTCATCCTGAACTGGTGCGGCTTTTGGGCAAGATGAAATTCCGTACAAGCTACGGGCAGAATGCACTGAAACATTCCATCGAGGTGGCGCAGTTATCCGGCTTATTGGCGGCCGAAATCGGCGTAGATGTGCGAATGGCAAAAAGAGCGGGCCTGCTTCATGACATTGGCAAGGCAGTGGATCATGAAATGGAGGGTTCTCACATTCAGCTTGGCGTTGAACTGTGTAAAAAGTATAAAGAGGGTCCCGTTGTGATCAACGCAGTGGAATCCCACCACGGAGACGTGGAACCCACATCCCTGATTGCCTGTATCGTTCAGGCGGCGGATACTATTTCTGCCGCAAGACCGGGAGCAAGGCGTGAGACGCTTGAAACTTACACAAATCGTTTGAAACAGCTGGAGGATATTACCAATTCCTTCAAGGGAGTAGACAAGTCTTTTGCAATTCAGGCGGGCAGAGAGGTTCGTGTGATGGTTGTACCGGAAAAGGTCAGCGACGACGATATGGTTTTGCTGGCAAGAGACATCGCAAAACAGATCGAGACAGAGCTGGAATATCCAGGCCAGATCAAGATCAATCTGATCCGGGAATCCAGAGTTGCGGATTATGCAAAGTAAAGGAACAGAAAAGTAACAGGAAGACCTGCAAACAAAGGCGTTTGAAAGCTGTCAGTGTTTGCAGGTCTTTTTTTGTCTATTTGTCTAATTCCGGCGGGTCTTGCGTCTGGCGATTCGACAAATTATCTATTGCAATGTAGGAAAAAAGTCTGTATACTTATTGAAAATGGGCAACTGAGAAAGAAGAGGATGAACATGTCATTAGAATTATCGAAAAAAGCACTTGCGGTCAAACCGTCATCAACACTGGCCATCACGGCAAAGGCAAAGGAAATGCGCGCTGCCGGCATCAATGTGGTGGGGTTCGGTGCGGGAGAACCGGATTTTGACACCCCGGAAAACGTCTGTGAGGCGGCGATCCAGGCGATCCATGACGGATTTACAAAATATACGCCGGCATCCGGCATTCTGGAGCTGAAAAAAGCGGTCAGCGATAAATTTGCCGCCTTTAACCATATTCATTACGATACGGATCAGATTGTGATCAGCAATGGAGGAAAGCATTCTCTCACCAATATCTGTACGGCGCTTTTGAATCCGGGAGATGAGGTGATCATTCCCGCGCCCTACTGGCTCAGCTATCCGGAAATGGTAAAGCTGGCAGACGGTGTGCCGGTCTTTATCAGAGGCAATAAGGAGCAGGGCTACAAGGTCAGCGCCAGGCAGATCCAGGACGCCATTACGCCAAAGACAAAGGCGCTGATCCTAAATACGCCCAGCAATCCCACGGGGATGATCTATACCCGGGAAGAGCTGCTGGATATTGCCGATACGGTGGTAAAAAATGACATTTATGTGATTGCCGATGAGATGTATGAGTATCTGGTGTACGGCGGCCAGGAGCATGTAAGCATTGCCTCCCTGAACGAGGAAATTTACCGCCGGACCATTACCTGCAGCGGACTGGCAAAGGGATATGCCATGACCGGCTGGCGTATCGGCTACACCGGATCCTCCAGGGAAATCGCGAAGATCATGGGCAGCGTTCAGAGCCACGCCACCAGCAATCCCAATTCCATTGCCCAGAAAGCGGCGGTAGAAGCCATGACCGGTCCCCAGCATACGGTGACCGCCATGTTAAAGGAGTTTGACAAACGCAGGAAATATATGTGCGAACGGATCCGGCAGATGCCTCTGATATCCGCGCTGGAGCCCAAGGGCGCCTTTTATGTGTTTGCGGATCTTACAGATGCGCTGGACAAAACCTATGGAGGAGAGAAGATCGGCACGGCCGCCCGGTTCGCCCAGATTTTGCTGGATGAATTCCAGGTAGCGGTGGTTCCCTGCGCCGATTTCGGATTTGACGATCACATTCGCCTGTCCTACGCCATCTCTCTGGAGCAGATCCAGCTGGGACTGGACCGGATCGAAAGCTTCCTGAAAAAATTGTAATACAGGCTCTGTCATAGGAAAGCGCCCCTGACCATATACTGAATGGACAGACTTGATCCATTTGGAGAGGACGGGGGTGCTTTTTATGTGGAAAAATCAGACCGCCGGAAAAGAAAAGGGGATTGCCGTTTTTTTGTTTTTTTCAGGACTGGTTCTTGGCATCCTGGCGGCAAATATCTTTTTTCGCAAAAGTCTTGGACAGGTTGGGATACTTGGAAAGGAATTTCTGGAAACCTACAGGGATACGAAAGTAGACGCCCTTTCCCTGTTTTTTTATTTGCTGCGTGCCCGGATGGGCATTGTGGCGGCCCTTGGGGTTTTGGGCTTTACCAGATGGGGACGGCTGTCCGCCTATTGTTACAGCTTGTGGCTGGGTTTCTCAGGAGGACTTTTTCTGGCTGCCGCCGCCATGGAAAAAGGCTTTTCCGGGATCCTTCTGGTGCTGGCGGCGCTGCTGCCTCAGTATCTGGCATATATCCCGGGAATATTACTATTGTTTTACGGAATTTTTACCCGAGGTGACCAAAGGGTCCGGCAAGGGGGAAAAAGAGAGAAACAAGTTCAATATTGGGTGATTCTGCTTGTTGTAACTTTACTTTTTGTTGCTGGAATCTTGCTGGAAACTTATGTCAATCCGGATTTTGTAAAAAAGTTATTAAAAAATTATTAAAAAAATAAACAAGATGTTGTATGAAAGATGAACAAACATGGAACATATTGTAGATTTGAAGAAAATCCCCCACTTTCACCTCAAAAAGCGGCAAAAAACTGTTTGATTTTTGGGAAAAAACCGCATATAATGTAAGTTACCAACCAATTCTGGGGTATTAGACGTCGTTGATGGGCAGGTGCCTGCATTTGAAAAAAAGTGTGGTTTTGAAAGATGATACAGCAGACGAGAAATGTAGATGAATACATTGCTTATTTACATAATGAGAAAAAGCTTTCTAACAATACGGAAATTTCTTACCGGAGAGATCTGAATAAGCTGCTTGTCTATATGAACAGCATCGGTGTTTCCGACGTGTGTACGGCTACGCCTACGATCCTGAAGGCCTATGTGGGTTATCTGGAAAGCAATGGATTTGCCACCTCTACCGTATCGCGCAGTGTGGCGGCCATCAAATCCTTTTACAGCTATCTCTTTCATCAGGGCTGTACCAGCGACGATCTTTCCGAGACGCTGAAGTCCCCCAAGACAGAGAAAAAGCTGCCGGATGTGCTGACAGTGCGGGAGGTATCCCTGCTTTTGGCTCAGCCCTCCAAGAACACGCCCAAGGAGATCCGCGATAAGGCCATGCTGGAGCTGATGTATGCCACGGGAATCCGTGTGACCGAGCTGATCACTCTGCGCAGGAGCGATGTAAATCTTCGCTCCGGCTACATCACCTGCCGGCAAAACGAAAAAGAGCGGGTGATCCCTTTTGGAGGAGAGGCCAAGAAAGCGCTGCAGCGCTATCTGAAAGAGGCAAGACCTGCCCTTGTAAAAGACAAAGAGTGTGCGGTACTGTTTACAAATTGCACTGGCGGCTCTATGAGCCGCCAGGGTTTCTGGAAGATCATCAAGTACTACGCGCAGAAAGCCAATATAGATACGGATATTACACCTCATACCCTGCGGCATTCCTTTGCCGCCCATCTGGTGCAGAACGGCGCGGATCTGCGGGCCGTCCAGGAGATGCTGGGACATTCCGATATTTCCACCACCCAGATTTACGCCAACTTAAACAATCAGCGTATCCGGGAGATTTACAAAAAAGCCCATCCAAGAGGAGGGGCCGCATAAAGTCTGAAAAGACTCCGATCTAAATAAAAAGTGTGCTGCAAAACAATTTTTTGATTGTTTCAGCACACTTTTTTTATTTGATTTCTTTTTCAAAATGCTGGTAGTCTTTTACGCTTTTCCAGTCTCCGCCCCAGGTAAAGCCGTATTTGGTAAAAAGCTGATAGCAAAGATCCTCTTTGTCGATCTTATGGGCAAAATCCAGGCTGCGGTTGGCGTAGGGCGCCGCGGAGGAGGGCTCTACCGTTCTGTTGCCGTTTTTATCTGTGGCGACGTAAGGATTGTACAGCGGATTGATATCAATGCTGAGTCCGTAGCTGTGGTTGGACAGATATTTGGTACTGCCGGTGGAATAGCGGTAGTTGAACGCGGAAGTATTGTCGGCTTCCATGGAAGCCGTGTCGTCTGCCTGAAAATCGTCGATCAGACGGATGCTTTCAATCTGATATCTGTCTTTCCAGAGAATGTAAAAAATTTCCAGCAGATCCTGAGCGATCTGGTTGCTGCAGATCAGCTCTCCCTCGCAGTCCTGATCCTGAAAATTCACATATCGCACCCGCAAATAACTGAGATCCTCATAGGATACTTTTGTATTGACGGATTCATTGAAAGAATAGGGCCGGATCCGTTCCATCAGCTCTTTGGTGTCAGAAACCGGTTCATAGTAAAAACCGTCCTGATAGGTGACGCGGGAAGGCGAGATGGGGTAAACAGGAAGACTGTGAATCTGCGCGTCTGCTTCCTGAGCGGGTTCTTTTGATTCTGCCTGCGGGATTTCATCCGCGGGCAGGGCAGCGGCCGTCTCTGAAACAACAGAAGATCCGGGATCGGATCCGGCCGGATTGGGTTTTCGGAACGAATCCACAAGCCGCTCCGGCACGTTCAAAAGAACGCACAGCAGCAAACCGATACAGATCAGAAGCAGGAGGGACAAAAAAAGCGGAAAATGGTTTTTCTTTCTTCTTCTTTGACGGGTCATGGGATTCCTCATTTCAGCACATAGGTTTCCAGTATTTCGGCAAAGCCGTCATGGTTGTTGTCGTTGGTTGTGACAGCGTCCGCAGCGTCCTTGGTGATCTGAGAGGCGTTTGCCATGGCGACCCCCATATGGGCGGCCCGGATCATGGATATGTCATTTTCCGCGTCTCCCACGGCAATGGAGCCCTCCGGCGGGATGTGCAGCTTTTCACACAGAAACTGTACGGCCCGTCCTTTTGTGGCTTCAAAGGGACAGTATTCCAGCATGAATTCGCAGGAAAAAATACTGGCGCATTTATCTTTTGCCCAGTCTTCCATATCCGCCTGAAATTTCAGAAGCGTCTCCTTGGAATCCCGGTCAATGAGAATGACCTTCCAGGGATCGTAGGAGAGATAGGAAGTCACATCGGGCACGATCAGCGCCGAAAGCCGGATGGCATTTTCATAGTACGCCAGCTCCTTTGTGGGATGCTCGCAGAGCACATGGCTTTTGGAATAGGAATGACAGTGGATGCCCCGCTTCCAGGCCTCGTCCATCAGATAACGGACATATTCCCGTTTCAGACTTGCCTCAAACAGGATTTTGTCCCGAAAGCTGTCATAGATCAGGGCGCCGTTGCTGGCAATGATGTAGCAGCCTCTGCCGTCCAGCCCCAGCTCATTTGCCAGCTTCAGCACGCTTGGCAGGGGCCTTCCGCTTGTCAGAACGATCTGATTGCCCTGGGCCAGCGCGGCGGAAATTGCCTTTCTGTTTCCGGGGGTGATCTCCTTGTTGTCGGCAAGGAGCGTGCCGTCCAGATCGGTAAAAATCACTTTCAAAATAATCCCTCTTTTTCCTGTGTTTGTCAGAGGCGTCATAACGCGCCCCTTTGTCCGAATGTTTTTATTATATCGGAAACATTCCTTTCCGTCAAACCCTGTTCTCTGTAAATTTATTTGAAAAGGTGCTTTTCAATGGAAGAAAATTGTGATATTATAAAAAGTAGTTTTGAAAACCATGTTAAAAAGTAAAAAAAACATGAACGTGGTGTAAGGAGGAATACGTTTTGCGTTATCGGATCATTGTTGACAGCTGCGGTGAATTTACCCCGGAAATGGAAGAAGACCCCTGTTTTGTACATGCGCCGCTGACCATGGAGCTGGAGGGGGAAAGCTTTGTGGATGACGAGACTTTTTCTCAGAAACAGTTTTTGGAAAAGGTGGCAAACAGCGCTGAATGTCCCAGCTCCGCCTGTCCGTCTCCGGAAACCTACATGCGGTATTATGACTGCCCGGCGGAAAATGTGTATGTGGTGACCCTGTCCGCAGAACTGAGCGGATCCTACAACAGCGCCCAGGCAGGCAGAAACCAGTATCTGGAGGAAGTGGGGAAAAAGAACATTCATGTGTTCAATTCCAAATCCGCCTCTGTGGGAGAAACCTCCATTGCCCTGAAGATCCGGGAGTGCGAGGAGGCCGGCATGTCCTTTGAACAGGTGACAGAGCAGGTAAACGCTTATATTGAGGGGCTTCACACTTATTTTGTGCTGGAATCACTGGATCATCTACGCAAAAACGGCAGGCTGACAGGCCTGAAGGCCATGGTGGTCTCGGTGTTGAACATAAAGCCGGTTATGAGCTCCAGGGACGGCGTGATCATTCAGCTGGACCAGGCCAGAGGAATTCAGAAAGCATTGAAAAAGATGGTGCGACACATTATTGACCAGGGTGTGGACACCGAGAAGAAAATACTGGCCATTTCTCACTGCAATTGCAGGCAGCGCGCGGAAATGGTTCGAGATGAGCTCTTGAAAATGGCATCCTTTCGTGATATAATCTTAGTTGATACAGGCGGCATCAGTACGCTGTATGCCGCTGACGGCGGGATCATTGTCACGCTGTGACCCGCTTATGTGAATACAGCTGCGAATGGAGAGCATATGAGCACAGAAAAAGTAAAACAGTATAAGGAAGATAAGAAGAACAGAAAGCAGATTCTGAAAAAGCAGAAAATTCAGAAGATCGTGGCGCGGGTTTTAATTGCCATAGTTTGTCTGGCGCTGGCAGGATGGATCTTCTGGTCCGGCTACAGCTATCTGACAAAGGACCGGAAAGGCACGGACGCGGAAAACGTCCATACGGCTCCGCTGGATGATTATCTGGAAACACTGCAGCAGACTACGCCAACACCGTAAAGTCTGCCACGTCTCCTGTTTTTTTAGCTGATGAAGAAAGGATCTGCGAAAATGTCAGATAAGCATGAGGAACAGATTAGGATCGTACAGGAAACCGTAGCCGGAAAGGAGATTACCTTTGCCCATGTAATGGGCGGCCCGGCTCCCATCGTATATCAGAAGCTGGGACTGAATCCCCAGGTTGACTATGGCTCCTCTGCCATTGGGATCATGAATATGACGCCGCCGGAGTCCGCTGTGATCGCGTCGGATATCGCGGTAAAAAGCGGAAATGTTTATCTGGGGTTTGCGGACCGGTTTACGGGAACGCTGATCATTACAGGCGAGATTTCCGACGTGATGTCTGCCCTGACGGAGATTGTGGACTTTTTCCGTGATACCCTGGGCTATGTAGTCTGCGGCATAACAAAGAGATAGGAAGTGCTGTTGTGGCCCATCTGACAAAAGAGCAATTATTGGAAAAGCTGTTTCATGACGATTATGAGCATCTGAAGGGAAAAAAGCTTCGGATGACCCGCGTGCGGGTGCCGGGAAAGGAAGTCTGTCTGGCCCACATCATCGGATCGTCTCAGGAAAGGGTCTACCAGAATCTGGGGCTGCATATTGGCGTCCATGAGGGGGAAGACCATACGGGAGAGACCGTGGGGCTGATGCGGTTTACCCCCTGGGAAGCGGTTGTGGCCGCCGCGGATATCGCTGTGAAAAGCGCGGATATTGAGATCGGTTTTATGGACCGGTTCTGCGGAACGCTGATCATTACCGGAGGGCTTGTGCAGGTACAGACTGCGGTAGAAGAGGTAATCCGTTCCTTTCAGGAGGACCTTGGATTTCGGATCTGCCGGATCCACAGAAGTTAGGAAAGCAGGCCGTAATATGAAAAAGCTGTTTTTGATGGGAAGAAGCGAAGCCGGCAAGACCTCTCTGACACAGGTGTTAAAAGGGGAAGAGCTTCACTATGTAAAAACCCAGTATACCAATTCGGAAGAAGATGTCATTGACACGCCGGGAGAATATGCCGAATCGAAGCGCTTCAGCGTCGGTCTGGCATGTTTTTCTTTTGAATCCGATGTGGTGGCGATCGTTCAGGCTGCGGATGAGCCCTACAACCTGTTTTGCCCCTGCCTGCGGTCATTCATACTCCGGCCGCTGATCGGCATCATCACAAAGACGGATTCCCCTTATGCCAATATTCCCATGGTGGAGCAATGGATGCGGGACGCCGGATGTCTTCGCATTTTTCATGTAAGCAATGTAACCGGAGAAGGGGTTCGGGAACTGATGGAGTACCTGGAGGACGATCTGCCGCCTCTTACTATGGAGCAGGCCATGCGCAGGCAAAACCTGGGCCTGAATGAATGGGATGAAATAACCGCTGTTGAATAAATTATGGCGGGATAGGCCATACTCCTACATAAAAGAAAAGGAGTGTGACGGATATGGGATTTCAGCAAAAACATGAGATGACCCCGGAGGAGCGGCAGCGGGAACAACTGAAATACGAGATCGCCGAAGAGCTGGGGCTTCTGGAAAAGGTAAAGACAAGCGGATGGAAATCCTTGTCGGCAAAAGAAACCGGGCGGATCGGCGGACTGATGACCAAACGAAAAAAAGAACTGGAAGAAAAATAAAGCATCGGGGAACATAGATTACATTCATCGATTGTCACCTTTTTTATCAGAAAAGTTGACAATCGATTTTTTTATGATACAATGAACCGGTAAGAAAGAAACGAAGGATTCCATGGCCGGGAAGGCAGAAAGAGAACGATTGATATGACCATCAAATCAGAAGTACTGCGTCTTCTGGAGAACAACCGGGGGCAGTATTATTCCGGCAGCCGCATTGCCGGGGAGCTTTATGTAAGCCGCAATTCTGTCTGGAAAGCTGTTCGCAGCTTACAGAAAGACGGACATCAGATCCGGGCGGTTACCAATAAGGGGTACTGTCTTCTGGAGGAGGATGGGATGCTGACCAAAGAAAGCATCGAAAAATATCTGACAGGGGAAGCAAAGAACCTGACGGTGCAGGTTTTTCCGGAGGTGACTTCCACCAATACGCTTTTAAAGCAGATGGCCGAAAAAGGCGCGCCGGAAGGCCTTGTGATTGCCGCCAACAGACAGACCGCGGGAAAGGGCAGGAGCGGCAGAGCGTTTCAGTCCCCTCCGGATACGGGAATTTATTTCAGTCTTCTGCTCCGTCCGGACTGTTCTCAAAAGGACGCGCTGATGATCACCGTCTGCGCGGCGGCAGCGGTCTCGGAAGGGATCAGCCGTGCCGCGGGGCTGGAAACAGAGATCAAATGGGTGAACGACGTGCTGCTGGATGGAAAAAAGATCTGCGGGATCCTGACGGAAGCGTCGGTGGATTTTGAGTCCGGCGGACTTGCCTACGCGGTTCTTGGAATCGGCGTCAACGTAAAAGAGCCGGAGGAGGGTTTTTCAAAGGAGCTGCAGGGCATTGTGGGCTCTCTGTTTGGAAGAAAACCGTGCAGCGGCGATATGCGTAACAGACTGATCGGAGAGATCCTGTCGATTTTTATGGGATATTACGGCAGGCTGTCAGAAAAAGCCTACCTGAAAACATACAGGGAACGCTCTGCGGTCATCGGCAGAGAGGTGGAGGCCTGGTCAGGAAAGGAAAAAGAACTGGTGAGGGTGCTGGATATTGAAGAGGACGGAGGTTTGCTGGTAGAGTCCGCAGACGGAGAGAAAAAGACGCTTCATTCCGGAGAAATCCGTATCCGCGCAAAGGAAGGAGAATCATGGTGAAAGAACCCAATCAAAATATGACGACAATGAATCTGGTCATGACAGCGGTCTGTACGGCGCTTCTGGCCGTGCTGTCACAGATTTCCATCCCCCTGCCCGCGGGGGTTCCCATTTCCATGCAGACATTTGGAATCGCCCTCTGCGGTTATCTGCTTGGATGGCGGTGGGGCGGCGTCTCCTACGGGGTCTACCTGCTTTTGGGAGCGGTGGGGGTACCGGTGTTTACAGGACTAAAGGGCGGCGCGGGCTGTCTTCTTGGTCTGACGGGAGGATTTCTGTGGGGATTTCTGCCTATGGTTCTTTTGTGCGGCGTCCTTGGGGGCGCAAAGCTGAAAAAGCAGAGAAAAAACGCTGTGCTTGGGATCGCGCTGGGACTTGGGGGCCTGGCGCTGTGTCATCTGGCAGGGACATTCTGGTATTCCTTTGTAAGCAAAAATGCACTTTGGCCCTCCTTTCTCAGCGTGAGCATGCCGTTTATCCTGAAAGATGTACTGTCTGTGGCCGCCGGGTATTTTCTGGCGCTTGCGGTCCGAAACGGTCTGGTTCGGGCGGGAGTAGTGAGCCAAAGGGCGGTCTGACCGTGCAGGACGATCAATCCGTACCGCCGGATGTATCTCTTGACAGCAAAAACCGCCTGGAGTACAATATTTTCTATCATGAGAAACAGGAGGTCACAGTATGATAGCACTTGGCAGCGATCAGGCGGCGTACCGTTTGAAACAGGAAGTGATCCGGCACCTGGAGGAGCTTGGACTGGAATATAAGGATTTTGGCAGCTACAGTGAGGAGCCATGCGATTATCCGGTTTACGGAAAAGCGGTGGCGCGGGCTGTGGTGTCCGGAGAATGTGACAGGGGCATTATTATCTGCGGTACCGGCATTGGCATCAGCATTGCGGCAAACAAGGTAAAGGGAGCAAGAGCGGCCCTGTGCCATGACTGTTTCAGCGCGGAAGCCACCCGGCTGCACAACGACGCCAATATTCTGGCGATGGGAGCCAGAGTGGTCGGTCCGGGGCTTGCCTTAAAGATCGTAGATACCTTTTTAAACACGGAATTTTCCGGCGCGGAACGGCATGTGCGCCGGGTGAGTATGTTGGAAGTAGATTGATTGCATCAAAAGAGGACATTTCCGGTCATTTCAATGACCTGCGAAATGTCCTCTTTTCATTTTCGCCATCAGGCAGGGGCCTTTACCCTGCCTGTTTTTGTTTTTCGTCGGACTTTGCGGCAAGCTCTGCCTGCAGATTCTTATGGGCAGTGGAAAGCATCAGCTTCAGCCGGTTCAGCTGGTTTACCTCACTGGCGCCGGGATCGTAGTCAATGGCCACAATGTTGGACATGGGATACTGATGGCGCAGGGCTTTGATCACGCCCTTGCCCACCACATGGTTGGGGAGACAGGCAAAAGGCTGGGTACAGACAATGTTGTTTGTGCCGCTGTGAATCAGTTCCATCATTTCTCCTGTCAGGAACCAGCCCTCGCCGGTCTGATTGCCCAGAGAGACAATGGAAGAGGCCATTTCTGCCAGCCGATCGATATGTACCGGAGGAGTAAACCGCTGGCTTTTTTCAAAGGCCTTTTTGGCGGCGCCCCGGAACCATTCCATGGCGTTGATGCCAAGACGGCAGAAGACGGCGGTGGATTTTTTCATGCCCAGATGGGTTGCCTTAAACTCCGCGTTTTTAAAGCAGTACATAAGGAAATCTGTCAGATCCGGCACCACTGCCTGAGCGCCCTCCGCTTCCAGAAGCTCTACCAGATAGTTGTTGGCGGCCGGCAGGAATTTTACCAGGATCTCCCCTACAATGCCTACGGTAGGTTTTTTCTCGTCAGTTATGGGGAGCCGGTCAAAATCCTCAATAATCTCCCGGCACAGCTTTCTGAACCGGTAAATGGTCGGGTGCTTGCTTCCCACAAAATCCTGGCAGACCTTCCGCCATTTCTCATGAAGGGCATTGGCAGAGCCGGGTTCCTTTTCATAGGGCCGCACCCGGTAAAGGGTCCGCATAAAGATGTCGCCGAAGATCAGGGAGAACAGGGCCTTTTTGATCAGCGGATAAGATTTCAGGTTAAAGCCCGGGTTGGACTCCATTCCGCTGAGATTCAGGGATATTACGGGAATGTGACCGTAGCCGGCCTTTTCCAGCGCCCGCCGGATGAATCCGATGTAGTTGGAGGCTCTGCAGCCGCCGCCGGTCTGGGTGATGACCACCGCGATCCGGTTTACGTCATACTTGCCTGATAAAACGGCGTCCATAATCTGGCCTACTACCATCAGAGAGGGAAAGCAGGCGTCATTGTTTACAAATTTCAGTCCCATGTCCACGGCGGCCCGGTTATCGTTGGGCAAAATCTGAACCTGATAACCGCAGGATCTCAGCGCCGGTTCCAGAATCTCAAAATGGATGGGAGACATCTGGGGACAGAGAATGGTATAATTCTTCCGCATTTCTTTTGTAAAGATGATCCGGTCGTAATTGGCGGGCTTTACTTCCCGCTGCACATGATGCTCCTCCCGGACGCGGATGGCCGAAAGAAGAGAGCGGATGCGGATGCGGGCGGCGCCAAGGTTGTTGACCTCGTCAATTTTCAGCACGGTATAGATCTTGCCGCTATTGCACAAAATATCACTGACGGCGTCGGTTGTCACCGCGTCCAGGCCGCAGCCGAAAGAATTTAACTGGATCAGATCCAGGTCGTCTCTGGTTTTCACAAAGTTGGCGGCCGCGTAAAGTCTGGAGTGATACATCCACTGATCCATAACGATCAGCGGCCGTTCCACCTGATGCAGGTGGGAAATGGAATCCTCCGTCAGAACCGCCAGGCCATAGCCATTGATCATTTCCGGAATGCCGTGGTTGATCTCGGGATCCACATGGTAGGGACGTCCCGCAAGGACGATCCCCCGTTTCCCGGTCTTTTTCAGATAGGCAAGGGTTTCCTCTCCCTTTTGCCGGATATCCCGGCGGACGGATTCCTGCTCCTCCCATGCCTTTCTGGCTGCCTCCCGGATTTCCGGTTCGGGAATCTGATGGTTTTTCGTAAATTCCTCTACAAGACGGTCGGAAATGATATCCAGGCTGGTAAAGGACAAAAACGGATTTTCAAATACAATGTCGCCCCCCTGCAGCTCGTCTACGTTATTTTTGATATTTTCCGCGTAGGAAGTCACAATGGGACAGTTGTAATGGTTGTTGGCGTCGTTGAACTCCACCCGCTCATAGGGAATGCAGGGATAAAAAATATATTTGATGCCCTTGCGGATCAGCCAGCTTACATGGCCGTGGGCCAGCTTGGCAGGATAGCACTCCGATTCGCTGGGAATGGATTCAATGCCCAGCTCATAAATTTTCCGGTTGGAAGTAGGGGACAGTACCACCCGGTATCCAAGCGCGGTAAAAAACGTATGCCAGAACGGATAATTCTCATACATGTTCAGCACACGGGGAATGCCGACGGTGCCCCGGACGGCTTCTTCCTTGGAAAGAGAGGTGTAGTTAAACAGGCGCTCGTTTTTGTATTCAAACAGGTTGGGAATGTTCTCTTTGTTCTTTTCCTGCCCCAGACCCCGCTCACAGCGGTTGCCGGAAATGAATTTCCGGTTGCCGGAAAACCGGTTGATGGTCAGAAGACAGCTGTTGGTACACCCTTTGCACCGGGCCATGGAGGTTTCAAACTGCAGGTCATTGATGTCATCAATGGAAAGCATGGTGGTGGAACAGCCGTCCCGGAACCGTTCTCTTGCAATGAGAGCGGCGCCAAAAGCGCCCATGATGCCGGCAATGTCCGGACGGACACACTCGCAGCCGGAAATCTTTTCAAAGCTTCTGAGCACGGCGTTGTTGTAGAAAGTACCGCCCTGCACAACCACATGGCTGCCCAGATCCTTGGGATCGGAGATCTTGATTACCTTGAACAGGGCGTTTTTGATCACGGAATAGGCAAGCCCCGCGGAAATGTCCGCCACGCTGGCGCCTTCCTTTTGGGCCTGCTTGACCTTGGAATTCATAAACACGGTACAGCGGGTGCCCAGGTCAATGGGATGCTCCGCGAAGAGAGCCGCCTCCGCGAAATCCTCCACGGAATAGTTCAGTGATTTGGCAAAGGTTTCAATAAAGGAACCGCAGCCGGAAGAACAGGCCTCGTTCAGCTGTACGCTGTCCACGGTCTGGTTTTTGATCTTGATACATTTCATGTCCTGTCCGCCGATGTCCAGGATACAGTCCACCTGGGGATTGAAAAAGGCGGCGGCATAGTAATGGGATACCGTTTCCACCTCGCCCTCATCCAGCATCAGGGCGGACTTGATCAGGGCCTCCCCGTATCCGGTGGAGCAGGAGCGGACGATCCGGGCGCTTTGGGGAAGTTTGCTGTAGATTTCCTGGATCGCCTTGATGGTTGTGAGAAGAGGACTGCCGTTGTTGTTGCTGTAAAAAGAATACAAAAGGGAACCGTCTTCTCCTACCAATGCCACCTTGGTAGTGGTGGATCCGGCGTCAACGCCCAGAAAACAGTTGCCGCTGTAGGTTTCCAGCGGAGCCGTATGTACATGATGGCCTGCGTGGCGGGCCTTAAAGGTTTCATATTCTTCCTGGTTCCGGAACAGAGGCTCCATCCGTTCCACTTCAAATTCCATTTTGATGTCGGAGGAGAGCTTCGCGCGCATGCCGGAAAGTGAAACGGCAACGTCGGTCCGGTAATTCATGGCGGAGCCGATGGCGGCAAACAAATGGGAGTGATCCGGCGCGATGATGTGCTCCTCATCCAGATTCAGGGTACGGATAAACGCCTGCTTCAGTTCGGTCAGAAAGTGGAGCGGACCGCCCAGAAACGCCACATGTCCGCGGATCGGCTTGCCGCATGCCAGGCCGCTGATGGTCTGATTGACTACCGCCTGGAAAATGGAAGCGGCCAGATCCTCTTTTGTGGCGCCCTCGTTGATCAAAGGCTGAATGTCAGATTTCGCGAACACGCCGCAGCGGGCGGCAATGGGGTACAGCACCCGATAATCTTTGGCATAGGTATTCAGCCCTTCCGCGTCTGTCTGCAGCAGGGAAGCCATCTGGTCAATGAAAGAACCGGTACCCCCGGCGCAGATGCCGTTCATGCGCTGCTCCACGTTGCCCCCTTCAAAGTAGATGATCTTGGCGTCCTCGCCTCCAAGTTCAATGGCAACGTCTGTCTGGGGCGCGTACTCCGTCAGGGCAGTGGATACGGCAATGACCTCCTGCACAAAGGGAACTCCCAGATGCTTTGCAAGAGTCAGCCCGCCTGACCCGGTGATCATGGGCGAAAGCGTCAGATCCCCCAGCTTTTTGTATGCTTTGTCCAGCAGAGAAGAAAGAGTTTCCTGTATATTGGCAAAATGCCGTTCGTAGTCTGAAAAAACAAGATGATGGGAATCATCCAGTATCGCGATCTTAACAGTGGTAGAGCCAATGTCAATGCCAAGCAAGTGCAGATGATTTGGCATAGCCTCCCGCCTCCTTAAAAAAATACTTTACCACATGACATTATACGACAACATGATGCAAAATACAAATGGAAGTTTTTAAAAATGATTGTTCCATTGACAAATAAAAATGTTGATTTTATAATATTGAACAAATATCGGGTAATAAGCAGGTGAAATTCATGAAACTGATGAATCGGCTGGAACAAAAATTCGGCAGGTATGCCATCTCCAATCTGTCCTTATATATCATCCTCTGTTATGTGATCGGTTACGCGCTGATGATGATCAGCCGCGTTACAGGCATCAATCTGCTGAGCTACTTATATCTGATCCCCTATGCTGTCTGCAGAGGTCAGATCTGGCGACTCTTTACCTGGGTGCTGATCCCTCCGTCGGAATTCAGTATCTTTACCATTATCATGCTGTTGTTTTATTACAGCATCGGCACAAGCCTTGAACGGACCATCGGCGCGTTTCGATACAACGTGTTTATTTTCGGCGGCGCCATTCTGACTGTCATCGGCATGATGGCCACATACGGAATCGGCTTGCTGCTTGGCCTGAAGGGGGTTTTGTGGATCGCGGAGACAAGCGGGGCCACCACCTATTATCTGTGTATGTCCATTTTTCTGTTGTATGCCCTGTTTTATCCCAATATGCAGGTATTGTTGTATTTTGTGATCCCTGTAAAGATCAGCTGGATGGCCATTCTGGACGTGATCCTTTTGGGCTTTTCCTTTATCACAGGCGGCGTGGGCACCAAAGTGGTCATTGGACTTGCCTTTTTGAATCTGCTTTTGTTTTTCCTTACCTACAAAAGCTTCCGGTATCTGTCTCCCGGAGAGATCAAACGGCGGAAAGCTTACCAGAAGCAGGTGCAGCCCCCCAAAAAAGGAACGGTTACCAGACATAAATGCGCCGTCTGCGGACGGACGGAGCTGGACGGGGATGATCTGGTATTCCGGTTCTGTACGAAATGCAACGGCAATTATGAATACTGTCAGGATCACATGTTTACCCATGAACATGTAAAATAAAGGAGACCACTATGCAAAAGAGACCATTTGTGACAAAACAGCAGTTAGATGAAATCGTGAAGAAATATCCAACCCCGTTTCATCTGTATGACGAAAAGGGAATCCGCGCCAATGTGCGGGCCCTTCAAAAGGCTTTTTCCTGGAACAAAGGCTTTAAGGAATATTTCGCCGTAAAGGCAACTCCCAATCCCTATATCATCAAGATCCTCCATGAAATGGGCTGCGGCTGCGACTGCTCCTCTCTGACGGAGCTGATGCTCTCAGACGCTTTGGGAATCCGGGGAGAGGAAGTGATGTTTTCCTCCAACGCCACGCCCGCAAAAGAATATGTGTTTGCGAACCGGATCGGCGCCCTGATCAATCTGGACGACATTACCCATATTGACTTTCTGGAAAAGCTTGTGGGCATTCCGGAAACCATCAGCTGCAGGTACAATCCCGGCGGAGTGTTCCAGATCAGCAACAGCATCATGGACAATCCCGGCGACGCGAAATACGGTTTTACAAAGGAGCAGCTGTTTGAGGGCTTTCGCATCCTGAAAGAAAAAGGAGCTAAGAGGTTTGGCATTCACGCGTTTCTGGCAAGCAACACGGTTACCAACGAATATTATCCGGTTCTGGCAAAAACCCTTTTTGAGACCGCGGTGGAATTAAAGGAACAGACGGGCGTGCAGGTCAGCTTCATCAATCTTTCCGGGGGCGTGGGAATTCCTTACCGTCCCGACCAGGAGCCCAATGACATTTATGCCATCGGCGAAGGGGTGCGGAAGGTTTATGAGGAAGTGCTTGTTCCGGCAGGAATGGGCGACGTAGCCATTTACACGGAGCTTGGCCGTTTTATGCTGGGCCCCTACGGATGTCTTGTGACTACGGCCATCCATGAAAAGCATACATACAAGGAATACATTGGCTGCGACGCCTGCGCGGTAAACCTGATGCGTCCCGCCATGTACGGCGCATATCATCACATTACGGTAATGGGAAAGGAAGACGCCCCCTGCGACCACAAATATGATATTACCGGCTCTCTCTGCGAGAACAATGACAAATTTGCCATTGACCGGATGCTGCCCAAGATTGAGATCGGAGATCTGCTGGTGATCCATGACACAGGCGCTCACGGGTATTCCATGGGCTATAATTATAATGGCAAGCTGCGAAGCGCGGAGGTGCTTTTAAAAGAGGACGGAAGCACTCAGCTGATCCGGCGGGCAGAAACGCCCAGGGACTATTTTGCCACCTTTGACTGTTTCCCGATCCTCAAGGATCTGGACTATGAAAGGGTTGACATTTGAAAAAGATAATGCTATATTGAGGCTGTCTCAAAACATCCGGTTGTTTTGAGACTGTTTCTTGCCGGCGTGTCGGAATGGCAGACGAGGCAGACTCAAAATCTGTTGCGGGCAACCGCGTGCGGGTTCAAGTCCCGCCGCCGGCAGTTTTTAAAAACGCTAGAAACCCAATAAAATCTGGAGCTTTAGCGTTTTTTGTTTTTTCAAAAAAGGGGTTACCTGGGGTTACTTTTTTGTGCTTTTTTGCATTATTTTTTGCTTTATTTTGAAAGCTTTTGAAAGTTATAGCTGCTTAACGTCAAAATAATACAAAAAAATTACAAAAAAATAATATAATTATTTTTGGACTCATCCTGGTATCCATGATAAAATCAGGGAAAATCTAAAATTGTTAATATGGGAGAGGAACTACAATGAATTACAGAAGATTCAAAAGAAGTCTTTCTCTGCTTCTGGCAGTGGTACTGACAGTGGGGCTGCTTCCCGCCGGGGGCATTTTTCAGCGGCAGACAAAGGCTATGGCGGCAGCACAGCCGGTGACAGTGATCTTTGGAGCCCAGAGCGGCAGCTATGATGTGGAGCCGGTGGAACTGACCGTGACGGATGGCCTGGCGGAAGAATACGGATACCAGGTGGCAAAAGAGGATCATAACGGAAAACCTGTGGAGGGACCTACCGTCTTTGACTGTCTGGTGGCCGTTCACCAGATGCTTTACGGCGACGCCTTTACAAAGGAAACCGCAAAGGATTATCTGGACATCAGCTACGGATACATTTCCAGAGCTTTTCAGAAATCTGCCACAAGCTCCGTTACCCTTGTGAACGGAGTGCAGCCCAACGACGGCATCTACAATCAAAGCTACGGAGAATACAACGCTTATTCCAGCGATACTGCCGTGCTGAAGGACGGCGACCGGGTCCAGTACAATTTGCTTCAGGACGTAAACTACTGGTCGGATTATTACACCTGGTTTGATCAGTATGAGCGGACGGTTTTTGCGGGACAGGAAACAGAGCTCACCCTGAAAGGTTATATGGCGCTGTTTGGCAACCGCCCTCAGGAGGAAATTGACGAAATGACACAGACGATTTCCGACCTGCCGGTGCTTGTGAAAAAAGCCGGGGATGACCAGTGGAATCAGGCGGGAGTTACAGATGAAGAGGGCAGAGCTTTCCTTACCTTTGCGGAACCGGGCACTTATTATGTGACCGCAGAAAGTGAGGACGAATGGACCGTTATCATGGCGCCCTGGGCAGTGGTCCATGTGGAAAAAATGCCGGAATGGCAGAGCGCCGGAAAAGGAACTGACAACAACGGCGTGACAGAGGCAAAGACGCCGCTTTTAGAAAATGTGGGACTGAAATGGGTGACAGAGTCTCTTGGCGGATACCCTTACGGCGTTGGCGCGCCTGTGATCGCGGACGGCTTTTTGTACCTGCAGCAGGACCGGTATCTGTCAAAAATTGATCCGGAAACGGGTAAAGTGGTAAAGCAGACGGTTCTGGCTCAGCCCTGCGGCTATGCGCCCTCGTCCCTGGCCTATGGAGACGGGCAGCTGTTTGCCGCCGAAAACGGATGTGTGGAAGCCTTTGATCTGGAAACCATGAATCGCACATGGATCTACCGGGATGCTCTTGGCGGGCAGGCAGCCACCAACATCTATTACCGGGACGGACGGGTGTATACGGGATTTTACAGGCAAATGCTCAATGAGCAGAAGGAAACGGTAAAAGGCCCGGCAAATTATGTCTGCCTGGATACGGAAATACCCAAATCCTGGGAGGATGAAAACAAAGAGGCAGAATGGGTACTGGAGTCTCCTTACGGCTATTATTTCGCCGGCGCCTGTGTGGCGGGCGGCAGTGTGATCTTTGGCGCGGAGGGGTCTGAGGAAACCGGAGACGGAAGCCTGATCCTGGCGGACAAAAACAGCGGAGCCCTTTTGAAAAAGCTAGAGGTAAAGGGAAATGTCCGTTCTGATATTTCTCTGGATGAAAGCACGGGAAAGCTTTACTTTACCACTGACGCGGGCTATCTGTATCAGCTGACCGTAAATGACAGCGGCCTGTGGGAGGAACTGAAAGAAATCCCCCTGAACGGCAAATCCACAAGTACGCCGGTGGTCTACAAAGGGGTTGTTTATGTAGGCGTCTGCGGGCTTTCTCAGTTTGGATCGGAAGGACATGTTATAAAGGCTCTGGATCCGGAACAGGAAACGGTATTGTTTGAGGAGCCGGTAGCAGGATTCCCCCAGTGCAGCCTTTTGCTGTCCACAGGCTATGAAGCGGAAACCGGAAAGATCTATCTGTACACTTCCATGAACAGCGGCGATGGAGGGGTCACCGTGATCGAGGCGTCTGCCGACGGGAAAGAAAGCAAAAGCTTCGATCTGTATATTCCGGATCAGAATCTGCGGGATTATTCCATGGCAAGTCTGATCTGTGATGAAAAGGGCACCATCTATTACCGCAATGATACGGGGCGGATCTTTGCCCTTGGAGATTTCTCCGGCGCCCAATACGGGGATGTGGATCTGGACGGCTCCGTGGGCGTGCAGGACGCGATTCTGGTGCTGAAGCATGCGGTTCATTTAAAGACGCTGACAATGATCCAGACCCAGGCAGCAAATGTGGACGGACAGGGAGACGCTGCCGTCAATGACGCGATTTTGATTTTGAAATACTGCGTTCATCTGATCGACCGGTTCCCTGCGGAGAATGCGGAAAAGTAACCTTTTTTTATAAGATTGTCAGAAAAATGCGGATGTACAGGTGATACTACTTGCATATTTTTCCAAATTGGTATAAAATAATATCGAATCATTTTTTTATCAAATTGGAGGATGAACAATGGCTACAGAAAAAGCAACCAAGAAAACAACCGCAGCGAAAGCACCCCAGGCAGAGGCTGAGATAAAGAAAGCTGCAACCAAAACAGAAACAAAGACTGCTGTGAAACCGGCAGAAAAACCTGTGGAGAAAGCAGTGGAAAAGCCTGCCGCAAAGGCGGAAGAAAAACCCGCCGCAAAGAAACCCGCGGCAAAGACAGCAGCAAAGCCTGCCGCCAGAAAAACCGCGGCAAAGACAGCGGCTCCCCGTAAGAAAGAGACGAAAGTCTATATTCAGTATTACGGAAAAGAGTTTGATCAGCAGGAGATCCTGGACCGCATCATTGAAAATTATGAAAAGGAGACCGGTAAGAAGAAATCTTCCATCAGATCCATGGAAGTTTACATCAAACCGGAGGACAACGCGGCATACTATGTGATCAACGGACGGGGCAGCAGCATCAGCCTGTAAAGCCGGAGGATCCGTGACTGTCACAAGCAAAGAAAGCCTTCATACATTAACACTAGAACTTTGGATAAAAGGAAAGGAGTGTTGTGTATGGAGGCTTTTTCGCGTGTTCCCATGGCCGCGTTTGAAAACGTCGGCTTTGCCTACCACTCCCTGGAAGGAGAGACGGCGGTTTTACAGAATATATCGTTTACGGTCCGAAAGGGAGAGTTCCTGTCGGTGGTAGGCCCCAGCGGCTGCGGAAAGTCCACCATCCTTTCTCTCATTGCTGGGCTGCTGGAGCCGGAGACGGGCTCTATTTTTTTTCCGGCCTGTGAGGACGAATCGAAAAAAGTCAATATCGGATATATGCTGCAGCGGGATCAGCTTTTTGAATGGCGTACCGTGCTTCAGAACGTGACGCTGGGACTTGAGATCCGCAGAAAAAAAACAAAAGAGGCAAGAAAAAAACTGGAAGAGATGCTGGAAAAGTACGGGCTTGGAAAATTCAAGGACGCCCGTCCATCCCAGCTTTCAGGAGGCATGCGCCAGCGGGCGGCTCTGATCCGCACACTGGCTCTGGAGCCGGAGCTTTTGTTGTTAGACGAGCCTTTTTCAGCCCTGGATTATCAGACAAGACTGTCGGTGGGGGACGACATCGGCACGATTATTGAAAAAGAAAAAAAGACGGCGGTGCTGGTAACCCACGATCTGGGGGAGGCGATCAGCCTGGGCACGCGGGTGCTGGTGCTTTCCGGAAGACCGGCAAGGATTCTGGCAGATATGCCCCTGGAATTTCCGGAGGATCTTACGCCGCTGGAAAAAAGAAATACGGCTGTCTTCCAGGAATATTTTCAGAAAATATGGAAGGAGCTGAAAAAGGATGAACAGTAAACAGGATCTGACTGCCCAGCAAAGGTTTCTGAGGACGCACAGGAGAAACCGCCGGATGGTATGTCTGATACGGCTCATTTGTCTTGGCGCTTTTTTGGGCCTTTGGGAGTGGGCAAGCGATACCGGCCGGATCAACGGGTTTATTTTCAGCAGTCCGTCTCAGATTGCCGAGTGCTTTTGGAACATGGCGAAAGACCGTTCCATTTTCCTGCATGTGGGAGTTACTTTGGGGGAAACACTGGTCAGCTTTTTCCTGGCAGTGCTTATCGGTCTTGGCGCGGCGCTGCTGCTGTGGTCTGTGAAAAGCGTTGCCCGGGTACTGGAGCCTTATCTGGTGGTGCTGAACAGTCTGCCAAAGTCAGCGCTGGCGCCGCTTCTGATCGTGTGGCTGGGGGCCAATACAAGAACCATCATCGTGGTAGGCGTCTCCCTTGCGGTATTTGGCACCGTTTTAAATCTGTATACGGGATTCTGTCAGGTGGATCAGGAGCAGATCAAGCTGATCTATACCCTTGGGGGAACAAAAAGGCAGGTTCTCTCCAAGGTCATCGTCCCCAGCACAGTTCCCCTGCTTTTAAGCGTTATGAAAGTGGATATCGGCCTGTCCCTGGTGGGGGTTGTGATCGGCGAATTTCTGGCGGCAAGGGCAGGACTGGGATACCTGATCATCTATGGCAGCCAGGTGTTTCAGCTGAACCTGGTGATGATGAGCATCATTGTCCTGTGCGTCATTGCCCTGGCGCTGTATCAGATCGTGGCGCTGGTGGAAAAAAGGCTGATTTCCAGATAAAAAGATCACCGCAAATGAGAAAAAACAGTTGCTATTTTTCTTAAGATATGATAGTATCACTCTTTGGACGGACTGTTGCAAAGCTTATTTGCGGCAGTCCATGCTGGAATAGCTCAGCTGGTAGAGCGACGCACTCGTAATGCGTAGGTCGTGGGTTCAAGTCCCATTTCCAGCTTACAGAAGTCTCATTGGTTTGGATCAGGATGATAAAAGAGAAAAGCGGTACACAGGCTTTTGTGTGCGGCTTTTTCTTTTACAGGAAGGAGACGTTATGCAGCGGCGCAATTTTCAAAAGGAACTGGATCAGATCATTTTGGAGAACCAAAGGAACCAAAAGGTTCCCACCCTTCTTCTGCACAGCTGCTGCGCCCCCTGCAGCAGTTACTGCCTGGAATATCTGTCCCGTTATTTTCAGATCACCGTGTTTTATTTCAATCCCAATATTACCGATCCCGATGAATACAGACGCAGAGTTCTGGAGCAGAAGCGGCTTCTTGCCCGGATGCCCGTACAGCGCCCGGTGGCGTTTATGGAGGGCGCGTATGAACCCCGGAGGTTTTATGAGATGGCCAGGGGGATGGAGAATCTGCCGGAAGGAGGCCCACGCTGTAAAAAGTGTTTTCAGATGCGACTTTCCCAGGCGGCGGACACCGGGGAGAAAAACGGGTTTGACTATGTGACCACCACCCTGTCCATAAGCCCTCTGAAAAACGCCGGGGTGCTAAACGCCATCGGAGAGGAGGAAACAGCCGGAAAACAGATTTGCTGGCTGCCCTCTGATTTTAAAAAGAAAGACGGCTACAGGCGTTCCGTTGCCCTTTCCAGAGAGTACGGGCTATACCGGCAGGATTACTGCGGCTGTCAGTATTCCAGGGAAGAGCGGGAACGAGCCCGAAAAGACCGCCTCTCGGAGAAGAACTGTGGGGATGGCGGTTGTACAGGGCAAAAAAGTGTGGTAAACTGAGACAGAAACATTTTTACAAACAGGGATCATAAAGATGGAGGATGATTATGGCACAGCTATGGGGAGGCCGTTTCACAAAAGAGACGGATCAGATCGTATATGATTTTAACGCGTCCATCCGCTTTGACAAGCGCATGTATGCCCAGGATATTGCCGGCAGCATTGCCCATGTGACCATGCTTGCGAAACAGGGGATTCTCACGGAATCAGAGCGGGATCAGATCATAGACGGTCTTCAGGGCATTTTGCGGGATGTAGAATCCGGCAGTCTTGCCATTACAGAGGAATATGAGGATATCCACAGCTTTGTGGAGGCAAATCTGATCAGCCGGATCGGCGACGCGGGCAAGAAGCTGCATACCGGCAGGAGCCGGAACGATCAGGTGGCGCTGGACATGAAACTGTACACAAGAGACCAGATCGATCAGCTGGACAGTCTTTTGTATCAGCTGCTCTCGGTGCTCCACCGTCTCATGAAGGAACATATGGACACGGTAATGCCGGGCTTTACCCATCTGCAGAAAGCGCAGCCGGTGACGCTGGCGCATCATCTTGGCGCCTATTTCGCCATGTTTGTCCGTGACCGCGGCAGGCTTTTGGATATCCGGCGCCGGTTAAATGAATGTCCCTTGGGGGCCGGGGCGCTGGCGGGAACCACCTATCCCCTTGACCGGGAATATACCGCCGGGCTCCTTGGTTTTGACCGGGCAACCGCAAACAGCATGGACAGCGTTTCCGACCGGGATTACCTGATCGAGCTGCTTTCCGCACTGTCTGTGATCATGATGCACTTAAGCCGCATGTCCGAGGAGATCATCATCTGGAATTCCAACGAGTACCGGTTTGTGGAGCTGGACGACGCTTACAGCACCGGAAGCAGCATCATGCCTCAGAAAAAAAATCCGGATATCGCGGAGCTGGTCCGCGGCAAAACAGGCCGGGTCTACGGGGCGCTCATGTCGCTTCTGACCGCCATGAAAGGACTTCCCCTTGCGTACAACAAAGATATGCAGGAGGATAAGGAGCAGGCCTTTGACGCCATGGACACGGTCAGAGGATGTATTGCCCTGTTTATCGGGATGCTGGATACGGCAACGTTTCACAGAGACGTTATGGAAAACAGCGCCAAAGGCGGTTTTACCAACGCCACGGACGCGGCGGATTATCTTGTGATGAAAGGAGTGCCGTTTCGGGATGCCCATGGGATCATAGGCGCTCTTGTGCTTCGCTGCATTGAAAAGAATGTTTCTCTGGACGACCTGCCGCTGGAGGAATACCGGCAGGTAAGCCCGGTGTTTCAGAAGGACATTTATCAGGCGATCTCCATGGAGGCCTGCGTCAACAGAAGGCTGACAAAGGGCGCTCCGGGCAGGAAAGCAATGGAAGACGCCATCCGGGAAAATGAGCGGTATCTGACAGAACAGCCGCCGGCCCGGTCTGAAAAAAAACAGTAAAGAAAATTTCAGGTTGATTTTTCCCCTGAAATCGGATAGTATGATTCAGAAAATACATTTGTACGCAACAGAAAGACAAAAAAGAAAAGGATGAGTAAAAATGGAACAAAAACTGAAAGTTGGTATTCTGGGCGCTACCGGTATGGTAGGACAGCGGTTTATTTCTCTTCTGGAGAACCATCCCTGGTTTGAGGTAGTCTGTGTGGCTGCCAGTCCCCGTTCCGCGGGAAAAACCTATGAGGAGGCGGTAGGAGACCGCTGGAAAATGCCCAAGCCCATGCCGGCCGCGGTAAAAGATCTGGTGGTCATGAATGTAAATGAGGTGGAGCAGGTAGCCGCCCGGGTAGATTTCGTGTTCAGCGCGGTAGACATGACAAAGGAAGAGATCAGAGCCATTGAGGACGCTTACGCGAAGACGGAGACTCCGGTAGTATCCAACAACAGCGCCCATCGCTGGACGCCTGACGTACCTATGGTCGTGCCGGAAATCAACCCGGAGCACTTTGAGGTGATCCCGTATCAAAAGCAGCGCCTTGGAACAAAACGGGGCTTTGTGGCAGTAAAGCCAAACTGTTCCATTCAAAGTTATGCTCCCGCGCTGTACGCGCTGAAGGAATTTGAGCCGAAAGTGGTGGTGGCCACTACCTATCAGGCCATTTCCGGAGCGGGAAAAACTTTTCAGGACTGGCCGGAGATGGTGGACAATGTGATCCCCTATATCGGCGGCGAGGAAGAAAAAAGCGAGCAGGAGCCTCTTCGTCTCTGGGGCAGGGTAGAGGACGGCGTGATCAAAAAGGCGGAGCTGCCGCTGATCACTACCCAGTGTGTTCGCGTGCCTGTTCTGGACGGACATACGGCGGCTGTTTTTGTTACTTTTGAAAAGAAACCCGCCAGGGAGGAGATCATTGACCGCTGGAACAATTTCCGGGGCCTTCCCCAGAAGCTGGAGCTTCCCAGCGCGCCCAAACAGTTCCTGCGCTATCTGGAGGAGGACAACCGTCCCCAGGTGCAGCTGGACCGGGATTTTGAAAACGGCATGGGAATTTCCATGGGCCGCCTTCGGGAGGATACGGTTTATGATTATAAATTCATTGGTCTGAGCCACAACACCATCCGGGGCGCCGCGGGCGGAGCCATTCTCTGCGCGGAGCTGCTTACGGCCCAGGGCTATATTGAAAAAAAGTAAAACGGCATAGATAAAAAGGGGGTTTTCAGGATATGAGCATTACGGTATCAGAATTTGGCAAAATGAAAGACGGAAGCATTGCTTCTCTGTATGTGCTGAAAAACGGGGAAGGCATGACGGCAACCGTATCGGATCTGGGAGCGGTTCTGGTAAGCCTGTATGTCAGGGACAGAGACGGACAGTTCCGGGATGTGGTGCTGGGCTTTGACGATGTGGAAAGCTATGAGGAAAAGAACGATACCTTTTACGGCGCGACCATCGGACGCTGCGGCAACCGTATCGGCAAGGCGTCCTGTCTGATCAGCGGTACGCGGTATACCTTTGACAAAAACGATGGAAACAACAATCTCCACGGAGGATTTCACGGCTATCAGATCCGCCTGTGGCAGGTAAAGGACCGGCAGAATACAGATACGCCCTCCATTACGTTTGCGCTGCGCAGTCCCCATCTGGATCAGGGATTTCCGGGAAACGCGGATATTCTTGTGACCTACCGGGTAACGGCGGACAACGAACTGGAGATTTCCTATGACTGTGTGGCCGACCGGGACACCATCTTCAACCTGACCAATCACAGCTATTTCAACCTGAACGGCCACGACTCCGGCACTGTTTTGGATCAGGAAGTAAAGATCAACAGCGACCGGTTTACCTGGGCCGACCGGGAAAGCATCCCCACCGGAGAGATTACAAAGGTGGAGGGAACGCCTATGGATTTCCGGGAGTTTCACACCATCGGAGAGCGGATCGAGGAGGATTATCAGGCGCTTGTCTATGGAATGGGATACGACCATAACTACTGCGTCAACGACAGCGGAAGTGAAAAGACCGTTGCCGCAATGCGTTCCAGAGAATCCGGCATCGTCATGGAAGTGCGCTCCGATCTGCCCGGTATGCAGCTTTACACAGGCAATTTCATCAAGGGAGATCAGGTGGGAAAAAATGGCTGCGCTTATCCGAGAAGAAGCGGAGCCTGCTTTGAGACCCAGTATTATCCGGACGCGCCCAATCATCCGGAATTTGCCCAGCCGGTTTTCCCTGCAGGAAAGCATTGCCTGACAAAGACTACCTACCGTTTTACCGTGGAATGATTATATGGCAAAATTTTTATACATTGCGGAAAAACCCAGCGTAGCGGCAGAGTTCGCAAAGGCTTTGAAATTAAATACCAGACGTTATCAGGGATATGTGGAATCGGAGGAAGCGGTTTTTACCTGGTGCGTAGGGCATCTGGTGACCATGAGCTATCCGGACCGGTACGACGAAAGGCTGAAGCGCTGGAGTCTGGACACGCTTCCCTTTATTCCGGATCAGTTTCTTTACGAGGTAATCCCCTCCGTGAAAAAGCAGTTTGACATTGTAAAGGGACTGCTGAATAGGGAGGATATTTCCCGAATCTATGTCTGCACCGACTCAGGACGGGAGGGGGAATATATCTACCGTCTTGTGGAGCAGATGGCGGGCGTAAAGGGAAAAGAGCGCAGGCGGGTTTGGATCGATTCCCAGACAGAGGAGGAAATTCTTCGGGGAATTGAAAAGGCAAAGGATCTGTCTGCCTATGACAATCTCAGCGACTCCGCCTATTTGCGGGCAAAAGAAGATTACCTGATGGGAATCAATTTTTCCCGGCTCCTTACGCTGAAATATGGCAACACCCTGGCCAATTATCTGCGAAAGGACAGAACGGTGATTTCCGTGGGACGGGTGATGACCTGCGTCCTTGGCATGGTAGTCCGGCGGGAACGGGAAATCCGGGAATTTGTAAAAACGCCCTTTTACCGGGTACTGGCGGAGATTTCCATTGGAGAGGGAAGCTTTGAGGCAGAATGGCGGGCAGTGGAAGGCAGCCGTTATTTTGGACAGCCCCTTTTGTTCCGTGACAACGGATTTTTAAAAAAAGAAGACGCGGAAAACTTTGTGAGAGCTTTGGAAAAGCCGGAGCCCGCTGTTGTTACGGTTGAAAAAGCCGAAAAAAGACAGGAAAAGAAAAACCCGCCTCTTTTATACAATCTGGCGGAGCTGCAGAACGACTGCTCCCGCATGTTCAAGATCAGCCCGGATGAGACGCTGCGGATCGTGCAGGAGCTTTATGAAAAGAAGCTGGTGACTTATCCGAGAACGGACGCCAGAGTGCTGTCCACGGCGGTGGCAAAGGTCATTGACAGAAATCTCAAGGGACTTTTGCGCTATGAGCCCGCCTCTTTCTGGGCGGGGGAGATTCTGCAAAAAGAGGCTTTCCGGGGCCTTGCCCGTACAAGGTATGTCAACGACAAGGCCATTACCGATCATTACGCCATCATTCCCACCGGTCAGGGGTTAAACAGCCTGGCCGGGACAGGACAGATGGCAAAGCAGGTCTATCATGTAATCGCGGGCCGTTTTTTGAGCATTTTTTATCCGCCCGCGGTCTATCAGAAGGTGTCAGTGACCGCAAAGCGGGCCTTAGATGGTATTCCCGGGGAGGAATCGTTCTTTGCTTCCTTTAAGGTGCTCACTGAGGAAGGCTACCTGAAAGTGGCGGACAACTTTTACGGCAGATCAAAGCAGGAAAATCAGGATGCCGGACAGGAGAACGGCGGTTTTTTAAAGCAGGCCGCCTTAAAGAAAGGCATGACCCTGCCGGTGTCCCGCTTTTTTATAAAAGAGGGAGAAACCTCTCCACCAAAACGGTATAATTCCGGTACCATGATCCTGGCTATGGAAAACGCGGGACAGCTGATCGAGGACGAGGAGCTGCGTGCCCAGATCAAAGGCAGCGGAATCGGCACAAGCGCCACCAGGGCAGAGATTTTGAAAAAGCTTGTCAACAACCAGTATATTGCCCTGAATCGAAAAAGCCAGATCATTACGCCCACGCAGCTTGGGGAAATGATCTATGACGTGGTGAACTGCTCCATCCGGTCTCTGCTGAACCCGGAGCTGACAGCCAGCTGGGAAAAGGGACTTCAGTATGTGGCGGAGGGTCAGATCACTTCCGAAGAATATATGGTGAAGCTTCGTGATTTTATCCGCAGCAGGACAAACGCGGTGCTGGGTCTTCAGAATCAGACCGCGCTCCGTCAATATTTTGACGCGGCAGGCGTATTTTATCAGAAGAGAAAAAGTGTTTCCGGGAAAACGGAAAACAGGTAAGGAGATCAAGCAATGAAAGTTGGAATCTTTCAGTTATATGATCTGGAACAGACAATGGCGGCGCCTCTGCTGAAAACAGTGGAGATGCCCTGGCAGGCGCTGCCGGAGATCGGCAGCTTTATCCTGGGGCTGGGGAAGACGCTGGATCCGGCAGAATATGATCAGGTATCAGAAAACGTCTGGATCGCAAAAAGCGCCCGGGTCGCCCCGACCGCGTTCATAAACGGCCCCTGCGTCATTGGCAGGGAAGCGCAGGTGCGGCACTGTGCCTTTATCAGAGGAAATGCCCTTATAGGCGAAGGCGCGGTGGTAGGCAATTCCACGGAGCTGAAAAATGTGATCCTGTTTAATGGTGTACAGGTGCCTCACTACAATTATGTGGGAGATTCGATTCTTGGCTATAAGGCCCATATGGGAGCCGGCTCCATCACCTCCAATGTGAAAGCCGATAAGACTTCTGTGGTGATCCGAGACGGCGGTGAGTGTCTGGACACCGGCATGAAAAAGGTAGGCGCCATGCTGGGAGACTATGCGGAGATCGGCTGCAACGCGGTGCTGAATCCGGGCACGGTGATCGGCAGAAATTCCCAGGTATATCCAACCGCCATGGTGCGGGGCGTGGTGCCGGAAAATTCCATTTTTAAAAATACAGGAGAAATCGTAAGAAAAAGACAGTAAAAACAAACAGGATACACATGGACGGATCATGAAAAACAGATCTTTGGCGTCTGAAAAATGGAGGAGATCATGGAAAAATCGGAATTGTTATCAAAGATCGATCACACTCAGCTGAAGGCGGTCTGCACCTGGCAGGACATCAGGAAGCTGTGTGAGGAGGCCTTAAGCTATCATACGGCTTCCGTATGTATTCCACCCGCCTATGTAAAGCAGGCCGCGTCGGAATATGGAAAACAGCTGAATATCTGTACCGTGATCGGTTTTCCTCTTGGGTACCAGACCACGGCGGCAAAGGTATTTGAGACTGAGGACGCCATCCGAAACGGCGCGGATGAGATTGATATGGTGATCTGGATAGGCGCCGCAAAGGACGGCCGCTTTGAAGAGGTGGCGGAGGAGATCCGCGCTGTGAAAAAAGCCGCGGGCAGCCATATTTTAAAGGTGATCATCGAGACCTGTTATCTGACAGAGGAAGAAAAGATCCGGCTTTGCCGGATCGTGACAGAGGCAGGGGCAGATTATATCAAGACCTCTACCGGGTTTGGCACCGGCGGGGCCACCATGGAGGATATCCGGCTCTTTCAGAAGCACATCGCCGGCAGCGTAAAGATCAAGGCAGCCGGCGGCATAAAGTCTGTAAAGGATATGGAAGATTTTGTAAAGGCAGGCTGCAGCCGCCTGGGAACCAGCTCCGGGGTTTCAATGATCAAAAAGAGCTGATGTTTCGTTCTTGTGATTTGGCTGTAAATATGTTAAAATATAATTTAAAGCGACACTTGTTTTGAAAAAACAAGTGTTGTTTAATGATGTAAGAAAGGGTGATAGTTTGAAAAGGAAATTATCCTGCAGGCTGTTTTCGGTAATCATGATCGTATTTATGATCACGGAAGGCTTTCTGCAGCCAGGTTATGCGGCGGCGCAAGACGATCCGGTCCTGTCAGAGCAGACCGGTGAAACAGAAGGTCTGTCAGAAACCCGGGGGGGGGTGGAATGAAACAGACCAGCCGGAAACTGAGGAAGACGTATCAGAGTTCTCTTTGATCACATCGGAACCGGAGGAAACGGACTTTGTCAGGCAGGCTGTTTTTTACAGCAGCGCGGAGGCCTCAGTTTATGACAGCCTGAGCGGATCTTTCCGTGCCAGTCTCTCCGGGATTGAACTTTCTCCGGAAATGAACAAGGTCCGGGCAGCTGTGTGGAGTGATGTCAATGGTCAGGACGATCTGACCTGGATCGACGCAAAGGAAAGCGGAGGCCAATGGTACGCGGACGTGGACACCGGACTGCATCAGTACGACGAAGGGGTTTATAACGTTCATTTTTATGCCTATGACAGCAGCAATAACGGAGAATGTATCGGATGCTTTTCCCATAGGGTGACAGTTGACCGCACAAAAACAAAGATGACGGGTACCTGGAATCCGTCGGCGGGCACGCTGGATGTGATGCTCTCAGATTACTACGGGGGAAGAGATGTCACAGCGGTCCGGTTTGCGGTATGGAGCAGTGAGAACGGTCAGGATGACCTGAAATGGTATGGGGCTGTAAAGAACCAGGGCGGAATCTACAGATGTACAGTACCCCTCACATCTCATAAAGGAACAGGGCTTTATTATATTCATGCCTATTCCGATTCAAAAAACAAATCCCAGTATGTAAATGGTACCGGCGTGAGCGTGCAGAAAACTGCCGCGAAGGTGAGCGCCACGGTGACCAACGCCGATACAGGTTCTTTCCGGGTAAATATAACGAACGTAACATTGCCGGAGACGGTAAAGGAAATAAGGGCGGCGGTGTGGAGCCGGACAAAAGGACAGGATGACCTGACATGGATCACCGCGGCAAGAAACGGAACGACGTGGTACGCGGATGTAAACACCGGGGATCACATATATGATGAAGGAATCTATGACATTCATATTTACATAACAGACAAAGGAAATAACAGCTACATGAGCGCCGGAATGTCCCAGAACGTAAAAGTGAAGGCAAAGCCGAAAATGAACGGCTCATGGAATCCGTCGGCGGGAACCATAACAGTTGCCCTGACCGGGATGAATGCCGGAAGAAATGTAACCGGTATCCGGTTTGCGGTATGGAGCAGCGAAAGCGGTCAGGACGATCTGAAATGGTATCAGGCCGCAAGGGGCCAGGACGGAGTCTACCGGTACACGGTGCCCATGACGTCCCACAAAGGGACGGGATCTTATTTTATTCATGCCTACGCGGACACCCCGACAGGATCACGATATGTAAGCGGTACGGGAGTGGATGTAGGGAGAACCGGAGCAAAGGTAAGCGCGGCGGTGACCAATACCGACACAGGTTCTTTCCGGGTGAACATTACGAACCTAACGCTGCCGGGAACAGTCAAAAGCGTTCGGGTGGCAGTATGGAGCCGGGCAAACGGCCAGGATGATCTGACCTGGCTGAACGCCTCAAAAAATGGAAACAACTGGTACGCGGATGTGAACACGGCGGTCCATCAGTATGAAGAGGGAACCTATGATATCCATGTGTATGTGACGGATCATGGAAACAACAGTTATATGAGCACGGGAACAACGCACAATGTGCGGGTGGATCATACCAAGCCAAAGATGCTGACATCAGTGGACAGCAAGAACGGGATCCTGACGGTAAAGGTGCTTGACGCGAATCTTGGCAGAAATGAATCGGAAGTAAAGATTCCCGTGTGGACAGTCAAGAACGGTCAGGACGATCTGAACTGGCACAGCGCCACAAGAAACAGCGACGGATCATGGAGCGCCCGGATCGATCTGGCGTCTCATTATTATGAAACCGGGGTTTATGAGATCCATGTCTATGGTTTTGCAGGTTCATCGAGCCGGTTTATCACGGGCACGGAGATCACGGTCAGTATTGAGATGCCCTATGTGCGGCGCAGGGCGCGTGAGATTTTAAACCAGATAGGATGGGATCTTCGAGCGGCGTTCCAGTGGTCAGCGGGCCTGACCTATTACCGTCCCACTCCAAAGCCGGACAGCGGTGAGTCTCATACGGTTCATTACGGACAATACGGCTATCAAAACGGGAAAGGAAACTGTTATGTGATGGCGGCAACTTTCTACTGGATGGCAAGAGAATTGGGATATGAAGTTTACATGGTGGAAGGGTATGTGCGCAATGTACATGGCGGATTGAATCCTCATGGCTGGACGGAAATCGTGATAGACGGATATCCATATCTGTTTGATCCGAACTTTACAAACGAGACAGGCAGAGATGGATATATGATATATTACGGCAAGTCAGGCACATGGCGTTATGCCAATTACGGACGTGTTTACTGACGGAATTTTTACATAGAAGCAGGATCATCCGAGAACATGAAGGTTTATGTAAAAATTCTGAGAGCAGATCAAATGAAAGAGGGATAACAGGATGAAAAAACAGAAGTGGACGTTTTTGGGAATGGTTCTTTTGACCGTATGTCTCCTTGCGGGCTGCGGTTCTGAAAAAAAATCCGCGGATGACGCAGTGAAAACCGAGGCGCCGAAAGAAAGCCCGGCAGTTACAGAGCAGACGGCGCAGTCAGATCAGGAACCGTTAAAGACCATTGGAAATGTTTACGCGGTCAAGATTGTCAACAAGACACAAAAAGGGATTACCGGCATTTCTATTAAATCCGGCAGTGAGGCTGCATTCCCGGAAAATATGCTTGCGCAGGGAGATTCTTTTCTGGCGGATGAACAGAGGATCCTTTATTGCGTGAGAACCCAGGAGGACATCCAGATGGAAAAGGCCCAGCAGGCAGCGGCCCAGGCAGTTCAGACGGCAGATCCCGCTCAGGATCAGAATCTTGTTACGATGGCCTATGATGTTCAGATTACCTACGAAGACGGCACTGTCAACGTTCTGCATGGATTTCCTTTTGGAAATACGGAGGAAGTGCAGATTTTTACAGAAAATACCATCAGTTATATCACCTATAAGGACGTGGATTCCAATCAGGAAGTAAGCACAAAAGAGGCGGAAGCCTCCCTTGCGGCATCCGCTCAGGCGGAGACGGCGGCTCAGCAGGCAGCGGCCCAGCAGGCGGCGGCTCAGGCAGAAGCGGCGGCCCAGCAGGCAGAGGCTCAGGCAGAAGCGGCGGCCCAGGCAGAGGCAGCGGCCCAGGCAGAGGCGGCGGCCCAGCAGGCGGCGGCTCAGGCAGAAGCGGCGGCCCAGGCAGAAGCGGAAGCTCAGGCGGAAGCGGAGGCAGCGGCCCGGGCAGAGGCGGAAGCAGAGGCAGCGGCCCAGGCGGAAGAGGCCCGGCGTCAGGCAGAGGCGGAAGCGGCAGCCCAGGAAGCACAGAATCAGGACTCTGAAGAATGTATCGGAGATGAGGGTCTGCTGTATTGATCAAATAACAGAGGGTGCCGCAGTGGTGCGGCACCTGTTTTGTGGAGAAAAACTATGGTTTTCAGTTCATTAGAATTTGTTTGTGTTTTTTTGCCGGTAACGTTTTTGCTCTATTATCTGATCCCGTCAGTTTCTGTGCAGAACGCCCTGCTGATCATTGCCAGTCTGTTGTTTTATGCTTATGGAGAACCGGTGTACATTTTGCTGCTTCTCTTAAGTACAGTCTTTAATTACGCAATGGGAAGACTGGTAGGAGCAAAGCCCAAAAAGGGTCTGGTGGCGGCCGCGGTTGTGATCAATCTGGCCTTTCTTGGCGTTTTCAAATACGCGGGGATGTTTGTGGAAACGGCAAACGGTCTTTTTGGATTGTCCCTTCGGATACCGGATATCAGACTGCCCATCGGGATTTCCTTTTACACATTTCAGGCGCTGTCCTATGTGATCGACGTCTACCGGGGAAAAGCGGAAGCTCAGAAAAATTATTTCCATATTTTGCTGTACATATCCTTTTTCCCGCAGCTGATTGCCGGCCCCATTGTAAAATACCATGATATCAGCAGGCAGATTACCCATCGAAAGAAAGATCTGTCCATGATGGCGGAGGGGCTTCGCAGATTTATTTTGGGTTTGGCTAAAAAAGTGCTGATCTCCAATGTGATGGCCACAGCCGCGGACGCCATATTTGCCCTGAAGCTGGGACAGGTGAACATCATTACCGCGTGGATTGGGGCCGCATCCTATATGATGCAGATTTATTTTGACTTCAGCGGATACAGCGACATGGCAATCGGAATGGGGCGCATGTTTGGCTTTTCCTTTCTGGAGAATTTCCAATATCCCTACACCGCCGTATCTGTTCAGGATTTTTGGAGAAAGTGGCACATTTCTCTTTCAACCTGGTTTAAGGAATATCTCTACATTCCCCTGGGCGGAAACAGAAAGGGAAAGGCGCGTACCTGCGTCAACAAGCTGGTCGTCTTTTTCTGCACCGGGCTCTGGCATGGCGCCAACTGGACATTTGTAATATGGGGACTGTTTCACGGCGCGTTCCTTCTTCTGGAGGAAGTTGTGCCTGTCAGAAAGCTGCCGAAGCTGCTGGGCCATATTTATACGCTGCTGGTTGTCAGCGTGGGTTTTGTGATGTTTCGGGCGGACAATGTTCTGTATGGCCTTGGGATGATCGGAAAGCTTTTTGCCGGTTTTCAGTTTGACGCGGCTTCCATGAATATTGCGGTCAGACAGTGCACACCTTTATTTCTCTTTGTGTTTCTTCTGGCGGTGGCTGGTTCTGTCCCGTGGATCAGGCGGGTTCGGTCAGAGAGCCGGGCGGCAACGGCTGCCGGTTACGCTGTAAGCTTTGGCCTGCTGATCCTGTGTATGCTGAGCCTGTCCGGCGGAAGCTATAATCCTTTTATTTATTTCCGGTTTTAAGGAGCTGGGGCAATGAAAAAAATACAGGGAATCTTTTTGACGGTTTGTCTTTTGTGTATGATCGGGCCCTTTCTGGGCATGTCTTTCGCAATGACAACAAAAACAACGGAAAATAAAACGCTGAGCAGTCTGCCCAAGCCTGTGGAGGACGGGAAAGCCAATCTACATTATCTAAGCGATCTGGGATCTTTTTTTAATGATCATTTTGCTTTCAGACAGCAGATGGTTTCCGCCAACGCGGCCATATACGGCAAGCTGTTCGGAGCGTCTGTCACAGATGAAGTGCTTCTTGGCAGGGACGGCTGGATGTATTATACAGGTACGCTGAATGATTATACGGCGGAGCATCTGATGTCACCCAGAGGATTGTTTAATCTTGTGCACAATATCAAGCTCATGCAGGATTATACAGAGGCGCGGGGAAGCAGGTTTTTGTTTACCATAGCGCCCAATAAAAACGCGCTGTATGATCAGGGCATGCCTTATTATTATCGAAAGGGAACGGAAGAAAACAATTACCGGCGACTGGAGCCCATGCTTACAGAAGCGGGAATACATTATGTAAACCTTTATCAGGCCTTTGAAAATAATGAGGAAGTGCTGTATTTCAAGACGGATTCTCACTGGACAAACCGCGGGGCGGCCCTTGTGTATCAGACGCTGATGGAGCAGGTTCCCGTAGTACCTGTAGATTACTTCCACACGGTGCCTTATGAGGTAAAAAAAGACCATCTGGGAGATCTTACGCGCATGGTATATCCCTTAAACAGCCGTCTGGAAGAAAATGAGATCTTTCAGAAAGAATGGCAGTGGGAATATATGAATGATGTGAAAGATAATATGGACAACTGGATCCAGACCTTTTCACCGGCGGGAAAAAACTCTCTGATGATGTTCCGGGATTCTTTTGGGGAATCTCTTGTGCCGTTCTTTGCGGAGGATTTTCAGACGGCGTATTTTACAAGGATCGTTCCCTATCGTTTTGAAAATGTGGAACGGCTGAAGCCTGACGTGGTGATACTGGAACGGGTGGAACGGCGTCTGTCCGGGTTTATAGAAGAAGCTCCCGTGCTGGAGCCTCCTCAGGCCTCCGTTGTGGCTGCCGGGACGTTGGATACGGATACCAGCCTTACGGTCAGGGAGGAAAAAGAGCATTATGTGGTTTCCGGATTTCTGGGGCAGTCCTGCCGGCAGGAAAACGGAAACATCTATCTGACTGTGGCGGAGAAGGGAAAGGCGCCCATAACCTATGAAACATTTTATATTTCCGGTCAGGAACAGGAGGGCGTGGATGATTACGGTTTTATGGCCTATCTGAAAAAGGAGAGTATTTTGTCAGATGAGGTAAGCTTTCAGGTTCAGGCCGAAGTAAACGGGCAGCTTTGTACCGTGGCGGAAAAGACCGTCTCTCTCAAAACGTCTCATTAGATGGAATCAAAGGTTTTTTGTGGAGCAATGTTACCATTCTGTGTAAAATATAAAATTATCATTGTATTTTTGCATCAGATTGCATATAATAAAACTGTAAAGACCTGGAATGTGCGATAATCCTGCCATTTTGAACCTACAACTATTTTGACGGGATTCCTATATTTCCGGAGGGATGCCAGGCCGTCAATGAGCGGAAGGCAGAGATCCGGGTGCGGTCGCCCACCTAGCATTGCTAGGAGTCAAAAGGCAGGACCGGCATTTTGGGCTTTATCCTTTAGAGCAGGACAGCTGGCGCTGTCCTGCTCTGCTTTTTTCCAAAACAGGACAAAAAACGGCTCTTCTATTTTTTGGAAAGGCTCATATATTAAGAGAAAGAATGAAGAACGGAGCTTTTATGGAAAGAAGAGACAAGTTGTTTGCGGCGGGGCTGCTTGCCCTGTTGTTTTTTGCGGCGGCAGCCGGTATGTTTGCGGTGCATTTTATGGGAAAAGATTCAAAACAGGAAAAGGCGCAGGAAAAAAAGACGGCGAAAGGGATGGACATCCGGGTAGTGATCTCTACCGGAGATTTCTCCGGCATTTTTCATGACCAGGCAGTGCTGTCCCCTGTGGGACCGTGTATCTTAAGCTGGGATCAGGAATGTGCGGATCTGCAGGCCGGGACGCAGTGGTCTGCCGCGGAGTTTTTCGCGGAGCATCCCAGAGTCTCTGTGTGCAGGATCACGCCCAAAGAACAGGAGGGGATCGCCTTTTGTTCCATTGCCAGGGGATACGGACAGCCCGTTTACCAGGGAACCCTGGAGGTGAGAAGAACCTCTCAGGGACTGGTGGTAGTAAATGAACTGCCGCTGGAAACCTATCTGCGGTATGTGGTGCCAAGCGAGATGCCGGCCTCCTTTGGGGAGGAGCCCCTAAAGGCCCAGGCAGTCTGCGCCAGAAATTTTGCCTACCGGCATATGCAGAATCCCGCCTACATAGAATTTGGCGCAGATCTGGACGACAGCATCCGCTATCAGGTCTACAACAACAGCCAGGCAAACCAGGCTGCCGACGAAGCCATTCAGGCTACGGCCGGCCAGTATCTTCTCTACAACGGTTCTGTGATAGACGCTTACTATTATTCCACCTCCTGGGGATTTACCACGGATCTGTCTCTGTGGGGTTCCCAGGTACAGCCCTATTATGTAAGTCACTGGCAGGGGGACGGAACCCGCAGCCTTGATCTGTCCCGGGAAGAAGTGTTTCAAAAGACGCTGAATGAAGAGACCGGCGCATTTGAAAGCAAAGAGCCCTGGTACCGCTGGAGTTTTACCATTACAAAGGACCGGATCCTGGAAAATTTAAGAGAACTGCCTCTTGTGGATCTGGATACCCTTTCCGATGTGCTGATCGCCGGCAGAAGACCGGGCGGCAGTGTAAGGGAACTGATTCTGATGGGCGGCGGAAAAACGGTGTCTCTCACAAGAGAAAGTGAGATCCGGAGCGCCTTTCTGCCAAAGACAGAGCAGGTCACGCGAAACGACGGATCTGTGATGGACGGCTATGAAAAGCTTCCAAGCTCGTTCTTTTATATTGAAAATCATTTTGAAAAGGGAGAACTGGCGTCGGTGACCGTATACGGCGGCGGGTGCGGACATGGCATCGGCATGTCCCAGAACTGCGCAAAAGCCCTTGGCGGTCAGGGAAAGGACTGCCGGGAGATCCTGCAGTATTTTTATCCGGGAACGGAAATAGGGGAGATGCCTCCGCTGTAGAAGGCCTAAAATCTTGTTGAAATATGGGGCGTATTATACTATAATTTAGAAAGTCAGACGATATCGCAAAGGCAGGGGCGGCAAAAGTGGATTACCGGGAAGCGCGGGCATATATGAAAAAAGCGGAATGTTACGGAAGCAGACCGGGACTTGACAGTGTCCGGGAGCTTTTGGCAAGGCTGGGCAATCCTCAGAATGATTTTCCGGTGATCCAGATCGCGGGTACAAACGGAAAAGGCTCGGTAGGCGCGTTTTTGTGTTCAGCGCTTCAAAAGGCCGGAATTGCCTTTGGCCGTTTTTGCTCCCCGGCAGTATTTTGTGAGCGGGAAACCATCTCTTTTGAGGGAACCATGATCTCGGAAAAAGACTATGGGGACTGTATGGAGCCGGTTGCCCAAAAGGCGGAGCAGATGGCGAAAGAGGGCCTTTTGCATCCCACCGCCTTTGAAATGGAAACGGCCCTTGCCTATCTTTATTTTTCAAAAGCTCATGCCGCGCTGGCGGTAGTGGAGGCCGGCATGGGAGGCGCTCTGGACGCCACCAACGTAACGGATCGCACCGTCCTTTCTGTGATCACATCCATCTCCATGGATCATATGTCCTTTCTGGGAGACCGGCTGGAAGAGATCGCAAAACAGAAAGCGGGCATTATAAAGCCGGGAGGCGTGGCCGTTACCGGGTTTCAGGATCCCCGGGCAGAACAGGTGCTGCGGGATTGCTGTACGGAGGCGGGGGCAAAGCTGATCCTGGCGGATTTAAAAGGCCTGTCAGAGATTTCTCCGGGGCTGGCCGGGCCCTTTCAGCTGGAAAACGCCGCCATTGCCCTGGAAAGTGTCAGATGCCTGCAAACACTTGGGTTTTCCATTGACGGGCAGGCAATCCGGGAGGGTTTTGAGCAGGTTGTCTGGAGGGGCAGAATGCAAAAGCTTGGCAGCCGCCCGGATGTCTGGATGGACGGCGCGCACAACAGGGACGGCGTTCGGCGTCTGAAAGAGGCCATGATCTCGCTGTACGGATTTCAAAAGATCCATATGGTGATTGGGATTTTCCGGGACAAGGAGACCGATGTGATGTGCCGGGAAATGGCGGAGCTGATGGCATCGGTGCATACCGTGACTCCTCCGGGAAGCAGAGGCCTGCCCGCCGGCCAGCTTGCAAAGACGGCGGCCCGTTACTGCCATCAGGTCTGTGCCTGTCATTGTGTGGCGGAGGCAGTGGAAAAAGCGGTAAGCCGCGCCGGAACAGAAGGAATCGTGCTGATCTTTGGCTCCCTTTCCTATCTGGCAGAGGCCGAAAAAGCATATGAAAATCTGAAACAGGTTTGAAAATACAAAAATGAGAAATTATCTGAAACAGGTGAGGATATGATGGATCAGGAAAAAATCAGAGAGGCGGTACTGCTGTTTTTGGAGGGGATCGGAGAAGATCCCTCCAGAGAGGGACTGGCAGAGACGCCGGACCGGGTGGCGCGCATGTGCGGGGAACTGTTTTATGGCCTGGATCTTCTGCAGAAGCAGGGGGAGGTTTCCGGCCCGGAGGCGGAGATTGAAAAGCATCTTGGCAAACGGTTCGCCGCATCGGACAATGAGATGATTCTGGAAAAGGACATTCCATTTTATTCCGTCTGTGAGCATCATCTGCTGCCTTTTTTTGGAAAGGCTCATATCGCCTATATTCCCGACGGACAAGTAGTAGGGCTCAGCAAGCTGCCCAGGGTGCTGGAGGTATTTGCAAGGCGTCCTCAGATTCAGGAGCAGCTGACCGCCCAGACCGCCGACGCCATCATGAAGCATCTGCAGCCCAAAGGGGTGATGGTGGTGCTGGAGGCAGAGCATATGTGTATGTCCATGCGGGGCATAAAAAAAGCCGGCACACAGACTGTGACCTGTGTGAAGCGCGGCGTGTTTCGGGAGGATCAGGCAGCCTGCGATACTTTTTTCAAAATGATCGGCAAGTGACAGGCTGAAAGGGGCTTGAAAATGGACAGGCTGCATCGGATCTATGAAAACGACACTTATCAGCGGCTGTTAAACCGGTTAAAGGAACTGGAGGACGGACGGATCTTCTGCCGCCATGACGAGGCGCATTTCCTTGCGGTGGCCAGGATCGCCTGGATCAAATGCCTGGAACAGGGTCTGAATGTGGAAAAAGAGCGGATCTACGCCGCCGCGCTTCTCCATGACATTGGAAAAAGCGATCAGTATCTGCGTCAGATCCCCCATGAGGAGGCATCGGCCCGGTATGGGGAAGAGATTCTTTTGCGGGAGGGCTTTTCCCGGGAGGAAACAGACTGGATCTGCCGGCTGATCCGTTCTCACAGAAAAGGGCCGGAAACACCGGAGGGGGAACATCTGGCGGAGTCTGTTTTTTATCTGGCGGATAAGGCGTCCAGAAACTGTTTCTGCTGTCCCGCAAGGGAGGACTGCAGCTGGGATCCTCAAAAGAAAAATCTTCAGATCCGGGATTAAATGACCGTCCCGGGGCGGGACGCCAAGAGGAACAGGAAGATGGCACGCTGACGGTTTGAAATGGAGAAAACATGAAGATCGGAAAAAAAGAATTTGATCTGCGGCATCGTACTTATGTGATGGGAATTTTAAACATCACGCCGGATTCCTTTTCTGACGGCGGCAGATTTTTTCAATGTGATCAGGCGCTGAAAAGGGCGGAAGCAATGATTGCGGAAGGGGCTGACCTGATTGATATCGGCGGGGAATCCACCCGGCCCGGTTACCGGCAGATTCCCTTGGAGGAGGAGATCCGGCGGATCGTGCCGGTCATTGAACGGATCCGGAAAGAACTGGATCCGGTAATCTCCGTAGATACTTACAGAAGCCAGGTGGCGGAAGCGGCGCTGGAAGCGGGGGCGGATATGCTGAATGATATCTGGGGATTTCAGTATGATCCGCGGATGGCAAAGGTCGCGGCGGATCACCAGGTTCCCTGCTGTCTTACCCATAACCGCGCCCAGGCGCGCTACGGCAATTTTATGGAAGAGGTTCTGGAGGACCTGAAGCACATTGTTTCAGAGGCGAGAAAGGCCGGAGTGCCTGCAGATCGGATCATACTGGATCCCGGCGTGGGATTTGGCAAGACATACGACCAGAATCTGCTGGTGCTTCGAGAGATCCGCCGGATTAGAGAACTGGGCTATCCGGTTCTTCTGGGCGTATCCAGAAAATCCGTGATCGGACAGACTCTGGACGTGCCTGTGGAGCAGAGGCTGGAGGGAACTCTGGCGGCAACGGTCTATGGAGTTACGAACGGATGCAGTTTTGTGCGGGTGCATGAGGTAATGGAAAATAAACGGGCCATTGCCATGACGGAAGCGATCTTGTATGAAAACGCAGACCAGGGGGAAGAAAGGTGAGGTGCAGATGAAAAAACTGGACAGGATTGAGATCAGAGACCTGCAGGTGTTTGGCAACCACGGGGTGCTGGAGGAGGAAAACGTGCTGGGACAGAAATTCCTTGTCTCCGCCACCTTGTATACAGATACAAGAAAAGCGGGAGAGGAAGACAGTCTGGTCAATACGATCCATTACGGGGACATCTGTTATGTGATCAGGGATTTTATGCGGGAAAATACCTTCCAGCTGATCGAGGCCGCCGCGGAACATCTGGCCAGACATCTGCTCATTGAGACAGAGGGGCTGGAGGCCATTGATCTGGAAATCAAAAAGCCCTGGGCGCCCATTGCGCTTCCTCTGGATTATGTATCCGTAAAGATCAGCCGGGGCTGGCACAGGGCCTATATCTCTCTTGGCTCCAATATCGGAGACCGAATGATGTATCTGGAAGACGCGGTGGCCACTCTGGAAGCGGACAGGAACTGCCAGGTGATCCAGGTCACGGACTGGATAGAAACAAAGCCTTACGGCGGCGTGGAACAGGAGGATTTTTTAAACGGCTGCATGGAGCTTCGCACGGTATATTCTCCGGACAAGCTTCTGGAGGTGCTTCAGGACATCGAACAGCAGGCGGGACGGGAAAGAAAAATCCACTGGGGGCCAAGAACGCTGGATCTGGACATTCTTCTTTATGACGATCTGGTCATCGATTCCAAAAGGCTGACCATTCCTCATATGGATATGCACAACCGGGAATTTGTTCTGGCGCCTATGACCCAGATCGCCGCATGGAGACGGCATCCTTTGTTTCACAAGACCATGAAAGAGCTCTATGAGGAACTGCAGCAAAAATTAAAAGAAAAAGCCGATGTTTCAGATACCCGGGAGGAAACTTCTGAAAAAGCATAATGTGTTTAGACGGAGGAACTTATGGACAATTTGGATATGATCAGACAGAAGATCGACCAGGTGGACAATCAGATCCTGGATCTGTTTGAAAAGCGTATGGAGCTTTGCGGACAGGTGGCGGAATATAAGATCCGCAGCGGAAAGAAAGTCATGGACAAAAAAAGAGAGGATCAGAAGATCCATGCTTTGAGAGACAGGGCGTCCAATGACTTCAACCGGCACGGAGTGGAAGAGCTGTTCCGGCAGATCATGGCAATCAGCCGGAAACTGCAGTATCACCTGCTGGCAAAGGAGGGGGTTACGGGAAGACTTCCCTTTGTGGCAGTGGACAATATTGACCGGGAAAAAGTGCGTGTGGTGTTCCAGGGTGTGGAAGGCGCCTACAGCCAGAAAGCCATGCAGAAATATTTTGGGGAAGAGGTTCGTTCTTTTCATGTGGAAACATGGGAGGACGCCATGGTAGCCATCCATGAAGGCACGGCGGATTTTGCGGTGCTGCCCATTGAAAACAGCACGGCGGGCATCGTATCGGACATTTATGATCTGCTGGCGGAGTTTGAAAATTATATCGTAGGAGAGCAGGTGATTTCTGTCAATCATGTGCTGTTGGGCACTCCGGACAGCAGCCTGGATCAGATCAAAACCGTTTATTCTCATCAGCAGGGACTGCTGCAGGCGACCCGGTTTCTGGAAAGCCATCCGGAATGGGAGCGGGTGGAGATGGATAACACCGCCACGGCGGCAAAAAAGGTGCGGAAGGATCAGGATCCTACCCAGGCGGCCATTGCCGGCCAGCAGGCCGCGGAGCTTTACGGGCTGAAGGTTCTTGCCCAGTCCATTGTGAAAAATAAAAATTACACCCGCTTTATCATTGTCACCAATCAGAAAATGTTCGCGAAAGACGCGAAAAAAGTCAGCATCTGTTTTGAGGTGCCCCATGAAAAGGGAAGCCTTTATAATATTTTGTCTAATTTTATTTACAACGACCTGAATATGACGAAAATCGAATCCAGACCCATTGAGGATAAAAACTGGGAATACCGGATCTTTGTGGATTTTGACGGCAATCTGAACGACGACGGCGTAAAGAACGCCATCAGGGGGATTGAGGCGGAGGCCATCAATCTGCGGATTCTGGGAAACTATTAGAGGTGATGAGAGATGATACAGGTAAACCGTTTGTTGTTGTACAAGGGATTTCACGAACAGCAGCTGTTTGACGATATGTGCTTTCTGATCAATCATTATAACGACGCCCATCAGGAGAAAGAATCGCTGGCTACGCTGCTTTATTCCTGTGTGAACCGTCTTTTAGAGCTGACGGCCTGTCATGGCTTTGAGGGCAACGTATGGCATTGTTTTCTGACTTACCTGCTGGCAAACCATGAAAACGCTTTCAGCACTGCCTGCGAGATTGTCGGGCAGATCCAGGGCAGTATCAACGCCGCGGCGGACCGGGATTTTGCCATTTTCAAGGAACTGTTTGATTTTGATCTGCGGTCTTTGGAGGATACGCTGGAAACAGACTGTATTTCTCTGCTGTTTGATTTTCAAAACGCAAAATCGGAAAGAAAGCTGTTTAACAAACGGATCCGGGACCGGATCGATGAACTGGCGCTGCATCTTGCCCGTACCGGCAGCGTACAGGAATTTCATCAGGAGATCGTCCGGTTCTACAAGGATTTCGGCGTAGGCAAATTTGGCCTTCACAAAGCCTTTTGCGTGAGAAACAGCCACGGAGAGGTGGAGATTCTGCCGATCACCAACGTAAGCCACATTCACTTCAGTGATCTGGTGGGATATGAGCTGCAGAAAAAGAAGCTGCGCGACAATACGGATGCCTTTGTCAGCGGAAGACGGGCCAACAACTGCCTGCTGTTTGGAGACGCGGGCACCGGCAAGTCCAGCAGTGTCAAGGCTTTGTTAAACGAGTATTATCACAAAGGGCTCCGGATGATTGAAGTATACAAGCATCAGTTTCAGGATCTGCCCAAGGTGATCGCCCAGATCAAGAACCGAAACTATAAATTCATCATTTACATGGACGATCTGTCCTTTGAGGATTTTGAGATCGAATACAAGTATTTAAAGGCTGTCATTGAGGGAGGACTGGAGAAAAAGCCGGACAACGTGCTGATCTACGCCACCTCCAACCGGCGGCATCTGATCAGTGAAAGCTTCCGGGACAAAGAGGGGCGCAGGGACGCCCTGCATCCTTCCGATACGGTACAGGAAAAGCTTTCCCTTGCCGCAAGGTTTGGCGTCTCCATTTTCTTTGTGTCTCCGGGCAAAAAGGAATTTCAGAACATGGTAAAGGTGCTGGCGGAGCGCAGCGGCCTTTCCATACCCGAAGAACAGCTGTATCTGGAGGCCAATCAATGGGAACTGAGCCATGGAGGTCTTTCCGGGCGAACGGCTCAGCAGTTTATTGATTATTTGGCCGGGCAGAAAAAGGAGTAAAAAAACGGCTGTCTCAGAACAACATTTTTTGTTTGCCCTGAGACAGCCGCTGTTTATTTGGTATTATGTTATGCCCGTTCAACCTTGCCGGAACGTAAGCAGGAAGTACAAACGTACATTTTTTTTGCGCCGCCGTTGACTTTAACGCGAACGGACTTTACGTTTGCTTTCCAGATTTTGTTGGAACGTCTATGTGAATGGCTCACAGCGTTACCAAAATGAGCGCTTTTGTCGCAAATTGCACATCTTGCCATCATTGCACCTCCCAAATACAGACTTGAGTGAATGTCAGAACGAATCCGCTCATAACGGATGTTATTTTAACAGAAAAGAACTGTGAATGCAAGCAAAATATGAAAAAATCGTAAAATTTATAGGAAATGAGAAAAAGTCTTTCTTTTTTGCCAGAATAAGGTTATAATGATTCTGTATTGTAAAATTCAGATCAATGGAGGGAAGTCTAATGAAAGGAAATTTTCGTACCGATTTAGGTGAGATATATATTGACCCCAAAGTGATCGCAACTTATGCCGGAAGCGTGGCGGTAGAGTGCTTCGGCATTGTGGGAATGGCATGGGTGAATGTGGCAGACGGCGTAGTAAAGCTTCTGCGGAGAGATTCCTGGACAAAGGGCATCAACGTGGAAGTGAAAGACAACCGGCTGTTCCTTGATTATCATGTGATCGTTTCCTACGGCGTCAACATCCCCACTGTGATGGAAAATCTGATCAGCAGTGTGAAGTATAAGATGCAGGCGTTTACCGGTATGGAGATCGGTCAGATCAATATTTATGTAGAAGGCGTTCGCGTCATCGATTAACAAGGAGGATAAGGTTGTGGCTATTACGACGATCAACGCAGAAACATTGTCCAAAATGTTTCTGGCAGGCGCTGCAAATCTTGATGCAAAAAAAGAATGGATCAATGAACTGAATGTGTTTCCCGTGCCGGACGGAGACACCGGCACCAATATGACTCTGACGATCATGTCGGCGGTCCGGGAAGTTACCGCGCTGCAGAACGTGACGCTGCCCGCTCTGGCAAAAGCCATTTCCACAGGTTCCCTTCGCGGCGCCAGAGGAAATTCCGGCGTAATCCTGTCTCAGCTTTTCAGAGGCTTTACAAAAGTGATCAGCGGGTGTGAACAGCTGACCTGCGGCGTGCTAGCACAGGCGGCGGAAAAAGCGGTGGAGACCGCGTATAAGGCCGTCATGAAGCCAAAGGAGGGGACCATCCTGACTGTTGCCAGAGGTCTTTCCCAAAAGGCGGCGGAGCTGGCCGACTGCGATGATCTGGAGCTGTTTATGAATGAGGTGATCGCGTACGGCGATCAGGTTCTGGCCCAGACCCCGGATATGCTGCCGGTGCTGAAAGAGGCCGGAGTGGTGGATTCCGGCGGACAGGGCCTGATGCAGGTGATGAAGGGCGCCCTTGACGGCCTTCTGGGAAAGGAATTGGATCTTTCCGTTGAACCCTCTGTTTCCCGTCCCAGGGAAAACAGACCGGCAAACCTGGCAGACGCGGATATCAAATTTGGTTACTGCACCGAATTTATCATTATGCTGGAAAAGGAATTCGGGCCTGCTGAGGAACAGCGGTTCAAAGCCTATCTGGAATCCATCGGCGACTCCATCGTCTGCGTTTCCATGGACGATATCGTAAAGGTTCATGTGCATACGAACCAGCCGGGCAACGCCATCCAGAAAGGCCTCAGCTACGGATCCCTCACTTCCATGAAGATCGACAACATGCGCGAGGAGCATCAGGAGCTGCTGTTCCAGAAGGGGGAAAATGACGGGCTTAAAGACGAAGAGGCAGTTTCCGATGAAAGCGGCCAGGAGCGCAAAAAATACGGCTTTGTGGCGGTATCCATCGGCGACGGCCTGAATGAGATCTTCCGCGAGCTGGGCGTGGATCATCTGATCGAGGGCGGTCAGACTATGAATCCCAGTACGGAGGATCTGTTAAACGCCATTGACCAGGTCAACGCGGACACCATTTTCATTTTGCCCAACAACAAAAACATCATTCTGGCAGCCAATCAGGCCCGGGATCTGGTGGAGGACAAAAATATCATTGTGATCGGCACAAAGACAGTGCCTCAGGGCATTGCCGCCATGGTGGCGTTTTCTCCCGACGCGGAGCCGGAGGAAAATGAAAAAGCCATTCTGGAAGAGATTGCCGATGTGAAGACCGGACAGGTTACCTACGCGGTGCGGGATACCAGTGTAGACGGCTTTGAGATCACCAAGGAAGATATTATGGGCATTGGCGACGACGGAATCCTCGCAGTGGGCCAGGATATTGAGGAAACCACCATGGAGATGCTGAAAAAGCTTGTGGATGAGGAGACCGGTCTGATCAGCCTGTTGTACGGAGATGACGTGGACGCCGAAAAAGCGGAGGAATTCGCGGCCAAAGTGGAGGAACAGTTCCCCGACTGCGATATGGAGCTGCAGTACGGCGGTCAGCCGATCTATTATTATATTGTTTCTGTAGAGTAAAGGATCCGGACAGAAAAAAGGAGGTTGTTTCAAAGCAGTTTGAGACAACCTCCTGCCAGTTTGGGATCCTGTAGAGGGAGGCATTATGGAACCGAAGGATTCACTGCAGCTGTTAAAGGGAATCGGTGAAAAAACAGCCCGCCGTTTTTCAAACCTTGGGATCGACAGCATAGAAGATCTGCTGCACAATTATCCCCGGGATTATATCGCCTATGATCCTCCGGTCTCAATTGACTCTCTTGGGGAAAGAGAAGGGTTTGTGACGGTGTACGGGCAGATCCAGAGCCGGCCGCTGGTGCGGTATGGAGGCCGCCTGAAGACCACTGTGGCAAATATAAAAGATGAAACGGGGATTTTGCAGCTTCTGTGGTTTAATATGCCGTTTCTTGCAAATACTTTACATACAGGAAGCCGTTATCTTTTTCGGGGCCGCCTGCAGGTAAAGGGCAGCCGTTATAATCTGATCCAGCCGGAGATTTACACGCCGGCCGCCTATGAGAAAAAAATGCACAGCCTGCAGCCGTTGTATGCCCTTACAAAAGGGGTGACCAACAATCTGATCACCAAAACGGCAAGCCAGGCTTTTTTGTCTCTTTCCGGCATTGAGGATCCTCTGCCGGAAAAGATCCGTGACAGATACGGGCTGGAGGACTATGAAACCGCCCTGCGGGCGATTCATTTTCCCCCAGATATGGAGACGCTTCGCAGCGCCCGCAGGCGTCTGGTGTTTGATGAGTTTTTTTATTTTATGCTTGCTTTGGAAGGGCACAGGAGGGAGCTTTCGAAAACCGAAAACAGTTATCCTCTGAAGCCTGATGGGGCGGTGGAAAAAGTGATCGCCTCCCTGCCCTATCAGCTGACAAAGGATCAGCTGAAAGCCTGGCAGGATATGAAGCGGGACTTTGCGGGAAGCGGCGTTATGCACAGGATGCTTCAGGGAGACGTGGGCTGCGGCAAGACCATCCTGGCGGTTCTGGGCTGCTTTACAGCGGCGGCATGCGGCTTTCAGAGCGTGATGATGGCGCCTACGGAAGTGCTTGCGAAACAGCATTACGATACGGTTTTGGATCTGGTGAAGAAAAACAGGCTGCCCTACCGGGTGGGACTTCTCACCGGATCTCTTACCGCCGGGGAAAAGCGGCGGATGCACGATCAGATCGCCCTGGGTCTGATCGACATAATCATCGGCACCCATGCCCTGATTCAGGAATCGGTGGAATATCATGACCTTGCCTTTGCCGTTACCGATGAACAGCACCGGTTTGGGGTAAAACAGCGGGAAGCCCTGTCCAAAAAGGGAGCATGGCCCCATGTGCTGGTCATGAGCGCCACCCCCATCCCCAGAACGCTGGCGCTGCTTTTGTACGGCGATCTGGACATATCCATGATCCGGCAGATGCCTGCCCACCGGATCCCCATCAAAAACTGCGTCATTGACACAGAAAAGAGGCAGGCCGCCTACCGGTTCATCTATCAGGAGATCCAAAAAGGACGGCAGGCCTATGTGATCTGTCCAATGGTAGAGGAAAGCGAACTGCTGGATGGGGAAAATGTGACGGATTACGCGGAAAAACTGGCGGAATGGTTTCCCAAAAACATTCGGATCGGCACTCTTCACGGACGGATGAAACCGGCTTACAAAAATCAGGTGATGGAATCCTTTCTGGCAGGGGAGCTGGACATCCTTGTGTCCACCACCGTCATTGAGGTGGGGATCAATGTGCCAAACGCCACGGTGATGATGATCGAAAACGCGGACCGGTTCGGTCTTTCTCAGCTGCATCAGCTGCGGGGCCGGGTAGGCAGGGGCGCAAACGCATCCTACTGTATTTTTGTCAGCGGCAGCAGAAAGCCGGAGACAAGAGAGCGGCTGGATATTCTGAATCATTCCAACGACGGCTTTGAGATCGCGGAAAAGGATCTTGCCCTGCGGGGCCCGGGAGATCTTTTCGGCATCCGGCAGAGCGGCGCGCTGGAATTCCGGCTGGGAGATGTTGTGCAGGACGCGTCAGTTTTATATGAGGCAAAGGAGGCGGTTTTGGATCTGCTGGCAGAGGATCCGAACCTTGCGTCTCTGGAACATCAAAGACTGAAAAAACTTGTGGGAGATTTGGGTGAAAACTGGAATTTATAGGAATTATATGATATAATGTCCGCATAATAACAGTAGCAAAAAAGCAGACGCTGTGAAAAAGACAGTTTTTTCCGGTGTCAGACAAAAGTACTGTGTGAATGGAGGAACTATGGCTGAGGAAAAGAAGACCAGGAGCGGTCAGGTGGTGGAGGCCACAAACGAACAGATCGAACGCCGCAGACAGCAGCTCCGGGCAAAAAAGAGGAAAAAACAGAGAAGAGCAAGAATTCTGATAAGCCTGCTGCTGGCTATTATCGTGCTGGGCGTTGCCGCCGGCATCATCGGTGGGATCCTGTACGGCAGGTCTCACAGCGGCAAGAATAATCAGGGAAACGGACAGGGCCAGACCAGTGAGCAGAAGGATGACGCGGAGAAAAAAGAGAAAGAACAGCGCCGCGCTGATCTGATGTCCCAGGCGGAAGCAGCCGCCGCGGGCTACGATTATGACCGGGCCATTGCCCTTTTGCAGACAGTGGAAAACTATCAGAACGATACCCGGGTATCCGAGCTGATCTCCGGTTATGAGACCATGAAAAACAGCCTGGTGGAATTTCCCATTTCCGACGTGACGCATATTTTCTTCCATACGCTGATCAACAACTGTGAGAAAGCCTTTGACGGAGACTACAAAGAGGGTGACTACAACCAGGTTATGACTACCGTGGAGGAGTTCAATGCCATTATGCAGTCCATGTATGAGAGAGGCTATGTGCTTGTGAGCCTGAGGGATATGGCCGGTTATGTGACCCATGAGGACGGCACCGTGACATGGGAGCAGGGCAGGATCATGCTGCCTGAGGGCAAAAAGGCTTTTGTAATCTCCCAGGACGATGTAAGCTATTATGAATATATGGACGGAGACGGGTACCCCAGCCGCCTCTGCATTGGCGAGGACGGCAACATCACCAATGAGGTGATCAATGACGACGGTACGGCCACATACGGATCCTTTGACATGGTTCCTCTTTTAGAGGACTTCATAGCGGCCCATCCTGATTTTTCCTACAAGGGCGCCCGGGGCTACCTGGCTCTTACCGGCTACGACGGCGTGCTTGGCTACCGCACCGCCGACAAGTATAAGGAATCTCTCGGCGAGGAAGAATGGGCAAGACAGGTAGAAGAGGCGAAGAAAGTAGTCAACCGGCTGCTGGAACAGGGCTGGGAATTTGCAAGCCACAGCTGGGGACACCGCTATTACGGTCAGATTTCCATCAGCCAGCTGCAGGAGGACGCGCAGAAATGGGAGGCTCAGGTGCGGCCCATTCTGGAAAACAACGGCACTTATAAGGTAGATGCCATCATCTTTGCGTTTGGGGACGACATCGGCTCCTGGACGCCGTATCTGCCTGACAACGAGCGGTTTACTTATCTGAAATCTCTGGGATTCCATTATTTCTGCAATGTAGACAGCAATCCCGTGTGGGTTCAGTTTAATCAGGAGCTGGAGTATCTCAGACAGGGACGCCGGAATCTGGACGGCCAGCGGATGTACTATGATATGATCGACGACAGCGTGGATCTGCTGTCAGATCTGTTTGACGTCAATGAAGTGTTTGATAAGAGGAGGCCTACGCCGGTGCCAAAGTAAAAGATCATCAAAAGAGGGTGTTCCGTTTTTGGGACACCCTCTGATTTGTTACAGAAAAAAGGCGGATCATTTCCGAAAAGTGCAGCCGGTCTGTTCGTCCATGGACTCTATGATCGCCAGGGATTCCAGGCGGATGCCCATATCCCGGATCATCTGTCCGCCGGGCTGAAATCCTTTTTCGATCACGATGCCTGCCCCTGCCAGAGAGGCTCCCGCCTGGGTGACAATATCAAACAGTCCCATCAGCGCTTTTCCGTTGGCAAGAAAGTCGTCAATGATCAGCACCCGGTCGCCGGAGTCAAGAAACTGTCTGGAAACGATGATGTCATAGACCTTGCCGTGGGTGAAAGATTCCACTTTGCTGGTGTAAACTTCCCCGGCAATGTTTTTGGTCTGGGTTTTTTTGGCAAACAGCACCGGTACCTGAAAATATCTTGCGGTTATGCAGGCGATGCCGATGCCGGACGCTTCGATGGTCAGGATCTTCGTGATTTTTTCCCCCTCAAACCGCCGCTTGAATTCCTTTCCGATTTCTTCCAGAAAGGCAATGTCCATCTGATGATTTAAAAAACTGTCTACTTTTAATACATTTCCCTCTTTGACGACACCGTCCCTTTGGATTCGTTCTTCCAGCAGCTTCATAGGATTCCCTCCATGCAGTATTTTGTATTATTTTAATATAACCGGGAAAACATTGCAATAAAAAGAAAACAGTGTTAAAAAAATGTAAAAATTGCTTTACAGAGAGAATGCAGTTTTGCTATAATATTACCGTATTTTCAGTACTTATTTTACAGGCGGCAAAAGAGAGGGAGGAAACGATGAAGAAATTTTTTAGTATCTTGCTGGTTCTGGCGCTGGCAGTGACCATGTTCGCGGGCTGTGGAGAAAGCGGCGAGAAATCCGATACCAGGACAGACAGCGCATCGGAAAGCGGCGCTGACGCAAACACAGACCAGGACGGCGGGGAATCCGGTATGAAGCCCATTGTCAAAGAGGATCTCAAAATCGGCGTAATCCACATTACAGATCCCGCGGAGGGTTCCGGATATACATATACCCATGATCTGGGAGTCTAGGCAATGCAGAAGAATATCGGTCTTGAGGACAGCCAGATCGTCCGCAAGAACAACATAGACGATTCAGACCCTACCGCAACTGAAACAGCCATCCGCGAGTGTATTGAAGAGGGCTGCAATGTAATCTTCGCAACAAGCTGGGGTTATATGGAAACTGTGGCAGCGCTTGCGGAAGAGTTTCCGGATATCTATTTTGCCCACGGCACCGGTTATATGAGCAACGGGAAAAACTTTACCAACTATTTCGGACGGATCTATCAGGCAAGATATCTTTCCGGAATCGCGGCCGGCCTGAAGACCCAGTCCAATAAGATCGGCTATGTGGCGGCTCAGAATAAGGACAACTCCGAGGTGACCGGCGGACTGGATGCCTTTGCCATGGGAATTTATTCGGTAAATCCCGACGCAAAGGTTTATGTAAGAGTTACCAACAGCTGGTACGATCCCGAGGGAGAATCCGCAGCGGCCAAGGCGCTGATCGCGGAAGGCTGCGACGTGATCGGACAGCATTGTAATACGCCCAACCCGCAGCTTGCGGCAGAAGAGGCAAATGTCTGGGGCGTAGGCTACAACAGCGATATGATCAAGGACGCTCCCAAGGCAGTGCTTTGCTCTGTTTTGTGGGACTGGGGCGCTTACTATACCGCGTATGTGCAGAGCATCATAGATGGAAGCTATGACGGCTCCAACTACTATGGCGGCTTGGCGGAAGGCCTGGTGGACATTTCCGATCTGGCGGATTTCAACGATCCTGAGGCTGCCGCAAAGATCGAAGAGGCAAAGAAATCCATCATTGACGGAAGCTTCAACGTATTTGACGGTGTGATCGAGACAAACGACGGATCCACTGTGGGCGAAGAAGGCGGCACGCTGGACGACGCTACCATCACAGGAGGAATCAACTGGTACTTCAAGAATATTGTGGAAGAGAGCGCGCAGTAAAAATCAGATAAATCACAGGGGGCTGTTTCAAAATGATCTGTTAAAAAAATTTCATTTTGAGGCGGCCCTTTTTTTACAGGAAGAAGAAAAGAGAGGAGACGCCTATGTCAGATACCAATACCGAAAGGCCGGCCATTGCGTGTAAAGGAATTACAAAGGTATTTGGAACTGTGGTGGCAAACGACAGTGTAGATCTGCAGGTAAAATATGGGGAGATCCTGGCGCTGCTTGGGGAGAACGGTTCCGGAAAAACCACGCTGATGAACATGCTTTCCGGGATCTATCATCCTGACGGGGGACAGATACTGATCGACGGAAAGGAAGTCGTTATCAGTTCCCCTATAGACGCGGACGCTTTGGGGATCGGCATGATCCATCAGCATTTTAAGCTGGTGGAGGTGCAGAGCGCCATGGAAAATATCGTCCTGGGCACAAAAGGAAAGCTTCCAAAGACAAAGCAGCTGCGCCGGGATATTCTCGCGATCAGCGAAAAATTCGGCCTGGAGATCAATCCGGATCAAAAGATTTATGAGATGTCCGTCAGCGAGAAACAGACGGTGGAGATTTTGAAGGTGCTGTACCGGGGCGCCAGAATCCTGATCCTGGATGAGCCTACCGCGGTGCTTACGCCTCAGGAAACCCAGAAGCTGTTTGCCATTCTCCGAAAAATGAGGGAAGAGGGCGCGGCAGTGATCATCATCACCCACAAGCTCAATGAGGTAATGGAGATCAGCGACCGGGTAACGATTTTAAGAAAAGGAAAAAGCATTGACACGGTGATCACAAAAGAGACCAGTCCCCAGAAACTGACCGAGCTGATGGTGGGCCACGAAGTGACACTGGAAATCAGGCGGCCGGAATATGAGGATCCGTCAGACCTGCTGCATGTGTTTCATTTGAAGGTGGACAAGCCCGACGGTTCCGCGGGCCTGAAAGACGTAAACTTTGTTCTGAAAAGAGGAGAGATTCTGGGTGTGGCAGGGGTTGCCGGAAGCGGACAGAAGGAGCTCTGCGAAAGCATCGCCGGTCTGATCCCTGTTAAAGAAGGGGCTATCCTTTATGAAAAAAAGGATCTGAAAGGCAAGACGCCAAATGAAATCATCAATATGGGCATCCACATGAGCTTTGTGCCGGAAGACCGGCTGGGAATGGGACTTGTGGCTTCAATGGGCATGGTGGACAATATGCTTCTGAAAAGCTACAAAAATACAAAGGGTCCCTTTGTCAGGAGAAAACCGGCCAGAAAGATGGCCAAAGAGCTTGTGAAAAAGCTGGATATCAAAACCCCCTCTGTGGACATGCCGGTGAGAATGATGAGCGGAGGAAATGTACAGAAAGTGCTTTTGGGCAGAGAAATCGAATCCAGGCCCAATGTGCTGATTACCGCGTATCCTGTGCGGGGGCTGGATATCAACTCCTCCTATACCATTTATGATCTGTTAAATCAGCAAAAACAAAAGGGCGTGGCGGTGATGTTCATCGGAGAGGATCTGGATGTGCTGCTGGCCCTTTCCGATCGGATCATGGTGCTCTGTCACGGTGAGGTGACAGGGATCGTGGACGCGAAACAGGCCACAAAAGAGCAGATCGGTCTTATGATGGCCGGAGCAGGCGAAAGAGAGGTGATGGGCCATGAGTAGCGGAAAAGAGCCCCTGATCCGTACAGCCAAGCGGGCGGATCTGCCCAGATATCAGATTTATCTGCTGCGGGCGGCGGCCCTTTTGCTGGCCCTTGTGGCAGGCGGGCTGTTTATTCTCTGCCTGGGACACAATCCTCTTGTGATCTATGCCACCATTATCAAAGGGGCTTTCAGAAGCCCCATGGTCATTCAGGCCACGATCAAGATCATGATCCCGCTGTTTATCTGCTCCCTGGGCGTTACAGTGGCCTTTAAAATGCGTTTCTGGAATATCGGCGCGGAGGGACAGCTGATCATGGGAGCGGTCTTTGCCTCCTATTTCGCGTTGTTCCACAGCGACTGGCCCCACTGGGTGCTGATCATCGTGATGATCATCGCGGGCTTTGCGGGAGGCGGGCTGTTTGGCCTGATCCCCGCCTATTTCAACGCAAAATGGGGGACCAATGAAACCCTGTTTACTTTGATGCTGAATTACATCGCGCTGAATATCATCTGCCTGCTGCGGGATACGGTATGGGCAGATCCCAAATCTCCGGGATTTCCAAAAATCGCCCGCTTTGCGCAAAACTCCCAGCTGGATAAGCTTTTTGGAGTGCAGATGGGATGGATCTTCGGACTGATCCTGCTTATTTTTGTGTTTGTATATTTGAAATATACCAAGCACGGCTATGAGATCAGTGTTGTGGGAAACAGTCACGGCACTGCCAAATACGCGGGAATGAACGTGAAGAAGATTATTCTGCGCACCATGTTTTTAAGCGGCGGCATCTGCGGCATTGCCGGTATGGCTCAGGCCACCGGATCGGATATGACGCTTGCCACCGGCGTGGCAGGAGGCGTGGGCTTTACGGCCATCATTGTGGCCTGGCTGGCTCAGCTGAATCCCTGGGGGATTTTGCTGGTGTCGTTTCTGTTCAGCGTTCTGGAAAAGGGAAGCACCGTGATCCAGTCGGAATACGGCCTTTCAGCGGACTGCGCGGACGTGCTTCAGGGCATTATCCTGTTCTGCGTTCTTGCCAGTGAGTTTTTCCTGCGGTATCAATTTGTACTGCGTAAGAAAGGAGGCGGCAGGTCATGAGTATGTTTGTGAAATTTCTCGTGGCGGCGGTAGGCTCCGGAACGCCTTTGCTGTTTGGTACATTGGGAGAGATCGTCAATGAAAAGGCCGGGCATTTGAATCTGGGCGTAGAGGGCATGATGTCTCTTGGCGCCTGCGCAGGGTTTATGGTCGGATATGTCTCGGACAATTTTCTTCTGGCGCTGCTGGCGGCATTTGCCGCAGGCGCTTTGGGCGGACTGCTTTACGCGGTGCTGACAGTGACCTTTATGGCAGACCAGAATGTAACCGGTCTTACGCTGACCATTTTTGGCATCGGTTTATCCAATTTCATTGGGATTTACATGCTGGGCCGGTCTGAAACCGGATCCCTGAAGCTGCCGGAAACCATCACCCGGCAGATGCGGAATATCCACATTCCCAAGCTCAGCGATCTTCCCGTGGTGGGAGAGCTTTTGTTTTCCTACAATCCCTTTGTTTATCTGGGCATTGCCCTTGCCATTCTCCTTGCGTTTTATTTTAAACGGACAAAGACCGGACTGAATGTGCGGGCTATCGGAGAAAATCCCGGGGCGGCGGCAGCGGCCGGCATTCCCGTGACAAAATGGAAATATCTGCATCTGCTTCTTGGGGGAGGCATCTGCGGCATTGGCGGCGCCTACTGTGTAATGATCATCAATGGCGGCGTCTGGATCAGCAATTCCGTAGGAGGACTGGGCTGGATTGCCGTTGCCCTTGTAATCTTTGCCACATGGAGCCCGGCGAAGGCATTGTTTGGCTCCTTGGTATTTGGCGCCCTCCGGGTACTGAAATATTATAATTTCTTCAAACTGGATATTCCCATTGCCATTTACGATATGCTGCCGTTTCTGGTGACGGCCCTTGTGCTGGTGCTGACTTCCATCCGACAGTCCAGAGAAAAGGCGCAGCCGGCATCCTGCGGCGTCAACTACTTCAGGGAAGAACGGTAGGAAACGGATTTTTCAGCGCTTTTTTCAGAATCGTTTGCTGTCCGGCCTTTCACAAAGTCATCATAATTGTCTGGTAGGATAATGACAGAATCCCGGTCAATACTTGCAATGAGGAGGAATTTTCATGGAAAGCGTAAAAATACTGGTAGTGGATGATGAAAGCAGAATGCGGAAGCTGGTAAAGGATTTTCTTGTCAAACAGAATTATGAGGTTCTGGAAGCGTCCAACGGAGAGGAAGCGCTGGATATTTTTTACGAAAACAAGGGCATTGCCCTGATTATCCTGGACGTGATGATGCCCAAGATGGACGGATGGGAGGTCTGCAAAGAGATCCGTTCCTACAGCGACGTGCCCATCATCATGCTTACCGCCAAGGGAGACGAGCGGGACGAGCTTCAGGGATTTGACCTGGGCGTGGACGAGTACATTTCCAAGCCGTTCAGTCCCAAAATCCTGGTGGCGCGGGTAGAGGCCATTCTGCGGCGGAGCAATGTCATTGGAGCGGACGCGGTGATCAGCGTGGGAGGCATCGAGGTCAACAAGGCGGCCCATCAGGTAAAGATCGACGGAAAGCCCATTGAGCTTAGCTTTAAGGAATTTGAGCTGCTGACGTATTTTGTGGAAAACAAGGGAATTGCGCTTTCCAGGGAAAAGATTCTCAATAATGTATGGAATTACGATTATTTCGGCGATGCCAGAACCATTGATACCCATGTGAAAAAGCTTCGCAGCAAAATGGGCAGCAAAGGGGAATATATCCGGACTATCTGGGGCATGGGATATAAATTTGAGGTGTAAATCATATGATCCATTCAATTAAGCGGCAGATCGCGGTCATGACCTTTGCCCTGCTGCTTGGCACCCTGTTTTTGTTTTGGGGAATCAACAATATTTTCCTGGAACGGGTATACAACAGCAGCAAGCAGCAGTCTCTGCAGAACATCTTTCATGTTATGAACGAGGCAAAAGAGATCAGCGATATCCAGACAGACCAGTTTCAGCTGAAGATGGAATCCTTTTGCGACAATTACAACATGACCGTGATGATCGCGGATCCCGCCTTAAATGTCATTTATCCGTTTTCCAATTTTTATGACGAATCCCTGCGGATCCGTCTGATCAGCTATGTGTACGGAGACTCCCTGGACGTAAACAACCGTTCCACTACGGTGCTGAAAGAAACGGATGCCTACAGGATCATCAGGACAAGAGACACCCGGCTGAATTCAGATTATCTGGAAATGGTGGGAATTCTGGATTCCGGCAATTTCTTCATTGTGCGTACGGCGCTGGAAAGCGTCCGGGAAAACGTGGAGCTGACAAACCGGTTTTTGGCTTTTGTGGCGGTGTTTATTTCATTTTTGAGCATCATCTGTATCTGGTATATTTCAGAGAGGATCACAAGGCCCCTGAACAATCTGATCAAAATATCCAGTGAAATGTCAGGACTGAATTTTAATGTAAAATACATTGGCGGCGGCATGGAGGAGATCGACGCTCTGGGAGAGCATATGAACGAGCTGTCCTATAAGCTGGAGGAGACCATATCCGACTTAAAGACCGCCAACAATGAGCTGAAGCGGGATATTGAGCAGAAGATCCAGATCGACGAGATGCGAAAGGATTTCCTGTCCAATGTGTCTCACGAATTAAAGACGCCCATCTCCCTGATCCAGGGCTATGCGGAAGGACTGCGGGAATGTATCAACGACGATCCGGAAAGCCGGGAATTTTACTGCGACGTGATTATGGACGAGGCAAAGAAGATGAACGGCATGGTACAGAAGCTTCTGACCCTGAACCAGATCGAGTTTGGCAGCGACCAGGTAACCATGGAGCGGTTTGACGTGACGGTTCTGGTGAACAATATCCTGAACTCCATGGGAGTTCTCGCAGAACAGAAAGGGGTTACGGTGTCCTGCAATACAAAGCAGCCGGTGTATGTCTGGTCCGACGAATTCAAGGTGGAAGAAGTATTTACCAACTATATGAGCAATGCCCTCAATCATGTGGCCAATGAAAACAGGATCGACGTGCGGATCAAAAAGAAAGACAAAACCGTGCGGATATCTGTGTTTAACACGGGACAGCCCATTCCGGAGGAGGATATCGACAAGATCTGGATCCGGTTTTATAAGGTGGACAAAGCCCGCACAAGGGAGTACGGCGGCAGCGGCATCGGCCTGTCCATTGTAAAGGCCATTATGGAATCTTTGAATCAGCAGTACGGCGTGAAAAACTATGACAACGGCGTGGAGTTCTGGTTTACATTAGAGGGAGAATAAGAGGAAGAAACAGTATGATTGCGATTATCGACTATGACGCGGGCAATTTGAGGAGTGTGGAAAAGGCATTGGCCTGCCTGGGGGAGGATCCTTTGATCACAAGAGACCGTGAAGAGATCCTGTCCGCGGACAAAGTGATCCTGCCGGGGGTTGGCGCCTTTGGCACCGCTATGGCTCAGTTGAAAAAGTATGGTCTGGACCAGGTGATCAGAGAAACCGTGGAACAGGGGACGCCCCTTTTGGGAATCTGTCTGGGACTGCAGCTTTTATTTGAGAAAAGTGAGGAAAGTCCCGGAGTGGAAGGCCTTGGCATTTTAAAGGGAAAAATTCTTCGGATTCCGCCGGCGCCGGGGCTTAAAATCCCTCATATCGGCTGGAATTCCCTTGACCTGCAAAACGGGGGACGGCTGTTTGCCGGTCTGTCCGGTCATCCCTATGTATATTTTGTACATTCCTACTATCTCAGGGCGGAGGAACCGGACACGGTAAAGGCCACAGCCCGTTATGGCGTTTCCATTCACGCTTCGGTGGAAAAGGATCACGTTTTTGCCTGTCAGTTTCATCCGGAAAAAAGCGGAGACGTGGGGCTTCAGATCCTGCAGAATTTTGCGGATCTGGGGAAAGAAAAGCAGAAATCGTGAGAGAAGGGACAGGCTATGTTTACAAAACGAATCATTCCATGTCTGGATGTTCATAACGGAAGAGTGGTAAAGGGCGTGAATTTTGTCAATCTGAAGGACGCAGGCGATCCGGTGGAGATTGCCGCGGCCTATGACAGGGCCGGCGCCGATGAACTGGTATTTCTGGATATCACCGCGTCCTCCGATGCCAGGAACACTGTGGTTGACATGGTAAGGAGAGTGGCCCGGAAAGTATTCATTCCCTTTACTGTAGGCGGCGGGATCCGTTCTGTAGAGGATTTTAAGGTGATCCTGCGGGAGGGGGCGGACAAGGTTTCCGTCAACAGCGCCGCCATTCAAAACCCCGATCTGATCTCTCAGGCCGCGGAAAAATTCGGCAGTCAGTGCGTAGTGGTGGCCATTGACGCCAAGCGCTGTCCGGGAAAAGACAGCTGGAATATTTATCTGAACGGCGGCAGAGTTGATACAGGCATCGACGCCCTCTGGTGGGCAAAAAAAGCAGAGTCCCTTGGAGCCGGAGAGATTCTGCTGACCAGTATGGACTGTGACGGAACCAAAAACGGTTACGATCAGGAGCTGACCAGGCTGATCGCGGAAAATGTGTCTGTTCCGGTGATTGCTTCCGGCGGCGCCGGCACCATGGAACACTTTTATGATGTGCTGACCGGATGCGGCGCGGACGCGGCTCTTGCGGCTTCTCTGTTCCATTATCGGGAAATGGAGATCCGCGACTTAAAAAAATACCTTCGGGACCGAGGCGTATCTGTGCGGCTGTAAAAGAAAGGAAGAATGCTGATGCCCCCTATTTCCAACGACTGGCTTCCGGTACTGAAACCGGAATTTTCCAAACCCTATTATCGAAAACTTCATCAGACGGTTTTGTCAGAATACCATTCCCAGGTGGTGTATCCGCCTGCGGACGATCTGTTCAACGCGTTTCACCTGACGCCGCTTGGCAAGGTAAAGGTTGTGATCCTTGGGCAGGACCCCTACCATGAACCGGGACAGGCACATGGCCTTTGCTTTTCCGTAAAGAAAGGCGTAAAGATCCCGCCCTCTCTGGTCAATATCTATCAGGAGCTGCATGAGGATCTGGGATGTGAGATCCCACACAGCGGCGATCTGACCAAGTGGGCTGAGCAGGGAGTTCTTTTGTTGAATACGGTGCTTACGGTCCGCGCCCATCAGGCGTTTTCTCACAGGGACATTGGCTGGCAGGAATTTACCGACGCGGCGATCCGGGCGGTCAATGAGATTGACAGACCGGTGGTGTATCTGCTTTGGGGCAGCCCGGCTCAGCGGAAAGCGGCCATGCTGAACAATCCTAAGCACCTGATCCTAAAAGCGCCTCATCCAAGCCCGCTGTCAGCGTACCGGGGATTTTTCGGCTGCAGGCATTTCAGCCGGGCCAATGAATTTTTAAAGGAACACGGAGAAACGCCCATTGACTGGCAGATTCCGGATCTGTAAGGCATAAAAAGCCCGGAAAAACAGAGAATTTACCAGAATCAGCCTATAGAATCTCACCCTGATCTATGGTATGATCATGTGGAAAGCGGCGGACCGCGGCTGTTTGGGACGGGAAACCCCATGGAGACGCGGTTTGGATGACATTATGAAAAAGGATGTGGATATATGGCAAATGAAGCTCTGTTCCAATGGGATCAGGAGGCGGCAGAGGAAAACCGTATCCTGTGTGAAAAGGGCCGGAGGCTGCTGACTGTGGTGGTTGTGGTAAATCTGGTGATCTCACTTTTGTCCGCGATCCTGCATATGCAGTTTATGGCTCTGCTGATACAGCTGGTGCTGGCGTTTTTCATTTTCAGAGGCAGCGCCATTGCCAGAGGATTTTACATACTTCTCGCGGTTTTGAACATACTTTCCGGATTCTTATGTTTGGTCTGGCAAAATTCCATGACCAATGGGGCCGGCTCCATTGGGGGAGATTTCGCGGTTGTCCGGAGGGGATTTCAACTTTTCTCTGAAAATCTGCCTGTTGTCAGCGGCCTGTTTATCGGGATCGGCGCGGTCAGCATTCTCTGGGGCATTTTTATGCTGTATGCCCTGATGCGCAACCGGAATCTGAAGCATTATCTGGATTATCAGAGGGGATGTTAAAAAGGCTGGAGGCGCGGCCCCGTTCCGGCAAAAAAATATTGGTTGAAAAGAAAAAGATATTTCATGTGTCTGATCCATGAGATATCTTTTTTTGTAAAGTTTTTTCCGCTGTGAGAACGGGCGCCCGGGCGGTTGCCACTTGTTATTTCCTGGCAGTTGTGGTAAATTATATTGTGATTATGATTGTTTCAACGAATGCAAAAAAAGCAGAAATTAAGGAGCGGAGACGGCATATGAAAAGGAGAAGTTGGCGAAAATCGGTTTTGACGGCGGCAGTTCTGACATTGTTTATGATTTTGACATTTTCTCAGTCCGCGAAAGCGGATGAGGATCCTGCCCTGGCCTCCACAGATCCGGAAGAGGCATTGGAAACAGAATCCGGGACAGAGATTCCCGGAGAAGCCCTTTACGGGGCAGGCAGCGCCGAGGTTTATGACAGTCTGTCCGGATCTTTCCGGGGCACTGTCAGCCAGGTAACCGTGCCGGGGAATACGGTCAGTGTCCGGGCCGGCGTGTGGAGTCAGGTAAACGGTCAGGATGATCTGACCTGGATCGACGCCAAGGGCGGCAACGGCCAATGGTATGTGGATGTAGACACGGCGGCCCATCAGTATGACGAGGGAATCTATTTCCTGCATTTTTATGCTTTTGACAGCCTGGGAAACGGCTATTTTCTTGACGGACTTGCCCAGAATGTGACGGTAGACCGTTCCGGGGCTGTTCTCACTGGAAGCTGGGATCCCGCGGGAGGCCGGATCCGCCTGCAGCTGACCGGCGCCTATACCGGCAGGGCGGTGACCAAGGTACGGTTTGCGGTGTGGAGCAGCGTAAACGGCCAGGACGATCTGAAATGGTACAACGGCTCAAAAGGGCAAAATGGCAGCTGGGACTGTTCTGTGCCCATGAGCGCTCACAAAGGAACCGGCGTCTATTATGTTCATGCCTACTATGACACTGCCGCCGGATCAAATTACGCCTACGGTACGGGAGTGGAGACAGGACAGACAAGAGCCTCTGTAAGCAGCGTGACAACAGACGGGGCTTCCGGCGCTTTCCGGGTCTATATCACGAATGTGACTGTTCCGGAAACGGTAAAGGATATGCGTGTGGCAGTGTGGAGCCGCGCAGGCGGTCAGGACGATCTGGTCTGGGTCAACGCTGTGAGAAACGGCAGCAGCTGGTATCTGGACGTGAATCCCGCGGCTCATTTGTATGACGAGGGGATTTACGATATTCATCTGTATGTGTTGGATAACGGAAACAACGGCTACATGTGCGCCGCGACTTCCCAGAATGTAAAGGTGAACCGCAAAGCAACGGCGGCTGCCTCCTGGAATCCCTCCACAGGAAAAATAGAGATTACCCTTACCGGCGCCGATACTTCCGGAAGCCAGACAACCGCGCGGTTTGCGGTATGGAGCAGTGAAAACGGCCAGGATGATCTGAAATGGTACAACGGAACAAAGGGCGGAAACGGCAGCTGGAGCTGTTCGGTGCCCTTAAGCGCTCATAAGGGAACGGGAGATTATTACGTTCACGCGTATCTGAATCTGGGCTCCAGATCTAGTTATGCGGGCGGAACCGGAACAAGGGTAGAGAAGACCGGGGCTACAGTCAGCGCCGCCACAACAAACGCCTACAACGGCTCTTTCCGGGTATCGATCACAAACGTCACGATCCCGTCGGCGGTGAAGCAGATGCGTGTGGCAGTGTGGAGCCGCGCAAAGGGCCAGGACGATCTGATCTGGACCAACGCGGTGAGAAACGGCAACAGCTGGTACGCAGACATCAATACGGCGTCCCATCTTTATGACGAGGGCATTTATGATATTCATGTGTATGTAACAGACAGCGGAAACAACGGATACATGTGCAATGGGACAACTCACACGGTAAAGGTGGGCCATGAGAAGACCAGGATCACCACCTCTGTGGATACAAAAAATGCTGTGCTCACAGTAAGGCTGCAGGACGCCAATCTGGGCAGAAACGTAACGTCCGTGAAATTCCCTGTATGGTCCAAGGCACATGGACAGGACGATCTGGTTTGGCATGAGGCCGCACGGAACGCTGACGGCAGCTGGAGCGTCAGCATCAATATGGGCACTCATGCCTATGAGACCGGCGAATATGCCGTACATGCCTACCAGTTTACCGACACCCAGCAAAAAATACTGGCAACTTACGAGCTCACGGTGAACTTTGACCTGCCCTATGTAAGGAGACAGGCAAGAGCCATTTTGGATCAGGTGGGATGGAACCTGAAAGCGGCCTATGACTGGGTAAGATCGCTTCCCTACTACCGGGCCACTCCCAATCCGGAACCGGGAATGATTCATTCGGTATTTTACGGAGAGTTTGGTTTCCAGAACCGAAAAGGAAACTGTTATGGAAAGGCGGCTCCATTTTACTGGCTTGCCAAGGAACTGGGCTATGAGGTTTACTTTGTGGAAGGCTATGTGGCCAGCAGAGGAGGAGGCCGGTCCATTCATGGCTGGACGGAAGTGATTGTGGACGGGAAAACCTACGTCTGTGATCTGACTTTCAGAGGAGACGGATACATGATTACTTACGGCGCTCCCGGAACCTGGGTATATGTAGACTATGAAAGAGTAAAATAAAAAGAGAGAAATGTGATGAAAACGCGGAAAATCGCAGGCCGGAATCCGGCGCCTGCGAAAGTGAAAGGAACACTATGAAAGTAGCATTACAGCATCTTACAAAAAAATTTCCGGGACGGGGCAGAAAGGCCCGGGAGGTCATTGCCGTCAACGATTTCACCTTTGAGATCCCCGACGGTAAGCTGATCGGCCTTCTGGGGCCTTCCGGCTGCGGCAAGAGCACGGCCCTGAACCTGCTTTGCGGACTGCTGAAGCCTACGGACGGCAAAATCTTTTTCGGGGACGAGGATGTGACCGGCCTGGCGGCGGAAAAACGGGGCGTCGGCATGGTCTTCCAGAATTATGCCCTGTATCCCCACCTGACGGTGATGCAGAATATCATCTTTCCCCTGCAGAATCTGAAAGGGCCGGACAAGCTTTCCAAATCTCAGTTAAGGGAAAAGGCCTATGAGGTGGCAAAGTTGGTGCAGATCGACAGTCTTATGGACCGGAAGCCGGCGGAGCTTTCCGGCGGACAGCAGCAGCGTGTGGCCATTGCCCGGGCCCTTGTGAAGATGCCCCGGATCCTGCTTATGGATGAGCCGCTGTCCAACCTGGACGCCAGGCTGCGGCTGCAGACAAGAGAAGAGATCCGCAGGATCCAGCGGGAGACAAAGATTACTACGGTATTTGTGACTCACGATCAGGAGGAGGCAATGAGCATTTCCGATCTGATCGTGGTCATGAAAGACGGGATGATCCAGCAGATCGGAGAGCCCCAGCAGGTCTATGACGCTCCGGCAAATCTGTTTGTGGCAAAATTTCTGGGGAATCCGCCCATCAATACCTTTGACGGCGCCGTACAGGGAGGAAAGCTGTATATTGGCGGGGAAGCCGTCATGGAAGTAAAGGACGTTCCCGATCAGCAGGTGATCGTTGGCGCCCGCCCGGAGGGCTTTGTGCTGAACAGGGACGGCGCCTTTACCTGCCGCCTGAAAGGCGTGGAGGTTATGGGAAGAGATATCAGCGTGCTTGCGGAGCATGACAGCTGCCATGATCCGGTGATCCGCGCCATTGTCAGCGCGGAAAGCCAGGTGGATCTTGCGTCCGCCAGTGTCCGTTTTGACCTGAAACCCGGAAAATTATTTCTGTTCCGCAAACAAACAGAGGAAAGGATCGGTTAAGATAGCTTTATGGAAAAAAGAAATTTGAAAGGCTGGCTGTACCTGCTTCCGGCGGTGCTGTTTCTGGGTTTTTTTATGATCTATCCTCTGATCGATGTGTTTGTCTATTCCTTTGAGGAAGGATATAACTTTGCCTCTCAGACCTATTTTGGCACCGGCACATATAATTACAAATATGTACTGCGGGATCCCTACTTTCTCCAGGCAGTGAAAAATACATTTATCCTTGTGGTGATCACAGTGCCTTTGTCTACCGGCCTGGCCCTTTTGATCTCCGTAGGCCTAAGCTCCATCAAACCCCTGAGACAGCTGTATCAGACCGTGTTTTTTCTGCCCTATGTAACCAACACGCTGGCGGTAGGGCTTGTATTTATGATCTTATTTAAAAAGACGCCCTACAGCGACGGCTTTGTGAATCTGCTGATCAACTGGTTTGGAGGGAAATCCGTGGATTTTATCGACGGGCCTTACTGGGCAAAGATGTTTGTGCTGTGCCTGTATACCATATGGGTGGTCATGCCCTTTAAGATCCTGATCCTGACAAGCGCTCTGGCTTCCGTCAACCGGCAGTACTACGACGCGGCAAAGATCGACGGCACTTCCGGCTTTCGCATATTCCGAAAGATTACATTGCCCATGATCTCGCCAACCATTGTGTATCTGATCATCACCGGCTTTATCGGGGCCTTCAAGGCATACAGTGACGCGGTGGCGCTGTTTGGCACCAACCTAAACGGAGCCCAGATGAATACCATTGTGGGCTATGTGTACGACATGCTTTACGGCAGCAGCGGCGGGTATCCCTCTTACGCGTCGGCAGCCGCCATCATTTTGTTTATAATCGTGCTGACCATTACCTGCATCAACCTGCTGGTAAGCAAAAAACATGTGCATTATATTTCGTGACAGGCAGGTGTATTGTAAAGGATGTGTGATATGAATCAGAAAACGGATCTGAAAAAAGAAAAAAAGCCCGGGGACATAAAGAAAACAGTGGGAAAAGGCATCATCTATCTGCTTTTGACCCTATGGGCGCTGGTGGTGTTGTTTCCCTTTTACTGGATGATCCTGACCTCGGTAAAAAGCTACGGTACCTACAATTCGGAATTTATCCCCAAGCTGTTTACGCTGAGTCCCACCATTCAGAATTATGTGGACGCGTTTACCACAGTGCCCCTTGCAAGATATTTTTTGAATACGGTGATTTTTACGCTGATTACCACAGGGATCATGCTGGTGGTGACGGTGCTTGCGGCCTATGCCTTTGCGCGGCTGAATTTCAGAGGGAAAAACCTGGTGTTTTTGTTGTTTCTTTCTCTCATGATGATTCCCAGCGAACTGGTGATCATTACCAACTATGTGACCGTCACCAGCCTGGATCTGCGGAACACCTTTACAGGTCTGATCCTGCCGTCGGTCACCTCGGTATTTTATATCTACCTGCTGAAAGAAAATTTTGAACAGGTGCCGGATCAGCTGTATTACGCGGCAAAGGTGGACGGTACTTCGGATCTGAAATTTCTCTGGAAAGTGATGATCCCCATCTGCAAGCCCACCATTGTGACCATTACCATTTTAAAGGCCATTGAGTGCTGGAATTCCTACGTCTGGCCCAGGCTGGTCACGGACAACGAGCTGTATTATCTGGTATCCAACGGGATCCAGTCCATCCGGGAAAACGGCTTTGGCAGGGAAAACATTCCCGCTATGATGGCGGCGGTGGTGGTGATCTCAGTACCTTTGATCATTTTGTTTCTTGTTTTCCGCAAGACCATTATGGCAGGGGTATCAAGAGGAGGGACAAAAGGATGAAAGGCATGTGGAAAAAGCTGTGGCTTCTTTTGCTCTGCGCGGGATCCCTGTCTCTGTACGGCTGTCACGGCGCGAAAGAACAGGCCCGGTTTCAGATCCCGGAGACATTTGATGAGACGAAATCTTATGAGATCACCTTTTGGGCCAAAAATGATACCAATAAGACCCAGACCAACATTTATGAGAAAGCCATTGCCGATTTTCAGAAGCTGTATCCCAATATTCATGTGACCATGCGTCTGTATACCGATTACGGCCGGATCTACAACGATGTGATCACCAATATTGCCACCAATACCACCCCAAATGTGTGTATTACCTACCCGGATCATATCGCCACCTATCTTACCGGAGACAACAGCGTGGTTCCTCTGGATCCGCTGTTTGCGGATGAACAGTATGGCCTTGGAGGAAGCGATCTTCGGTTTGACTCGCCAAAGGCGGAGGAGATCATTCCGCAGTTCTTGGAAGAATGTAAAATTCAGGGCGTTCATTACGCCATTCCCTATATGCGCTCCACAGAGGCCTGTTATATCAATAAAACCTATGTGGAAAAGCTGGGATACACCCTGCCGGAGACGCTGACCTGGGATTTTATATGGGAGGTTTCGGAGGCGGCAACAAAAAAGAATCCGGACGGAACCTACAAGGTCAACGGCCAGAAGGTGATGATTCCATTCATCTATAAGTCTACCGACAACATGATGATCCAGATGCTCCGGCAGAAAGAGGCGGGCTATTCCGATCAGAACGGAGACATTCAGATCTTCAACGATACTACCAGGGAGCTGCTTTCTGAAATTGCCGGTCACGCGAAGACCGGGGCTTTTTCTACCTTTAAGATCTCCAGCTATCCCGCAAACTTTCTGAACGCGGGGCAGTGCATTTTTGCCATTGATTCCACCGCGGGCGCCACATGGATGGGATGCGACGCGCCGCTGATTGATATCAGCGCGGATAAGCTGGTCAGATTTGAAACGGCGATCATGGAAATTCCCCAGTTTGATCCGGATCATCCCAAGATGATCTCTCAGGGACCGTCCATCTGCCTGTTCAATAAGAAAGACCCCCAGGAAGTGCTGGCCTCCTGGCTGTTTGCCCAGTATCTGCTGTCCGATCAGGTGCAGATCGCGTATGCCCAGACAGAGGGTTATGTGCCGGTAACGTCCAAAGCCCAGGAAAATCCAGGCTACCAGGACTATCTTTCCCGGTCAGGAGAGGACAACGAACTGTATTATCCCATTAAAATACAGGCTTCCAGGCTGTTGATGAAGCATACGGAAGATACCTTTGTGACGCCGGTGTTCAACGGCTCCGCATCTCTCCGGGACGCGGCAGGGTACCTGATTGAGGATGTGGTAAAGTCTACCAGAAGAAAGCAGACCGTGGACGATGCCTATCTGGAAAATTTATATCATGAAACCTCCGCCCTTTATCATCTGGATCAGACCGGCGTCAGCCAGGGAGCTGCCGGAAAGGGGTATCTTGGAAAACTGCCGCTTACCTCTGTGATCCTGCTGTCCGCCATTGGCGCGGCGTGGGCGCTGATTCTTCTTACGGTGATTATGGGCGCTGTCAGAAAGAAAAAAAGGAAAGAACCGGCAGATTTCCATTGATTTCTTCAGATTATAGTGTATAATAAGCTTTGTATTAAAAAAGATTGTTCACAGAAGGAGGACAAGAATGAAAAAGACAATACATGTGTTGACTGCCTTGATGCTTGTGTTTGCAATGAGCATGGTAGTGCTGGCGGGATGTGCCGGCGATGACGGCGACAAAGCGGACGAGCCTGAAACAACGGCAGAAGCGACCACAACGGAGGAAGCTGCCGGCCAGACAGAGGATGCCGCGGATGCCGCGTCCGGAGACGTTATGACTCATGAGCAGTATGTAGCTGCGGCGCTGGATTCCAAGGTGGTTGTAGAGACTTATGTACAGGCAAAGCAGTCCTGGTGGGAAGACAAGGCCACTGTATACGCGCAGAGCGAGGACGGCGCTTATTTCCTCTATGAGATGGCCTGCTCAGAAGAAGACTACGCAAAGCTGGAAGAGGGAACCAAGATCAGAGTGACCGGTTACAAATCCGAATGGTCCGGCGAAGTGGAAATCACAGACGCCACCTTTGAGATCCTGGATGGAAGCTATGTGGCAGAGCCGGAAGACGTTACGGCAATGCTTGGCACAGACGAGCTGATCAACCATCAGAACGAAAAGGTATCTTTCAAGGGCATGACCGTGGAAGCCTCCAAGGATGCTGCCGGCAATGACGTGGCGTTCCTGTACAACTATGACGGCTCCGGAGAGGACGGAAACGATCTGTATTTCAATGTTTCCCTGAACGGACAGACCTATACCTTTACGGTTGAGTCTTATCTTTGCGACAACACAACAGATGTGTATGCCGCTGTTAAGAACTTAAAAGTAGGCGATGTGATCGATATGGAAGGATTCCTCTACTGGTATGAGGGTGTGAATCCCCATATTACTTCCGTAACCGCGGCACAGTAAAAGCAGGATGTTTAAAGTTCACAAAAAAATATTTCAGTAAAAAAAACCGGGTTCCAAATTTTGGAACCCGGCTTTTTTTGCGATTCTGCAATTTATTTTGCTTCTCCGCCGTACAGGGCGATCAGCTTGTTCAGATACTCATAACGTTCCTTTGCAAACTGCTCGGACTTGTCAAACAGCTTTTCAGCTCTGTCGGGATTGAATCTTGCCAGAGCGTTGTAACGAACCTCGCCGTTTAAGAATTCCTTGTAGTCCGCGGTAGGAGCTTTGCTGTCCAGCGTAAAGGCAGCTTTGCCTTCCTGGGCAAGCATGGGATTGTAACGGAACATATGCCAGTAACCGGCAGCTACAGCGTTCTTTTCCTCGGTCTGTGCCTTGGACATACCAACCTTGATGCCGTGGTTGATACAAGGAGCGTAGCAGATCACGATGGAAGGTCCGGGATAAGCCTCGGCCTCTGTGATGGCTTTGACGGTCTGTGCGTAATCAGCGCCCATGGCCACCTGTGCAACGTATACATAGCCGTAGCTCATGGCAATGGATGCAAGGTCTTTCTTCTTGACTTCCTTGCCTGCGGCGGCAAACTGTGCGGTTGCGCCGGTAGGAGTTGCCTTGGAGGACTGTCCGCCGGTGTTGGAGTAAACTTCGGTATCAAATACAAGGATGTTGATATCCTGACCGCTTGCCAGTACATGGTCAACGCCGCCGAAACCGATATCGTAAGCCCATCCGTCTCCGCCGAAGATCCACTGGGATTTCTTTGCCAGGAAATCTTTGTCTTTCAGGATCGCTTTCGCGTCGTCGCATCCGCATGCTTCCAGAGCGGCAACCAGTTTCTCGGTAGCGGGGCCGTTTGTTACGCCGCAGGAGAACGTATCAACATATTCCGCAGCGGCAGCCTTGACATCAGCCTTGTCCGTCTTCTCGGCAAGAGCGGTTACCTTGGACTTCAGGCTGTCACGAAGGGCCCGCTGAGCAAGGAACATACCGTAACCAAACTCCGCGGCATCCTCAAACAGAGAATTGGACCATGCGGGTCCTTTGCCTTCCGGTGTAGTAGTATAAGGAGTGGAAGGTGAAGAGTTGGCCCAGATGGAAGAACATCCGGTTGCGTTTGCGATATACATTCTGTCTCCAAACAGCTGAGTTACCAGTTTGGCGTAAGGAGTCTCACCGCAGCCTGCGCATGCGCCTGAGAACTCAAGGAGCGGCTGCTTGAACTGGCTGCCCTTAACGGTATTCTCTTTGAATTTCTCAAGAACCTCAGGCTTCTTGGGAAGAGACTGGCCGAAGTCAAACACGGCCTGCTGATCCGCGTTCTTTTCCAGGCTTTCCATAACAAGGGCTTTCTCGCCTTTTTTGCCGGGACATACGTTTGCGCAGGAACCGCATCCGGTACAGTCAAGAGCGGAAACGGTCATGGCAAATTTCATGCCGGGCATACCGGTCATATCCGCCATCTTCATGCCTTCGGGAGCCTTGGCGGCCTCCTCGGCGGTCATGGCAACGGGACGTACTACCGCGTGAGGACATACATAAGAACAGAAGTTACACTGAATACAGTTTTCCGGTTTCCAGTTGGGAACATCTACGGCGATGCCGCGCTTCTCATATGCGGAAGTACCGGAAGGAGTTGTGCCGTCTGCGTATTCGGAAAACGCGGATACGGGAAGCTTGTTGCCCTGCTGAGCGTTGATGGGGATCTGAATGTTCTTGACGAACTTGGCAGCGTCGCTGTCGCCCTCAACGGTAACAGCCAGGGATTCTTCCTTGGCGTCTTTCCAGCTTGCGGGGATCTCTACCTGATGAACGTCCTGAGCGCCTCTGTCGATGGCGTCGTAGTTCATCTGTACGATCTTGTCGCCCTTTCTGCCGTAAGTAGCCTTTGCGGCAGCTTTCATCAGCTCGATGGCCTTGTCGGTAGGAATGATGTCGGCAAGCTTGAAGAACGCGGACTGAAGAACGGTGTTGATACGTCCGCCCAGACCGATCTCTTTGCCGATCTTGATGCCGTCGATGGTGTAGAGCTTGATGTTGTGATCCGCGATATATTTCTTCATCTGTCCGGGAAGGTGGGTCTCAAGACCTTCCAGATCCCAAGGACAGTTCAGCAGGAACGTACCGCCGTCCACCAGCTCCTGAACCATGTTGTACTTGCGTACATAAGCGGGATTGTGGCATGCCACAAAATTGGCGCGGGTGATCAGGTAGGTGGAGCGGATGGGATCCTTGCCGAAACGCAGATGGGACATGGTCACACCGCCGGATTTTTTGGAGTCATAATCAAAATAGGCCTGCGCGTACATATCGGTATTGTCGCCAATGATCTTGATGGAGTTTTTGTTTGCTCCTACAGTACCGTCGGCGCCAAGGCCCCAGAATTTGCAGTTGATGGTAGAAGCGGGAGTGGTCACCACATTCTCGCCTACTTCCAGAGAAAGATGGGTCACATCGTCTTCGATGCCGATGGTGAACATCTTCTTTTCTGTGTTGTTGTAGATGGCAATGATCTGCGCGGGAGTGGTATCCTTGCAGGCAAGACCATAGCGGCAGGAGAATACGGGAACAGCGTCCAGCTTGGAACCTTTCAGGGAAGCCACTACATCAAGATACAGAGGCTCGCCCTGAGCGCCGGGCTCTTTGGTTCTGTCCATAACGGTAATATGTTTTACGGTTTCCGGAATGGCGTCCACCAGAGCCTGTCCGCAGAAAGGTCTGTAAAGATGTACTTTTACAACGCCAACCTTTGCGCCGGAAGCCATCAGATAGTCGATGGTCTCGTCGATGGTCTCGCATACGGAGCCCATTGCAACGATCACATGCTCTGCGTCGGCAGCGCCATAGTAGTTGAACAGTTTGTAATCAGTGCCGATCTTGGCGTTGATCTTGTCCATGTATTCCTGTACAATGCCGGGAAGCGCGTCATAGTAAGGGTTGCATGCTTCACGGGCCTGGAAGAATACGTCGGGATTCTGTGCGGAACCGCGCTCTACGGGATGATTGGGATTGAGAGCGTTGCGGCGGAATTCGTCGATGGCGTCCATATCCACCAGATCTTTCAGATCTTCGTAATCCCATGTCTCAATCTTCTGGATTTCGTGAGAAGTACGGAAACCGTCAAAGAAGTTGATAAAAGGAAGCTTTCCCTTGATTGCCGCGCAGTGCGCAACGGGTGTCAGATCCATAACCTCCTGAACGCTGCCTTCGCAGAGCATTGCGGCGCCGGTCTGACGGCACGCAAGCACGTCGGAGTGGTCTCCGAAGATGGAAAGCGCGTGGCTGGCGATGGTTCTGGCGGATACGTTGAACACGCCGGGAAGCAGTTCGCCTGCGATTTTGTAAAGGTTGGGAATCATCAGAAGCAGACCCTGGGAAGCGGTAAAGGTGGTTGTCAGCGCACCTGCAGACAGGGAACCGTGTACGGTACCTGCAGCACCGGCTTCAGATTGCATTTCCGTAATCTGAACGGTCTGACCAAAGATGTTTTTTCTTCCCTGTGTTGCCCATTCGTCTGCGGCCTCAGCCATGACAGATGAAGGGGTAATCGGATAGATGGCGGCAACGTCTGTGTACGCGTAGGATACATGAGCGGCTGCATGATTACCATCCATGGTTTTCATTTTTCTTGCCATTTTGACTATGTCCTCCTTAATTTAATTAGTAGGTAAATGACGGAAATAACCAGTTATTTCCCTAACCTATATAATATGATTTTGTATGAGAAAGGTCAAGAGAAAATGAAAGAAAAAAAGGAAAAACAGGGCTAAATGTTACCGAGATGTTAAAAAAACTTGAAAAAAATATGAAACCGCGTTATACTGTGTTTAATTATGGAGTAATATGCGAATGAGGAATAGAAGGATGGGTAGGAACGACATGCCAAGGCGCAGTCAGTTTCGGACGCAGGAAGCCTATGAACGGGCCCGGCGCCGAAAGATCATGGAACTGCGCAGAAGAAAAAGAAAAATCAGGCAGATCGTAAAGTGCTGCATATTGGCAGGGATGGCCGCGATCGCCATCTTGGTCTGCGTCGGCGTAGGGCTGGGCATCAGGGCCATTGTAAACAGCTTCAGCAAAAAAAGCGTGACCGAGTCGGTGCTGGCCCAGCGCTATGAAGTAATGCCGGATATTTCCACCGTACACATGGAGGAAGATCCGGTTCCCACACTGGATCTGGTGATCTGTCTGGATCCCGGCCACGGAGGCTATGATCCGGGTACAAACAGTACCGACGGCAGCCGTCAGGAAAAGGACGATGCCCTTTCCATGGGACTTGCCCTCCAGCAGGCCCTGCAGCAGCTGGGAGCCCAGGTGGTCATGACCAGAAGCGACGATACGTTTATCTCTCTTGGCGAGAGAGGACAGATTGCCAATCAGGCGGGGGCCGACTATTTTGTGTCCATCCACCGCAACGCCATCGATAAAGACAATACAAGCGCGGATCCCCAGGGAATTGAGATTTTTGTGCCCACCTCCGCCCGGGAAAATCCGGACGGCTCCTTTGAACTGGGACAGGCTGTCATGACGGCCATGGAGAGCGTGGGAATTTCCGAAAACCGCGGTGTCCGGTATGGCTCTCAGGGTTCGGAAAACTCGGATTATCAGGTAAACAGAGACACCGGCATGCCCAGCTGTCTCATTGAAATGGGTTTTATGACAAATGAGACGGACAACCAGCTGTTGGACGAGCATCTGAACGATTACGCAAAGGCCGTTGCCAAGGCCATTGTAAAACTGGCAACCGATGACGGAGAGGAAGAGCCGCCCAGAGGCATGGTGCTGGAAAACGAAAAGATCCAGGATGTGGAGTCCCTCAGCAATGAAGAGGTGATCTGGGCGCCCGGTTCCAAAACGGATGAAAACAACCGCCCTGTGGGAGCCCTGGATTTTCAGAAAAAGTACGGGGATTATCAGGCCAGCTTTATTGTGCCCGACGGAGAGGGCGAACTGTACCTGACCTTTGACGAGGGATACGGCGCGGGATATACGGAAGAGATCCTGGATGTGCTGAAAGAACGGGATCTGTCGGCAGTGTTCTTTGTGACGCTTCCCTTTGCCAAAAGCAATGAACAGCTGATCCAGCGGATGATCGATGAGGGACATATCATCGGCAACCACAGCGCGTACAACAGCAAAGACGGAATTGTGTCCCAGAGCCTGGAGGATCAGCGCACAGAGGTGAAAGAGCTTCACGACTATATGCTGGATCACTTCAATTATCAGATGTGTCTGTTCCGTTATCCAAACGGAAGATTTTCCGAGCAGTCCCTTGCCATGGTGAACAATCTGGATTATCAGAGTGTGTTCTGGAGCTTTTCCTATAATGATTATGAGGAAGAAAATCAGCCCAAACCGGACGACGCCCTGAAGACCATGCTTAAGCAGCTCCATGGCGGCGCCATCTATCTGATGAGCGCAAGATCCAGCACCAACGCCCAGATTCTGGATCAGTTCATTACAGGCGCCCAGTCGGAAGGCTATCATTTCGGAACCTACTCCGTAAAATCCTCTGCTGTGGATCAGGGTGGCCAGGAAGAAAACAGCACAGAAAGCCCTGACGGCTCGTCGGGCGGGGAGAACGGTTCTGAATCAGGGGAGAGCGGCGGCTCTTCGTCAGATGAAAGCCGGGACGGATCAGAAGAATAAAAATGACAAGGATGCCTCAGACAAAAGCTTTTTCAAAGAGCCAACTGTCTGAAGCATCCTTCTTTTACAGATAAAATAAAAAATTATGATGATTTCTTCCGCGATATTTGGTAATATAAGAATATAGAAAACTGCTTGTGGAAATTTTAAAAAGGGGGGGATACCAATATGCTGGAAAAGATTGATCTGTCCAAGAAAATGGAGAAGGAAGAATATAAAAGGCGGGGAGAAGCCCTTGCCCTGAAGCTGGGAAAGCTTCAGAGGGAGTGCAAGGCGCTGAAGATCCCGGTGATGATCGTGGTGGAGGGATTGAGCGCCGCCGGAAAGGGCACTCTGATCAATGAGCTTATTGAGCCGCTGGATCCCCGTGGATTTACCGTATATGCCATCAAGGAAGAGACAGAAGAGGAGCATATGCGTCCTTTTTTGTGGCGGTTTTGGAATATCACGCCGGAAAAAGGCCGGATCGCCATTCTGGACAGCAGCTGGTACCGGCGGGTGTCGGAAGAATATTTTGACGGATACACGACGGACAAACAGCTGGGAGAAGCCTATGATGAGATCAAAAACTTTGAGCGTCAGCTTACGGATGACGGGATGGTCATAATTAAACTGTTCAACTTTATTTCAAAAGATGAACAGAAAAAGCGCATGAGAAAGCTTCTTGACAGCAAGGAGACTGCCTGGCGGGTCACGGACGGGGACTTAAAGCGCAACAAAAATTATAAGGACTATGTGGAAATCTGTGAGGAAATGCTGAGACGCACCGATTCCGCCTATGCGCCCTGGGAGGTAGTGGAGGCTACCGACAGGCGGTTTGCGGTGATTAAAGTGCTGACCATTGTTGCCGACGCCCTGGAGCGGCAGGTAGAAAAGTATAAGACAAAAAAAGAGCCGGTTATAGACAGCCAGCTGGAAAAAGACCAGGTGATCAGTTCTTCTTCCCTGAAAAAAGCGGACCTGACTAAGGCGCTTACAAGAGAAGAATACACGGCCCGCAAGAAAGAACTGCAGGATCGCCTGAGCATGCTTCATAATGTGCTGTACCGGAAGCGGATCCCTGTTGTGCTGGGCTTTGAGGGCTGGGACGCAGGCGGCAAGGGCGGCGCCATCAAGCGCCTGACCCAGGCTCTTGATCCGAGAGGATACGCGGTGCATCCTACCGCGTCTCCCAATGATATTGAAAAAGCCCATCACTATCTCTGGCGTTTCTGGACCAATATGCCAAAGGCAGGCCATGTGGCGATTTTTGACCGTACCTGGTACGGCCGCGTAATGGTAGAGCGGATCGAGGGCTTTTGTTCCACAGAGGAGTGGAGCCGGGCTTACACGGAGATCAACGACATGGAGCGCCATCTGGCAAATTCCGGCGCCATTGTGCTGAAATTCTGGATGCAGATCGACAGGGACGAGCAGGAAAAGCGGTTCAGGGAACGCCAGGCAAACCCTGACAAAAACTGGAAGATCACCGAGGAAGACTGGCGGAACCGGGAAAAATGGGACGCCTATGAGATCGCGGTGGATGAAATGCTCATCCGTACTTCCACAACCTACGCGCCTTGGATCATCGTGGAGGGCAACAACAAGTATTATGCCAGGATCAAGGTGCTGGAAACGGTTGTGGATGCGATAGAGACTTATCTGAAAAAGCGCGGAGACGATTGAGGACAGTTATGAAGTGGTATTCTGACCTGTATGTAGGCGACACAATTAAAGAAAAGAAAAACCGGATTGTCCGGCAGGTAAAGCAAAAGGGCAGAGCCAGAGATGTGTTTCTGGTGGCGCTGCCGGCCAACCCCGGCAATCTGCTGGATATTATTCCATCCAGGTTTTCCGGGCAGTATGAGGATCTGCATGTGATCGGCATTGCAAAGGGAAAAGACGAGGCATGCCAGGTGGCAGCGGAAATCATCGGACAGGTATACCGGGAAACAGGCGCGTTTGATATTCCGGGATTTTTGCGGATGCAGGAAAAAAAGAAAAAACAGGAAGTGTGAGATGCTACATATCATTTTGCTCATATTCAAGATTATAGGGGTTGTTCTTTTGTGTCTGCTTGGCCTGCTTCTCTTGGTAACGGCTCTGATCCTGCTTGTGCCTGTACGGTATCACGCAAAAGGGGAAAAATATCAGCAGCTCCATGTGCGGGGGAGTGTTTCCTGGCTGCTGCATCTGGTTCATCTGTCCGCCGACTATCAGGGGCAGGAGCCGCTTCTGATCCTGCGGATTCTGGGGATTCCCCTCTGGCGCAGTGACAGGGAGGATACAAAACCGGCAAAGTCCGAAAGAAAAAAGGCGGAAAACAGAAAGAAGAAAGCCGGGGAAAGAAAAGAACCTGAACAGGATGAAAAGACGCCGCCGGATCCCCAGGGAGCGGAGGCACAAAAGAAACCGCCGGATCCGTCTGGGCCTGATTCTGTCAGGAAGCTGCCGGCCGGAGAAAAAGGTAAAGAACAAAAAACTTCCCTGTGGGAAAAGACCAAAGCTTTTTTTCAAAAGATCCGAAACGCGGTCTTGCGCTTTTGGAATCAGCTGAAAGAGTTCAGGGACTCCGCGGTCAGGATCAGGGATCGGATCAGCAGGTATCTGGAATGGCTGCGGATGGAAGAGACGGCCCTTGCTTTCCGTACAGGAAAACAATCTGTAGGAAAGCTGCTGCGTCATATTGCGCCGGGAAAGTTTGATGTATATCTGCGGATCGGCACCGGAGATCCCGCGTCCACGGGACAGCTTCTGGGAGCGGCCGCCCTGTTTTACCCCGCCACAAAAGGACAGCTTCGGATAACGCCGGAGTTTCAGGAGAAGATACTGGAAGGACGGTTTTCCCTGAAAGGAAGAATCGTGTGTCTCTGTCTTCTGACAGAGCTTTGGAAGCTTTACCGGGATCAGAATGTGAGAACGGCCTATCAGGCCTGGCGGTCTTTGTAAGACCGGGCAGACATACCGTTGACATACTATTATAAAATAAGTCCGCCACATGCGGCAGAAAGAAGGGTTATCATGGCTAATCAGAACAATTTTTCAGAAACGATGCAGGCGCTGTTAAGGGGAATGGATCAGTATATTACAACCAAAACCGTGGTAGGTGACGTGATCCATGTAAACGACACCATTATCCTGCCCCTGGTGGATGTGTCGTTTGGCGTGGGAGCCGGCGCGTTTTCCGGAGAAAAGAAGGATAACGGCGGCGGCGGACTGGGCGGACGGATGACCCCCTGCGCCCTGCTGGTGATCCAGAACGGGACCACCAAGCTGGTGAATATCAAAAACCAGGACGGCCTTACAAAAATTCTGGATATGGTTCCTGATTTTGTCAACAAGTTCTATGATGGAAAAGAAAGCAAAAAATCCGGCAATACGGAAGTAGACGTAGAAGATCTGTAAGGGGGCTTCCCGGCCCTTTTCGGGAGCATATCCCACTTTCTGGCGCATATAGTAATATATGACCAGAAAGGCGGGGGATTGCCATGAAACGTGTGGCCGGTTTGGCATGCTTTTGTTCCGCGTGCGGGATGACAATCGTGTTGTTTTTGCCAAATACTTTTGTCTGCGTGCTGCTGATTCTGATATTATTGCTGATCGGATATAATCTGTTTTGCTGCTGATGAAAACCGGGCTGTCTCCGGGAGCGTGAAAAATTCTCCGGGCAGCCTGACCGTCAGTTCTCATTTGCTTATGGAGGTACTCATGAAAAAAATAATCGCGGTTTTATTAGCTACAGCTCTTTTGTTTGGCTCTTTCCAATATGCGGAGGCAGTGCCTGCCGCCGAGGATCATGTACAGCTGATCCAGAGAGGAGAATTTCCTGTCCGCCATGAGGGTTCAGGGATCGCACTCTTTTCCGCTTCCGGCCAGATCAAGGCGGAGGTGAGGAACGTGCTCAAAAACGCCATGGACAACCTGCAGGTTCATGTGGATCTGTCAAAATACCGTCTGGTTCTGAACGAGGTAAGAGAATGCTTCAGACAGGTGGTCAATGAAAATCCCAGGTTTTTTTATGTAAACAATTCCTACGGCTATTATCCCGCCGCGGACGGAACCGTCAGCGCCATCGACATCAGATACCTGGGAACAGAAGAGCAGATCCAAAAACAGAAACAGACCTATGAAAGTGAAATTTCCGGAATCCTTTCCAATGTGGATGATTCCTGGAACGATATGCAGAAGATCCTGTATGTTCACGATTATATAGCGCAGAACTATGCCTATGATCTCGGCTATGAGATTTATGACGCATATCAGTTCCTGACAGAAAAAAAAGGCGTATGCCAGGCATACACCCTGTTGTTTGTGGAACTGATGAACCGTCTTTCCATTCCGGTGTCCACCGCGGACAGCGAGGAACTGAATCATATCTGGAATGTGGTAAGCCTGAACGGAAACTGGTATCATGTGGATGTTACCTGGGATGATCCCACCAACAGCCCTTATGAAATAACAGATCCCAAATATGATCCGGATATTCCCGATTATTTTGGCCTGGCGTCACATTCCAATCTGCTTCGCAGCGACACGGGAATCAGCCAGTCGGGCCATAGCGGCTGGGTAACGGATCATACCTGCTCTGATACCACCTATGACAGCTATTTCTGGAAGAGTTCAAAAACGCCTTTTGTTTACGGAAATGGAGACTGGTATTACGGGGATTACGATGCTTCTTCCAGATCCGGAAAGCTTTATATCTATGATTTTGCCGGCGGACAGAAAAAACAGATCAGTGATCTGGGAAAATGGAGTCTGCCTGGAAATTATTTTATCCCAGCCTGTTTTTCCGGACTGGATCTGTACGGAGAAAAAATATATTATAACGATGAAAATAAGATCTTCAGTTATGATCTGAAAACGAAAACGGTGGAAACGGTGCTGGATCCCCCGCAGAGCGGCAAGGTGTACGGAATTCGGGTAGACGGCAATGTGCTGAGCTACTGGATGACGGAATCACAAAGCACAGGTTCCAGTGTCACCATTGCTCCCGGGGCAGTTTATACATATGAGCTTCCAAAGGTGGAGGAGACCAAGCCCACAGAAGAGACCAAACCCTCTGAGAATCCAAAGCCCTCAGAAGAGACCAAGCCCTCCGAGAATCCGAAGCCCTCAGAAGAGACCAAGCCCTCTGAAGATCCGAAACCCTCTGAGGAGACCAAGCCCTCTGAAGATCCGAAACCCTCTGAGGAGACCAAGCCCTCTGAGGATCCAAAGCCCTCTGAGGAGACCAAGCCCTCTCAGTCTCCTGTGGTGTATGGAGACGCGGACGGAAACGGTCGGGTGGAAGTGTCAGACGCCATTGGGGTTTTGAAATTTGTTGTGAATCTGGAAACCTTTACCGCGGATCAGGAAAATGCCGCTGATGTAAACGGAGACCACCGGGCCGACGTGTCAGACGCCATTCTGATTTTGAAGCGGATCGTGAATCTGATCGATCATTTTGACGTGGAAAAGTCAGAACGCTGATCAATGGCCTAAAAGAGGCGCCAGCAGTGTTTCCGGCACAAACAGGTTCCCTTTTCCGCACATCAGGTCCACGCCGGGTTTATTGCTTCCGTGAAAATCGGACCCGCCGCTGACCGCCAGACGAAATTCTGAGGCAAGCTGTTTCATTTGGGCTTCCTGTTCTCCGGTGTTTTGCGAATAGATGGCTTCCAGGCCGTCCAGGCCTGCCTGCTTCAACTGAGTCAGAAGCTCCCTGAGCTGTTCCGGGGCAAGATGATACAGAAGCGGGTGGGCAAGGACGGCTTTTCCTTTTGCCTCATGGATCCAGCGGATTGCCTTTTCGGGGGAAATCCGCCGGCGGGGGATATAATAGGGCGCCAGAGGCCCTACATACCGCTCAAACCCCTGGCTGACAGAGCTTACATAACCTTTCATCATCAGATGTTTGGCAATGTGAGACCTGGTCAGAACGGCGCCGGGAAATTCCTGAAGAAGCTGTTCCATGGAAATATCAATGCCATCCTTGGCCAGGGCTTCCGTCATCTGCCGGTTCCGTATGTCCCGTGACCGGCAGAAATCTTCCAGACGGCTTAAAAAAACAGGATCCCGGTGATCAATATCCAGACCGAGCATATGAATGTCCTGCCCGTTGTATTCACAGGAAAGCTCAATGCCGGGGATCACTCTGATCCCGTATTCCTTCCCGGCCCCAAGGGCGCGGTCAATGCCGCTGACCGTATCATGGTCTGTCAGCGCAAAGGCCGAAAGTCCTTTCTCTGCCCCATACTTTACAAGCTCTTCCGGCGTCAGCGTGCCGTCGGAAGCAAGAGAGTGCACATGAAGATCAATCTGTTTCATTTTATCCCTCAATTCTGATCCGGTATTCTGCTCTCATCCTACATCCCTTTTTGCAAAAAAGCAAGAAAGGAACTTGAATATGAACTGTAAAAACAGTAAAATATAGGTACAGGAATCAAAAGGGGGCATCTGCATGAAAATGACCACGTTTGCCGCCATTGATATTGGCGCGTACGAAGTGGTAATGAAAGTATTTGAGATCTCCGCGAAAAAAGGCATGAGAGAGATCGACTGCATCCGGCGGAGAACGGATCTTGGAGCCGATACATACGGTCTTGGGTATATGAGCTACGAAAAAACGGAGGATCTGTGCAACATTCTTTCAGAGTACCGGAAGATCATGGAAGGCTACCGGGTAGACGTATACAGGGCATGCGGAAAAAGCGCCCTTCGGGAAACCTCCAATATTCTTCTTGTGCTGGAGCAGATCAAGAGCAAGACCGGTCTTAAGGTGGACATTTTCAGCAATTCGGAGCACCGCTTTATCAGCTACAAATCCATCGCGTTTCAGGACGATCTGTTCCGGAAGATGATTGAAAAGCCTACGGCGATTGTGGACGTAGGAGAAGGAAGCATGCAGATTTCCCTGTTCAACAAAGAATGTCTGGTCACCACTCAGAACATCCGTCTGGGCACCATGCGGATCCGGGAAAAGCTGTCTTCCGTGGAGGAAAAAACAACAGATCTGGTAGGGATGATTGAGGAACTGGTTTCCAACGAACTGTATACGTTCCGGAAGCTGTATATGAAAGAAAAAGAACTGAAAAACCTGATCATCCTTGGCACTTTTCTGCCGCGGATCATGAACCAGGTCAGCAGAGACCACGACGACTCCTATGTGATCTCCAGGGACCGTCTGCTGGCAGCTTTTGAACAGTGGAAATATCAGGACCCGGAGGAACTGGCGGAGCTTTTTGGGTTTTCCGCGGATGTGGCGGAGCTTTTGTATCAGTCCATGATCGTCTACCAGTCCATGATTCGGGGGCTGGAAGTGGAAGAAATCTGGGCGCCGCCTTTGTCTGTCTGCGAGGGACTTGCCTATGAGTACGCGGAGCAGAATCATTATCTGAAAAACCCCCACAATTTTGAAAATGATATTTTGGCGGCGGGAAAAAATATTGCGAAGCGCTACATGTGCAACACCAGCCACGCGGCGGCGGTGAGCAGCTTTGCCCTGACGCTTTTTGACGGCCTAAAGCCGGTAAGCGATATGGGAAAACGGGAACGGCTTCTTTTGCATCTTGCCTGTCTGCTTCACAGCTGCGGCAAATATATCAGCATGTCTTACAGCGCCGAAAGCGCCTACAATATAATCGTGTCCACAGAGATCATCGGACTTTCCCACGCGGAACGGGAGATCGTCGCCAACGTGGCAAAATTCAATACCATGCCGTTCCCTGATTATAAGGAGCTGGCGGCGACGCTGGACAGATGGGAATATCTGGTGGTGGCAAAGCTTACGGCTATTTTAAGGATTGCCAATGAGGTGGACCGGGGTCACAAGCAGAGAGTGGGAACCATCAAGACCACTTTGAAAAAGGACGTGCTGACGGTTACCGCGGATTCAGCCCAGAATATTACTCTGGAGATCGGCATGATGGCCGGGAAAAAACAGTTTTTTGAAAATGTATTTGGAGTCAGGCTGGAGATCCGGCAGAAAAAGAGATAAGGAGAGGTTGCAGTATGGGTGAATATAAAGGATTTACCGCGCCGGAATATTATTATAACAGAGAACTGAGCTGGCTTCTTTTTAACGACCGCATTCTCAACGAGGCCAGAGACCGGACCATTCCCCTGTTTGAGCGGATGAAGTTTTTAAGCATTACCGCTTCCAATCTGGATGAGTTTTTCATGATCCGGGTGGCTTCTCTGAAAGATATGGTCAATGTAAAATACAATAAGCCGGACCTTGCCGGCATGCGTCCGTCGGAACAGCTAAAGGCCATCAACGAAAAAGCCAGAGAGATGATCCAGGGACAGTACAATACCTACAACCGTTCCCTTTTGCCTGCGCTGCGGGCAAACGGCCTGCAGGTGATTACCTCCCACAAGCAGCTGAACAAAGAACAGAAGCGGTTTGTGGATCGTTATTTTATGGAAATGGTCTATCCTGTTCTGACGCCTATGGCAGTGGATTCCTCCAGACCGTTTCCGCTGATCCGCAATAAGACCCTGAACATCGGCGCGGTGCTGAACAAAGGGGAGGAAACAGAAATGGCCACCGTACAGGTGCCGGGGGTTCTGGACCGGATCGTGGAGATTCCGGGAGAAAAGGATACGGTGACGGTGATCCTGCTGGAAGAGATCATTATGCGCAATATTCAGCAGCTGTTTTTGAATTACCACATTGAATGTGCCTACGCGTACCGGATCATGCGAAACGCGGATCTGACCATTGAGGAGGATGAAGCGGCCGATCTGCTGAAAGAGATCCAGAAACAGCTGAAGAAGCGGCAATGGGGCGAAGTAATCCGCCTGGAGGTCAGCGACGACATAGACAAGCGGCTGCTGAAGTGGCTGAAAAAGGAACTGTCGGTCAGGGAGGAAGACATTTTTAAGATCAACGGTCCTCTGGATCTGACGTTTCTGATGAAAATGTACGGACATGCCGGCTTTGAGCATTTGAAAACAATCCCTCCAAAGCCTGCCGCCGTACCCCAGCTTCAGGGAGAGGGAGATCTGTTTTCCAAGATCCGCAGACAGGATATTTTGCTGCATCATCCCTATCAGTCTTTTGATCCGGTGGTGGAGTTTGTGCGCCAATCCGCAAAGGATCCCAATGTGCTTGCCATCAAGCAGACCCTGTATCGGGTCAGCGGCAATTCGCCCATTATCGCGGCCCTTGCCCAGGCGGCGGAAAACGGCAAGCAGGTGACTGTGCTGGTGGAACTGAAGGCCCGCTTTGACGAGGAAAACAATATTGTCTGGGCGAAAATGCTGGAAAAGGCCGGATGTCATGTGATCTACGGCCTGGTGGGCTTAAAGACCCACAGCAAGATCACCCTGGTAGTCCGGAAAGAAGAGGACGGCATCCGCCGTTATGTCCATCTGGGTACAGGAAACTACAACGATTCAACCGCCAAACTGTATACGGACCTGGGCATCCTTACCTGCAGTGAGCCTATCGGTCAGGACGCCACGGCGGTGTTCAATATGATCAGCGGATACTCGGAGCCTCTTTCCTGGAACAAGCTGGTTATGGCGCCTCTGTGGCTGCGGGACCGGTTTGTAAAGCTGATTCGCAGGGAAGCCGAAAACGCCGCTGAGGGAAAACCCGCTCAAATCATTGCCAAGATGAATTCTCTGTGCGACAGCGGGATTATCGCGGAACTGTACGCCGCGTCAGCAGCAGGCGTAAAGATCCAGCTGATCGTGCGGGGCATCTGCTGCCTGAAAGTGGGAATCCCGGGCGTCAGCGACAACATTTCCGTCCGCTCCATCGTAGGAAACTTTCTGGAGCACGGCAGGATCTTTTATTTTGAAAACGGCGGCGCGCCAAAGGTTTATATGGGAAGCGCGGACTGGATGCCGAGAAATCTGGATAAGCGTGTGGAAATCATGTTTCCGGTGGAAGACAAAAACCTGAAAGAAGAAGTGATCCATATTCTTCAGATTCAGCTGGCGGATACTATGAAAGCGCATATCCTGCAGCCGGACGGCACTTATCTGAAGCAGGATCTGCGTGGGAAGACAAAGCTCTGCGCTCAGGAGTATTTTTCTCAGGAGGCGGCAGAACGGGCCGCGGGAGAGACCAATCTCATGAAAGACCGGGTGTTTATTCCCAGGCAGCATGAAGAAACAACGTGAAAAGCCCATTTGACATTTTCGCGCAGGTCATGTATACTTTTAATCACGATGATACCGTGGGAAAGGGGCGTGCAGTTTTGAAAAAATTTTTTGACGGAGACATCCAGAAATCTCCCAGAATCCAGAAATTATATGACGATCTTTTTGACCATATGCCAACCATTGAGGCGGACCGGGCGGAAATTGTCACCCGTGTCTATCAGGAGACGGAAAATGATCCCATTATCACCAGAAGAGGAAAGGTGTTCAAAGCCATTTGCGAGGAACTGCCCATTATCATCCGTCCTCTGGAGCTGGTGGTAGGCTCCAATACCCAGGTGGCAAGAGGCTGCCAGGTATTTCCCGAATATTCCTTTGAATGGCTGGAAAGCGAGTTTGATACGGTAGAAACCAGAAGCGCCGATCCCTTTTACATATCTGAGGATACGAAAAAACGCCTCCATGAAGTGTACAAATACTGGCCCGGAAAGACCACCAGCGATCTGGCCACCTCTTTTATGGCGCCTGAGACGCTGATGGCCATCAAGCACAATATGTTTACTACCGGCAATTATTTTTACAACGGCATCGGACATTTTACCGTTGATTATGAAAAGGTATTAAAGATCGGTTTTGAGGGCATCCGCAAGGAAGCCGAAACGGCAAGAGACCGTCTTCATGTTTTTGATCCGGACTATGCGGAGCGCAACGCTTTTCTGGAAGCGGTGATCATGTGCTGCGACGCTGCCATTACCTATGCGGGCAGATATGCCATGCTTGCCCTGGAAGAGGCGGAAAAATGCAGCGACCCGGACCGGAAAAAAGAACTTCTTCAGATTGCCCAAAACTGCGCCCGGGTGCCCGCGAAGCCTGCCCGCAGCTTCTACGAGGCCTGCCAGTCGTTCTGGTTTGTGCAGATGCTGCTGCAGACAGAGTCCAGCGGTCATTCCATTTCTCCCGGACGGTTTGATCAGTATATGTATCCCTACTACGAGGAGGATATGAAGTCCGGAAAGATTACAAGGGAGTTTGCCCAGGAGCTTCTGGACTGTATCTGGATCAAGCTGAACGATCTGAACAAATGCAGGGATGCCGCCAGCGCGGAAGGATTTGCCGGATACAGCCTGTTCCAGAATCTGATCGTGGGCGGACAGGACAAGGAAGGGCTGGATGTGACCAACGACCTGTCCTGCATGTGTATAGAGGCGTCCATGCACGTCATGCTTCCCCAGCCGTCCCTTTCCATTCGTGTGTGGAACGGATCGCCCAACGCCCTGCTGATCAAGGCGGCCAAGCTGACCCGCACAGGCGTGGGCCTGCCCGCTTACTACAACGACGAGGTGATCATTCCCTCCATGCTTTCCCGAGGCGTTACCATGGAAGACGCCAGAAATTACGGGATCATTGGCTGTGTGGAGCCCCAGGCCGGCGGCAAGACAGACGGCTGGCATGACGCCGCGTTCTTTAATATGTGCCGTCCTCTGGAAATGGTGTTTTCCAACGGCTATGAATTTGGCGACAAGGTAGGTCTTCAGACAGGAAGCCTGGAAAGCTTCAAGACCTTTGACGATTTTTATTTTGCGTACAAGCAGCAGATGGAGTATTTTATCCAGCTGCTGGTCAACTCTGACAACAGCATCGATGTTGCCCATGCCACAAGATGCCCGCTTCCATTCCAGTCTTCTATGATCGCGGACTGCATCGGACGGGGCAAGGCCTTGCAGCAGGGAGGCGCCATCTACAATTTCACCGGTCCTCAGGGCTTTGGCATTGCCAATATGACAGACGCGCTCTACGCGGTAAAGGTGCTTGTGTTTGAGGAAAAGAAGTATACGCTGCAGCAGTTTGCTCAGGCCCTCAATGACAATTTTGGCAGGGGCCTTTCCAAAGAGCGCCTTTCCGATCTGACCCTGCAGGTTACAAAGGAACTTGCCAGAGCCGGAAAACAGGTGGGTGAGAAAGATGTGGAGCAGATTGCCCTGCAGATCCAGAAAGACAGCGTTACTCCTGAGCAGAAAGCCTTTTATGATCAGATGCTGGAGGATATCAACGGGCTTCCCAAATATGGCAACGACCTGCCGGAGATCGATCTGTTTGCCAGGGACGTGGCTTATACCTACACCCGCCCCATGGAAAAATATAAAAACCCCAGAGGCGGCATGTACCAGGCGGGCCTGTATCCGGTATCGGCCAATGTGCCATTGGGACATCAGACAGGCGCAACCCCTGACGGACGTCTTGCCAACACGCCCATTGCCGACGGCGTGGGACCGGTTTCCGGAAAGGATACCCTTGGGCCTACTGCAACGGCAAACTCTGTTGCCCGGCTGGATCATGGCATTGCCTCCAACGGAACATTGTTCAATCAGAAATTCCATCCGTCCGCGTTGAGCGGTATGGAGGGACTTCAAAAGTTTGTGTCTCTGATCCGCGCTTACTTTGATCAGAAAGGGATGCACATGCAGTTCAATGTTGTGAGCCGGGAGACGCTTCTGGACGCCCAGGTTCATCCTGACCAGTACAAGGGACTTGTGGTTCGGGTGGCCGGCTACAGCGCCCTGTTTACCACATTGTCAAAATCTCTTCAGGACGATATCATCAACCGGACCACACAGGGTTTCTAAGAGGTAGCTATGGAACATTATCTGCAGACTACAGGAAGGATTTTTGACATACAGAAGTATTCCATTCATGACGGGCCGGGAATCCGCACCATTGTGTTTTTGAAGGGCTGCGCCTTTCGCTGCCGGTGGTGCTGCAATCCGGAATCCCAGCATTTTCAGCCGGAGACCATGATCCGCAACGGAAAGCCCAAGCTTTACGGAAAAGACGTGACCGTGGAAGAGGTCATGGAAGAAGTCATGAAAGATACGCATCATTACCGGCGCTCCGGCGGCGGCCTGACCCTTTCCGGAGGGGAAACGCTGCTGCAGCCGGACTTTGCCTCCGCGCTTTTGTTCGCGGCAAAGCAGGAGGGGATCAATACCGCCATTGAATCCACCGGATTCCAAAAATTTGAGATCATCAAAAATCAGATCCTGCCTTATCTGGATCTGTTTTTGATGGATATCAAGCACATGGACAGCGAAAAGCATCAGGCCTTTACTACAAAGCCCAATACGCTGGTGCTGGAAAACGCCAGAAAGATTGCCAAAACCGGTCAGAAGCTGATCATCCGGGTGCCGGTGGTTCCCACCTTTAACGATACGGTGGAGGAAATTACGGCCATTGCCCGGTTCGCGGCCTCCCTGCCCGGAGTGGAGCAGCTTCATCTGCTTCCTTACCACAGGCTGGGACAGGACAAATACGCGGGCCTTGGCAGGGAATATACGCTGCCGGATCTGTTGCCGCCGGAGTATGAGCATATGCAGAAGCTGCGCCGGGCGGCAGCCGAGACAGGCCTGTATGTGCAGATCGGGGGATAACGAAAAATACCGCCGTACATGGGCGGATCATCAGATCATAGAGAAAAGAGGATTTCAAATATGTCAGGACATTCAAAATTTGCCAATATCAAGCACAAGAAGGAAAAGAATGACGCGGCAAAGGGAAAGATTTTTACCATCATCGGCAGGGAGCTTGCCGTTGCGGTAAAGGAAGGAGGAGCGGACCCCGCCAACAACAGCAGGCTTCGGGATGTGATCGCAAAGGCCAAGGCCAACAATATGCCCAACGATACCATTGACCGGGGCATCAAAAAAGCGGCCGGAGACGCCAACTCCGTCAATTATGAGTATGTTTCCTATGAGGGCTACGGGCCAAACGGCACCGCCATTATCGTAGACGCTCTCACGGACAACAAGAACAGAACCGCCGCAAACGTGCGGAACGCATTTACAAAGGGATATGGCAATGTAGGCACCCAGGGGTGCGTATCGTTCATGTTTGACAAAAAAGGACAGATCATCGTTGGAAAGGAAGAATATCAGGGAGACGCGGATGAACTGATGATGCTGGCTCTTGACGCGGGAGCGGAGGATTTTATAGACGAGGAAGAGGACAGCTATGAGATCATCACGGATCCCGATGAGTTCAGTCAGGTGCGGCAGACGCTGGAGGACGCGGGAGTGCCCATGGCAGCCGCGGAGGTTACGATGATCCCTCAGACCTATGTGGAGCTGACTGATCCGGAGGATGTGAAGAAAATGACACGGATCCTGGATCTTCTGGATGAGGATGATGATGTGCAGCAGGTATATCACAACTGGAGCGACTGAGGTCCGGCGGAACGGCTTAAAAAGAATTGACATGAATTACCTGAATATGGCATAATATGCAGTAAGCGGAAGGGCCGGCAGTACATGGTACTACCGCCCTTTTTCGTTCGCGAAATGACGGGAGGAAAAGAAACAATGCTGAAACTGATTGAAACAGTCAACAACACGGTCAACAACTTTGTATGGGGGATTCCGATGCTGGTTCTTCTGGTAGGCGTAGGCATTCTGATGACTGTTCTTACCAGGGTTTTTCAGCTGTCTCATATAAAGCACTGGTTTCAAAATACCCTGGGCAGCATTTTTACTGACAGGCATATTACAAAGCACACGGAAAAGGGTGACCGGTCCATTTCACAGTTTCAGTCTCTGTGCACGGCCCTTGCCGCCACCATCGGTACCGGAAATATCGTAGGCGTGGCGACCGCCCTCTGTATGGGCGGCCCCGGAGCCATTTTCTGGATGTGGGTGGTGGCGTTTTTCGGAATGATGACCAATTTTTCCGAAAATGTCCTTGGCATTTATTACCGCAGAAAAAATACAGAGGGCGAATGGAGCGGCGGCGCCATGTACTATCTCCGGGACGGCCTGGGCTCCAGAAAACATATGAAGTATGTGGGCGCCGGCCTGGCAGTACTTTTTTCCGTATTTTGCCTTCTGGCATCCTTTGGGATCGGCAATATGAGCCAGATCAATTCCATTGCCATCAATATGGATCAGGCGTTTCATCTGCCCAGGCTTGTCACAGGCATTGTGCTGATGCTGATCGCGGCGCTGGTTATCCTGGGCGGCATCAAGCGGATCGCGTCCGTGACGGAAAAGCTGGTGCCCTTTATGGCCATTGCCTATATCGCGGGGACTCTTATTATCTGCGGAGTCAATTATCAGATGATCGTCCCTGCCTTTGTCTCGATCTTCAGGGGAGCTTTTCACCTGAAAGCCGCAGGCGGCGGACTGGTGGGCTCCGGCATCAAGCTTGCCCTGACCTGGGGAATGAAGCGGGGCGTCTTTTCCAACGAGGCAGGTCTCGGATCCTCCGTTATGGTACATTCCAGTTCTAATGTAAAAGAGCCTGTGCGTCAGGGCATGTGGGGAATTTTTGAAGTGTTCGCGGATACCATTGTGGTCTGTACCCTTACCGCGTTTACCATGCTGACCTCGGGCCTGGTGAACCTGAATACCGGCGCAGTTGTCAGCGCCTCAGAAGATTCCGCGCTGGTAGGAGAGGCCTTTGGCAAAGTGTTTGGAAGCTGGGGTCCGGCCTTTATCGCCATTGCCCTGCTTTTGTTTGCCTTTTCCACAGTGCTTGGCTGGAGCCACTACGGAACCAAAGCCTTTGAGTATTTGTTTGGAGAAAAAGCCACGGTGATCTATAAAGTCGTTTTTGTTGTGTTTATTGTCTGCGGCGCGACCATGAGCCTGGATCTGGCATGGGATCTGTCCGATACCTTTAACGGACTGATGGCCATTCCCAACCTGATCGGCGTGCTTGCCCTGTCGCCGTCAGTCTATCGGATCACAAGAAATTATGTAAACCGAAAGATCAAAAACAAAAAAGAAAAGCCCATGCTTTCCGCCTTTCCCGATATACAGGCAGCGCAGGAAAAGGATCTGACAGACAGCGACTGACAAATCATGGTCATAGAATGTTCCCTTTTTGACTAAACTGTTATAGAATAGCAGTTGGGAGCAGAATATGAAAAAAATAATTTCCCTATGTCTGTCATTGGTCATGATCTTTTCCGTCTCCATGGGCAATATCAAGAACGTGGGCGCGGAGGATCTGTCTCAGGAGATTTCGGCGCCGGCGGCTATCCTGATGGAGGCCTCCACCGGAACGGTGATCTGGGAGAAAGACGCGGACACCCGGTATCATCCTGCCAGCGTCACGAAGATCATGACGCTGATTCTGATCTTTGACGCTTTGAATGAGGGAAAGATCAGTCTGGACGACACGGTGACCACATCCGAATACGCGGCAAGTATGGGAGGATCCCAGGTATTTTTGGAACCGGGAGAGACCCAGACGGTGGATACCATGATCAAATGTATCGCGGTGGCCTCTGCCAACGACGCCTGCGTGGCAATGGCGGAGCATATCTGGGGCTCGGAAGCGGAATTTGTCAATCAGATGAATGAGCGGGCAAAGGGCCTGGGAATGACCAACACCCATTTTGAAAACTGCAACGGCCTGGACACGGACGGGCACATGACCACCGCCAGGGACATTGCGCTCATGTCCAGGGAGCTGATTACAAAATATCCGAAGATCCACGAATATTCCATGATCTGGATGGAAAACATCACCCATACTACCGCAAAGGGCACAAAGGAGTTTGGGCTGACCAACACCAATAAGCTGGTTCGGCAGTATGAGTATGCCACAGGATTAAAGACCGGCAGCACCAGCCTGGCAAAATATTGTGTTTCCGCGACGGCAGAAAAAGACGGCGTGGAACTGATCGCGGTGATTCTGGCGGCGCCTGACTACAAGGTGCGGTTTGCAGACGCTACCAGGCTTTTGAATTACGGGTTTGGCGTCAGCCGCGTTTATGAGGATTCCTGCAGTGAGCCGGTTTCCTATGTGACAGTCCGCCTGGGTGAAAAAGAGCGGGCGCCGGTATCCTATGAGTCGGATTTTCACTATGTAAGCGTGGATGGGCAGGATCTGGATCAGATTGAAAAGGTTGTGCAGGTTCCAAAAGAAGTGCAGGCTCCCATAAAAAAAGGCCAGAAAGCGGGAGTGGTCAGTTATCAGTTAAATGGCCAGAAGATCGGCTCCGTGAATCTGGTTTATGATGAGAATATCAAAAAGGCAGGTTTTGGGCATTGCTTTGTGAAAACGCTGAGGTTATGTTTCGGCCTGTAAAGGAGATTACAAATGAAATGGATGCTGGCGGCGCTGTTCCTTGCGCTTATGGCGGTGATCGTTTCGCGGATTCTGTGGGAACTGAATCACTTCCAGGTTACTGAATATACCATACATGACCCCAGGTTTGCCGTGAATCAGAAACCAGTGAAAACGGCGGTGCTGGCCGATCTGCATAACCGGGTGTACGGCAGGGACAACGAAAGGCTTCTGGCCGCTATTGACCGGGCGGCGCCATCCTGTATTCTGATCGCGGGAGATATGACGGTGGCGGAGCCGGGAAAATCCACGGTTCCCGCGTCCCGTCTGGTGAGAGCCCTGTCACAGCGGTACCCGGTCTGTTACGGCATGGGCAATCACGAATACCGGATGAAATTATATCCCGATATTTATGGGGAGGAATACGCCCGCTATGAAAAATGTCTGGCGGACGGGGGAGTCTCCATGCTGCACAATGAACGGCAGACAGTGTTTCTGGGAAAGGTGGAAGCGGACGTTTACGGTCTGGAACTGGATCGGATTTATTACAGGCGTTTTCGAAAGACCCCCATGGAGGAGGGCTATCTGGAACAAACCCTGCCGCCGAAAAGAGAGGGGATCTACAAGATCCTCCTTGCCCACTCCCCTTTTTATTTTCCGGATTATGAAAAATGGGGGGCGGATCTGACCATCTCCGGACATGTTCACGGAGGCGTGGTGCGGATCGGAAAAAGAGGTCTGATCTCGCCCAGTATCGGATTGTTTCCTTCTTATTCAGGAGGAATTTACGAAAGAAACGGAAAGAAAATGCTGGTGTCCAGAGGGCTTGGGGCCCACACGATCCCCATCCGCCTGTTTAACAGGCCGGAGCTGATCATTCTGAACTTTGAGAAATAAAAGCAACAGGATAAAAATACAATTGGAGTCTGAGAAAATGAAGATCAAAGGAACATTCAAAAGAGGAATCTTAAAGGAAAAAGAAAAGGCCGGAGAAACAGCGGTATTTTCTCCAACCAGACTGGAGCTTACCAGCAATCTGATCTTAGAGGAGACCAAAAGCACCAAGCAGCGGCTGGACGACTATTACATCCGTCTGGTGGACGAAGAGGATTCCCGGGAACTGGAGGATCAGGTGGAAAATGAGATCCATTCCCTGAAGCAGACCTCCTCCAACCTGATCCGGGCTTATCAGCATACCGCCGGAATGGAAGACGAGCTTTCCGCCCGGTTCCGGGATCTGAAAAAATCCCGGCGCAAGAAAAAGCTCATCCCCGCCGCGCCGGCAAATGCCTCTATTGACCGGGCTGAACAGAAGCTGCAGCATTTCGCAAAGGGAATCAATCCGTACAAGCTGCTTCTTGTCTGTTTTACGGGCAGCTTTGTAGGCGTTGTCATTGAGATGATCTGGTGCGTGATCCGCTGGGGGCATCTGGAAAGCCGGGCAGGCCTTGTATATGGACCCTTTAATCTTCTTTACGGAGCAGGCGCGATTCTGCTGACTCTCACGCTGTATCAATACCGGAACCGGGGCGCCTGGATCTCGTTCCTTGTGGGAATGGTAGTAGGCAGCGCCCTGGAATATGTCTGTTCCTGGGGCCAGGAGCTGATTCTGGGTTCCAGATCCTGGGATTACAGCGATATGCCTTTTAACCTGAACGGCCGGATCTGTCTGCTGTATGGAGTGTTCTGGGGCTTCCTGGGCGTTTTCTGGATCAAAAATATTTATCCCAGAATGGGTTCCCTGATCCTGAAGATCCCCAATAAAGCCGGTAAGATTTTTACCTGGATCATGACGGCGTTTTTCGCGGTGAACATTGTGGTGACCGGACTTTCCCTGTATCGCTGGGCAGAGCGTTTTGATGGAAAGGAGCCTTCCAACGGGTTGGAAGTGCTGCTTGACAACCGGTTTCCGGATGAACGGATGGAGCTGATCTTTGCCAACATGGAATTCGGATCGAAGCAGGAGTAAGTAGTCCTTGCATTTTGTCCTTTCACAGGGTAAAATGAGAGAGATTTTGAGGACTGAGGATGAGACCATGGCAATACCGGTAAAACTTCAGGTGTTTGAAGGCCCTTTGGACCTGCTCCTGCACCTGATCGAAAAAAATAAAATCGACATTTATGACATTCCCATTGTGGAGATCACAGAACAATACATGGATTACATCAGGGAAATGGAGCGGCAGGATCTGAATGTTGTCAGTGAATTTCTGGTTATGGCCGCGACCCTGATCAGCATTAAGGCCAAAATGCTTCTTCCTCCGGAGATCAATGAGGAGGGGGAAGAGGAGGATCCCAGGGAAGAGCTTGTACAGCAGCTTCTGGAGTACAAAATGTATAAGTACATGTCCTATGAACTGATGGACAGGCAGGTGGACGCGGACAGGATTTTGTATAAGCAGCCGACCCTGCCGGAGGAAGTGAAAAATTACAGGCAGCCGGTAGATCTGGATCAGCTGGTAAAAGATGTGGACCTGAAAAAGCTGCGCGAGATCTTTGAGGACATGATGCGGCGTCAGGCGGACAAGATCGACCCCATCAGAAGCAAATTCGGCACCATTGAAAAAGAAGAGATCAGCCTGGATGAAAAAATGGATTATGTGGAAGACTTTGCCAAAAAGAACCGGCGGTTTTCATTCCGGAAGCTGTTAAAAAAACAAAAAAGCAAAACAGAACTGATTGTGACATTTTTGTCTGTGCTGGAGCTGATGAAAAGCGGAAAGATCCACATCAGGCAGGAACGGCTTTTTGATGATATCGAGATCACATCGGATATTGCAGAAGGAGAAGCAGATTGAAAGAAATGAATTATGAGGCCGCCATTGAGGCAATTTTGTTTACCATGGGAGATTCGGTTCCCGTGGACAAGATTGCCGGGGTACTTCAGATCAGCCCCGCGGATACCAGAAAGATCATCAGAAATATGATGGACGGATATCAGGAAAAAACAAGAGGCATCAAGCTGATTATGCTGGAGGACAGTGTGCAGCTCTGTACAAAGCCGGAGCTGTATGAGGCCGTTATCGCCATTGCCACCCAGCCAAAAAAGCATGTGCTGACAGAGGTGCTGCTGGAGACCCTTTCCATTGTGGCCTACAAGCAGCCTGTGACCCGTCTGGAGATTGAAAAGATCAGAGGCGTCAAAAGCGATCATGCCATCAATAAGCTTCTGGAATATGACCTGATCATGGAACTTGGAAGGCTGGACGCGCCCGGACGCCCTTTGCTGTTTGGAACTACCGAAGAGTTTCTGCGCTGTTTTGGCGTGCAGTCTGTGGATGAGCTTCCGATGCTTTCTCCGGACAAACTGGAAGAATTCAAAACCGAAGCGCAGGAGGAAATGCAGCTGAATGTTCAGGTCTGATCCGCTGTTCTAAACCGGAATTTTTTACATATAGTTAGATAAAGTCTGATTCTGGAGTTTTCATGGTTTTTGGAAAGTTCCGTTCTTTTCTGATTTTGATGTTGCTGTGCTGTCTGTGCTGCACCTGTTTGCCTGCAGGTGCAGTTTTTGCTGCCCAAAATGAAGAGGCTGTCCGGGATGCTGCCGCTGCCCCGGCGGATCTGAAGCTGCACGCGAAATCAGCCGTACTGCTGGACGGTGACAGTGGAAGAGTGCTGTATGAAAAAAACGGAGAGGAACAGATGCCCATGGCAAGCACCACCAAAATCATGACCTGCATTCTGGCGCTGGAGTTTGGGGATCTTTCCGATCAGGTGACAGTCAGCGCAAAGGCATCCGCCATGCCCAAGGTGCGGCTTGGTATGGTGGAAAACGAACAGTTTTATCTGAAAGACCTGCTGTACTCCATGATGCTGGAATCTCACAACGACAGCGCGGCAGCCATTGCGGAGCATGTGGCGGGCTCCCTGGAGGCCTTTGGGGCCATGATGAATCAAAAGGCAAGGGATCTTGGCTGCTACGACACTTATTTTGTGACGCCAAACGGTCTGGACGGGGCTGTGACAGATCAGCAGGGCAATGTCCATGAGCATCACACGACCGCGGCGGATCTGGCAAGGATTCTGCGCTACTGTATCCGGGAATCCACCAAAAAAGAGGAATTTCTTGAGATCACCGGCACGTCTGCCTATTCGTTTTCCAATGTAAAGGGCACCCGGAATTTTTCCTGCAGAAACCACAACGCCTTTTTGCAGATGATGGAGGGTGCGCTGACAGGAAAGACCGGTTTTACCGCCAAGGCCGGATACTGCTATGTGGGAGCCCTGGAGCGGGATGGAAAGACGCTGATTGTGGCGCTGCTTGCCTGCGGGTGGCCAAACAACAGAACCTATAAATGGGAGGACACCAGGACCCTGATGAAATTTGGACTGGAGCAGTTTGAATACCGGGAGCTGGAAAAGCAGACAGAATTTCAGAAGATCCCGGTGGAAAACGGGGTGCCGGGGCCGGATGATCCCAATGATAATGCTTATGTATCGCTCAGAGCCGACTATGGAGGAGAGCAGCCTCTGCGGATGCTCCTTGGAAAAGATGAGCGCGTCCGGGCAGAGGTCACATTAAAGCCCTCTTTGAAAGCGCCGGTAAAAAAGAATACAGTGGCGGGAAAGGTACAGTATCTGCTGGATGATCAGGTGGTTCTGGAGTTTCCGGTCCTGACTGATGAAGATGTGGCGAAAAGATCCCCGGGCTGGAGCATTCAGACCGTTCTTCGGCAGTTTCTCAGCTTTCACAGTCCGGCAGACGCCGCCTGACTGCCTGAATAACCGGGAACCTGATGAAACGGTTATAAAAACCTTGCATTTTTTGGGGAATATAGTAAGATAAAATCAGAAAACGGCAGAAGATCATAAGGAGGAAAGGGTATGGCAGAAAACAGGCAGGTTTCCGGCGGGGCCGCTGACGCCGCGGCAGACGGCCGGGTTATCTGGCAGGATCGGAAACATTTTATGTGGTTCCCTATTTCATTTACCAAATACTGTGTCCGCAGGGGCAGGATTTTTGTGGACAGAGGTTTCTTTAACTCTGTGCAGGATCAGACGCTGCTTTACCGGATCATTGATATCCAGCTGCGCCGCAGTCTGGCGCAAAAGCTGTTTGGCACCGGGACAGTGGCCCTGATTACCAAGGCGGACATCAACCATGAGATTTTATTAAAAAACATCAAAAATCCGGGAAAGGTGAACGATCTTTTATCTGATCTGATCGAAGAGGCAAGACATCAGAAAAATGTTGTCGGAAAAGAATTTTTCAGCTCCGGCGGACCGGGCATCCCTCACGGAGCGCCGCCTGTGATGCCTCATGACCTGGACGGCATGGACGGGATGGATGATGATCTGGCCGGGCTTCACGGAATGGACGACGGTCCGAATGACGGAGACTGATCCGACGAAAGAGATTCCGTTTGAACAGGCGGTCTGACTGATGGAGGCAAAGGACGCCGTAAAAAGAGGCAGAAGTAAAAAAGCCTTATTTTACGGTGTCTTTTTCTGATATTTCATCGGGTGTTTTTTTCACGATTTTGGGAGGCTGATAGGCATAGACCTCCTGATAGGATTCGGCGGCGCCCTCGATGGCGGTATTGGCGGGAATCAGCCCGGTGCAGTCGCAGGCGGAGGCGGCGTTTGTCAGATAGTCAAAATCTTTGTCAAGGTCATTTTTTTCACACATAAGAACACTCCTTTTGGGAAACATGATACAGGATTAGTATGGGTAAGAATTTCTGATTTATGCGGTAAAAAACAGTTGCCATTTTACGGAAAAAAGACTATACTAAAATCGGAGTATATTTGAATCTTATAAATAAAAATCAATACGGAGGATCAACTATGAGTAGTACAACAAACAGCTCGGCAAGCGGCAGGATCCAAAGTCTGCTTGATGAGAACAGCTTTGTTGAGATCGGCGCCGCTGTAACTGCCCGGAGCACGGATTTCAACATGCAGGATGAGAGCGCGGCATCTGACGGCGTCATTACCGGATACGGTGTGATCGACGGCAATCTGGTGTATGTGTACAGCCAGGATGCGGCAGTTTTAAAGGGTACCATCGGAGAGATGCACGCCCGCAAGATCGTAAGGATCTACGACATGGCAATGAAGATGGGTGCTCCAGTGATCGGACTGATCGACTGCGCGGGAATGCGGCTGCAGGAAGCAACGGATGCCCTGAACGGTTTTGGTCAGATCTATGCGAAGAAAGTCATGGCTTCCGGCGTGATCCCGCAGATCGACGTGATCTTTGGCACATGCGGCGGCGGAATGGCAGTCGCGTCCGCCATGTCTGATTTTACCTTTATGGCACAGGGAGGAAAGCTTTTCCTGAACAGCCCCGACGCGGTAAAAGGCAATCGGGCGTCTGTCTGCGATACGTCCGGCGTAAAATTCCAGTCTCAGGAAACCGGTCTGGTAGACGGATCGGGAGACGAAGCTTCCGTGATCGAAAAAGTTCGTGAATTGATTTGCCTGCTTCCGGGCAATAATGAAGATATAGCCATAGATGAGTGCACCGATGATCTGAACAGAATTTGCGAGGGCATCGAGGGCGTGGCGGACGACAGCGCCTATGCTCTTCGTCTGGTGGCAGACGATTACCGGTTTTTTGAGGTAAAGGCCGAATATGCCAAAAGCATGGTTACCGGCTTTTTGAAGCTGAACGGCCTTACGGTAGGCGCCGTGGCCAACAGAACAGCCGTGAGAGACGAAGACGGACAGGCTGTGGAAACGTTCCCCGGCGAGCTGACTCCCGGGGGATGCGAGAAAGCGGCGGATTTTGTAAACTTCTGCGACGCTTTCGGAATCCCTGTATTGACTCTGACCAACGTATCGGGATTTGCCGCGGACAAATGCGCGGAGAAGCGTCTGGCAAAGGCGGTGGCAAAGCTTACCTATGCTTTTGTGAACGCGTCTGTTCCCAAGGTCAATGTGGTGACCGGAGAGGCTATGGGCAGCGCATATCTGACCATGAACGCCAAGTCTACCGGAGCGGATCTGGTATACGGATGGGAAAACGCAAAGATCGGTATGATGGATGCTGCGCTGGCTGTGAAGATCATTTATGAAGAAGAAATTGAAAAGAGCAGCCAGAAAGAGGCTTTTATCAGAGAAAAGGCGGCCCTGTACCAGAAAAAGCAGTCCGGCATTTTAAGCGCGGCAAAAAGAGGATATGTGGATACGGTAATCGCTCCCGCAGACACCAGAAAGTATGTGATCGGCGCATTTGAGATGCTGTATACAAAAAGAGAGGATCGTCCGGCAAAAAAGCATGGCGCGATTTCATGAGGTGATTGCAATGAAAAAGAAAATAATCGGATTGCTTCTGACCTGCGTGCTCATCCTGACCGTGTGTTTTCCGGCCGCGGCGGAAGTGGTGGAGGAATATAACGGCGTCACTTCCGAAGAATTGCAGGACGCGCTGGAAAGCTTCCATAATCAGTTTATGAGCTATGGGGACCAGGAGCTGGATGAGATCGAAGAGTCTTTTGAAAACGCGGAGATGCCGGAAATGGCCCGGTGCTATCAGGAAGCCAGAAAGGTAAAGGATAAGCTCACAGACGCCGAAGTTACCGGCTTTCAGATGGAAACCGTGGAGGAGCAAGACGCGGTGCTGCGGCTGACCCTGACTCTGGACAGTGAGAAAAACGGGGAATATCAGCTGAAGCTGTTGCTGGATGATTCCCTGCAGAGCATCGTGAGTTTTTCCTATGAGCCGGTTCATCATGCCACAACCGGTGAGCTGATGGCAAAGGCCGGACTGAATACGCTGCTGGGAATGGGAATCGTGTTTCTCGTACTGATCCTGATCTCGGTGCTGATCTCCCTTTTCAGATTTCTGCCCGGATCCGGCGCAAAGAAAACGGCTCCTGCTTTGGCGGCGCCTGCAGTGGAGGAAACCATAACGGCAGTGCCCGCAGTCAGCGAAACAGACGATAAAGAGCTGGTGGCAGTGATTACCGCGTCGGTGGCCGCGGCTATGGGAACGAAGAACACAGACGGTTTCGTTGTGCGTTCCATTAAAAAGAGAAAATGGTAAAATCAAAATGAAAATCGTATGCCGTATACGGCAGAATGGAGGATAACATGAAAAGCTATACAATTACTGTAAATGGAACTGTTTATGACGTAACCGTAGAAGAAAAAGGCGCAGGAAGCGCGCCCGCGGCGGCTCCGAAAGCAGCGCCCAAAGCGGCGCCCGCACCTGCAGCGGCACCGGCGCCTGCTCCCGCAGCCGGCACGGCAGGCAGCATTCAGGTAAAAGCAGCCGCCCAGGGCAAGATTTTCAAGATCGAGGCAAGCGTGGGCCAGGCTGTGAAGAAAGGCGATCCCATTGTAATCCTGGAAGCCATGAAGATGGAGATTCCGGTAGTCGCTCCCGAAGACGGCACAGTTGCAAGCATTGACGTTGCAGTAGGCGATATGGTTGTTGTGGACGCGGTACTTGCTACCCTGAACTAAGCTGTTGACATCAATTTGTTTGCATAGGAGGTCTATTCATGGATTACATACTGGAGACGTTGGGAAATCTGGTACATCAGACCGCATTTTTCAATTTAACATGGGGTAATTACCTGATGATCCTGGTGGCATGTGTGTTTCTCTATCTTGCCATTGTCAAGGAGTATGAGCCCCTATTGCTTGTGCCGATCTCATTCGGCATGCTGCTGGTAAACATTTTCCCCAACATCATGATCCGTCCCGATGAGGCGGAAAACGGTGTAGGCGGTTTGCTGCATTATTTTTATCTGCTGGACGAGTGGTCTATCCTGCCTTCCCTGATCTTTATGGGAGTAGGGGCAATGACCGACTTCGGCCCGCTGATCGCAAATCCCAAAAGCTTTTTGCTTGGCGCTGCCGCTCAGTTTGGTATTTTCGCGGCGTATTTTGGCGCTATCTTTTTAGGCTTCAGCGACCAGGCTGCCGCCGCCATTTCCATTATCGGCGGCGCTGACGGTCCCACCTCCATCTTCGTGGCCGGAAAGCTGGGACAGACGGCCCTGCTGGGCCCCATCGCGGTGGCGGCCTACTCCTATATGTCCCTGGTGCCCATTATCCAGCCGCCCATTATGAAGCTTCTGACAACGGAAAAAGAACGGAAGATCAAGATGGCGCAGCTGCGTGAGGTATCCAAGCTGGAGCGCATCCTGTTCCCGATTATCGTGACCATCGTGGTATGTTTGCTTCTTCCAAGCACGGCTCCGCTGGTGGGAATGCTGATGCTTGGCAACCTGTTCAAGGAGTGCGGCGTGGTGCGTCAGCTGACTGAGACAGCGTCCAACGCGCTGATGTATATCGTGGTAATTTTCCTTGGCACAAGCGTAGGCGCCACCACAAGCGCCGAAGCGTTCCTGAATAAGGAGACGCTTTTCATCGTGGCCCTGGGCCTGATTGCCTTTGCTTTTGGTACGGCGGCAGGCGTGATCTTTGGCAAGATCATGTGTAAGGTTACGGGAGGCAAAGTCAATCCGCTGATCGGTTCCGCCGGTGTGTCCGCAGTGCCTATGGCGGCCCGGGTATCCCAGAAAGTCGGCGCGGAGGCGGATCCTACCAACTTCCTGCTGATGCACGCGATGGGCCCGAACGTGGCAGGCGTAATCGGAACGGCAGTTGCGGCCGGTGTGTTTATGGCAGTGTTTGGCGTATAATGCGGAAATAGGAGGAGAATAAGATGGCAGAGAAAAAACCAATTAAAATAACTGAAACGATTTTGCGTGACGCGCATCAGTCTCTGATCGCTACCCGTATGACAACGGAGCAGATGCTTCCCATCATTGATAAGATGGATAAGGTAGGATATCATTCTGTTGAGTGCTGGGGCGGCGCGACCTTTGACGCGTCTCTTCGGTTTCTGAAAGAGGATCCCTGGGACCGTCTGCGGAAATTCCGTGACGGCTTTAAGAATACAAAGCTGCAGATGCTGTTCCGGGGGCAGAACATATTGGGCTATCGCCCCTACGCGGATGATGTGGTGGAATATTTCGTGCAGAAATCCGCCGCGAACGGCATTGACATCATCCGGATCTTTGACTGTCTCAACGATCTGAGAAACCTGCAGACTGCCGTGACCGCGGCCAACAAGGAGGGAGCTCACGCCCAGGTGGCGCTTTCCTATACCCTTGGAGAAGCCTATACCATTGATTACTGGAAAGACATCGCAAAGAGAGTGGAAGAGATGGGCGCCAATTCCATCTGTATCAAGGACATGGCAGGCCTGCTGCTTCCCTATCAGGCAACGGAGCTGGTGACAGAACTGAAGAGCGTGACCTCGCTTCCCATTCAGCTGCACACCCATTATACCTCCGGCGTAGCTTCCATGACTTACTTAAAGGCAGTGGAAGCAGGCGTGGATGTAATCGATACGGCAATGTCGCCGTTTGCGCTGGGTACCTCTCAGCCCGCCACGGAGGTGATGGTTGAGACCTTTAAGGGAACTCCTTATGATACCGGATTTGATCAGCAGCTGCTGGCGGAGATCGCGGATTACTTCCGTCCAATCCGGGATGAGGCTCTGGAGAGCGGTCTTTTGAATCCCAAGAATCTGGGCGTCAACATCAAGACTTTGCTGTATCAGGTACCCGGCGGCATGCTTTCCAACCTGACCTCCCAGCTGAAAGAACAGGGCGCGGAGGATAAGTATTATCAGGTGCTGGAGGAAGTGCCCCGTGTCCGCAAGGATCTTGGCGAGCCGCCCCTTGTTACCCCGTCCTCCCAGATCGTGGGAACCCAGTCTGTCTTCAACGTGCTCATGGGCGAGCGCTACAAGATGGTGACAAAGGAGACAAAGGATATTCTGACCGGACATTACGGCGCCACTGTAAAGCCTTTTGATCCGGAAGTGCAGAAGAAGTGTATCGGTGATGCGGAAGTGATCACCTGCCGTCCCGCCGATCTGCTTGAGCCGGAGCTGGATAAGCTGGAAAGCGAAATGGCACAGTACAAGGAGCAGGATGAGGATGTACTCAGTTATGCCCTGTTCCCCCAGGTTGCCACGGAGTTCTTCAAGTACCGTCAGGCACAGAAAACAAAGGTGGATCCAAACGCGGCAGATACACAAAACGGCGCGTATCCCGTATAACTGTTTTTCTTTATAAGAAACAAACCGGAAGCAGAAAAGCCCTGGCTTTGCTGTTTCCGGTTTTTGCATAAAGGGAATTCCGGAAAAACCGTTGTTATTTTGCCGGAAGGTAGTGTATAATACTATCATGATCCTATTCTGAAAGGCAGGACTTTCCATGAAAAAATTTATGGGTACCCTGTTTGGATTTATTGATAAGTTGAGAAAAGACAGGGCAGACGCCTACGCGGCGCAGTCTGCCTTTTTCACCGTGCTGTCCGCCATCCCTTTTTTGATGCTTCTGTTGTCGGTGGTACAGTATATTCCCGTGACACAGACGGTGCTGGATAAAATATTAAACAACTATATACCGGACAATTTAAAAGTATTTGTGGGAGGCATTTTTCAGGAGCTTTACACGAAATCTCCGGCCCTTGTTTCCGTAACGGCTGTTGCCACCATCTGGATCTCCGCCAAAGGGATCCAGGCGCTGACGGCAGGACTGAATTCTGTGTATGAGATCGAAGAGACCCGTCCCTGGATCCTGCTTCGGTTTCGTGCCGCCATCAATACGGTGCTGATGGTTGCTTCGGTGGTGATTCTGATGCTGCTGGTGGTGTTTGGCAACCGGCTGGAGCAGCTTCTTTTAAATCACGCGCCGGTGATCGGCCAGGCAATGAGCGTATTCATTTCAAACCGTCTGCTGATCATGACCGTATTGCTGATCCTGGTATTTGATATTTTTTATGTGGCGCTGCCAAACCGCAGGGCCTCTTTGCTGAGCCAGCTGCCGGGCGCGGTGCTCTGCGCGGTATCCTGGCTTTTGTTTTCCTACGGCTTTTCCATTTATGTAAACTATTTTAACGGCTTGTCCATGTACGGCAGTCTGACGACCCTGATCCTGATCATGATGTGGCTGTATTTCTGCATGTATTTTATTCTCATCTGCGGCGCCATCAACTTTCACTTTAACGCGGTGTTTCGCAGGCTGCGGATCCGGGTTCGGGAGCGCAGAAAGCAGAAAAGAGAAGAAAAGCTGCGGCAAAAGGAAAGGGATCTGAAAAAATCCTGAAAGAGGAACAGGTTATTGAAAACGCATGTGATTGTTGTGGGCGGCGGCGCCGCCGGAATGATGGCCGCCATATCGGCAGTCGAGGCCGGCGCTTTGGTGACCCTGCTGGAAAAAAATGAAAAATTGGGAAAGAAGCTGTATATTACCGGAAAGGGGCGCTGCAACGTGACCAACGGATCAGATCCGGACAGTCATTTTGCCAGCGTGAAAAGCAATTCCCGTTTCCTGTACAGCGCCTACCACGCTTTTGACAACCGGGCAATGATGGAATTTCTGGAAAGACAGGGGGTGCCCTTAAAGACCGAACGGGGGAACCGGGTCTTTCCCAGATCCGATCATGCTTCTGACGTAATTGCCGGGCTGGAGCGGGCTCTTTCGGACAGAGCGGTACAGGTTGTCAGAAATTGCCGGGTCACGGGCCTTTGCCTGGCGTCTGATTCGGACGGGGCCTCAGACAGGGGGGTTAAAAAGCAGGTTACCGGCGTGATGATAAAGGAGGCCGACGGGAAAAAGAAGCTGCTTACGGCTGACCGGGTGATTTTGTCCTGCGGCGGACTGTCCTATCAGACCACCGGCTCCACCGGAGACGGACTTTTGTTTGCCAGGGACGCGGGGCACAGCATCGTCCCCTGTATTCCGGCTCTGGTGCCGCTGGAGGTCTCGGAACCGGACGCTGCGTATTTGCAGGGACTTTCCCTGAAAAACGTAACGGTTTCTCTTTATGATGGCAAGAAACTGCTGTTTCAGGAAATGGGGGAAATGCTGTTTACCCATTTCGGCGTCAGCGGCCCTCTGATCCTAAGCGCCAGCAGCTGTGCCGGCAGGCGGCTTTTAAAAGGCCCCCTCCGGCTTGAGATCGATCTGAAGCCCGCGCTGACAGAAGAGCAGCTTCACAGACGGATCCTGCGGGATTTCTCACAGGCGGAGAATAAACAGCTGAAAAATGTGATCTCGTCTCTGTACCCGGCCCGGCTTGCGCCGGTGGTCATTGCCAGAAGCGGCGTAGCCGCAGACCGTCCGGTACATGAGATCACAAAGGAAGAGAGAACCCGTATTGTGGAGACAACAAAAAAACTGGTCTTTACGGTGACAGGAACCAGAGGATTTTCGGAGGCCGTCATTACTCAGGGCGGCGTATCCGTTCGGGAGGTGGATCCCTCCACCATGGCTTCCAAACTTGTAAAAAATCTGTATTTCGCGGGAGAAATGCTGGATCTGGACGCCCTGACAGGAGGATACAATCTTCAGATCGCCTGGTCCACGGGATATCTTGCGGGACTGAGCGCGGCGAAAAACGGAAAAACACCAAAAGGAGAACAATCATGAGCATCAATATTGCCATTGACGGGCCCGCGGGGGCAGGAAAAAGTACCATCGCAAAAAAACTGGCGGAAAAGCTGGGCTATGTCTATGTAGATACCGGCGCCATGTACAGAGCCATGGGCTGTTATTTTACAGATCTTCACATCGGACAGGAGGATACCGGCGCCATGAGCCGCTTCTGCCGGGACGCAAAGATTGAGATCGCCTACAGAGACGGCGAACAGCAGGTGATCTTAAACGGGGAAAACGTCAATCACAGAATCCGCACGGAGGAAGCGGGGCTGATGGCGTCTGCCTGCGCCAAAGTCAAAGAAGTGAGAGAAAAACTGGTGGAGCTTCAGCAGGCGCTTGCCAAAAAAGCAGACGTGGTTATGGACGGCAGGGATATCGGCACCCATGTGCTGCCGGACGCCCAGGTTAAGATCTATCTGACCGCGTCCACAGCCGTCAGGGCAAAGCGCCGTTATGACCAGCTTTTGGAAAAGGGGACGCCCTGTGTTCTTGAGGATGTGGAAAAAGATATCATAGCAAGAGACCACCAGGATATGAACCGGGAGATTTCGCCCCTCCGTCAGGCAGAAGACGCTTATTTTCTGGATACTTCGGAAATGTCCGTGGATCAGGTAGTGGAACAGATCGCCGGACTTGCGGAAAGGGCGGTTTTAAAACATTGAAAAAAGTAATTCTGGCACAGTCGGCGGGTTTTTGCTTTGGCGTCAGCCGCGCGGTAGAAACTGTTAATGAGCAGGTGTCCCGCGGTCAGAAGCCCATCTATACTTACGGACCGATTATCCACAACGAGCAGGTGGTGGCGGAACTGGAAAAAAAGGGGGTCCTTGTGTTTCAGGAGCAGGATCTGAGCCGTCTGGCCCCCAATAGCAGATCGGGCACCATGGTTCTGCGCTCCCATGGGGTTTCCAGGGCCGAATATGAGCAACTGGAGAGGGCGGGTTATGCCTGCGTAGACGCAACCTGTCCCTTTGTAAAAAAGATCCACCGGATCGTAGCGGAGGAAAGCAAAAAAGGAAGCTTTATCGTGATCATCGGAAACGCGGATCATCCGGAGGTAAAAGGAATTCAGGGATGGATCCAATCGGACTTTGCGGTGATCGAAACCCCCGAGGAAGCCCAAAAATTTCATCTTGATCCCCCTCAGCCTGTTTGTGTTGTGTCCCAGACGACATTTAACAACAACAAATTTAAAGATTTAGTTGAAATTCTCAAAAAAAAGGGGTACAATATGAAATGTGTGAAAACGATTTGTAACGCAACTGAGGTAAGACAGCACGAGGCTCGGAAGATTGCCGGTCAGGTAGAGGCGATGATCGTCATTGGCGGCAAGAACAGTTCAAATACCCAAAAGCTATTTGAGATTTGCAGCCGGGAGTGTGAAAATACGTTTTACATTCAGACAATAAGCGATCTGGATATGCAGCGCATGCAGGTGTACAACAGTATCGGTATCACCGCCGGGGCATCCACCCCAAAGAATATTATCGAGGAGGTTCAAAAGAATGTCAGAAATGAATTTTGAACAAATGCTGGAGGAGTCTTTAAAGACCATCCATAACGGAGAAATTGTAGAGGGGACTGTCATCGGCGTTAAAGAAGATGAGATAATCTTAAATATCGGTTATAAAGCTGACGGTATTGTTACGCGTAGTGAGTATACCAATGTACCCGACGCAGACCTGACTCAGATGGTCAATGTGGGAGATCAGATGGAAGTCAAGGTTTTGAAGGTAAACGACGGGGACGGACAGGTTTCTCTGTCCTACAAAGCCATTGCAGCCGAACGGGGCAATGAAAAGCTGGAGGCCGCGTTCAACGAGGGCACAGTGATCACGGCTCCTGTGGTGCAGGTTCTCAACGGCGGCATCAGCGCTGTGTTTGAGGAATCCAGAATCTTCATTCCCGCAAGCCTTGTTTCCGATACTTACGAAAAGGACCTGTCCAAATATGCCGGACAGGAGATCTCTTTCCGGATCATTGAATTCAACCCCAAGAGAAGAAGAATCATCGGCGACAGAAAACAGCTGCTGATTGCGGAGAAAGAACAGAAGGCAAAAGAGCTTCTGGAGCGGATTGCCGTTGGGGATGTGATCGAAGGAATTGTGAAAAATGTAACAGACTTCGGCGCGTTTGTGGATCTGGGCGGTCTGGACGGCTTGTTACATATTTCCGAAATGTCCTGGGGCCGTGTGGAAAATCCCAAGAAGCTGTTTAAATCCGGCGAGAAGCTTCGGGTATTCATTAAGGATATCAACGATAAGCGGATTGCTCTGAGCCTGAAATTTGACGAGACCAATCCCTGGCTCAATGCGGAAGAAAAATATGCCGTAGGCAACGTGGTAAAAGGCAAGATTGCCAGAATGACCGACTTTGGCGCCTTTGTTGAGTTGGAGCCCGGCGTTGACGCGCTGCTTCATGTGTCTCAGATTTCCCGGGCACATGTGGAAAAACCCTCCGACGTGCTGAAGACAGGTCAGGAAGTGGAAGTAAAGATTATTGCGTTTAATCCGGAATCCAAGAAGATCAGTCTGAGCATGAAAGCGCTGGAGGCGCCTGCGGAAAAGGAGCCTGCCGCAAAGGAAGATGCCGAGACGGTATATTCTGACAGTGAGGAAAAGGCAGTTCCTGCAGCAGAAGCGGCAGAAGAGACAGCGGAAGCTGCGGAAAATGTGGCGGAAGCTGTTGAGGAACCGGCAGAAGCCGTGGAGACAGCAGAAGCGGACACGGACAATGAGCCGGCAGAAGCTGCCGAAGAGAATACAGAGACCACTGAGGCGTAAGATTACGCCATAAAAGGGGGTTGTTGCAAAATGATTTCGTAGGCCAAGCCGCCTTCTTAAACATTGATTGCAGCAACCCTTTTTTGATGAGTAAATGATTGCCCGTTTGTTACGAAAAAACCCGAAGCAGCCATTTGAAAAACTGTATGGAAAGCTGTTTGGCTTTGTCCCCGTCTGACAGAAGCGCTTTTGTGACAGAAACGGCCTCATAGCAGCTGTACAGGTCTGCCGGTCTGACGTCTGTCAGATGAAGAAGACGGGCAAGCCTTTTTTCCATCAGCGTATTTTCCCCGGCAAGCCATACATAATGTTCGTAATCGCTGTGAAAATAGGGGATGGTTCCGTCCGCGGAGGAGATTGAGACGGTCAGCGACTGGTTTTCCATCCGAAAGGAACCCATCTTGTGTTTCACAGAAAGAGGAGTTGGCACTGTAACCTCCAGCCGGAACCGAAAGGTACAGCGTTTTCCGTCACAGCTGCCGTCCTCATATTGAAACCGCCCCTCAAAGGCGCAGGGGTAGGCAAGGCTTTTGGTGCAGTACAGCATGCAGTCAATGTCTTCCCGGTTGTGGAGCAAAAGAGCATCCAGCAGTCTGGGCTCAGGAGATCTTCTGTATTTCTCATATACGGCGATCAGTTCTTTTCCGTTATAGCAATCCTGCCGGTAAAGACCCAGAAAGCGCTCCAGATCTGTCTGGTGGAGATGCTTCAGGGAGAACAGGTTTCGGTAAGGGCTGATGATCCGGAACAGGTCCGCCATAGGTATGGAAAGGGGATCCTCCGAAAGCTGATAAGCCCGGCATTTTTTTCTCAGATAGGGCAGATCAAAGGTCGCGCCGTTGTAGGAGATCAGCAGCCGGAAGTCTTTTGCCAGATCCAGAAAGCTTTCCAGAATGGCAAATTCCTGGGAGGAGTCCTCGGCAAACCACTGACGGGTCACAAAGGTGCCGTTCTGCCGGTAGGCGCAGCCGATCAGGTAAAGGTGAGACTTTTCCGGCGAAAGGCCGGTTGTCTCAATATCAAAAAACAGAACCGTTTCCTCTTCCTGGGAGAAATACCGCAGATCAGGGGTATAGCGGCTTGAATTTACAGTTTCCAGCAAATGATCCATCGCCTTTCTTTGGTGAGATAATCATATTGTATCACAAAATTGACAGAAAGGAAGAAATGAAATGAAAGTATTGACCTTTCATGGAGGCATCCATCCCGCAAACGACGGGAAGGCACTGACAAAAGACAAAGAGATCCGTCCTGTCCGGCCAAAACAGGAAATGGTGTATCCCCTGTCTCAGCATATCGGCGCCCCGGCAAAGCCCATTGTGGCGAAAGGCGACCGGGTGCTTGCGGGACAGATGATCGCGGAGGCAGGGGGATTTGTTTCCGCGCCGGTACATTCCACCGTGTCCGGAACGGTAAAGGGCATTGAGCCCAGGAGAACCATCTCCGGCAGCATCAGCGACTGTATCATTGTGGACAACGACGGTCTGTATGAAGAGGTGGCCTGGCCGCCAAAAAGAGATCCGGAAAGCTGTTCCGGCAGCGAGATCATCGAGGCCATTCAAAAGGCCGGCATCGTCGGCATGGGCGGCGCCGGATTTCCCACTCATGTAAAGCTGTCTCCAAAGGAGCCGGATAAAATCGACTATGTGATCGGCAACTGCGCCGAATGCGAGCCCTATCTTACTTCCGATTACAGAAGAATCATGGAGGAAGGAGAAAAAGTGGTGGCAGGCCTTCGCATTATCCTGAAGCTGTTTCCAAAGGCCAGGGGGGTCCTGGCAGTGGAGGACAACAAGCTGGACTGCGCGGCCAAGCTGAAAAATCTGGTAAAGGATGATCCGCGGATCACCGTGCAGCTGTTAAAGACCAAATATCCCCAGGGATCGGAGCGTCACCTGATCTACGCGGTGACCAGGCGGGCCCTTTCCAGTACCCAGCTTCCGGCAGACGTGGGCTGCATTGTCCAGAACGTGGATACGCTGTATGCCATACGGCTTGCGGTGGAGGAGGGAAAGCCCCTGATGCGTCGGGTTATGACAGTGACCGGGGACGCGGTGAAGGAGCCGGGCAACTTTTTGGTTCCCATCGGGACAAATTACGAAGAGCTTCTGGAGTACGCGGGAGGCTTCAAAAAGCAGCCTGAAAAGATCATTTCCGGCGGTCCCATGATGGGCATCGCCATGTTTGACCTGCATGTGCCGGTGGTGAAAACAAGCTCCGCGCTTCTTTGTCTGGTTAAGGATGAAGCGGCAAAATATGAACCCACATCCTGTATTCACTGCGGAAGATGTGTGGAGGCCTGTCCGGAAAAGCTGATTCCCGCAAGGCTTGCCCATTTTTCTCTCCACAACGACAAGGAAGCCTTTCAGAAGATCAACGGCATGGAGTGTGTGGAGTGCGGCTGCTGCAGCTATGTATGCCCGGCCAGGCGCCATCTGACCCACGACATCAAGGCCATGAAGCGGACTATACTGGCAGAGAGAAAGCGATAGGAGGAATATGAGACAATGAGCGAACTGTATCATGTATCTGCCTCTCCCCATCAGCGGGCGGCGGTAAGAACCACACATATTATGCAGATGGTAGTTGTCGCGCTGCTTCCTGCCGCGATATTTGGCATCTGGCATTTCGGATACCGGGCTGCGCTGCACATTCTCATTACCATAGCAGCCTGTGTCATAACAGAATATCTGTATGAATATTTTATGCACAAGACCATTACGGTCAGTGATTTCAGCGCGGTGGTCACGGGACTTCTGCTGGCAATGAATCTGCCTGTGGCGGCTCCTCTGTGGATAGGAGCCCTGGGCGGCGTTTTTGCCATTCTTGTTGTGAAACAGCTGTTTGGCGGCATCGGGCAGAATTTTATGAACCCGGCCCTGGGCGCCAGATGTTTCCTGCTGATCTCCTTTGCGGGGCATATGACCAACTTTACATATGATACCTATTCCACGGCAACGCCTCTGGCGACCCTGAAGGAAACCGGCGTTCTGCCGGACGTGTCTTCCATGATCACCGGCAACATTCCGGGAACCATCGGGGAAACCTGCACCATTGCGCTGCTGATCGGAGCCGCCTTTCTGATCCTGATGGGCGTCATCAGCATCCGCATCCCTTTGATGTATTTCCTTTCTTTTGTAATCTTTATGGGACTTTTTGGAAAAGGCGGGATCGGTCAGGGCTTTGAGATCCATTTCCTTGCGGCCCACCTGGCCGGCGGCGGTCTCATGTTGGGAGCCTGGTTTATGGCCACCGATTATGTGACCTCCCCCATTACCAAGCACGGACAGTTGCTTTACGGAATCCTTCTGGGTGTGCTCACCGGAATCTTCCGGTGCTTCGGCAATTCCGCGGAGGGTGTTTCCTATGCCATCATCATTGGCAACCTGCTGGTACCGCTGATTGAAAAGATCACCATTCCCAAGCCTTTTGGAAAAGGAGGGGAGCGTCAATGAAAGAAACTATAAAAAGCACGGTGCTTCTCACCGTGATCACGTTGATAGCCGGCATTCTTCTGGGAGCGGTTTATCAGGTGACCAAGGGGCCCATCGAGGAACAGCAGCAGCTTCGCCGTGAGAAAGCCTGCGAGACAGTTTTTCCTGAAGCGGCGTCCTTTGATACATCCTATGAGATGTCTGACGACGGAACGGTAAAAGAATACGAAAGCGACCATATTGACAGCGTGATCCCGGCCCTGGATGAAAAGGGAGAGACCGCGGGCTATGTGCTTACGGTGACCTCCGAGGAAGGATACGGCGGCGAGATCCAGTTTATGATGGGGATCCGAAAAGACGGACAGATAAACGGCATTGCTTTTCTCTCCATCAGTGAGACGGCAGGACTTGGCATGAAGGCAACAGAGCCCTCATTTATGAATCAGTTTCAGGGGAAAAATGCGGAAAAGCTGGTCTATACAAAATCCGGCGCCTCCGCTGATCAGGAAATCGACGCCATCAGCGGCGCCACCATTACCACCAACGCGGTGACCAACGGCGTCAATGCGGGGCTTGCCTATTTTCACAATGTGTTAAAGGAGGGTGAATGATGAAACGGTGTCTGGAACGTTTGTATAACGGAATCATAAAAGAAAACCCTACTTTTGTGCTGACGCTGGGAATGTGTCCCACTCTTGCCGTGACCACATCGGCAATCAACGGGATCGGAATGGGTCTTTCCACGGCGGCTGTTCTGGTCATGTCCAACATGCTGATTTCCATGCTGCGGAACGTGATCCCCGATAAAGTGCGGATTCCCGCTTATATTGTGGTAATCGCCTCCTTTGTGACCATTGTGGATTTTCTCATGGAGGGCTTTGTGCCAAGTTTGTATGACAGTCTTGGCATCTATATCCCTCTGATCGTGGTAAACTGCATTATTTTGGGCAGGGCCGAAAGCTACGCGTCCAAAAACCCGGTGCTTCCATCCATCTTTGACGGTCTGGGCATGGGACTTGGATTTACTCTGGCGCTGACGATCATCGGATTTGTCCGGGAGCTGATCGGTTCCGGTCAGGTGTTTGGGATCAAGCTGCCTCAGGTCTTTGAGCCCATTACCATTTTTGTGCTGGCACCGGGAGCCTTTTTTGTACTGGCGGCGCTTACGGCGCTTCAAAATAAGCTGCGGATCAAAAAGCCGGCAGAGTCGGGCGGATGTTCTGCCGAGGGATGCGCTGGATGCGGGAATTTAAGCTGCGCCGGCAGGCTCTTTACCACAGGCGGCCAAAAGACAGAAGAACAGACAAATGGAAAGGAGGAAGCATAAATGAAAGAATTGACGGTACTTCTTGGAATTGCCATGAGCTCTGCGCTGATCAACAACGTGGTACTGAGCCAGTTCCTTGGTTTGTGTCCTTTCCTGGGAGTTTCCAAAAACGTGAAAACCGCAGGCGGCATGGGAGCCGCGGTAATCTTTGTCATTACCATTTCCTCCGCGGTGACGGCCATGGTTTATTCGGGAATCCTAAAGACATTTGGCCTGGAATATCTGGACACCATTGTGTTTATCCTGGTGATCGCGGCCCTTGTGCAGTTTGTGGAGATGGTACTGAAAAAAATCAGCCCGGGCCTGTACAACGCCCTTGGCGTTTATCTGCCCCTGATCACCACAAACTGCGCGGTTCTTGGCGTTGCGCTGACAAATGTACAGCAGTACGCGGAAAAGTGCAGCTTTGGAAAATATCTGCTGCGCGGCACGGTAAACGGCTTTGCCACAGCGGCCGGCTTTACTGTTTCCATTGTGATCCTGGCAGGACTGCGGGAAAAAATGGAATATAATGATATTCCAAAATCTTTCCGGGGAACGCCCATTGTACTGCTTACAGCAGGTCTGATGGCCATTGCGTTTTTCGGATTTTCCGGATTAAGGTAGGAGGTGGATACGATGATGGGTGTGATTTTAGCAGCCGCCACCGTAGGCGGCACCGGCCTTGTGATCGGGATCCTTCTTGGCATTGCCGGGGCAAAATTTAAGGTTGAAGTCAATGAAAAAGAAGTGGCGGTACGGGAATGTCTTCCCGGAAACAACTGCGGAGGCTGCGGCTATCCCGGCTGCGACGGCCTGGCGGCTGCCATTGCCGAAGGCAGTGCTCCGGTAAACGCCTGTCCCGTAGGGGGCAATGAGGTTGCTCAGAAGATTGCCGCCGTGATCGGCGTTGAGGCGGAGGAATCTGTAAAACAGGTAGCTTATGTGAGATGCTCCGGCAACTGTGAGCGCGCCGGGCGGGATTATGAATATGTGGGAGAGAAAAACTGCAAGATGTTGTATTATGTGCCGGGTTTTGGCGCAAAATCATGCGGTTTTGGTTGCATGGGATATGGTTCCTGTGTTAAAGTATGCAGTGAGGAGGCAATCCGGATCGTGGACGGCATCGCCGTTGTGGATCCTGAAAAATGTATTGCCTGCGGAAAATGCGTAAAAGAATGTCCGAATCATCTGATCAGCCTGGTCCCCTATGACAGCAGAGTGCATGTACAGTGCAACTCCGGCCAGCGGGGCAAGGACGTGATGAAGGTCTGCACGGTGGGCTGCATCGGCTGCAAGAAATGCGAGCGCACCTGCAAGTTTGGCGCCATTACCGTAACGGACAATCTGGCCCGGATCGATTACACCAAGTGTAAAAACTGCGGGCTCTGCGCAAAAGAATGTCCCAGAGGAATCATTATCAAACAGGAAAAAAGATCATAAAGAAAGGAGAAAACAACATGTATGATGTAGAAAAAGGTTATCAGGTAGCAAAAGAATTTTTCGGACAGTACGGTGTTGACGTGGACGAGGCAATCCGCATCGCAGACGCGACGCCTATTTCCATGCACTGCTGGCAGGGAGACGATGTAGGCGGTTTTGAGGTAAGCGAGGACAAATCCTTAAGCGGCGGCATCCAGACCACCGGCAACTATCCGGGCAAGGCCAGGACAGCCGAGGAGCTTCGTCAGGATATTGAGACGGCCATGAAGTTCATTCCCGGCGAGCTGAAGGTAAATCTTCACGCAAGCTATCAGGAGGCGGATGAATTTGTAGACCGCAATGCCATTGAACCAAAGCATTTCCAGAAATGGGTAGACTGGGCCGTAAAGAAAAACATCGGACTGGATTTCAATCCCACTTATTTTTCCCATCCTCTCGCGGAAAACGGTACGCTTTCAAGCGCGGACGAAGAGGTGCGGAAGTTCTGGATCGAGCACGGGATCCGCTGCCGCAGGATCGGACAGTACTTTGCGGATCAGACAGGAAAAAAATGTATCATCAATCACTGGACGCCGGACGGCGACAAGGAATTCCCCGTGGATACCATTGGCCCCCGTCTGCGGCTGAAAGACAGCTATGATCAGGTGTTTAAGGCTACGGAAGATGTAACCGACGTGGTGGACGGTATTGAGTCCAAGGTGTTTGGCATCGGTCTGGAAAGCTATACGGCAGGCTCCCATGAGTTTTGTATGGGATATGTGATGAAAGCCAATCAGGATCATATTATCATGACCCTGGATACCGGACATTATCATCCCACGGAAATGGTTTCCGCAAAGCTGTCCGCCATTTTTACTTTCAGCAAAAATGTGCTGCTCCATGTATCCCGCCCTGTGCGCTGGGATTCCGATCATGTAGTCAGCTACGATGAGGAGACCAAGATGATCATGGAAGAGCTGGTACGTCTTGGAAAGTTGCAGGATACTTATATTGCCACGGATTTCTTTGACGCGTCCATCAACCGGATCGCGGCCTGGTGTATTGGTATGAGAAACACCAGAAAGGCCATTCTGGCAGCCCTGCTTCAGCCCAACGACTATATGAAAAAGCTGGAGGCAGAGGGAGACGTCAGTGCCCGCCTTGCCTTCAGAGAGGAATTTAAGGCGGCGCCGGTTTCTCTTGTATGGGACTACTACTGTGAGAAAAAAGGCGCAGGCAAGGGTCTGGAATGGCTGAAAGAAGTACAGGCGTACGAACAGGAAGTGCTGTCAAAGAGAGTATGACGCACCACACACCCCCCTTAGTATCAAAACAGAGAGGAGAATGTGATTTATGAAAAGATTTTTAATCTGTCTGCTTTCTTTTGTTATGGTGATCACCCAGAGCTCCTGGGCCTTTGGCGCGGAGTTGTCTGCCTCCGGGCAGGATCAAGTGGAGGCTCGGGCGGACAACGGTGACACGACGGCTATCGGACAGGTAAATGTCTCCATCGGCCCCGCGCTGATTCTTTGGAAGCCGGTAACCTTTACGGTAGGACTGACCGGACAGCAGGATCAGTCTGTGACGCTGGCCGCGGAGCGCCAGGAACAAAAAGACAGCAGTGAAGTGCGTTTTCAGAATCTGAAAGCTGGCACCTATACGCTGACCGTATCGGCGCCGCAGTTTCAGACTTATACACAGCAGATTGAGGTGGACGATCAGGTTCATTCCGTAAAGCTGCTTACCGGATTTGTCAAGGGAATCAGCTATAGTGGGCAGGCCTCCCATCCCGGCGTGCTTCAGATCGGTGATGTAAACGATGACAAAAAGGTAGACGAAAAAGACCGGGATCTGCTGGTAAATGCCATCGACGAAAAGCAGCATTCCGAATCCACAGACTTAAACGGAGACGGCAAGACAGATCTGGTGGATCTGGAGTATTTTGCCAAAGGCTATGAGCCGGATGGCAGTACCCAGGCGTCTGTGGAAAAATCACTGCCTGCCGCGGGAATTCAGTCATCTGTTGGAGAGAACACCCAGGTGGAAGGCGATCTGGATCTCCTGCTGCAAAAGGAAGGCACAGTGAAGCTGCAGCCAAGCGAGGACGCGGAGATTTCCGATGAAAATCCCGTTTCCGTGGTATTTGATC
>CANQUC010000001.1 GCA_947626945.1 uncultured Lachnospiraceae bacterium | reverse complement strand
ACAACATACCGCCCGTCATACTGATAAAAATCTGCCAGCTTCATACCCAAGCCTTTCATGATCTCATCTATCTGCTCCCGGTCAGCGTAATGTCTGACACGACGCAGACAGGCGACTGCTTCCTGCAAGCTGATACCATAGAGAGAAAAATAAGAGTCAGTCCGTTTGAACCCTGTATCCGAACAGGTCAGCACGATCCTTCCCTTGTCTGTCAGGACTCGGACAGCTTCAGACAAAATCTGAGGGATCTCACGACATTCATCTATGCCGAGATGAGAACAGACCACGGAAAAACTGTTGTCATCAAACGGCAGATTCCAAAGCGACGTGGCGATGGCCAAACCGTTTTTCTTATAATACCGGAGAATGCCTTCGGCATTGTTCACACATTTGAAATCTATATCCACACCCACATAAAAATCATCGCCAGTCATTTTTTCAACCACGGCGGCGGTACCGAAGCCTGCGCCTATTGTAAGTTCGAGAATATCATTTGGCCCATCAGCCGTCACATTCTTTACATAATCATCAATATGCCCTGCCCAGACTGCCGAGCCATGCTTCGTCATTTCTGCGCGTTCCTCGCCTCGTGATCGGTTTTTGTATGCCTTTTTCAGCTGCGAGATGGACAGATCATCACAGCAGGGATTGCGTCCTGCTGCCCACTTTGGCTTTCCGTCCTTTTCATATTCACTAATCCGTTTCCAGAAATGTGCCCTTGTCGGGATTTCTCTCTGGATGAACACCGTCATTTCCTGACTATACAACTGTCTGTTTTCCGGCCTTGCATCGGGCTGATACCTGTCACTCAGCTGTTTTTCCTCCCTGAGCAACTTCTCCATGTCATTCCAAAACAAAATCTCCTTAAATTCACCAAACACCATAGCAAACACCCCTTTCGTTTTAGATTTTATGAAAAATCCGCAGACGATACAAGTCTTGTTATGAAAGCAAAAAAATGGTATAATATATGTGAGAAAAAAGCCCCCCTTGCCAGATTTTTCTCTGACAAAAGGAGCTTTCTTCCATTCATTTCAAAGCCTGACCGCTTCGCCCGTATAGGGATGCGCCTTCTCATATGCAGAAGCCTCTTTGCTGATTTCTTCAGGACTTTTTCTGTCAAAATATTCACGCTGCCATTTTGTATAGTCAAACTTTTCCTGTATGATCAAAGAAATAAAGCGCTCCGCTTCTACGATGCCCATATGCTCCGTCAGGCATTTCATACCTTTATTCATGATTTCAACAGTGCTGTTTGCCATTTTATTCATCCTCCATCTCTATTACAAATTCTATTGGAGTAGCCATTTTGATTTCTTCAGAATGATATTTCAATAATCTTGTATCTGTCGATATAAAATATTCGCAGCCGGCATAAATTGCTGACGCCACATGACACGCATCTTTAAATTTCACGCCAGTCTTCATGATTTCCTCTGCTTTTGTCTCGATTATATCTTTTCTCTCATCACCTATATATCCAAAAGCATATTTATCAACAAAATCAAAGATTGCATCCCTCCGCATAGAAAAAGGATTGTTCCCACATTCATATCTTAACATATATGATGTGATCAGTTCCAATTTTTTCTCTTTTATCAAATCCTGAATATGCAGCTTTGCCTGTGCTTCCATGGCCACTTTCATTTGTGTCTGATCATCATATGGTCTGTTGTAACAACACATATCCAGATAGATTCTCAAAAATATTCCCCCCATAATACCAACTATACGATGTCTGCAACGAACTGGTATCCATCTGCTATAAAAATAGTACCATAAAGATTTTTAAATTTCAACATGAAGGATAATTCTATTTCGTTCTGTTTTAACCATACCTTATAGAAACTTTTGCCCAAAATATAATTACATGTATTTTTTTCATATTATTGAAAAATTTCTATTTTTCCTTTCCCACTTTGTCTCTCTATTTAACTTTAATTATAGAGGGACTTTTTGCAAATTTGAAAAACGAGATTCGCATGAGCGCCTCGACACTCACTTTTGTGATTTTGGCCATCATACAACCTTGATAAGGATTACAGTCTACGTTCCGGCTCGGTCCGCGCTAAACGGATGGCGCTGCGTGCCAGTGACACGCGTCCAGCGTGGACCGAGCCGGGAGGCGAGAACCACCGGACATCCAGCGCCCCATACCCTCGTTTGCTGTTCATTTTCTCAAATATGTGGTGTGACTCCTATGTCCGACACATGACGCGTCGGACTCGTGAGCAGTCGCCAAGTGGATATGCAAGCATATCCGTTTGGCTCGTTGCTTACACGCAAAAACAGTCGCCGTGTCTGAGGACGCAAAACTGCCTTTTGCAGCATATGTCCGAAGTCATCTGATGAATAAAGAGGTCATCGTAAAGTATGAGATCGTGGCCGATGTACCGGAACTGAAAAAGCTGATCGCTGAATTTGGCAGGATCGGCAACAACCCAAACCAGATCACCAAGCATTCTAATACCGGAGGACTTCACTCCCAGGAAATGCAGACTACGGCAAAACACAGCGTTATCTCATGTTCCAGCACGATGAATATACCGGCAGATCACAGAGCATTAGTACAGAGCAAACAAAGACAAGTTCTATTTCAAGATAGTGCGGTCAGCAAAATACTCTTGAAATTGTTAAATTCTTAAACAATCACGCCATAGACGATTTTTGTGTTTTTTGCTATTCTTTTATTGTAAAATTCAAAAGCCAAAAGGAGAGAAAACCTATGATCATCAATATTGGGGGAAATATCCGGCGCTGCCGCACAGAACTGCATCTGACACAGGAGCAGTTGGCTTATGAACTGGGTGTATCCTCTCAGGCTGTCAGCCGCTGGGAAACGGGCGCCACTTATCCAGACATTCTGCTTCTTCCTGTCATCGCTGATTTTTTTCATCTGACACTGGATGAGCTTGTAGGCAGAGAAAAAGAACTCTCTCTAAAAGAAAGGTCTGCTTTTTTTGAAGAGGTGAAATCCATCCGGCGGACTTCCGGTACTGAAGCCGCCGTAAAAAAATATCGTGAATTATTGAAGAAATATCCCAACGATGAATACCTGTTATTCGGTCTTTCCAATGAATTGTACCATATATACAAATCCACCAAAGACGCCCTCATAAAAAAGGAGCTCTACCTGTTATCCGACCGTCTCAGCCAGTCACAAAGGCCTGGACTGCAATGTGCTGCAAGCCGTCTGTTAATCATATTGTTGTGCGAAGACGGAAAAACAGCGGAGGCAGAACAACTGGTGATCAACCTGCCTTCCTTTGTATGCGGCCGTGAGCTTATGGCAACATATCTTTATGAGGGAAAACAGCAAATGGCATGTTATCAGTTTCTTCTATCACAGTTTATGGGGCAGATCAACAAATACCTGAAAAAGCTCACAACTCTCCCCAAAGAAAATAACCACTGGTCAGATTTCATAAACGGAGCAAACGAGATGAATGCCTATTTGCGAAAAATTCAGGAAAACCAGACGGACACACACTCCTGAAATGCGCCAGGGAAATTGATTCTATTTTTCTCAAACAGGGACATGCAAATCGCAAAAAGCAGGCAGAAAACGGCGTTATCCCGCTATCTTCTGCCTGCATTACTGTTTCGAACTGAAGATCCGGTCTGCGAATCGACATATTGTCGATTCGTCAACCATGAATCTCCCCACGAAACACTATTTCGCAGCTGCCCGCAGCCGCAGGAGAATTACGTCAAATCGAGTATTTTCACGGAGGATTGCAAAATCGTCGTCTGCCGCAAACCGCTCCGCCATCTCATAGGAATGGTTATGTTCCCCCATCTGATATCCGCCAAATACAAATCCCCGCCATAATAGAGATTTGTATGGCACATTCCAGTCATAGGTATCAAATTGAATACACGCATCTGCACATTTTTCGGCAAACCAGATCGCCTTGTCCATGTCGCCCACCGCTGCGCAGAGCCTTGCCGCTTCTTCGGCAGCTTTCTCTACGATCTCCGCCTCATACATATAGTCTCCCTCTTCAAAGAAGATTGCGGCACAGGCAAGTATTTTTTCATAGATCGCCATACATTCCTTTTTACTGAAAAAAGCATTTCCGCTTTCATCTGTAAGGCCCGCATAGAAAAACATGCCGCACAGTGTAATATTAACTTGCCTGAACAAACTGTCCCTGTATGCCTTAAATTTTTCCCGACCCTGCAGAATTTCCGGAAGCAATTCCAGCTTGCTGGCTGCGCCTTTCATAGATTCCGCCAGACGAACGGCATCTTCTTCGCGACCGATCTTCGGATATAATCTGCAGGCTATGACAACCGCTTCGTTTCTCACAGCGTTGTCCGTACATTCAGACAATATCTTATCCAGAAGCGCCGATACCTCAGTCCCCGCTTTCTGAAAGGAAACGCTGCAATACAGACAAGACGCCAGTTTTAACATCAACTGATAACTGTTCGGATACTGCGCAAGTCCTTCCCGCAGGATTTCGACAGATTCTTTCGCTTTTCCGTCGTCAAATGCCTCCTGCCCTCTTTTTAAATACTCCTTTATCTTTGCTTCTTTTTCATTGATATCTACGCCCAGCAACTCATCTACCGTGACCTCAAAGACATTTGCCAGCACCGGAAGTTGGGAAATGTCTGGTGTTGTTCTGGAATTTTCCCATTGAGAAATTGCTTTTGACGACACACTCAGATATTCCGCAAGGGTTTCCTGGGTTATGTCCCGTTCTCGGCGTAAATGCCGGATCTTTTCACCAATATTCATTCATTTTCCTCCAAATAATTATTCAAAAGCGCCTTTGTATCTTTATTATACATCGACGCTTTTTCAAAACAAAGGAAGCATTTTCAGAATTAAAGGAAAGTACTGCTTACCACTTATGACATTCTCTTTATCAATTTCATAAATTCAGAAATATCTTTTAACTCAGGAAACGCTGGCACTTACAGTTTTTAGGCAAATGCTGGCGGATATTTGAAGCCTTACGAAAATAAACATGATCTGTACCACGCAGTAACGGTGTATGTAGCTTTTTGCTTCTTTCTTACTTTGTATACACATACAGGCTATGATCCGCCATCTTCTTTAGTTTCTGCGTCACTCCTTTCAGACCTCCTGTTTTCAGGGCTGCTTCTGCAAGTAAAGTATAAAAATCCTGTCTTCACGATCATTCATTATTGGCATATATCGCCTCTCCTTTCTGTTCCCTTTTATAGATCATTCAAACTTTCTTTCCCTCAATTCTTAATCAAAAAAGACCCGGCGGCAGGGTACCTGCCGTCAGGCCGCCTTAAACAAAATCATGTCAACAACGCAGTTCCGGTTATCTTTTTCGTTTCTCTTTTTTGTTAGTTTCTCTTTTCCTTCTTTTGTTTCTTTTTTTTACTTCATTTTTCCGGTTAACAGTCACCTGCCTGTTTCTTCAGACAAATAATTGTTTTACCTCATCTTTCCAATCATTGTTTATATACAAAAATCCCGCAAACCATTGTGTTTATAGACTCTGGCAGATACTTTTGTTTCTGCAAATACTTGTTTTTGCAGCAGATACTTGTTTCTGCAACCTCCCCGAGTAGGGCTCGAACCTACAACCCTTCGATTAACAGCCGAATGTTTTACCATTGAGCTATCGAAGTTTATTTCAATTGCTCTGTTATGTCAGGACATTCATATTATTATATTGAATACTATAATGCACACATTGTGCAAAGCACATATTACTTTCACACTCATCACTCATGGCAAGTATATATTAAATTTTATATGTTATCATAATAGAATCATCTCTTTTGATTACACAAAACTTTTTTTTCTAAAAAACTAATGTTGGTTCTAATTCTATCTATTATATCTTTCGAGTTGTTTTCCGATGCAGATTGTATTCTTTTTTTACAATATGGGTCATGTATTCTTTCTTTAAATTCATTCCACTCATACCAATATTTTCCTCTTACATTAAATATAGCTGAATTAATTGATATTGTTGGCCCATTAGTCAAAAGAATAACTGATTGATCTGTCAACTCCATATATTTCTGTAATGCTTCATCAGCAGTTACAAAAATTATTCTACTATTAATTCTATTTTTTACAAAAAGTTCCATATAATGTTTGATCATTGTAAATTGGAAAACATCAACAACCGCATTTATTATATGAGATATATTGGGACTTTTTTTTAGCTTTAGTATTTTACTGGATATACCATTTGCTTCTTCGTCTCCAATAAAAAGCATTGAACCTAGAGTAAACTCTGTCCCCATATATATGCCAATATCATTTGTCATGAATTCAAAATATTGTCTGACCTTTTCCATAGGATTCAAATGCGAATTATGTAAATCATAGACTTTTAAAAAATATAAATATATAATATAACAAATATTTATAATTGCTTTATAATCCTGGGATAAATATTGCATTAAATTACAGTCAAATATACTTGTAAAAGTATTTACTCTTTTTCCATTCCCTTTGACAATGGGTCTTTCGGTCCCATTATGATGAATTACTTCCTGTTCTGACATACTTGTTAGCAAATTATCATATGCGATCATGATTAAATTCATTTGTTCTGTATTTAATTTATTTGTTGTGTAATCATAACATGCTTCTATAATAGCAAATTTATTACATACGTCATGCTTTCTTGCTTTTAAAATAAATTGTTTTAGCTCATCCGTTATTTCCTTGCGCTCGCACACTCCTTTATAATACAATTGACACATACTAAACAGAATATTTGTATCAATTATGTATATTGGTTTTCCATCTTTAGATCCATATGAGTATTCTTTTATATAGTCCATTAATACCTCCGCTATTGCATTTCTATTAACAAATTATCAATACGAGAGCAAACCCAATATATCACGCCGTCATTAATAAGGGAGAAATGACACAAAGAATATGCTCTTATATAAGTTTATTAAACGTTTCGATTAAAAAAAATGTATTCGCCATGTTTAAAATATTCATGTCATTTCTCTTATCGTTATCAAATAGTACTCTAACCATATAATCTAAATATTTGTCTCCACATAATGTTGGTGGGAAACTAAAGCATTCAATTGTTTTTTTTCCTGCTGCAATTAATTCATGATTATATTCATATTGCATATATGATAATCCTGCTGAAAAAGCAAATTGATATGGCAAAATAAACTGCTTATTTTTATTCTCCGAACTATATTCTAAAAAGTTAGCCTTAATAATACTAATAACTATGATTGCTGCGACTTTGTGTCTATCTAAGTATTTCACACTAGAATCCATACTTTGTTTCTTCACATCATCATATTCATCCAAAAATATTTTTTCAAATAACGAATACCTATCTTTATTTACAATTATATTTGCATCCGTTCTTTGAAATTTTTCCGCATTTATGACCATTTCATCCCAAAGACCCTTTAATTTTTCATACTTCATTTAATTCTTCCTCTCGTGCAAAATAATCAACAAATTTCATTGGTTCGTTATATAATGTAACCAAATCAGGTCCATGATTGCGCATTTTCAAAAAAGCCGTATCTACATAATATGAAGACGCTATTGAATTTTTGCTATTCTTAAAATGCTTTCTCTTTCCATTATATTTAATGATATTCATTAAACCGATTATACTTGAAATTACTACAAGCAAAATTCCAATCAAAGTCATCACTATTCCTGCATTAACCCCTCCTTGTTTACTTCCAATAACCCCTGATAAAATTGAAACGATTGAGGTTAAGACGCCTAAAAATATACTTAATTTGTTCATTGTAATTTTCTCAGGTAACGAATCTTTATTAGGTTCCTTATTTGAATTCTGTCTTAACTTACTAGATTGTATGTTTATCAAAAGTTTTTCAATGTTTTGCATTTTAACATCGTTTGGTATGTATAGGTTTCCTATAAGTTCATAAATAAGATCTTCATAAAACATTTCCATTTTATTCATTTCTGATTTTGGTATTGCATAATGGCGTGACACTGAATTAATTATGGCATCCAATGTATTATCATTAGGCAGTCCGGAATTAGCAATATGTGGGCGCAAAATATCTAATACAGCACTATTTGCCACAGCAATTTTACTACTATGTTCCCTGCTCTTTTTTCTTTCAAAAATATAACTTGTAATAAAATAAACCAAAATACCACTTATAATACCACTTGCAATACCAACTACCCATTGATTACTTATAAAACCAACGATATTATCCATATTCAATACCTCGTTTATCAAAGTATGCAGTTAAACACTACTTTTTAACTCCATAAATTTCCAATAAGCAAATACAAAAATAATATAAAACAAAAAAATCTGCCTGAACATAATAATACATTCAAACAGACAGGGCATTTTAATTTGCCCAACCCACATCAGAATTTATGGATTATGGATGTCTAAATACTTACTCATTTAAATATCTTAATTATATATTACCATAGGGTGAAAATATGTGCAAGCATTTTTATATATATTCATTTTGTTTTTTTTATTTACTTTTTATCTAAGCTTTATTCTTAATAATTAACTATCTGTGTTATTTCGCCCTCTCTTTCCTTTATTAAGAATAATCACTTGTCGCTTATATAATATTGATAGTCTGAACTAGTCGGAAAAATATAACATTGTTTTCAGTTTTTCTATAAACAACTGCAAATTTACTATTGTACTTCAGAATTTTTTTGTATAGTCAGTATATTGTAAAACTCCTTAATCTCATTAAAATCTGAAATCTTGTTTTTTATTGGCAACGCATCCCAAATCATTTGCTTATATGGTGCCTTTGATTTCTTTCCGACTCTTGAATCTATTATAGATACAATACCAAAGTTCTGTTCACTTCTTATTAATCTTTCAATACCTTGCTTTAGCTTGATGATCATTTCAGGTACCAAAACTTCCATAAATCCATCTTTACTAATACTTCTTTTATAGTCAATAATCGGCTCCGGTACCGAAAAAGGCAATCTGAAAATAATAAGATTAGAAAGAGTCACCCCCCTCTACACTAATTCCTTCCCAATAAGTTCCTGTTCCCAATAATACAGAATTTACATCATTCTTAAATTGAGCAATAGTCTCACTTTGGGAAGAATTATTATTCTGCATCAAAATCTTGTATGATACTCGTTTGCATAGTTCTTCATAAACCTCTAACATATCGCATTTTGCTGTAAACAGTATTAATGCTTTACCTTTTGATATATCTAATATTTTTAAAATTTCTTCAATTCCTTTATTAATAAATTCTTTTCTTTCATGGCTTGGATGTGGCATATCTTTTGTATAGTAGATCATAGCATGCTCATTATAATTAAACGGCGAAAGAATTGTATTGACACTTGTAAATATATATCATGGATACAATTTATAATTCTTTCTAATCCGTCAATGTCTCTATTAACATAGTATCGCTCAACTTTCTTTTCATCTTTCTGTGCTTTTCTATCTTGTTTTTGAATCTGTTTCTCAAGGTCTGCAAATATCTGGTCTAAACTTTCATAATATTCCCCAATTTTTTCATCAATTATATCGCTCAGATCTCTCTCTTTTTTTCTTGATTGTTCAATCCCCTTTTCCAGAGAATTATAATTGATTTCTGTTGTATAACAATTTCTTACTTTGCTTTCTAAATTGTGGGCTTCATCTATAACTACAAATTCACATTTTTTTGTGATAATTTGTTTATGTTCGTTATTCCGCTTTTTCAAATTGATTGTCAATAAATCTTGATTACATATAATAAAATCACATGTGTATAACAATTTTTGTCTATGTGCATAATAAAAACAGCTATCTTTATAAGGATAGTTTAGTTCACAAACTTTCGGATTGAAATCTTTTACACTGATTTTGTTCCATATCCGATCAGGTATGCTAGAATCCCAGTCTGTTCGTTGATACCCTCCTTTCTCAATTTCATTGCAAATCTGCAAATCATTTCCTTCTTTCTTCATAAAAAAATTCATCGCATCTTTTTTTACATAAATAATGATTTTGCCCTTTTGCAATGATTACCTCTGGATGATAGTGCACTAATTCAGATATTGTTGTAATATTTGAAGCTAATTGTTCCTGTAAAGCAATAGTTGAAGTGGCTATAACGATTGGATTTTTGTATATTTTATGGTAAAACAAAAGAGGGACAATGTATGCAAATGGTTTTCCAATACCAACACCAGCTTCCACAAGAATATGCTGCCTGTTCTTCATGGCATCGGTTATTTCACATGACATGTCCCATTGTCCTTCTCGATCTTCGTAACCTTTTTCGATTGCTGTATCTTGAAAGAAAGAAAATACTTCTTCACCTATTTGTTGAAAATCCTTTTTACGCTTTTTTCACATTCTGTATTAGGATAGTCACTGAACCATGAGTTTATTAACATACTACCTCCCTCTATCCAGCTTGAATTTGACATTCATAAACAACTCACTCTATTGTTTCTAACAAAAATTCTTTCAATGCCTTTGTTCTATGAGATAAATATGAGCATGTTATACCACTCCCCGTATCTCGTTGCAAGACACCCGTAAATGGGCAATCTCCATTATTCGGCACATATGTATGGTTCATAATCACATCAAAATAACCTCTTGTGCAATAATTATCTCCAGCTTCCGTTAATTGTATCAATGCAATTCCATGAAGTTTTGCATAATTTAAAGCACCTGATTGAAAATTCGAAGTTGAAATAATGATTCCTTTTTGCGCACCAACTGCCCGTAAATTATCATATACTTTCTGCACAATTTCTCTACTAATTGGATATTTATAATGCTTACATTCTATGATTGTTTTATACAAAACACCCATAGCTTCAAACTCAATATAGCCATCAATTTGATAATTTCCATCACAGGCTTCAATTATTTTGTTATGGACTATCTTTACGTTTTTTAACCCCTCTGTCTGCTGCGCTAATATTGAAGTGAATACTTTTCAAAATCTGCTGGCGACATATCTAAAACAACATCTCTTCTAGGAATAAACATTTCGCTTTACCTTCCACTCTGCTAATTCAAAAATCCATCTAATGTTATCTAATCCATTACACGAATTTAGGTCACAAATTCTCTTCGTCCACCCAATGTTATTTAGTCCATTAACTCTCATTTCTTCCAATGGTAAAAATAACACTAAATAACACCATATAACACGGCTTTCAACCTGTCAAAATACTAGGACACAAAATACTCCACCGCGTTTTCCGGAAAAAATTCTTTAAACTCACTGTAAAGCTGAGCCGCCAGAGTCTTATTGTGGGCAATGATCAGCGCAGGCTTGTTCATCTGCTGGATCACGTTGGCCATGGTAAAGGTCTTGCCGGACCCGGTGACGCCAAGAAGCGTCTGACACTGGTTGCCTTCTTTGAAGCCCGCCACCAGCTTTTCTATGGCCTGAGGCTGATCGCCGGTGGGCTTGTATTCACTGTGCAGCTTAAAATGATCCATGAACGGCCTCCTCTGTTAAAAGCTGTTTTCATTATATCACAGCAAAAGGAAAAAGTACAGAACAAATGTTTTTTTGTTCTGTACTTTTCTCGTTTTACCGTCTCCCGCAATGAGGGATTCGGATCCCCCGTTTCCGGGAAGCTTTCCTGTTTCAGATCACAATACTTAAGTGGGACTGCTGTCCTTTGAAAAGATCTGGATCAGCAGGTTCAGGATCTTGAAATACAGGTAAATGATGGTATAGGCCAGTCCCCATGCCGCCATCCATTCATATTTTTTGGGCATGCGCTCTTCCACGCAGCTTTCAATGGTATCAAAATCCGCAAGTAAAAACAGTGCCGCGATCACAATGAAGACAATCGAAATCCCAACGCTCACAATGGGATTCTGAGTCACGCCCTGAATTCCCTGTACAATATTTTTCATGCCGGGGATCATCTGCAGCACAAACATGATGACACCGCCAAAAATCGCTGTCAGGAACAGGGTGGTAATGATCTGCTTAAACCGCTTGTTCACTTTCACGATCCGCTTCGCGTACAGGAACAGCATGACGGATACCAGCGCCACGGTAAGCACCATTGCAAGAACGGCCAGCCATTTGTAATCCTGCTCCAGAGCCCCTGTCAGGAACCCGATAAGATACCCCTGGCTTACGGTGTACAAAATTCCCACAACAGGAATGATGGGGCGGATGGCCCATGCCAGCAGAGGCAGTCCCAACGTACATACCGCCGCCACGATCAGTGCGATCATCTCATAGGGCGTGGTCGTCACATTGAAAATATTTTCCGTAAAAGTCCAGGTCTCCTCCGGAGAAAAACCTCCGTTGACGACCCACATCTGATGCAGCATGAAATACAGAACGATGCCGGCCACTGTGGTCAGGAGAAAAAAAACGGTTTTAAACCCGATTCCCCCATAGCTGGCTGTTCTTTCCCCCTCGGCCGCCGCGTCTGCCCGCTTCGCCATCTTTTTGATCACGGGATTTACCATTCTGCTGACAGACTTTTTCTCAGATACAGCTGCTTCCATAATCCAATCTCCTCCTCTTATGTATTGACTGAACTGCATTCATATGATCATGAACTGTGTTTATTATATCATATCTCTTTGGCAATATCCATTGTTTTTCCGCGAACGGGGTTTTTCTTTTGCGGACTGTCATAAAAGTCAGCACATCAGCGTGATTTTTCACACGAACTGCTCCACCAAAAACACCACCGCGCAGGCGCCGGCGGCCACAGAGATCAGGCTTTTTTCCCTGTACGCCAGAAACACCGCCGCTCCCACGCCTGCAACGGCGCTGACAAAATGGCTTGTGGCAAAAAATACTGCCGGCACCGTCATTGCGGTGAGACAGGCATAGGGAACATAATATAAAAAAGAACATACAAACTGATTTTTGATTTTTTTGCGGAACACCGTCAGCGGGATCATCCGGATCAGATAGGTGACCAGCGCCATGATCAGAATCTCAACATAAATCATCATGCTTCCTCCATGCCTGCCGGAAACAGCAGGGCTCCCACACCGGCAGCCGCAACGGTGCAGATGATGATGGCCATTCCCGCCGAAATTCCGGAAAATAACGGCACATATTCCAGAACGCAGCGAAACAGCGCCGCAAGGATCACCACCCAGAGCACCGGGCGGACTTTTTTTGCCACAGGTACCACTACCGCAATGAACATGCCATAAAGGGCCACATTCAGCGCATTGCTCACGGAAGCAGGCAGCAGCTGCCCCGCCACCGCGCCCAGGGCCGTTCCAAAAGTCCATCCGAACACCGGCAGACTTTCCAGGCCAAGGAGATAAGGAAAGGTCAGGCTTTCAGCCCGGCTCATGGCAACCGCAAAAATCTCATCGGTATTGGCAAAAGCAATGACAAAACGCTGCCACAGGGTTACGGTCTCTGAAAGCCTTTGGGAAAGGGACAGGCTCATCAGGCCGTACCGCAGGTTGATGACCAGCTGGGTCAGAATCAGCTCCAGAATCGCCCCGCCGGCAGCGATGACCTGAATCCCGGCAAACTGTCCGGCGCTTGTCACATTACACAGGCTCATCAGGGCGCCCTGAAACACTGTCATTCCCGAGGCGGCAACCAGAATGCCCACGCTGAAGCTGACCGACAGATAGCCCACCGCAATGGGGGCTCCGTCTTTCAGCCCTTTTTCATATTCCGCTTTCTTTTGAGAGTAGATCCTCTTTTTCATAGGCTCTCCGTTTTATCCGATTTTTTGTGTGTTTTGCTCCCTCTCATTATATTTTTTCTTTTTTGTTTTTGCAATACCAAAAGAAGCCTGTCAGGGCCTCCTGCCTTGACAAGCCGCCCTTTGACGATTAAAATAAGTAATAACAAACATCTATTATTAAAGGAGGACACTATGAATCGATTAAAAGACAAAGTCGCCGTGATCACCGGCGGCAATTCCGGTGTAGGCGCCGCTACCGCCAAGCTGTTTGCTGCCGAGGGCGCTTCTGTTGTGATCACCGCAAGACGGGAGGCCGCTCTCGCGGAAGTTGCAAAAGAGATTGAAGAAGCAGGCGGTACGGTACTGGCCGTTTCCACCGACATTTCCAAACCGGAGGATCCGGAGCGGCTGATGGAAACCGTTATGGAACGGTTTGGTAAAATTGACGTTCTGGTAAACAACGCCGGTATCCTGGAGGAAGGCCTCAAGCCCATTGACCGTTTCAGCGACGAGGATCTGGACCGGATCGTGGATACCAATCAGAAAGGCACCATGCGCGTTATGCGGGCGGCCAGCAAGCGGATGAACGCCGGCGCCAGCATTGTAAACGTGGCTTCCGTGGCAGGCTATGAAGGCTGCGGCGGCGCTGTGTATGTTTCTTCCAAGGCTGCCATCATCGGCGTGACCAAGCACACGGCTCTTCGCTTCCAGGCACAGGGGATCCGCTGCAACGCCGTATGTCCCGGCACCATTGTAACTCCCATGACCTCCTCCATGAAAGCGGATCAGCTTGATCAGGATATGTTCGGCGCAATGGCTACTCATTCCAATCTGCGGACACAGCCCTGCATGGCAGAGGATGTTGCCAACATTCTTCTGTTCCTTGCCAGCGACGAATCCAGAGCAATGACCGGACAGATCATGGTCACAGACTTTGGCGCCAGCCTGTAAAATTCATTTTTTCATGAACAGAAAAACTGCTGCAAAACGACGGTTGTTCTTTTGCAGCAGTTTTTTTTATTTGTCCTGATAATGCTCTGCCTGAGCGCGGAACATTTTTGCGTAAATCCCGTCCGGCTTTTCCAGAAGCTCTCCGTGAGTACCGCTTTCCGCCACACGGCTTCCCGCGAAGACCAGAATCCGGTCGCAGAACTGACAGGAAGAAAGTCTGTGAGAAATAAAGATCGCCGTCTTTCCCCTGGTCATCTGCTGAAAATGCTCATAGATCTCCGCTTCCGCAACCGGGTCCAGCGCCGCCGTGGGCTCGTCCAGAACTACCACAGGCGCTTCCTTACAGAGCGCCCTGGCGATGGCAAGCTTCTGACCCTCCCCGCCGGAGGGCTCGATGCCGTCCTCGTAAAAATGCTTGTACAAGCCTGTGTCCAGACCTTTTGGCAGACTTTCCAGACGCTGGGAAAATCCGGCCATACGGCAGACCTCCCGCAGCCGCTGATCCGTAAGGGCTCCGGCGCCGTTTTCTCCGCCGCCCGCTCCCAGCTGCAGATTTTCCCGAATGGTAAAGGAAAACAGCCTGAAATCCTGGAAGACCACGGAAAGCAGCTTCATATACTCCTGATACCGGTACCGGTAGATGCTGACGCCGTTGATGAGAATGTCTCCCTCTGTCACCGGATACAAACGGCACAGCAGCTTGATAAAGGTTGTCTTTCCGGCGCCGTTTTCTCCCACCACGGAAATATGCTCCAGAGGATTGATCTTCAGGTTCACATGGCGCAGCACGTCCCTGTCTGTATCCGGATACCGGAAAGTCACGTCCCGAAATTCGATCAGCGGCGCCGCCAGATCCTTTAAGGGCAGCAGCATTTTTCTCATGCTTCCAAAGCCCTCCAGTCCCGGAATGGACGCAAATCCCTTTTCTTCCTCCTGATCCTCTTCAGGATAGTCCATAAAGATCCGGTATTCATTCATCAGCTCCAGATCATTGCCAAGCTCCTGCAGGTTGTTGATCAGGGGCAGGATCCCGCCGCGGGTAAGAGTATCCGCCGCGTTCATCAGCATGGTGAAATCCCCCACGGTGATTCTGCCCAGAAGCACCAGGATTCCCAGATAGCCGTAGGTCACCATATTTTTAGCCGTATCCACCGCGCCGGTGATCAGATCGTATTTCTGCCGGCCGTTGGCGCTTGCCCGCTCATTGTCATAAAGCATATCCGAGGCGTCGGACGCCATCTTGCGGATCATTCCGTGACCCTCATACAGCCGCAGGTCTTTTCCGTAAGCAAAATCGCACAGGTTGTGAAACACATACCCGTAGATCCGGTCCATCTTTGGCCGCAGATTGTAGAAATGGATTCGCACATTGATCTCCTTTGCCTTCAGGATCAGGCTGGAAATCACCACCAGCGCCGACAGCGCCAGAAGCAGCGGGGAGGCGGTGGTGATAATGCCGATCACGCCGATCATAGTAAAAAACGCGGACAGCAGTGTGCCAAGCTCCATCAGCAGCGTGCAGATGCCGCCGCTGTACTGATAGCCGTTCAGCGCTTTCTGATACTGATCCATGGCCTTGGCGTTTTCCGTAAACGCGAATTTCATCTTCATGACTTTTCCGCTGAATTTCCGCTCTATGTACTGGTCAAACCATACTGTGCCTATGGTTGTCTTGTATTCTGTGTAATATCCTATGAAGCGGAGCAGCGTATCGGAAAGGATCATCAGAAGCACCCACATAAGCAGCCATCCGGGACGCCTGCTTCCCACAAGCTCGTCCAGGATCAGTTTGGGAAACACAATGGGGACAAAGGGCTGCAGGGTAGTCGGCACAATGTCAAAAAAGTACCAGAACACCGCCATTTTATTTTCCCTTGCCGCCAGCGCCACAAAATAGGTCAGCACGCCAAACCGCTGTCTGAAAGTCAGCTTATGCTCTTTTTTCTTTTTCTTTCCGCTCATAAGGCAGCGCCTCCCTCCTGATAATAACGGGCCTGAATCCGATACATGTGGGCGTACCGGCCGTTCTTTTTCATCAGATCCTCATGGGTTCCGTACTCCACAATACGGCCGTCCTCAAAAAACGCCACCCCATGACAGAATTTCGTGCTGGACAGCCGGTGAGAAATATACACCGCCGTACAGCCGCCGATGTGCCGGTCAAAACCCGCGTACATTTCCTGCTCCGCCAGAGCGTCCAGAGCCGCGGTGGGCTCGTCCAGAATAAACACCTTTGCGCCTTTGTACAGAGCCCGGGCAAAGGAAAGCTTTTGTTTTTCTCCGCCGGACAGGTCGATGCCATCCTCATACAGGAACCGCAGAAGCTGTGTCTGTGCGCCATTTTTCAGCGTATCCAGCTTTTCGCCAAGACCCGCTTCCCGTATCGCGCCCTCCGCCCGCTTCACATCCGTTTCCTCCAAAGTTCTGAAAGACACGTTCTGGGCAAGGGAACAGGCGTAGCTCTCCACATTTTGAAACACAGGGGCAAGAAGCCGGAAATAGTCTTTCTGATCCACTTCCCAGATATTTGTTCCATTAACAGTAATAACGCCCTTTTCCGGCTTGTACAGGCGGCACAGCAGCTTGATGAATGTGGATTTTCCGGCGCCGTTTGGCCCTACCACCGCCAGCCGTTTTCCCGGCTGGATGGTCAGGCAGATGTCTTTCAGCACATATTCCTCATGGCCTGGATAGCGAAACCACACATGGTCAAACACAAACGACGTCTGCTCCGCCTGGGGAAGCGGCAATGTCTTTTCCTGCCGGGTATCGGGATATTCCATAAAAGTACGGAAGTCGTTGATCCGGCGGTTTACTTCCCGCAGGTTTACATAATCTGAAAACAGCTGGGCCACCACGCCGCCAAACCGGTTGATGCTGCCGATATACAAAGTGAAGCTGCCAATGCTCATGCCCCGAAACAGCACCTTGCAGATCATCCATCCATACATGATCCCGGTCTGCAGAAACTGATCCAGCATGGCCACAGCCCATTTGCTGCGGACCCATTTTCTCCGGCCTTCGCAAAAGCGGTCAAAAAATTCTTTCTGGGCCTTTTCCTGGCCCCGGCTTAAGTTGTCCGCCATCTGAAACAGACGGATATCCTTGCCGTATTTGAAATCCATGGCCACATCGGCATAGTAGCTGGTCTTACGCCGCGCCGGCACATTTTTGTTGTCGATGTTCTCCTTGATCCATTTGCTGGTCCGGTCGGAGATCACATACCTGCTCACAGAGATCAGCACCGTTACCAGAATCATCAGCGGGCTTGCGGTGGCAATGATCACCAGGGCAAAAAACATTTTGAAAAAATGATGGCCCGACCTGGTCAGACTGCCCAGCATCTGTCTCATGCCATTGACGCCGTCCTGAGACCGGCTGATCATATCCTGCATATGCTGGCTTTCCAGCAGCTCATAATCCATGCTGTGGATCTTTAAGATCCGCTGGATCTGCCACTGCTGGGACACATAAAACGCTCTGGGATCCGTCTGATATTTGCCGATGGATTTCATTACATACATAAACAGCTGCAGCGCGCCGGCGGCCCCTACTATGAAAAGCAGGCTGCCGATGCTGATCTTTTTTTCTATGCCGTCAATGACAAATTTGACGATCAGCAGAGGCACATAGCAGTCTGCCGCTTCCGACAGCATGATGATCAGCATCAGAACCGGCAGAGACTTTTTGATTTTCCAGGCGCTGCCCAGGACATAAAAAATATTCCTGCCAAGGGAATACTCCCGGACGCCGTCCCCGGATATGGTTTCTTTCTTTTTTCTTTTCTTCAATTCTTTTTTCCTTTCCTGTTCTTGCCGCGCTTTCTTGGAATGATTTCGGGAGGGGGTATACACCATTTGATTATACCCCCCCCCCGGAAAAATCAAGAGCTATTTTAAGTACGGTCTGGTACGCCCGTTGCTGAAAAAGCAGTAGCTGTTTGGCTGACTGATCATCTCCCTGGCAAAGATCAGCATGGCGCAGAAAGAAGGCTCCGCCAGGAAGCTGTACACCTCCTGAGTAGAATCGTCCATCTCAATGGTAATGGTGCGGATCATTCCATATTTCTTAATCACGTTGATGACCTCCTGGGCCTTTTCAAAGGTGATGTCCAGCCGTTTCACAAGCAGATTGGGCGTAAAAGCCTTGTTCTGCTCCCGTTTGTTCAGCAGCACCAGCGCGTCAAACACCGCCTTGTCCGAAAGATCCTTGAACAGCGACACATAGTCGATGTCCTCCAGCAGCGCCGCGTCCTTGTCCTCCGTTTCCGGCGCCAGGAAGAAATAGGACATCTGGTTTCCCACGCCCATCAAAGTGTATCCCGCGTCGTCGCGAACGCTGGCATAGCGCTGATAGGCCTTGTCGTAGCTGTTGCGGTAATCGCTCATGCTTCCTATGGGCTTCATGCCAAACAGCGCCTGCTGCATCATCCAGCAAAATTCCATGGCTTCCTCAAACCGCAGCTCTCTGGGCAGTTCCATCATCCGCTTTACAAGAGCCTGCTCAATGGTGCTGTAATTGGACACATCCCGGCCAAACAGGGCGTCGATGGACGTTCCAAAATAATCAGCAATCTTCGTCAATAGTTCCGTGTCCGGGACTCCTCCATTTTCCCATTTGGACACCGCCTGAGGGGAAATACCCACATACTTTGCAAGCTGCTCCTGGGTTACGCCTTTTTCCTTTCGCAGCGCTGCAATGTTCCTTCCAATCACTTCCGTTCCCATCAATACCTTACACCTCCATGTTATCAACCCGCATTTGTATTTCCCATCCTGTTTCTCATTTTATCACAAGTTTCAGTTGCAGACAACGGAGGCTTCCTTTATATCGCACAACTTGCGGTTGTAAACGCCACCGGAGATTGCATTTTCATAAGATCTGCTTGACTTCAGTATGATAAACTGATAATATGGTAGCGTAATTTTTGAAATTAACAGATTAAGGAGTGAATGAATTTGAAAAAAGTACTTGCGTTGCTGCTTGCCATGGCAATGGTGATTTCCCTTGCCGCCTGCGGCAATGAAACAAAAACCTCTGTATCCGATGAAAGCGGCGCGTCCAAAACAGAATCCGCAGACAGCGCCTCCAAAACAGAATCCGCGGACAGCGCGGCGGAGGGCAGCGATCTTGCCTATGTGCAGGACAAAGGAACTCTGGTAGTTGGCATTACAGATTTTGAGCCCATGGATTACAAAGGAGAAAATGACCAGTGGATCGGCTTTGACGCCGATATGGCCACTGCCTTTGCCAAGAGCCTTGGCGTAGACGTGGAATTTGTGGAGATCGTATGGGACGATAAGATCATGGAGCTGAACGGAAAGACCATCGACTGCGTATGGAACGGCATGACGCTTACCGATGAAGTGACCAGCGCAATGGACTGCTCAAATGCGTACCTGAAAAACGCCCAGATCGTTGTGGTTCCCTCAGACGTTGCGGATCAGTATCAGACCAAGGAAAGTCTTTCCCAGCTGAATTTCGCTGTAGAGACCGGCAGCGCCGGTGAAGCCGCCGCAAAAGATCTGTCCGCAGAATATACCCCTGTGGAAAATCAGGCCACCGCTCTGATGGAAGTTGCAGCCGGCACCTCTGACGCGGCCATCATTGACTCTCTGATGTCTGCCGCCATGGTTGGCGAGGGCACCAGCTATGATTCTCTGGTTTCCACAGTTGAGCTTACAAGCGAGGAATATGGCGTCGGATTCCGCAAGGGTTCCGATCTGGTGGAAAAGCTGAATCAGTTCTTTGCCGACAGCTATGCGGACAGTTCCGACAGTTCCATCAAAGCCATCGCTGAAAAATACGGCGTACAGGCCGCTCTGATCCAGCAGTAAACAGATTCCGATACATAAGAAACGGCATGGAGGGTGCCCCGGAACCATTTGGGACACCCTCTTCCCTACTTTCGGAGCCGGACATCTTCCATGTCCGACGCTCCGGAAAAGAAAGATCCAGGTGAACATATGCAGCTTTTCATGGAACAGCTTCCCATTGTCATACACTCTTTAAATGTGGGATTTTTCCAGACATTAAAATTGTTTTTTGTTACATTGATCGGCGCCATTCCCCTTGGCCTGCTGATCTCCTTTGGAACCATGTCGCGGTTTAAGCCTTTAAGCTGGCTGATGAAACTGATCGTCTGGGTGATCCGGGGTACTCCGCTGATGATCCAGCTTCTGATCATCTACTTTTTCCCGGGCCTTGTATTTGGCGTGCCCATCTGGGGCGGCGGAGAAAGCGGACGGTTTCTGGCGGCTTCGGTTTCTTTTATTTTGAACTATGCCTGCTATTTTTCCGAAATTTACAGAGGGGGAATCCAAAGCGTCCCCGTAGGGCAGGACGAAGCCGGTCTGGTGCTGGGCATGACCAAATCCCAGATCTTTTTCAAGGTCAAGCTCCTGCAGATGATCAAACGCATTGTGCCGCCTATGTCCAATGAGATCATCACTCTGGTGAAAGACACTTCCCTGGCCCGCATTGTAGCGCTCCAGGAACTGATCTGGGCCGGTCAGGCGTTTATGAAAGGTTCTCACGGCATTTCCGGCGCCATTTGGCCCATGTTCTTTACCGCGTTTTATTATCTCATATGGAACGGGATCGTCACAGTCCTTTTGGGACGGCTGGAAAAGAAACTGGATTATTTCCAATAAGAGGGGGATCGCATGGCAATATTACAGGTAGAACATATTTGCAAATCCTTTGGAAACACAGAAGTGTTAAAAGACATCAGCTTTTCTCTGGAACAGGGGCAGGTGCTTTCCATCATCGGTTCCTCGGGAAGCGGCAAGACCACGCTGCTGCGCTGCCTGAACTTTCTGGAGAAGCCCGACGGAGGCGTCATCCGCGTAAAGGGCGAGACCCTGTTTGACGCAAAGGATCCGGCCACCCTGAAAGAGTCCGCCATCCGCAGGAAACGGCTGCATTTCGGACTGGTCTTCCAGTCTTTCAATCTGTTTCCCCAGTATACCGCAGTGGAAAACGTCATGCTGGCCAAGCAGCTGCTGGCAAAAGAACAGCCGGACTATCAGTCCAGAAAAGATGAGATTTTACGGGAAATAAAAGAGCAGGCAGAAACCCTGCTGCATCAGATGGGGCTTTCCGACAGAATGTCCAATTATCCTCACCAGCTTTCCGGCGGACAATGTCAGAGGGTTGCCATTGCGCGGGCGCTGGCGCTTCAGCCGGACATTCTGTGCTTTGACGAGCCTACCTCCGCCCTGGATCCGGAGCTTACGGGAGAAGTGCTTCGGGTCATGCAGAAACTGGCGGATCAAAATACCACCATGGTGATTGTCACCCATGAGATGGCTTTTGCCAGAGACGTTTCCCATCAGGTGATCTTTATGGACGACGGCCGCATTCTGGAACAGGGGCCCCCTCAGCAGGTTTTGGGAAATCCCCGTGAAGAGCGGACCAGACAGTTCCTTTCCCGATTTACGGAGGAACCGTAACGCTGTGATTTTTCGATCCGGTTTCAGGAACCGACCACGCAGTACTGCTGCCACTTCTGTCCCGCGAACCGGATCCCAAAGCACAGAGCGCGGAACACCCAGTCTATGCTCATGGCGATCCAGACGCCAAGGACGCCCACTCCCAGCAATTCTCCGATCACATATCCAAATCCTACCCGAAATACCCACATAGACACAATGGCAATCACCATGGGATACCTTACGTCTCCCGCCGCCCGCAGGGCGTTTGGCAAAGTAAAGGCCGCGGGCCAGATCAGGCTGCAGCAAATGCCGTGATACCGGATGATGTCCACGGCGATCCCGGCCGCCTGAGGCGACAGGTGGAAAAGCCCCGCAAGCCAGGGCGCGCCAAGGCAGGCCGCCAGATTGATCCCGGTCATGATGGCATAGGTGGTCAGCAGCAGCTTTTTCGTATAGCGTTTTGCCTGGTCAAACTGTCCCGCGCCTACGCACTGTCCCACCACCGTAACCACGCCCAGGCCAATGGCTCCTCCGGACAAAGTCTGGAAAGTCGCCACCGTATTGCAGACCGCGTTGGCTGCCAGGGCCTTTGCCCCAAAGCCGGTGACCATGCTGAGCACAAGAATCTTGCCGATCTGAAAGATCCCTGTCTCCAGGCTGTTTGGAACGCCGATATGCAGGATCTTTTTTACCATGCTCCCGTCAAAGGAGAAAATGTATTTTTTCTCAATATGCAGCACATACTTCCGGTTTTTCAGAAGAAGCAGCAGCGTTATGGCCGCCGCGATTCTGGAGACCAGGGAGGACAGGGCAACGCCCGCCACGCCCATATGGACTCCGTACAAAAGCAGTGCGTTTCCGCAGATGTTCAGCAGATTCATGATCAGGGACGCCACCATGGAGATCTTGGAATTTCCCATGGACCGGAACAGGGAGGCGCAGGAATTGTACAGCGCCATAAAGGGCAGGGAAAACGACAGGATCAGAAAATAGGTCTGCGCGTTTTCCATTACATCGGTCTCAATGCTTCCAAAAACCGTTCTCAGAATCATCCGGTATCCCACAAGGCTGATTCCCATCAGCAAAAGAGAAACTGCTGTAGACGCCATCAAAAGCTGATTGGCGGCTTTACAGGAGTTTTTTTCATCTCCCGCCCCGATATACTGGGACGCCACCACGGCGCCTCCCGTTGTCAGGGCAGAAAAAACCGTAAAATATAAAACGTTGATGGTATCCACCAGGGAGACGCCGGACACTGCCGCTTCTCCCACGGAGGATACCATCACTGTGTCTGCCATGCCTACTAAAACCCCAAGGGTCTGCTCAATGATCAGAGGCACGATCAGTTTAACTAGTTGTGTTCCTGTGAATCGTTGTTTTTGCTCCATTTCAGATATTCATTGATAAACAGGTCAATGTCTCCATCCAGTACGGCGCCGGTATTTCCGTTCTCCGCGTTGGTCCTGTGGTCTTTTACCAGGGTATAGGGCTGCAGCACATAGGAGCGGATCTGGTTGCCCCAGCCGATCTCCTTGACTTCGCCCCGGATGTCCGACAGTTTTTCTGCGTTTGCTTCTTTTTTCAGCAGATACAGTTTTGCTTTCAGCATCTGCATGGCTTTTTCCTTGTTGCTGTGCTGGGACCGCTCATTCTGACACTGAACTACCGTGCCTGTGGGGATATGGGTGATCCGCACCGCGGAGGAAGTCTTGTTGATGTGCTGGCCTCCTGCGCCGCTGCTTCGGTAGGTGTCGATCCGAAGATCGTCTTCATTGATGTCAATGTCCAGATCCTCCTCAATGTCCGGCATTACGTCCAGGGACACAAACGAGGTCTGCCGCTTTCCCTGGGCGTTAAAAGGAGAAATCCGCACAAGGCGGTGCACACCCTTTTCCGATTTCAAATAGCCATAGGCATTTTCTCCGTTGACCTGAAAGGTCACGGACTTGATCCCCGCTTCTTCGCCGTCCAGATAATCCAGCACTTCCACGGAATATCCCTTTCGTTCCGCCCATCTGGTGTACATCCGGTAAAGCATCCCCGCCCAGTCGCAGGACTCGGTTCCTCCCGCGCCGGCATTGAGCTTTAAGATGGCGTTATCCCGGTCATATTCCTCCGACAGCAGAGTGCGGATATTGATCTCCTCAAAGGTCTTTTGAAACGCCCTGAACGTCTCCTGGATCTCCGGGATCAGCTGAGGATCATTTTCCTCATTGGCCATCTCAATCAGCGTCTCTATGTCCTCATACCCGGTTTCCAGCCGGGCGTAAGTTTCTTTCGCGTCCTTTAATCCCGCCAGTTCTTTCATGGCGCTTTGGGCGTCGCTTCTGTTCCAGAAATCAGGAACCTCCATCTCCCGTTCCAATTCTTCGATCCGCTTTTCCTTGTCAGCCAGGTTAAAGTGAATCCCTTACTTCCTTAAGCGGCGTCTCATAAGCCTGAAGCTCCTGCTTCAGCTGATCCAGTTCTACCACTTTACTCACCTCTTTTTTCATCTTTGATTTTGTAGGCTGTGTACTGTTGCTGCTTTATTTCCTGCCGCAGCACTGCTTGTATTTCTTCCCGCTTCCGCAGGGACAGGGATCGTTGGGATAGACCTTCTTGCTTTCTCTTCTCTTGGGCCCCCGGACCGCCGTGTCATCCTTGTTGGTTCCGGTAACCTTGGCTACCTGTTCCCGCTCTACCTTCTGCTCGATCTTTACCCGGTAGAGGATCCGAACCGTATCCTCCTTAATGGAATGGGTCATCTCGTCAAACATCTGGTATCCGCTCATTTTATATTCCACAAGCGGATCCTTTTGTCCGTATGCCTGCAGCCCCACGCCCTGACGAAGCTGATCCATATCGTCTATGTGAGCCATCCATCTGGTATCGATGCTCCGCAAAAGAACCACACGCTCCACTTCCCGCATGTTTTCCGGTTCGGGGAATTCTGCTTCTTTCTTTTCATAAAGCTCCAGAGCCTGCTTTTTCAGCAATTCTTTCAGGTCGTCCTTTTTCAGGCCTTTTGCGGTCTGCTCAGTTACAGGCGCAAGGGGAATATAATCCAGAAGCTCCGTGTTCAGCTGGGCAAGATTCCAGTCTTCTGAAGCCATGTCCTCTCCCAGGCAGCGGTCCACGACACTGTCGATCACATCTTCTGCCATCTTCAGAATGGATTCCCGCATGCTCTCGCCGTCCAGCACCCGCCGGCGCTCCTCATAAATGATCTCCCGCTGCTCGTTCATAACCTGGTCATATTCCAGCAGGTTTTTACGGATGCCATAGTTGTTGCCCTCAATCTTTTTCTGGGCTTTTTCTATGGTACTGGAAAGCATTTTATGCTCGATCTCTTCATTTTCCGGCACACCCAGGGCATTGAACACGCCGATCAGACGCTCTGAGCCAAAGAGACGCATCAGATCGTCCTCCAGGGAAATATAAAATCTGGACTCGCCGGGATCTCCCTGACGTCCGGAACGTCCGCGCAGCTGGTTGTCAATACGGCGGGATTCATGACGTTCCGTACCGATGATCTTCAGACCTCCTGCCGCCTTTGCCTCCTCGTCCAGCTTAATATCCGTACCACGGCCTGCCATATTGGTGGCAATGGTCACAGCTCCGTGCTGGCCTGCCTGGGCAACGATCTCCGCCTCCAGCTCATGGAACTTGGCATTCAGCACGTTGTGGGGAATGCCCCGGCGCTTCAGCATCCCGGAAAGCTCTTCGGAAGCCTCGATGGTGATGGTGCCCACCAGCACCGGCTGGCCCTTTGCGTGAGCCGCCTCCACCTCGTTTACCACCGCGTGGAGCTTTTCCTTTTTTGTCTTGAATACGGCGTCTTCCCGGTCGTTTCGGATCACCGGCATATTGGTGGGGATCTCGATTACGTCCATGCCGTAAATATCCCGAAATTCCTTTTCTTCCGTCAGGGCAGTACCGGTCATGCCGGCTTTTTTCTGATATTTGTTAAAGAAGTTCTGGAACGTGATGGTGGCCAGGGTGCGGCTCTCTCTTTTTACCTTTACATGCTCCTTTGCCTCAATGGCCTGATGCAGACCGTCGCTGTAACGGCGGCCCGGCATAATACGGCCTGTAAATTCGTCCACGATCAGCACCTGATCGTCCTTTACCACATAGTCCTGATCCCGGAACATCAGATAATTGGCCCGCAGCGCCAGGATAATGTTGTGCTGGATCTCCAGGTTTTCCGCATCTGCCAGATTTTCCAGATGGAAAAAGTCCTCTACCTTTTTCACGCCTTCTTCTGTCAGGTTCACGACCTTGTCTTTTTCGTTGACCACAAAGTCGCCGGTCTCTTCCACATCCTGGCCCATAATGGCGTCCATCTTGGTCAGCTCCCGGCTTTCGCCACGCTGAAGCTGCCTTGCGAGAATGTCGCAGGCCTCGTACAGCTTTGTGGACTTGCTGCTCTGGCCGGAAATGATCAGTGGGGTACGGGCCTCGTCGATCAGCACCGAGTCCACCTCATCGATGATGGCATAGTGAAGATCCCGCAGCACCAGCTTTTCTTTCTGCACCACCATGTTGTCACGCAGATAATCAAAGCCCACCTCATTGTTGGTCACATAGGTGATATCGCAGGCGTAGGCCTGTCTTCTCTCGTCATTGTCCATGGAGTTCAGCACAACGCCAACGGACACGCCCAGAAACTCATGGATCTTCCCCATCCACTCCGCGTCACGCTTTGCCAGATAATCGTTGACGGTAACGATGTGGACGCCTTTTCCCTCCAGGGCGTTCAGATACGCGGGCAGGGTAGCCACCAGCGTCTTTCCTTCACCGGTGCGCATCTCCGCGATCCGTCCCTGATGCAGAATGACGCCGCCGATCAGCTGTACCCGGTAATGTTCCATATCCAGTGTTCGTTTTGCCGCCTCGCGCACCACCGCGTAAGCCTCCGGAAGCAGGTCATCCAAAGTCTCCCCTGCCTGATAGCGGCCTCTGAACTCTTCTGTCTTTGCCCGCAGCTGCTCATCGCTCAGCTGCTGCATCTGCGGACGAAGCGCTTCGATCTGATCCACAACGGGCAGGATCATTTTGATCTCCCGCTCACTGTGGGTACCAAATATCTTGTTGATCAATCCCATGATTCTTTCTTACTCCTGTATCTTTTTAAAATTCCGGCTCAATCAGGCCGTAAGTGTTTCCTTTTCGCTTATAAACCACGTTGACCTCTTCGGTCTCGGCATTTTTGAATACAAAAAAATTATGTCCCAGCAGTTCCATCTGGATGCAGGCATCTTCCGGATACATGGGCTTGATGCCGAACTTCTTTGTACGGATAATCTGGATATCCTCTTCCGCCTCATATTCTTTGTCCAGAAATTCCGGGTTGAAGCTTCCACCGGTTTTCTGCTGGTCGCTCAGCTTATTTTTATATTTTTTCAGCTGACGCTCAATGATCTCCTCTACCAGGTCGATGGATACATACATATCGTTGCTGACCTGCTCTGAGCGGATGATGTTGCCTTTTACGGGAATGGTTACCTCGATCTTCTGTCTTTCTTTTTCCACGCTTAATGTAACGAGTATCTCTGTTGCAGGAGCAAAGAAGCGTTCCAGCTTGCCAAGTTTTTCATTGATCGCGGATTTCAAACCGTCTGTCACTTCAATATTTCTTCCTGTAATGATAATACGCATACACATTCCTCCGTTTCTGCAAAAATAAGACCAAAGTATCTCAATGTATACTTTGGTCTTATTATACCACACTTATCGGCAAATGCAAAGAAAAAGAAATCCTCCGTCCTATTCTTCCAGCAGAAGCAGCCAGTCCGTATGGGTGAACGTGCCCGCCGGTTTTTTAAACTCCAGCACGCCCTTTGAGGAAACGGTTCCAATGTAGCTCTTTGTGCCGCTGACCGGACTGATCCAGTAGGCTTTCATTTCCGGCAGGGGCAGAAGATCTCCCTTTACGGATATATCACGGCCGGTATAAGTATAAAAGATGGCAAAATCCTTTCCCGCGAAAGCGGAGATCCGTTCATACTGCTCTCCCTCTTCACAGGCAAGGAGCTGCTGAGCCGCCTGGCCGGTCTCCCAGGCAACAGACCGCATCAGTGCCGCAAGCTTGCTGATGTTGTCGTTTCCGGAGCTGTGGATGGCGTCTTTCCAGGGAATGGAGCAGCCATACGCCGCCGGGTCGTCCCCGCCCTGATAAAACTGCATGATGGAGCTGTGTCCGTAGGTAAAGCCGCAGGCTCCTGCCAGCACGGACCAGTAAGCAAACCGCCGCACGTCATAGTCCTGCCAGAAAGGCTGGGACGGATCGTGAAGACCCTGGGGAATATGCTCATAGGAGGGTTCTCCGTCCAGCACCGGCTTTGGATTTCCGCATTCCTTTACGCGGTCAATATAGCGCCAGCTGTCCTCTCCGTAATAATAGCCCATAGTAGCGCTGTCGTCCCATTTTTTCAGGCTCCGCTGGTCATAGCGGCGGTGGCCCGACTGGAACATATAAAAATCGATCCATTCCGACTGGGGAAAATAATCGCTTGTGACAGTCCTCCCAAAGGGATGGAACGTTACCAGCTTGTCAGGATTCAGCTCCTTTAATTTCCGGCCCATAAGCGTCCAGAAATCAAAGCCGTCGCTGCCCTTGCAGTCGCCGCCGGTGATCCAGATGATGTTGGGCGCGTCCTGATAGCGGTTGGCAAGAAAGGTGATATAATCCTCCACATTGTCCTCCCGCAGATCCCCGGCTTTGAATCTGCCGCTCCAGCAGGGAAGCAGACCGCAGTACATGCCAAGCTCCTCCGCCTTTTTCACCGTATAGTCCAGCCGGTCCCAAAAGCCCCCCGCAACCAGATTGGGCCTGCACATATCGTTGTCCAGAAACGCGCACACATGCTCCGCCGTCTCCGTAGGCCATTTGTGGGAAATGGTGATCTGGATCACGTTGAATCCCTTCTGCGCTCTGTTTTCCAGGTAGACGTCGATCTCCTCCCTGGTACACTTGCACAGCAGCAGCCAGGCCGTATCCCCCAGCCAGAAGAAAGGTCTGTCTCCGTTCTGCATATATTTTTTATTTTCGGACACCCGCAGGGGTCCGTATTCCCATGGTTTCATCTTGTTTTTCCTTTCTGCGGCCGGCCCGCGCTTTTTTGTCCGGTCACCACATATCATAGGTAAATCCGTCCTGCACCGTCTCGCTGAAGGTCTTCTGTTCTTCTTCCCTGCCCTCTTTTACTACGGTTACATTGCGCAGATGAATGTCCTGTGCCATTTCGCAGCGGATTCCATGCCTTGCAACAATGTTCACATCTTCAAAATACAGGTCGTGGATGGGCAGCTGCTTCAGCCCGTCTACCTGAATGGCCTGACCGCATCCCTGACAGGTAATGTTCCTCATGACAATATTGCGAAACTCCGGAACATCCTCGGGATCGATCTGGCTTTCATCCAGCGCGCCGCTGTAGGCCATTGTAAACAGCACCGCCTGTTTGGGGATATCCACCATATGAATGCCGTCCAGCACAATGTCTTCCACCACGCCGCCCCGGCCAAGGGTGCTCTTGAAGCGGATGCCGATATCCGTTCCCAAAAACGCGCAGTTTTCCACCCGGATGTTTTTCAGTCCCCGGCTCATCTCGCTGCCCACCACAAAGCCGCCGTGTCCGTGATAGACCACGCAGTCCCGGATGGTCACATATTCCGTAGGCGCCTGGATCTTTCTGGCAGGCGCGTTTTTCCCCGCCTTCATGCAGATGGCGTCGTCCCCCACGTCAAAACGGGTGTTGACGATCTCCACATATTTGCAGGATTCCAGATCCAGCCCGTCGCCGTTCTGGGCGTTCCAGGGATTGCGGATAAACACGTCCTTTATGGTAACATGCTGGCAAAACAGCGGATGTACGTTCCAGGCAGGGGAATTCTGGAACGTCACGCCCTCCAGCAGCACCCTCCTGCATCCGATCAGGCTTACCAGCACCGGCCGGTAGTAATCAAAATAAGGCTTTGCCCGCTCCAGAGCATTTTCCTCATGGGGCTTGATATCCTTATTCATGTGCCCGTCATAGGAGGACTGGGAGGGGAACCACACTTCCTTTGCGCCCTCTCCCTTTGTTACGCCGCCCCGCCGAAGCAGCTGAGCCCACTGGCTGTCCGTCATCTTGGAGCGCTTTACCAGGCGCCAGAGATGGCCGTTTCCGTCAAGGGTTCCGCCGCCGGTAATGGCAATATTCTCCGCGTCCCTGGCATGGATGGGCGACAGGGCCCGGATCCGGTCCTCCCCCTCATAGGAGGTCTGGATCAAAGGGTATTCCGCTTCATTATGAGAAAACAGAATCACCGCGCCCCGCTCCACATGCAGATTGACGTTGGAAAGCAGCGTAATGGGGCCGGTAAGCCAGATTCCCGCGGGGACGGTAAGGGTGCCGCCGCCCGCCTGATGCAGCGCTTCCATTCCTTTCCGGAAAGCGCCGGTATTGGATACCAGGCCTCCCGGCACTGCCCCGAACTCTGTGACATGCGCTTCTCTGTCGGGAAACACAGGAAGCTCTACTTTGGGATAAGTGATCGTTTCAAACTGCTGCATAAGACACGCTCCTCTCTTTATGATTCATACGCGAACCGAAGATTGCTCTGCATCACCTGAGCGGTGATCCAGGAGGGATTCCACACCTGCATGCCGCCCCGGTAACTGCCGGTACATTCCAGGATCACCGGATATTTGATCTGGAAATAATTGGTATGATAATAATGCTCTCCCTGTTCGCCTATAACGCTGTAGCCATACTCTCCTTCTTTGGTGCTGACGCCGTAGGTAAGGGCGTTTCGCACATGCTTTCCCATTTCTTCATAGAAAGGCTGCCCGGAAAGAACGCCAAACCGGTACATCTCGTAGGAAGGGAAAAACACGTCCAGATGATGGTTCTGCACACTGACTCCCGGCCATCCCGTGGTCTTAAAATTCATGTTATAGCACTGGGAGCCTTTCTGGAAACCGGTTTCCCAGAAAAATACAAAGGTCAGGATCCAGTCCGCCGCAATGGACGCCCACTTTTTAAACCGTTCCTCTCTGGTAAGCCGGTACAGCTCCGCCGCCGCCGTAAAGAAGTAGATCCCCGCTTCCTTGTCCTCGCATTTGGCGTCCATGGTAGCTCTGGCAAAGGGCCGGTCAAAGGTACGCATATGCAGCTCATAATAGGCCTCATAGCGTCTGACCGCGTAGTCCAGATAAGCCGGCTCCCGGAAATATTCCCCTGCCTTCGCAAGGGCCCAGACGCAGGGCATCCCCGCCGCCGCGGTCAGTTCCGTATCCGGCGTCCCGTCGGCTTTCCATGCCATGGGATAAATGCCCTCTCCGGTAAGCGCCTTTTGGCTCATCAGAAATGCGCAGGCGTCTTTTGCCGCCTGTTCCCAATGGGCCGGCACCGGCTGCGCGTTTTCCCGCAAAAGCTTCAGCACGTCCAGCAGGTCTACAAGGCTTTCCCCCTGAATACGGGAGGAAAAAGGCGCCGCGGGATCCTTCCAGGCGTTTCGCCATTGCCGCAGATCAATCATATAATATCCGTAAAACAGACCGGGCTGTTGTCTGCTCTGTCCGTTTTTCACAAAGAAATCCACAATCTTCATGGCACGCTCCAGCCGAAAGCGTTCCCGTGTTTTCAGTCCCAGAAGGCATTCGCACCAGGCCAGCTTCACTGCCTGTCCGGTCCAGCCGTACAGGAAATATTCCGGCCGTCTGGAAATATTGCCAAACTGATTTGCCGATCCGAAAGTCAGATAGCCGCAGCAGTTTTCATCCTCATAATACCGGGTGTCCACCACATTCTTTTTGTAGTCGATCATTTCCTGAAAGGTATGCTGAGACTGGGTTTTGGGCCCCAGCAGCTCATAGGCCATCCGGATCAGGCTGCGGAACCCTTTTCCCTCTTCACAGCTGCCAAATCCGACGGCAAAGGTTTTGGAAATGCGCTCCCCCGGATTCAGATAGCGGTAACCGTTGAGATAAGGAAGCGGCGTATTTCTGCCTCCATATACCACGTCTTTCATCCCGTTGAACATCAGGGGGCCGGACAAGGCCGCGATCCGCTCTCCGTCCTGCTCCTTTACCACGCCCAGGGACCAGTATTCCTCCTGATCTCCCGTTACCACCTGGGGTTTGGAAAAAAGGGTCACATAACGGCTCTGTCCCTCCGCCTGCCATTCCACGTTGACGGCGGGAATGGGCAGCCGGTGCTCCTCCACAATGGTGCCGCCTCCCGGTTTCTGTCCGATGTGGGGCACGATCCGGTCCGGATCCGCGCTTGGATTGTCGTTGTAGATCATATGGGGCACGGTCACTTTGTTCTTTCCGTTTCCTGTACAGAACAGGTTCAGGCCGCCTGTGAAATCACAGATCCGTTCCTTTGAGGCATTGCTGTAGGAAACGGTGATCAGCAGATACTCCCCCTTTGCCAGAAACCGCAGTCCTGCCCGGATCTCTCCCGCTTCAAAGGAAAGTGTCAGACTCTGATCCTCCTGTTTTTCTTCCAGCAGCTGCCAGTTGTGCTTCTGAAAGGCCCAGGGCCTGCAGCAGCTGTACTGCAGAAGACTGACGGTCTTTTGGGTCAGCACAAGCTCCTCCCGGCAGTAGAGGGAAAGGGTCTCTCCATCCACAGCCGCTTTGTTTTCTCCCATTTGAAAAATCATAGTTGTCTCCCGTATTTATTATACTGTAAATCCAAGGACCCGCTCCGGCGTACAGTCCGCTGCCTGAGCGTCTGTCAGCTGCCGGCGTTTTTCATGGGCGCCGGCGCCGGGGCCTTTGTTTCCGTATTCATACAGCCGGTTGGTTTCCACCTGATAACCGCCCATCTGCTTCCAGCCTTCCGGAATGATGATCTCTCCCAGATCACACTCCTTAAACACGCAGTATCCCACATAATAAGGATCTGAAGCCGGATGCCAGGGCCTGCCAAGATAAATGGTTCCCGGAGCAAAATTTCCCGTCACCTTGCAGTGATAGAACAAAAATCCGTATTTCTGGTTCACGGGGGTACTGGGCGCCGCGATATAGCCTTTTCGGCCCTGATCCTCCGGGGTAGGGTTTTTGCAGTAGATGTGGCACTCTTCAAAAACCGCCCTGGCGCCTCCAAAGATAAAGTCCACGTCTCCGTCTATGTAACACTGCCCAAAATACTGGGAGCCCTCCCTTGCGTACAGGGTATCCTGGCCTCCTGTAAAACGGCAGTTTCTGTAAATATGATGCTCTCCCGCGGCATAAAGGGCAAGCGCCTGCCTGCCGCCGGATCCGCTGACACCGTCATAGCTGTTTTCAAAGGTGATGCCCTCCGCCGTAAAATGATTGGCATAGACTGTCACCGTGCCTGTTCGGAAGGTGGTGGTCACATCGCCGTTTTCCCATGTCATGCCCGCATAATATCCGTTGGAGATCACTGTTTTTTTCGGATCTTCTCCTTTCAGGGTAATGCGGGGCTTATTGCCGGAGATCACCACCCGCTCCCGGTAGATGCCCGGAGCAAGATGAATCACGGTGGGGATCTGGTTGTCCTCCATCACAGCGTCCACTGCCGCCTGGACGGACGGGTAATCCCCCGTTCCCTCGGCGTTGATATACAAATGAGCTGTCTGGGGCAGTTCCGCAACAAATTGTTCTGCCATAAGGATCCCTCCTCTCGTTCTCAAAAAGAACTTGTAATTTTGTGCTTTTTTTAGTATAATAATTTTGCTGCGCAATAATAAATAACGTTATTTTTAATCATTTATCCATGTAGATTTTTGTGATTACCTATAGAAAGGGTGTTTTTATGACTCCGTCTGTGACACAGTATTTTCACGCGCCTCCCGAAAAATATCAGCACTCCGACATGTATGTAACCTGGGCAGGACACCGCCGGTGCGACGCCCGGCACAACGTAGGCCCCAGAATCATGGATTCCTACAAGCTGGTATTTGTCATCAGCGGAAAGGGCTTTGTGGAATTTGGCAATGAGCCTGCCATTCCGCTTGGTCAGGGCGATCTGATCATGATCTTTCCCAAGCAGCGCCATCATTACTACGCCAACCCGGAAGATCCCTGGGAGCTGATGTGGGTGTGCATGAACGGGGAATACTGTACCGATCTGCTGATGGATATCGGCATTACCGGTGAACAGCATGTTCTGCACAACATGGTAACTCCCGCCATCCAGAGAACCCTGCTGACCATCATCAATTCCCTGGGCTATACCGACGATCCCCTTCGCCTTGTGGCCACCGGCCATGTATACATCCTGTTTTCCTATCTGATGCAGCTGACCACCAAACGGAAAAAAAGCTCCGATCAGTTCCGGCAGAGCACTGCCGTATATGAGGCCACCCGGTTCATTGAGGAAAACTATCATCTGGATCTGGATGTGAACACCCTCTGCAGGCATGTAAACTACAGCCGCAGTTATCTTTCCAGAATCTTTAAGTCGGAAACGGGAATGACCATTCCGGAATATGCCAACAAGATCCGGGTGCAGCACGCCAAATCCCTGCTGTCAGATACCAATATCCCCATGCGGGAGGTAGCTACATCCGTAGGCATCAGCGATCCCTTTTATTTTTCCAAGATCTTCAAGGCCATCTCCGGTCAGTCTCCAAGCAGCTACCGGAATGAGCACTCCCGTACTTATAAAAGCTGATCCTTCGGGGTCGGCTTTTTTTACAGGGGCAGTTCTATTTTTCCAAGACCTTTCCTGCTGCTCACCAGTTCTCCGTCTTTTCTGACAGTAAAGACCCCGGCCTCATCCAGAGCGATCTCATACACGGATCCCCTGATCATCAGATTTTCCAGCTTGAAATACCGAAGCCCCACATCCAGAGGATCTATGACGATCCGATCCTTTTGTACATCCACTCCCGCCACATGGCTGATGATCAGATCCAGGAAGAAAGAGTGGTTGTAATCCGGCTCGTCGCTTAAATTCTCTCCGGTTACCGCATGGTACTGTTCCACCAGATAGGGCTCTTCCACATTGCCGTTGCGGTAATGTTCATATTCATATTTTTCCAGGAACTCCCGGAACCGGCCGTCATAGCAGTGGCCGTTTTTCTTGCTCTGCCGCCCGATGGCGTCCAGGGCGATGCCGTTTGTGTAAGGCCATGAGGGGCCGTCCCACATACAGCTGTCCCTTCCCCGCATAACGCCCATCCAGCCGCCGTGAGCCGTATAGGCAGGACAGTCCTTTGCCACGGAAGAGAACACGGCTCCTGTATTGAAGTAATCCGGACTGAACAGCTTTTCCAGACCGGCCAGTTTTTCTTTGCCGGCGATCTCCGCCCAGTAAGGGTAGATCCCCACGATATTTTTTACCATGGCCTTTTCGTCTGTCTCATAGTGCAGGTCATAGTAAAACTGGGTCTCTTGGTCCCATGTTTTTTCATTGATCTGAGAGGCAAGGGTTTCCGCCGCTTTCAGATAGGACTCCGCCTCCGGATCTCCCACCTCTTCCATCATCAGCCCCAGGCCTTTCATGTTCAGGTAATGATAGACGCTGGTATCCAGCCGTTTCAGGGGAGTGATCTTGGATCTGTCCTTATGGTTTCCCGGGAACTGGGAAAAATACCAGAAGCTGGGCTGACATTCCTTGCCGGTACGGGCATGCTTCACCTCGATCTGCAGCAGATCGTTTTTGGCGCCGTACATCTTTGTATTGCCATCCACGCAGGCCTTGGCCTTGGGAAGAATTTCCTTTAAAAACTCCTTGTCTCCGTCCAGCAGATAGATCCGGTAAATGGCCCAGATCAGGAAATTGGCAAAACCGCCGCCTTTGTGATCCGTAAAGGCGGACTGAATAATCCCGTTGTCATCGGTAACGGAAAGATATCCCCGCACAAAATCATGCAGCAGCTCTTTGTCCGGGTACCAGCGGTAATCTGTCATCTGCAGGGGAGAGGACAGATTGATCAGTCTGCTGAATTCCCAGCCAAGCACCTGCAGAGGAGCCAGCTTGGATGTTTTATGAGCTCTGCCCTCATAGACGGTAGGATAGGTCAGATAACCAAATTCCGGCCTGCTGGTAGCGTTCCGCAAAATGTACCAGCGATACCACCAGGTCTTATCCAGCATCGGATCGCTGGAGGAAAAGGCCGGAACCTTGTCAAAAAAGGACTGGTAGTCGGCAATGCTTTCCTCTGCGTAAGCCCTGGGGCTCTGATCTTTCCGGAAAAAGTCCCGCAGCTTTGCCTCAATGGATTCCGGAGTTTCTGTTTCCAGATTGCCCACCGCAGCAGCCGCAAGAAAAGTCACTGTCTGACCGGGCTCTACCGTGACAGAATCCGTCTCATACTGCCAGCCGGCGCAGCCTCCTACCCGGTAATTGTGAATCATCTGTTCCACGGCAAAGGATGTAAAACTCCCCTTCTTTTGGATCTGACAGCCAAAAGGCTCCACACGCAAAGTCAGCGTCATGGGCTCCTTTCCCTTATTGGTCCAGGTTTCACAGCAAAAGGCTATGTCGTTGGCATTGATATGCTTTGTCTCTGTAAAGGAAACCTGATCGTCCTCATAACACATTTTCAAATGGCTGGGATACCAGACGGCCTCTGCCAGCTTCAGATTCATGGGATAGCTGCAGCAGATCTCAAAGAGCATATCCAGATTCAGTTTATGGATAAAATCAATGTTTCCGCAAAAGCCGGGTTTTCTGTCAAGGCAGTCCGCAAACAGTCTGTTTCCGACAGGTCCCATCAGCAGCTTGCCCGGATATGTACGAAGCATCCTGTTTTTCGTGGCAAGCTTTTCATCAACATTCACGTTTCCCATATATGAACCCCTTCCTTTTATTTTACTTCAGGACATTTTAAAATACCTGTGCGTTTCAGCTGATATTCCCGGCTGTAGCTGTCTCCGGAGGAGCGCCATGCGTCGGGTCCGAACCAGGTGGTATTCTCGTTACAGTTGTGAAGCGCACCAAAGGTATTGATGCGGTTTCCAAACAATGTCAATGTAACTTGATGGCGGCCTGATGTCAAGCCTTTCTTTTCAAAACCGTAGGGCGCAAACGCAATACTGCCCTCCCGCTGTCCGTCTATGGATACTCCGATCAGGGCGCCCCGGAAATAGGGAACCCGCACCGCCAGATCTCCCTCCGGCGCATCCACCTGCAGCTGATAGGAAAGATTGCCCCCGTAAAAGGGAAATCCCTGATGGGTAAGATCCCCAAAGGCAACGGCATCCGGCATCCTGGTAAGCACATAGCGGCTTCCTTCCGCGCGCACCCCAAAGGCGCCCAGCAAAAACGCGTTTTCCAGATTGGCATTCTCCCCAAAGGGAACGGTAATACAGATCTCATTGATTCCCTTTTTCAAAGGAGGAAGCTTCCGTGTCCGGATCTTTCTGTCTACATACCAGTCCTGCTCCTCCGCCGATGAATCCGGCGTCAAAACCGGCTGACCGTTTACGGTCACCGATGCCAGATCCGCCTGTTCCAGGGCAAGGGCGGCGCCTTCTATTTCTATTTCACTTTCCACCAGGAACCGCAGGGTAAGCTCATGTTCCGGCGGCTTCTTCTCCATTGTCCAGGGCTGTGCCATTCTGCCGCCCTGAGGCTCATAGCCGAAAGCCTCCCGCAGCTTCTGCCCGATGCGAAGCACTTCCTCCGCGGGATTGTACGCTCCCTGATCCACCCGATATTCCGCCATATCCAGCAAGGCCACGTTGGGCTCCTCCAGCGTCACCGGCACATGGTTGGGATCTGTTTTCAGCACAGCCGTGCCGGAAACAGGCTCTTTGGTTTCCTCTGGAAGAATCCGGGGGGTTTTGCGAAGCTGGAACAGCATACTGTCGTGCACGTTATATTCCTGTTGGATCACCGTCCAGTCTTTTTCATGGCTAAACCGGCAGCTTTTGATCTGCCCGGTGACGGTATCGTAAAATACCGGATACCAGATTCCCCTAACGCGGATCTGCATCCGCCCGGCGGATTCGCAGTCATAGCGGGGCTTTTTCTTTCCGTAGGCCACAAACAGCCAGCGGCAGTCGCCGTCCTGCCGGAGCTGATACAGATGTTTGTTGCATGTATTTCCCGAGGGATCCGTCAATTTTACTTCTCTGTAAGGAGAAAGACTTTCAAAGATCCTGTATTTTTCGTAGGGGATCAGGCTCATGGCCCCGGAGCCTTCCGATTTCCGGTAAAGAGCCTCCATCCTGTCAGAGGGCTTTCCCTCTTCCAGACGGGGAATCTGGCTCAAGAAGATGATCCTGCCTCCCGCGGCGGCAAACGCCCCCAACACGTCCACGGTAGTGCTCCGCAAAGTAATGTTTCCGGGCACCAGCACCGCGTCATAGGCGGAAGCGCCTACCTGCAGCCGTCCCTCTCTGATCTCATTCATTTGCCCAAGGACGGACTCGGAAATAAAATCAAAATCCAGGTGGTCAAACAACAGCCATTCCGTCAGCTGCTGAAACTGCTCATCCATCTGCTTTCGGATCCCGGCAGTCTGTTCCTCCGGACCCCAGAAACACCAGTAGCTTTCCACCGGATGAATGACGCCGATGCGCACCACAGCCTTTCCCCTGGTCATGGCCGTATGGACTCTGGCAAAATGATCTTCTATCAGACGGTATTCCCGATACCAGGGAGACTGATAATGAATGGACGCCGGATAATCCCGCTTTGCCTCTCCCTCCATGGTCATCCAGGACAAATGAGGCACGCGGATGGTCACGCCCAGCGCTGCCTGCCAGTCTCCTCCCACCTTATGTCTCCGAAAATCAAAATCCCAGTTGGTCACGCCGTAAAGCTCAGAAAGCATGGCTTCTCTTCCAAACTGATGGGTAATGGACTGGGCCTGCTTGGCGGTGGTGTATTCCCGGTCGTCACAGAGCATGTCGATCCCGGGAAATCCAAAGGGCCCCAGCGGAGCCATACTCTCCCCCACAGCCGTACTCTGGCTTTTCAGAGAGGGTTCCTTGATCATGTGTCCGGTAAGGCTGACCCCGTTTTTGTCGCACCAGTTTCCAATGGTGGTGCTGTAGCTTTCCAGAAAACGCTCCGCCACATGACGGTGGTAGTCATATCTCACCACAGACACTTCATTTCCCGGCAGCTGCCAGAACAGCTCCGGCAGTTTTTCCACCAGATCCATCCGGTACCGCTGCCGGAAGGTATCCGGAAAATCGTCTGTCCAGGGCATGATCAGATTCTGCCTGCTTTTTGCCAGAGGCAGTGTTTTTTTATAGGTGGTCTTTGGTTCGTCTGTAAAGAAAGAGGGAATCACCTTTCCAAAATACTCCCCCACCACTTCCCGATAGCGCTCATGCGTCACCTGGCAGAACCGGGCAATGGCCGCCGGATCCAGCGTATCCACATAAGTCTGATTGTTAAACCAGCTGTCCGGAGACGCCACCCGCAGATAGGCAAACCAGACGTCGCCCCGGGCCTCGCCGGGATCGCTGATCTTTTCATAGGAGGCAAGATACCCCGCCTCATCCAGCTGTATATCATAAATCCCGATCAGATAGCTTTCACAGGCTTTCTCCTGTGGACGGCATTTCTGCACATCCGGCAGTTCCCTGGGCGTCCAGAGCAGCTCACGGTACCGGTATTTTTTCTCACAGGTCACCAGCCCTCCCCCAAAACCGGAGGGAAACCGGTCTTCATCGTATGCCCAGGCAAGCATTTGATGGGAAGCGGCGTATTTTACGCAAAACAGCACGTCTTCCATAAATTCATCGCCCAGGTAAGGCACATCCAGTCCCGTGCGGCTGTGAATGTGAAAGCCGCCAAACCCCATCTGGCCAAAGGCCTCCATCTGAGATTCCATCAGTTGCCTGTCGGGTCTGGTGTTCCAGGCCCAGAAAGGGGCGCCTCTGTATTCGCTGGTGGGATTCAAAAACAGCTGGTCGGACAGCTCTTTTTCTTCATTTTTTTCATATAAGCGATATTTCATATCAATCCCCATTCCGGAGCGTTTACGCGACAGGGCGACGCGAACCTCCAGTTCGCGTCTGCCATCAGGGTTATTTATGACGCTCCGGCACAAATAGCCCTGTGAGAAATCAGCACATCAGTGTGATTTTTCACACTACCTCCCGTTGAAACCGGCAAACCATTCCAGCACTTTTTCTTCATTGATCTCATGTTTCCCCTCAAAGATCACGCCGGTGTAGCGTCCGCCCAGACGCTGGTAAACTTTTTCCAGAAAAGGAAAGGCGATCTGGGTTCCCGCCAGGGGGAACGCCCGGTCTTTTGTGCCGTTGATGGTAAGCAGGGGTTTTGGCGCAAAGGCTGAGAGGATCTCATGGCTTTCTCCCACCTGCAAAATGCCGGGAACATAATTGTCCACGCAATGTTCCTTATAAAGGATGCTGTTTCTGTACAGGCTGGCATAGCAGGAAATGGCCATGGCGGTGATCCGCTGATCCAGCACGCCTGTATACTCACAGACCATGCCGCCGCCGGAAACGCCAAAGCCGATCACGTCCTTTCCAATTCCAACAGCCTCCATGAAGTCAAGGGTCTTTATGGCCTGAAGCACCCGCAGCCCGCCAATGCTGTAGCCTGCCGCGGTCAGAAAGGCCATATGGGCAAAGCAGCCCCCTCTGGGCTGTTTTCCCTCCGGAAATCCAAAGTAATCGCTCTCTCCAAAACCCGCGAACTCCGGCGCGACTACCGTAAAGCCTGCCTTTGCCAGCAGAACGGGCAGATTCTTATGATAGCGGATCTTGTCATGACGCTCCAGCAAAGCGCCCATGATGCCCAGGTCGTCGTGCCCGTGGCAGTACAGAACAGCCCTGCCGTTTGGCTGATCCGGCCTCAGCACATAGACCGGAAAAGGCAGCCGTTTAATGGCGGACAGCTCATATTTCTCAACAGAGACCTGAAAGGTCTCAAAGTCACTTTCTTTTTTATATGTCATTTTGCATCCGTAAGCCTGATCCAGCTTCGCAATATGCAAACAGTTTTCCAGTTTCGTTTTGATTTCTTTCTGGTAAGCAGGGATCTCCTCCTCTGTACAGCGCAGAAGATCCGTCTTTGCTCTGGCATCTTCATATACCATTTCCAAAAAATCGTTTGTCTGATAATGTTCCTCTTTGTAATGAGGTTCCTGTATAGATTGGTAATCAGTCATTTTTTTCCCTCGCTGCAGTTTGTAGTCTCTATTGAAAAATTCCCGGTCAGCCGTTGCTGACCGGGAATAAGTCTTTCTGTCGGCTTAACGCATTTGCAAAGTCAACTTATCTTGCCTGCCATGAATCATAAGCCTGCTGCCAGATCTCAGCATATTTTGTTCCGCCCAGACGCTCTACGTTGTTTACATAAGTATCGTAGTTTGTCAGAGGCTCTTTGCCGGTAATAAATCTCTGACGCTGCTTGGTAACATAGTTCTTCATATCGGTAACGATATCTTCTATTTCTGCTTCCTGCTCCACGCTCAGCTGGCATGCCGCGGGCATCTTGTAGGAAGTATCGCCCTCTGCCCAAACCTTTACAGCCTCAATATAGGTATCCGGCTTCTGAGAAAGCACATATTCAGAAATCGTTCCAAAGGAAGGAAGATTTACGGTAGTAGGATCCGCGTAAGTGTTGAACTTGGGAATGTTGGTTCCCTCAAAGGAAACCGTGTCATTCATGCCGTCAACCAGAACCTTGGTGCCGTCGTCTTCTACAGTGTAGCTTTCGCCTTCAATACCCCAGGTAACGTAATTGGAGCCTTTCTCACCAAGCATATAGTCGATCAGATAGGCCGCTGCCTTGTCTGTGCCGTGCTTTTTGGCATTGCTGGTGATTACAGTGGTATCTCTGGGGAATGTGTTGATATCAGAGAAGCAGTACATCTTGCCGTCAGCAGTCTTAGGCCAGGGAACAGCCGTGAACTTGGCGTCGGGAGCCTTTTCCTGAAGGATGGAAAGGTAAGAACCGTCAATGGTGTAATCAAAGTGATCCGCGTCTGCTTTCCATGCGCCTGCGAAGTTGTTTGTTACACGCTCCTGACGTTTTTCAAGGGAAGTCGCCTCAAACATATTGTAGATCAGGCCGTCTGTCTGCCACTTGTTCATCTCTGTCAGGTACTGTTTGTAATTGTCTGTCATGAAACCATATACAACTGTACCGTCTTCCTGCACGATGGGGTCATCATCGATGCCGTACGCGGTCAGGAAATATTTCCAGCCTGAAGAAGCCATACATACAGGCTCTTCATCTCTTTCGCTGTTGCCGTTGGGATCGCTGTTCTTAAATGCGGAAAGTACGTCGTACCACTCTGCCATGTTCGTAGGAACGTCCTTGCCTACCGCGTCCAGCCAGTCCTGACGGATTGCAAGACCGTACTGAGAAGATGCCGCGCGGTCATCTTCATTGTCAATGTCGTACAGGGTGCTGACAAATGTATAGGAACCGTCATCCAGCTTTAAGTCTCTGGAGATCTTGGGATACTCTTCCACGATCTTGGAGAAGTTGGGCATATATTCTTCCATGTAGTCGTTCAGCGCAAGGGATACGCCGTCCTTGTGCATACCGGCCATACGTCCGGGATAGTTCTCCAGGTTCATGGCGGTGATGACATCGGGATAATCCTTTGCCGCCATCATAGGAAGATACGCGTCATAGCTTGTGGCAACCTTGAAATCAATGTTGATGCCAAGAGATTCCTGAATCGCCTTTAAGCCTTTCATCTCTTTCCAGTAATTCTGTCTGTAGGTCTCATTGCCGCCCATGAGCCACCATGTAACGGTAACGCCCTCTTCTTCCCACTTCTTCGCGTCGGGATCCACAGCGCCTGTGCTGCCGCTGCCGCCCTTGTCTTTGCCGCAGCCGACAAACAGGGTAACTGCCATCGCTGCTACAAGAAGCAGGGAAATGATTCTTTTTTTCATAATCTGCCTTCCTTTCTTTGTAATAATCTTATAAAGCTTTGTAACTAGAGTTTAGCACAAAACACAAAAATTTGCATCTTCTTTTCCCAAATTGGTCAAAGATTTTTTTGCCTGCGCCACACTCTTTTTGTGTAAATCCCCGCGCCGTGCCACAGGACAGCGCAGGGGATTTCTCTTGCTGTTTACAGGATATTACATACCGGTCAGACCGGAGCGCTCCACACCTTCCATGAACTGCTTCTGCACAAACATATATGCGATCAGAAGCGGCAGGATTACAAGGAATGTAGACGCCATACAGATAGCCTGATTCACTACCACATTACTGTTCAGCGCAATATCTTCTGCTTCGCTTGCCACCTGGTTCAAAGCGGCGTACATGGCAGGAAGACGGCTGGGCAAAAGGGCCAGCTTGGGAGCCTGGGTCAGATAGATCGAAGGCTCGAAGAAGTCATTCCAGTGCCATACTACAGAAAGCACTACGCACACCAGTGTTGAAGAACGTGCCATGGGGAGCATGATCTTGAAGAAAGTCTTCAAAGCTCCGCAGCCATCGATACGGGCTGCTTCTTCCATTTCGTAAGGCAGTCCCAGGAAGAACTGTCTGAACAGGAAGATGTAGAAACCGCCTCTCAGTCCATATCCAAAGAAGCAAGGCACCAGCAGGGGCAGATAGTTGTTCAGCCAGCCCCAGCCTGAATACATAATGTACAGCGGGAAGATCAATACCTGTGTAGGCACCAGCATGGTCAGGATTACCAGCAGGAAGAACACGGTTCTGCCCGGGAATTTATATCTGGCAAATCCGTAACCTACAAACGCGCACACAAACGTATGACCAATCGTTGCTACCAGCGTGACGAAAACGGAGTTCATGACAAATCCGCCAAGGAACGGGAATGTACTGGAAATCTGGAAGTAATCCAGGCCGTCAAACGCCACTTTGTAGTTGCTCCACTGTAATGAAGACGGGATCCATTTTACCGTAATGTTGACAAGGTCCGCATCCGACTTAAGGGAATCAATGATCATTGTGATGAACGGATACAGGAATACGAATGCCAGGTCAAACAATACCAGATACAGAAAAACGGATACGATAAATTTACGCACATGTTTTTTCGTAAATCTGTTTTGTACACTTACATGCTTTGCAGCTTTTTTTGCAGCCTTTTCAGCCGCTCTCTGCGCTGCTCTATCTGCTGTCTTTTCCATTCTATCACCTCTCTCCCTGATTGAACGTCAATCTCGACATGACTGCCAACACAATCACACAAACCAAGAACGTGAATGCAAAGTAGAACCAACCCATGGAAGCGCCTCTTGCCAGGGCGCCGTTGCTGAAGCAGTGCTCAATATCCGACATGATCTTGTTTGAGGAATCCGTAAAGGAATCGATCATGGTGTACACAAAGTTCAGCAGAATGATGGGAGAAACAAGGGGAAGCGTAATCTTCCAGAAATTCTCCCACTCGGTGGCACCGTCAACACGGGAAGCTTCATACAGGGAAGCGGATATACCCTGCAGACCTGCCAGGAACAGGATGATCTGCACACCGGATTTCCACAGCACTGTGGTGATCCTGCTCAGGAATCCTGTCACCAGCTCCGCAAAGCTTGCGCCAATGGCCTGAAGAAGGCCGCTGGGGATTGTGATCACGCCGTTCATTTCTGAACCGAGGAGCACTTCCATAACATAACCTGTACCAAGGAGTACCGGAAGGAAGAACACGGTACGGAAGAATCCGCGGCCCTTAATGTCTCTGTTCACCAGCATTGCGATGATCAGGGAGAATACCAGGGTGATCGGGGTATCGATCAGCGTATCCTTTACCTCCGCCAGGAAGTTGGGAATATAAGTTGTACTCTGCTGGAACAAATAACGATAGTTCTCAATTCCGTTCCATTCCATCTCAAAACCTGCCATAGAGGTCAGTTCACTGAAGCTCAGACGGATAGAAGTGATCAACGGAAACAGGAAGAATATTGCTGTACCTATCAGCCAGGGAGTGATGAACATAATACCTTCCAGGCTTCGACGGGTCTTAATGGTCATACCCTTTTTTTCTTTCTTTACCTTAGGTTCTTTTACTTTAGGTTGCTTTGCTTGCTTATTCTCAGCCATATTCTCATCCCTCCTTTACCACATAGTCTTTTGCGTCAATGGTAACGCCTTCAACGGTCACTTTGTCCTGATTGTAATTGACATACACTTTCGTGCCGTTGTCGTATGTTACTTTGTAAACGTTTTCCCGCAGTTCTTCGTGATCCTCGATCTGCGCGGTCCAGATATCCTTGAAGTTCTCATTGAACTCTTTGTAGATCTCTGTTGCCTCGTCCATCCAGTCCTCATAAGCAGATGAGAACAGGGTGCTGTAATCTGTGTACATCAGATCCTCGGATCCGCCGTAGGTAAGCTCAAAGTAAGGAGTGTAGCCGTATTCTACCCATTTCAGCTTTTCTTTCTCGATATCGCTGGAAAGGTTGCCGGCCTTACCGGTGTAGCTGACCAGGCCGTGTACCGCGATCTGATAGAACGGTACGCCTCTTGTGGTCATCTGGTAACCGGAATCTTCGTAGGGCAGGTCTGTTACTTTGTCCGCAACAGGAAGCACATAGCTGTTTCCGCCCTGTACAATGGCTTTGCCAAATTTGTCCTTGGACTTCTGAAGCATGCTCTGCCATACGGCCGCGCACTGCTCCTGAGTGGTATAGTCGGTACCGTTGTAATTGTAGAACAGATACTCGCCCATACCATAGAAGCTGACGCCGTTGATCTTAAATTTTTCCGCGTCCTTAATGAAGTCGTCCAGATTCTTTTCCGCCGCATGAGGCGCCATCAAAAACAGGCTGCTGTCAAAGTTGGAGAAGATGGAGTTGTTGCCAAGATACAGCACATCCTCTCTCTCATTGTAGCCGCCGCTTTCCGCCCGTGCTTCCAGGAAGTTTGCTTCCAGCGCGACTTCAATGTTCTTATCTGCCGCATATTCCGTTAATTTCTTCAGGCCGGAATTGCCGCCCAGCTTGGAGCTGGCAGGGAACATCACAGGATCTGTATAATAGCCTTTCTTGGTCCAGCCTCTCAGCTGCAGCTCGATGTTGTCAACACCGCCCTTCTGCAGTTTCTCAAGGATCTCCTGAGCCTGATCAAAGCTGGTCACGGACTTGAACTCATCAAAGAGCAGGCCGTCTTCCTTGATGCCCATGAACAGATCCAGAGAAAGGGCAATGTCGCCGTTCTGTACGTTCTGCTGTACGCCAAGTTCCTGAGTCAGATACTCTCTGTATACCTTTGCCATATCGGCATAGGTCACATCCTTCTCATCAAAGAAGTGGAACGCGATCTTTCTCGTGCCGGGGATCATCTCGTCGTCAAATACCAGGAAGCCCTGATCCGTGGCTCTTGCGTCCGCAAAGGAACGGCGGAAAGCAAATTCGCAGGCAATGCTGTTCAGCGGGATGACTTCTGTGGAAGGCAGCACCTTTACGGTAGCGGTTTCCGCGCCTTTTTCAATGATCGCGAGAAACGCTTTGTCGGGAAGGCTTGCGCCGTACACAGGCATCAATACCTGGCTGCTCTTCTCAGCAAGTACGTCCAGCGTGTTTTTGTAATCTGTCAGGTCACCGTAAAGAGGAAGCGCCAGTTCGCTTTCTTTATAGTGAGAGCTGTCCTGAAATTCCATGATGGCTCCGCTGCCGTCAGGATACAGGTAATAGCCCTCCTGAGTGTCGGTAGCGTCCGCTATGTAGGAAAGCATCTTCACGCTTGTCAGGGAATATTTTCCCTTTTCCTCAATGGTGCTTGTAGGAACCTCCACAACCAGACCGCTGTCGTCGATGGAGTAATCCACTGCCATAACGATGCCCGGGTTCTTCATATCGTAGATCACGCGGACGCCGTTTTCAAACTTTTTAAACTGGGCTGTGTAGTCCATCTCCAGAAGGGACAGATTAATCACGGCGCCATGGCCGGATTCCAGATCTGTGTAAAACACTTCAAAAGGAGACGTCATCTTTTTGCGCCACTTATCGTTTACCTGTTCCTTGTCAAAATCCGGCGAGCTGACTGCCGTATCCCATACCGCGTTGGTGGCATTGTCTTTTACCCGGATGGAGGAACCGTCTTTGTTTACAGAGAGGGTATACTTGGAATTGGAGGTTACCTCCGCGTAGCCTTCTCCGTCAAACTTAAGGTTTGCATCGCTTACCTGTTTGTCATCTTTCTCCTGAACGGGCCCTTCATTTTTCTGTTTCTTGTCTCCACATCCAGCAAGAAGAGACGTCACCATAAGCAGGACAAGGCCAAGCAACATCAATTTTCTTTTCATCTTTGTCCTCCCTCCTAAGTCATCAGCTTGTAGGAAATCTCGCTGATTACTTCCTGAATGAATGTGATAAATCTCATACTCAATGCCGCAACAAGCGCGATGGTGGCCCAAATCAGTACCATTGTGAAGATTGCGAGCAATGCAACACCGATGGTCTTGAACATGCTGTAATGGTTCATTTCTTTCAGGTTCACAAACAACAGCAGCAGCACAAAGAGCAGTGCAAAGTTGTTGATGGTATTTACATAACCAACCTGATTTGCGTCAAGCACATTGGAAAGAATCGTCATCAGAATGCTGATCACAATGTAGGGAATCAGTGAATAACAGCATGCCATCAGACATTCTCTGAACATAACCTCGCCGCTCATGATGGTTGTCATGGCGTAGGACGCCACCACCCATGTGAGAATGGGAACGACCATGACCAGACATTCCAGAAGCAGGTTCGCATTTCTCAGATTCACCGTTGCCAACGGATAGTGTGTAAAGTACATGGAGAAGATCTTTGTCGCGATCATCAGCAACAGGATGACAACAATGGGGAGATAATTGAACCGGGTTCTGTCTTTTTTCATATAGTCAAATGCGACGATTGGATGGAAAATCGTGATCGCTGCTAATTTTAAAGCTTTCATCTGTCCATATCTCCTCTCATCTCAATATTGAAGGACCATTTGTCCGCATGGCGTTTGATGGTCACAAACAGCTTGCCCAGGATCACAATGATGGCAACAATCACCACGATGATAATGAAGAAATACTCTCTCATGAATTCATGCCTGTTCTCACTGAAGCTGTTTGAATAACCGGCCTTGTCGTCTGCCTGCCGATAATGCTCCATGGAAGTCTTGTAATCGCCTTCCTTATAAAGAAGCTTGCCGATGGATTTATTGGCCAGGGCGTAGTTGGAGTCGATATCCAGCACCTGCTCCCAATATTCCTTTGCTTCCTCATAATGTCCGCCGGACTGGAGGATAATGGCCTGATGCACCAGATCGATAAAGCTTGTGGGCGCAAACACCTGAATGTTGTTTGCGTTGTTGTCCAGTACATACAGATATCCTTTCTCATCCACTACCAGGCTGGTAGGCACGTCAAACATGCCCATTCTGCTTCCCTTGCCGCCAAAGGTGGTCAGCAGGTTGCCTTCTGTATCGTACTGATAAAGAAGACAGGTGTTTCTGTCCAGAACGGTGATGATACCCTGATTGTCTACCGTAATATCTCTGAAAGTAGGCTCTGTAGGATACATGGAGCCCTGCTCATAGAGCATGAAGCCGTATGCCTGCTCGGGGTATGTATTTTCACCTACGGAATTCAGACGTCTGATCTGTCCGCTTGTACCGCTTGCCAGCACGCCGTAGATATTGCCGTCAGCGCCGATGCAGAAGTTGTTGTAAGCGGTAGGCTCCAGTTTTTCTGTACTTTGCTGCTGAGCCTTTGTACCAAAGGTACGGATCAGGAATCTGGTCAGGCTGAATCCCACGTTCATGGAACCCATGTAGCCCAGGAACTCGTTCTTGGAGTTCATTCTCATCATGTTTGCGCCTTTCAGCGCGTAAATGTATCCCATGTTGTTGACTACGATCTTTTCAATATCGAAAGTCACATCCGGACCCAGAACTTCAGATTCCGGCTTTTCAAACACATTCACGTCCTTGCCGTTCTTGTCTACCACGACGATCCGCAGATTGCCGGTATCGGCGATCCAGATCTCACCGTCATCATTGACAAACACGCCTTTGGGACCGCTCAGGTCAACGCCGCCGCCGGTGGTGACCTCCAGTTCTACTTTGCCGTCTGTGGTCATCTTCAGCACCCGGTTGTTTCCCGTGTCGGCAACATAGAGATAACCGTCTTTGTAGAAAATATCTTCAGCCTTTGACAGGGAGCCTGCATCCCCAAGGTTCTTAATGGAATACTCGGCTGTGTAGGTTTCGGGGATCGGAAGCATTTCGCCGTCCGTATCCATAATAAAGTTTGTTGTCTCTGCGAAGGCAGGCATGCACATCATCAGGGACATCACCAAGGCCAGGGTGATAATAAGAATATTTTTCATTTTCTTTTTCATTTATCCGCCCCTCCTTAACTCTTGATACCTGAATAAGCCATTGTCTGCAATACCTGGCCCTTCATGATCAGGTAAATGATGATGGTAGGTGCTGTTGTCAGCAAAGCTGCCGCCGCCGGCGTACCGGAACGGGCAACCACGCCCGCGCCGCCGGAAATGGTCTGAATTGCCAGGGGCAGCGTCTTCATGGCGTCGCTGTGGATGTAAACCAGCGGGGAGAAGGAATCGTTCCAGCTGGAAATAAAGGTCAGCACGCACAGGGTACTCCACGCCGGCTTCAGCAGAGGCATCACGATGGTCCAGAAGATACGCAGTTCCTTGGCGCCGTCAATTCGCGCCGCCTCCAGCAGGGAATCCGGCAGCTGCTCACAGAACTGCTTCATCAGGAAGAAGTTGTAAGCGGTGGCAACGGAAGGCACGATCAACGCCGCGTAGGAGTCCATCAGGCCAACGCTGCTGACGATCATGTAGCTGGGGATCTTGGTTACATGGCCGGAGAAACCAAGGGCCGCAACCACGACGGTAAATACCGTTGCCGCGCCGATGGGTTTATGCTTCACCATGCCGTAAGCGCCCATACTACAAACAATGATCGTACAGAATACGGTTACAACGGTTACCCACAAACTGTTGAAAATGTATCTTGAGAATGGAACCGTTGAGGAGCTTAAGGATGTCAGCAGATCCTTATAGTTCTGAAGCGTAGGATGCCGCACAAAAATTCTGGGAGGGAACACATACAGTTCGTCCAGAGGCATGAACGCACGACAGATCAGCGCTACCAGAGGGAATGCACAGAAGACAACCAAGCATCCGACTAAAATCAAAACAAGCAGTCTGGAAAACTTAAAACGCTTTTTTACTTTTCCGTTCTTGATTTTTACTTTCTTTTCTTTCTTTTTACTCATTCTTCACCCTCCCTCCTTAATCGTCTGATCTGAAGATCTTCATACAGATACGGCTAAGACTGAACGTAAAGATAAACAGGAACATGGCGATTGCCGATGCGTAACCCATTTGGAATCTTGTGAACGCATAGTCGTACAGATGTGCAACAATGGTGTGGGCGGAGTAGTTGGGGCTTGGGAAGCCGGCAACGGCCGTGGCCACATCAAATACCGCAAGGGAACTAACGATGGAGTTGATCGCGCCAAACAGCAGCTGGGGTTTCATCAGCGGAAGCGTAATGTAGAACAACTGCTGCAGAGGGTTTCGGATGCCATCTACGCGGCCTGCCTCGTAAAGCTCGGGGTCGATGCCCTGGAGACCTGCAAGGAATACCAGGAAGCCGGTACCCATACTCATCCAGGCCGATATGATTACGATAACAGGCAATATGTAGGTGGCGTTTTTACACCATAGGATCGGATCCGATATGAGTCCGATACTGATTAGCGCGTGGTTCAGGTATCCATATCTGTCACCGGCGAAAATAACCAGCCAGATAACGGACATTGCAACACCGGATGTCAGGGACGGCGCGTAAAAGCAAAGAGCCAGAGCACCGCGGCCTCTCTTACACAAGCTGATGAACCATGCCATTACGAAAGACATGATGTATCCGGCAGGGCCGATGATACAGGCAAACACCAGCGTGTTTTCCAGTGCGATGATAAAGACGTCATCCTCAAGGAGTAACAGTCTGTAATTGGTCACGCCTGTGAAATTGGGGGTCTGGATCATATTGTAGTCTGTAAAGCTCAGACCCATGGCCACAAATACAGGCGCAATGGTGAATACCAAAAACAAAATCATGAAGGGAGCCAGAAACAGCCAACCGGTCTTGTTTTCACGGAAAAACCGATGGAATTTGGACTCTACCGGTTTTTGGTAAACACCGCTAACTTCTGTTGTTTTCGCAGCTTTACTCATATGCCCCTCCTTTAATCTTCATATACAAATCCGTATTCTTCGTGCTTTGTACGGATTTCTTTATTGATATCCTTTACCGCTTCTTCCAGGGCATCTCTGGGGTTCTCATTGCTCAGATATACACGGTTCCAGGCATTGACAAGATGACGGGTGGTGAAGTAACCGCCCAGGATGATGGGCTGCTCTTCTGCCTTTGACATCTGTTCCTTGATGATTGCCAGATCGTGCTGATCCCAGGGAAGAGACTCAAACGCGTTGACGTTTGCGGAATTCCAACGGGCTGTGATACCCATGGTCGCTTCAATTTCCTGACCGAACTGGATCTGGGTATCCTGATTCATCCACCATTTGATAAACTGCCATGCTTCATCCTTTTTCTCGGAAGCATTCATAACCTGGCAGGCTGTGAGAGACACGCCGCCCACGCGGTTGTCGATCTCCGGTTCGCCGTTTTTATCTACTTTTCCGGTAGCGGTACCGATCATGGGAGCGATGGCCCATCTGCCGTAAAGCTCGGGAGCCTGTGTCAGCACCTGCATATAGGACGCGTATGCGCCGATACCAATGGGAAGGGTACCGGTTCTGAAACGCTGGAAGAAAGAAGACTCCGCGTCCAGACCATAGCTTACATAAAGGTCTGTCCACTGTTTAAACGCGTTGTAGGCTTCCGGAGTATCCAGTCCGCTGTACATGCCGTCCTCTGTGTAGTAGCTGCCGCCCTGCTGGATCAGGAACATGGTCATACCTTTCAGGGAAGAAGGAGAGTTGGAAGACGCCGTTGTATCTACCGGGAAAGAGAAGCTCATATTGTTCTCAAACAGTACCGGCAGCGTTGTATGGAACAGGTCATCCCAGGTCTTGGGAACTTCCAGGCCAAGGGTTTCCATAATGTCGCTTCTGTACATCATGACCGTAAAGTCCATGGTCTCCGGCAGGCCATAAACGCCTGTATGTCCGTCCTTTGTATACTGATAAGGAATGAACATGGTCTCATAGAACTGATCTTTGTAATCTTCAAAATCCTTAAACTGGGTCAGATCCGCAACCGCGTCACGGAACGCAAACTCAACAGGGTCTGTGGAGCTTACGCCGATGGCCGCGTCAGGAGCCGTACCGGAAGTGATGGCAAGCATCAGGGCGGATACGTTACCTGCGTTCAGCTGACCGGAAGGAAGAATGTTCAGGTTGACGCCGATGTCGGTGTCTTTTGTGAAGTTTTCATCGGCAAGATCTTTCAGAACCTCGCCCCACTCAGTACCACGGGCCATCCAGACATCCACAACGGATTTGTTGCCCTGACCTGAGTAAATGCTTCCGACCGCGTCATAGTCCTTTGTAAAGGAAGCAAAGAAGTTCTTTACAGAACCAACCAGCTTCTGGAAGAAACCGGATTTCTTAACTTTGAATTCCGTTCCAACGGGATTGATGCTGAAATAGTCGATGGACAAAGGCATGGCTCCCATGGAAGTGATGTATGTACCAAGATTGGTCTGCGCGTTTTCCAGTTCGGAAAGATCGGCGGTGACCAGATCCGGGTCTTCCGCGAATTTCATCAGCGTATCGGAAATCTCACGGTAGCTGCTCTCTATGTCCGTAGTCATGTTGGACATATCGGCAATGATATCCGCGCAGTTTTCCAGCTGCTTTGCCACAACCGCAAACTCACCGCTCTTGCCCTCCAATTCCGGAAGGGTTTTCGCAAGGTCGTACTCATAGTTGGTATCCGGGTCTGTGGTGGTGATCTTTGTGATCTTCAGGTAGATGTCAGACACAGAAGAAATAATGTCATTTGTCTGACGGATCACGTCGTAGAGCATACCGGATTTTACAGTCATGGTAATGGTGTGATTGCCTTCTGTCAGGTAGAATTCAAAAGGCGCTTCCATATCGCTCTGCAGGGTGTACGCGTCCCAGCCCTCTTTGTACTCAAACTGATAGGCTTTCAGCTCTTCAAAAGGAATCTTATCGTCAATCATGATCTGACGGACGGAAGGCATTCCTGCGTTGAAGTTCTGCATGGCGCGCATGTTAATGGTGTAAAGTCCGTCCGCGGGAACTTTGAAGTCCCAGGTGATGCTCTGATTGCCTTCACTCCAGCGGGACTCACCCATGATGTTCAGCAAACGCTCTGTAGCGGAGGAAGGAGATGTCATGGGATCATTGTCGGTACCACGCTTAATGGTGGAGTTGTTTCTCCAGGTAGTATCTTCCGCTTCAAACTTCACCGGATCTACATTGGGCGCCGTGTACTCCTCGGCAATGTACTCGGCTCTCACATCCGCGTAGGAGGGATATACGGTAGCGCCCTTCAGCGTTACGTCTCCCAGAAGGATGGCCTGGTCAATATACTCAAAGCGCAGGGTGTGCTGCCCTTTTGAGAAATAGAACTGAAGAGGATCCTCAAAATAGCCGCTGTAGTCAAGCAGAGGCTGATCCTGCCATACTTCCACTTCTTTGTTCTTGGGCCATACTTCGTTGCCGATTGCGTTTTTCGTCACTTTACCGTCTTCCTCAAAACGACGGTAGAAATAAACGGTGTTAGCCTCATCGAACGGCACCTCGCCGTCCACCAGAATACGTCTCTGAATGGTCATGCCGTAACTCTTCACATTGTAGACGTTGGCGTGGATCTCATAGATGCCTTCGTTTTCCACGTCAAATGTCCACTCCACATAGTCACAGCCGGCGTCTTCAGAGAAATCAATTCCTCTGATGTCCTCTTTTCTTACAAACTTCAGCGGACCGCTGCCCTTGGCGTCGTCCACGCTGAGGACGATCTGAGTATCCTCACTGACAGGCTTGTAATTGTTATCGTCATACTCATCCAGCACGTCGATATACTTTACAACGTCCAGTGAAAGAATGTCGCTGCCGCCGGCGTCTTCCGCGGAATCCGTCTTGGAGTTTGCCGCCGCGGGATCTGCTTCGGCAGCATCTTCCACAGGTCCTGTTTTGGAGGTTACTGTCGCCGGATTTGCTTCAGAAGTATCTGTCACAGGTCCTGTTTCGGAGGTCACTGTGGCCGGATTTTCCGGAGCAACAGTGTCACTTGCCCATACTGTACCGGATGTGGCTAACATACATGCAGACAGTACAAGGGCCAAAACTCTCTTCTTTCTCATTCTCACCTTTCTCCTCTCGGTTTAGTTTTGTAGCAACTGCTTATAAATCCCTTTTATATCCTCTTTAGAAAGCTTTTTCGGATTTTTCAACAGAAGCCGCTCTACCTTAACGGCATTGTCTGTCAAATAATCCAAGTCTTCCGGATGCACTCCAAATTCCTGAAGGGAATCCGGAATCCCGAGGTTCTTCATCAATGCGAACAGATAGTCCACTACCGCTTCCGGCCATTGTTCCTTTGGAATCTGTTCCGCATTGGAAAGCATATATGGTGCGATTTCTGTATAAGCCTCTCTGCAGCACTCCAGGTTTTCTTTCATTACATACGGCAGGAGGATCGCGTTGGAAATACCATGAGGAATATGGTATTTTCCCCCAAGGGGATAGGACAGCGCGTGAACCGCAACGGTAGAGGAGGTTGTCAGGCAAAGGCCCGCGTAAAAGGCCCCCAGCTGCATATCCTCTCTGGCCTGTCTGTTGCTGCCGTCCCGGTATGCCGTCTCAATGCTCCTGCAGATGAGACTGATTGCTTCCAGTGAAAATACCTTGCAAAATGGATTGCTTAAAATGGAAATGTAAGACTCCATTGCATGGCATAAGGCGTCCACCCCTGTGGATGCCGTCAGGCCCGGAGGAAGCTTGCAGGTCATGGAAACATCCAGGATTACAAAATCCGGGATCATGTACTCACTGATGATTCCTACCTTCAGATCCTCTTCCGGGTAAAGAAAAATCGCGTTGGCGGTTGTTTCCGCTCCGGTGCCGGAAGTTGTAGGCACCGCAACCATTGGGACAGACGGCTTCTGAATGGCATCCGGCTTTCGCAGATCCTCCGCCAGACCCGGGTTGGTCATGGTCACGGAAAGGATCTTTGCCATGTCAATGACGCTGCCGCCGCCTACCGCAACGATCAGGTCCACTTTTTCGCCGGAAAGCTTTTTGTGGTAATCCTGCACCGCGTAAACGCTTGGCTCTCTTGGAATGTCATGGATGACCAGCGGTGTGAGCCCTGTTTCTTCTATATATAATAGAGGAGTTTCCAGAAGACCGCTTCCATAAATTCCTTCATCCGTCATAAGGCAGACGGACGTGGCCTTTGTGTCATGAATAATTGTCTTCAGCTCTGCCAGGCTTCCCTCGCCGGAAAAAACCTTTTTGGGAAACTTGATGGAATATGTACTGCTCATGCTCCACCTCCCCGCAGCTGCTCAAACCGGGCAAAGGCTTTTTTCAGCTTTTCCTCCAGGGCCGGGTCGTCGATGTCGAAAGGCGCTCTTGCCGGTCCCACGGGATACCCCAGCAGCGCTGTTGCCTTTTTCACAACAGAATTGGGGTTATAGCCCGCAAAGCAGTCCCGTATGCAGCGGATATCATCCTGGGCTTTTTTTGCCGCCGCCATATCTCCCGCCTTGAACAGATTGTAAATACTTACCATGTGTTCGGGGTAGATATTGGTCACGCCGGAAATACCGCCGTTGCCGCCTGCCAGCAATGTCCAGAGAATCAGTGAATCATTGCCGCACAGCACGATGAAATCATCGGGCGTTTCCTCGATGTAGCGAAGGGTGTTGTCAAAATTGCCGCTGCTGTCCTTAATGCCCACGATGTACGGATGATCCGCAAGGCGCTTCACCGTCTGATAGGCGATGTTCACGCCGGTTCTCGCCGGGATGTTGTACAGAATCACCGGAATCTCACAGGCGGAAGCCACCTGACTGAAATGGGCATACAGTCCGTCCTGGGTAGCGCCGGCGAAATACGGAGAGATCACGGAAACCGCGTCTACGCCTTTTTCCTTAGCATAGCGGGTCAGAGCGATGGTCTCCCGGGTGGTGACGCAGCCGGTGCCTGCCAGAACCGTAACTCTGCCTTTCGCTTCGTCTGTGACGATATCGATGATGTGTTTCTTTTCATCCATATCGAACGCGTAGAACTCACCGTTGGTGCCCAGACAGAATACGGCGGCAACACCTGCTTTGATCTGCCGGTTCACCTGGTTGCGCAGTTCCTGCTCGTTAATGGTCTCATCGGCATTCAGGGGCGTCAGCATAGCGGAAATAATTCCTTCTAATTTCATGCCAGAACTCAAACCTCCCTCTTACTCCTATTTTGCACCTGCCGCAAATACCATATTGCAAAAGGTACAATGAGCCAATAATAATTCCTTATAATTTTATCATTTTTCACAAAAAAAACACATGTAAAAAAATCTATTATACATGTAATTTTGTCTCATGCTCACAAAAGTTGTTGCACCCAACCACAGTTTTATTGCATAATTTTACATGTAAGATTTTGTTTTGTTTTAATCGTCAGTAAATTTCTCACATTATTAGAAAACGAGGCTTAATTTTATGAAACTTCTGATTTTGGCAGATGATTTTACAGGCGCTATGGATACGGGGGTACAGCTTTCTCTCCGCGGCGTCTCCACAAAGGTGGTTGTCACGGAAAGCGCCGCCGCAAACTGCGATCTGCAGGATTGTCAGGTCCTGTCCGTCAACATGGAAACCCGGCATCTCAGCCAGGAAAAGGCATATTATTGCATGAAATCCTTTTTAGAAAAATATGCTCCTTTGGGGTGCCATGTCTATCTGAAAACAGATTCCGCTCTCAGGGGCACCATTGCCGCCGCGTTTCAGGCGGCCATGGACGTAATGGGCGGGCCGGTTTCTTTCATTCCCGCCTATCCCGCCCTGAACCGCACCACCCGGGACGGGATCTGCTACATACAGGGAGTTCCCCTGGAACAGTCTGTCTTTCAAAACGACCCGGAAAATCCTGCCCTGTACAGCGATATTACAAAAATCCTGACCCACAAGGTGGCTCATTTTCAATGTAAAAAAGTGCCGTCAGATCAGATAGAGCAGTTTGACCGGGAATGCGCCGATCCAAAAAACACGGTGTTCCTTTTTGACTGCGAGACAGAAGAACAGATAGACCGCATCGGACAGGAGCTTTCCAGACGCAGGCTGTACGGCCTTACCGCCGGATGCGCCGGCTTTGCCCGCACCTTTTGCACGCATCTTTCTTTACAGGCGGAACATGGCAGTCCGCCGGCGCCCAAAGACGACCCGCTTCTTATTGTAAGCGGAAGCGCCAACCCCATCACCCTGGAGCAGATCGCCTACGCCGGAGAAAAAGGCTATCAGGTTCTTTCTCTTTCCGGATGGATCCGCCGGTGCCGGACAGACCCGGGATCCCAGAACCGGTTTCTGGAGACGGTATTTGCTCAGGCCGTAAAAACCCTTGGTTCCGGCCGGAGCCTGATCCTTGCCACTGCCGCTTCCCCGGAGGATCTGGAAAAAGACAGGGATGCCGGATTTCATGAAACGGTTGCGCGGTTTACGTCTTCTTTGGTACAATTGATCCTGGAAGAAACCGAGACAGAGTCTCTTGCGGTATTTGGAGGAGATATGGTGGCGGCCATTCTGAAAAAGCTTGAATGCGCCTGTGTAAGAGCCTGGGGCCAGATCTGTACCGGCGTGCCCCTCTGCACATTTTCCCATAAAGGGCGGACCCGGTTTCTGGCAACCAAATCCGGCGGCTTCGGACAACCGGATGTGATTCTCAAGATTCAACAATATTTTACACATAAGGAGGATACAATATGTTAGCAGTAACTATGGGGGACGGCAACGGCGTCGGTCCCGAAATCATTTTGAATTCTTTCTTAAAGGGAGAGCTTGCCTCTGAAAAGTACGCCATTGTAGGCGACTATTCCGTACTGGAGCACTGCGGCCGTCTTCTGGGACTTTCGGTTCCCCTTCATAAAATGGCGTCTCTGGAAGATACCGAAGAGGGCGCGCTGAACATTTATGATCTTGGCCTTTTGAAGGCAGAGGACATTACCCCCGGCCAGATCAGCAAAACTGTGGCCGCCGCTTCCCGGGAATATGTGGCCGAGGCCTCCCGCCTGGCCCTTCAGGACAAATTTTCCGCTCTGGTGACACTCCCCGTCAACAAAGAAGCCATCCGGCTTTCGGATCCGGACTTCACAGGACATACGGAGCTGATCGCGGGAATCTGCGGCCAGACCAACTATACCATGATGCTGGCGTCAGAAAAGCTTACGGTTACCCATGTCAGCACCCATGTTTCCATGGAGCAGTCTATCAGAAACTGCAAAAAGGACCGGATCCTCAACGTAATCCGGCTGACAAACGACGCCCTGGCCCGTTTCAAGGATCAGCCCCGGATCGCGGTGGCAGGCCTCAATGCCCACGCAGGCGAGGGCGGCGCCTTTGGACGCCAGGAGATCGAGGAGATCAATCCGGCGGTAGAGGCCGCGAAGGCAGAAGGTATCGCGGCGTTCGGCGCTATTCCTCCCGACACCGTATTTTTACGGGCCTACAAAGGAGAATTTGACGCTGTGGTCTGCATGTACCACGATCAGGGACATATTCCCATGAAGCTTCTGGATTTTGAGGGAGGCGTCAACGTGACACTGGGCCTGAAAGTGGTGCGCACCTCCGTGGACCACGGCACCGCGTTTGACATTGCCTATAAAGGCATCGCCTCTACGGGAAGCCTGGCGGCGGCCTTTGAATATGGAAGAAAAATCCAGAATCCGGCGAAATAACAGAGAGAATCTCCGGTTTGATTATGATTCCGCAGATTTCAGATCTGCAAACAAGGAGGATGGTAAGATTATGAATACAAAAATAAATTCCGGCGTGTGGGAATGCCATGATTTTGACTGGGGAGACTTCCCCGTCATTGATAAGGAAACGGAGTTTGTAAACTCCGTGGGCATGCGGATGGTTCCCGTGGAGCCTCATGACTACAGACGGGGCGGCGGCGATCCGGAGCATCATCCCGACGGACTTCCTTCCCATAAATGTATCATTACCAAACGGTACTTTATCGCCGACGAGCCTGTGAAACAGGACTTGTTTGAGCAGTTTTATCAGGAGGTGTACAAAAAATCCTCCGATACCACAAACTACAGGGGATATGTGCTGGGCGTCAGCTGGTACGACGCGGCGGAGTTCTGCAAGTGGCTCTCCGCAAAGGAGGGCGTATTCTACCGCCTGCCTACGGAAGCCGAATGGGAAGCTGCCGCAAGGCAGTCCACAGAGCTGGATCTGGACAGAATGTGCGATTCTCATATCCGGGAATGGTGTTTTGACTGGTACGGCGTTTACAGCGATGAGGATCAGGAGGATCCCGCAGGCCCCGATTCAGGTCTTTGCAAGGTTGTCCGGGGCGGTTATCTGGACAACCCCAAGCGATACAACGAGCATTGTCTGGATCTGTGGTGGAGAGCGGCGCTGCCTCCCAACTACCGCCATTACCATGAGGACGTAAACAATCCCTTTGGACGCCATATTATCGGACTGCGGGTGGCCTGCGGCGAAATGCCCGTAACGGACGGCACCCATCCCACCAACCAGTTCTGCATGAACGTTCATCAGCTTGCGCCGGATCTGACTGTGGGACCGGATCCTGACAAGCCTTATTTCCGGAAACGGCACATTTTCCCTACGCCGCCGGACAATTCGCCTATGGAGGAGATTCTTGCGGCAGGGCTGAACCCGTCTTTCCGAAACCATCACCACTCCCCCGCTCTGACAGTATGCCCCAACGGCGATCTGATCTACAGCATCTATTCCTCCTACAAGGAATACGACGCGGAAGTGGGACTGGCAGGCGCCAGGCTCCGGAAAGGCTGCGATCAGTGGGAAATGCCGGACATCTGGCTGAATCCCGTGGGAGTCAACGACCATGCCCCCAACCTGTTTACGGACACAGACGGCACCATTTATCATTTCTGGGGCTGGCAGCAGCTGGACAACTCTTTCCCGTTTCAGTATGTGTATTCCACGGACAACGGCGCCACCTGGAGCACCGTGCATTTTCCGTTTTTCAAAGACAAGGCGGAACGGGTAGTCCGCCAGCCCATCAACTCCTGCATCCGGGATAAGGACGGCACCTTCTACATGGCGGCGGACGCGGCCAATGAGCCGGGCTCTGTTCTGTGGCGTACCCACGACAACATGCAGACATGGGAAAATCCTCTTGGACGCACTGCCGGACGGCACTCTACCTGCGTGCAGTTAAACGACGGCTCTATCCTGGCTATGGGCGGCAAAAATTCCGCCATTGACGGCTATATGCCCGGCGCCATTTCCAAAGACGGCGGCGACAGCTGGGAAGTGTTCAAAACACCGTTCCCCATGCAGTTTTCCGGCCAGCGGCCTTCCATTATCCGTCTTCAGTCTGGCAAGCTGTTTATGTGCGGAGATTATCAGAATAAAAAAGGCCAGAAACCGGAAGGCGTGGAGGGCTGGGGCTCCTATGGAGCCTGGTCGGAGGACGACGGAAAAACCTGGACCTTAAAGCCGCTCTGGGGCACCCAGAAGCAAAAGAAGAGCCCCCAGGAATTTGGCGGCCAGTCCACCCTTGGCTACAGCGTCTGCCGGCAGACAGCCGATGGAATGATCCATGTGACCACTTCCAACAACCGGCCTCTGCTGCACTTTGAATTTAATGAAGCATGGCTTTTGAACCATGAGGATGAATCTCCCTCCGATGAGGTGCTGATGGCAGATCACGCCACCGTCATCAGGGAGGTGCAGACATTCCATGAATATTATGACGACGGCGCCCTGCGCTGTCAGTGGTCCGGCGGGATCGCCGACGACGGACGGTTTCTTCTGGAGGGAGACGACATCTTCTATTATCCGGACGGATCCATCCAGTCCAAGGGCCAGTTCCATCTTGGAAAACGGGTAGGCGAATATATTGTCTATTCTCCCAAGGGACATCCCCTGTTCCAATGGAATCACACAAAGGACGGCGCCGATGTGCTGACCACCTATTGGGTCAACTCTGACAAGATCAAGTCCCGCTGCCGTTTTGTAGACAAAAAGGCTGACGGACTTGCCCAGACTTTTGGCCGCAAAAAGAGCAATGTCACCGGAGAAGCCATTTTCAAGGACGGCATCATGGTTTCCAAAAAGGATCTGCGGGAACAGGAGCCTTCCCCTATCGGAGAGATTTTCTGAGAAAATGTCAAAACGAAAAAGTCCCATGATGAGAAAGCCCTTTCATCATGGGACTTTTTTTTGCAAAGGAATGTTTTTCACTTGTCACTGTGTCTTTGACATTTCCAGCTGGGCCGTCACAAGGCCGTAGTAAATGCCTTTTTTGGCCAGCAGCTCTTCATGGCTGCCTGCCTCCGCGATCCTGTGCTTGTCAATAACCACCAGGCGGTCCGCGCTTTTTAAGGTAGACAGGCGGTGGGCAATGGCAAAGGTGGTGCAGTTTTTCCGCAGCCGGTCCAGAGCGGTCTGCACCAGATATTCACTTTCGGTATCCAGATTGGAGGTGGCCTCATCCAGGATCAGCAGCCTGGGTCTGTTGAGCACTGCCCTGGCTATGGCGATCCGCTGCCGTTCACCGCCGGACAGCATATACCCTTTCTCCCCCACATAGGTTTCATAGCCTGCAGGCGCCCGGCAAATAAAATCATGGGCGTTGGCGGTCTTCGCCGCCTCCACCACCTCCTGAAAGGTGGCGTCAGGCCGGGCATAACGGATATTTTCCAGAATGGTATCATTGAACAGAAAGGTTTCCTGAAGCACTACGCCGATCTGTCTGTGAAAATTCTCGATGTCCAGATCGTTGATGTTGACGCCGTCTATGTACAAAGCCCCGTCGTCTACCTGATACAGCCGCATCAGCAGATTGATCAGCGTGGTCTTTCCGCTTCCGGAAGCCCCCACCAGCCCGATCATCTCTCCGGGCTTTACTGAAAGGTTCACATGGTTCAGCACCGGCTCATAGGAACGGTATCCAAATGTCACGTCCCGAAATTCCACCTCTCCCCGGATCTGCATTTTTTTGGCGTTTCTGGCATTGGTAATCTCTTCCCTGGCATCCAGCACGTCATAGATCCGCTCCATGCTGGTCATGGTCTGGGTAAACTGTCTGGCGATGACGGTGATCCGCCGGAAAGGCTCATAAAGCATGGTGGTGTAGCTGATAAACTGCATGAGCACACCCGGAGTCATGCCGCCGCCCAGCACCTTCAGGCCACCAAAATAAGTGGCCAGATAGGCTCCCAGCCCAAGCATAAAAGCAAATACCGGCATACGCACCGCAAAATACAGCTCATTTTTCATTTCCACCATGGTCTGCTCCTGGGCCAGATGCTTGAAAGTCTCCGACTCTTCTTTTTCCTTTCCGTAAGACTTGACCACGCTCATGCCGGACAGCACGTCCTGCAGCTGACTTTCCAGATGATCCCGCCGTTTTCTGGCCCGGCGGAATCCTTTCATAACCGTTCCCCGGATGGCAAAGCTGCCCCAGATCACAAGGGGTACAAACACAAGAGACAGCAGCATCAGTTTCCAGGAGATCACCGCCATCATAGCCGCGGCTGCAAACACCGTCACAAACTCCGACACGGCGTTGGCAAACACCGTCTCCATAAACTGCCGGATCTGGACCGTATCCGCCATGATCCTGTTCATCAGCTCTCCTGGCTTCTGCTCCTGAATATAGGACAGGGAAAGGCGCTGGATCTTGGCAAACAGCTTTCCTCTCAGATCCTTGCTCATGCGGGCGCCCAAAAGCGTGCTGTACCAGCTGCGGAACACCGTAAGGAAAATGGTCAGCACGGTCAGAAACAGCATGGTTCCCGCGAAGCGGAGGATGTCTGTCATGATGCCGTTTTTTTCCACAAGAGCGCCATCAATAAACTGCTGCTGCACCCTGGGAATCAGGATCCGCACGCCGGAAGATAGCAGCATCAGCGCCCCGATCAGCAAAAACTTCCATACATAGGGCCTGCACATCTCTCTGATCTTTCTGGCGGATTCCTGTTTGCCGTTGCATCTGGGGCAGGCGCTGATTCCCGGCAGCACAAAGCCGCACTTTGGACAGACCGTTTCATTTTCCAGGCTTTCCACCTTGTGAAAGACCCCCTGGGCAAGCATGGTGGCCCCTCTTCCCACATAGGAGTAGCGCACGGCGTGCTTCATGGAAAACCGCGCTGCCCGGATCCTGCTTCCGTCTTTTTTCACTACGGTCAAAGCTCCATTGTGCATCAGGGTTTCGCTGTATATCTCCCTGCACTCTGACAGCTCCGTCTCAAAGAGGATCCGGTCTTTTTCCGTTACCAGAAGACGGGTTTTCGTCACGATCACATACCCGTCCCTGACATACCGGTTTTCTTTTGTCAGATCGTAGGGCACGCAGTACCAGATCTCCTGATCTTTCAGGCCTATCTTCTCTATTCTTTTTTCATCCAGCTGAAACAGTAAATTCATATGGCAAACCCCGCGTTCCCGGCTTTTACAGGAAAATATCCAGTTTTTTTCGTTCCTTGGAGGTCAGCTTGTTCAGATCGGGAATCTCATACCGGTTGTTTTCCAGATCCTCAATGATCACCCGTGTCTCTGACAGCTTCATAAAAGCGTTTTCATTGGAGCGAATGGCAAAATTACAGACCCCCGCATTTGTATCTACTTCAAAATAGGAGCATCCCGCCTGATCCTTTACGCTGATCACTTTTGTGATCACCGGGGTAAAATAGCGGATCTCCAGCTCTTCCTGCAGACAGGCCCGGGCCTCTCCCGCAAAATCTTTTTCCAGATCGTCAATAAGCCCGATCTCTCTGCTGTCCTCATCGGACATTCTCACGGAAATAAACCGGTTTGGGGCCGTAAACGGAAAGGTCCGCACAAGCTTAATGTTTTCATAGACAGTTCCTTTCACAGTCACGTTCAGAAACCCGCCCGCGGTTTTTTCCACTTTCATATTGCTGCTGTTTAACAATTCCATAGCTTCCTCCTGCCTGCTCTTTGTCCGGCTCTGAAAGGGCTTTATTCCAGCCCTCTCATGGCCAGCGCCGTAGTCTGCAGTTCCATCAGATGAGCAAAAACGCCATTCTCCGCCAAAAGCTGATCATGGGTGCCTTCCTCCACAATCCTGCCATGCTCAATGACCACAAGGTAATCCGCGTCCCGCAGCGTGGAAAGCCTGTGGGCAATGGACAGCGTGGTGCGGTTCTGTTTCAGATAGGCAATGGATTTTTGAATGGCCCGCTCTGTCTCCGTATCCACCGCCGCCGTGGCCTCATCCAGGATCAGGATCCTGGGATCTGCCAGAATGGCCCGCGCAATGGAGATCCGCTGCCGTTCTCCGCCGGACAGGGTTCTCCCGGAAGCGCCTACCACCGTGTCATAGCCATCCGGCATCCGGCAGATGAAATCATGGGCGCTTGCCATTACCGCCGCCCGGATGATTTCTTCCATGGTGGCACCCGGCTTGGCATAGGCAATATTTTCCGCCACGGTTCCCATAAAAATATAGGTTTCCTGAGAAACCATGGACACATTCCGCCGCAGTTCCTGAAAAGAAAAGTCTCTCACATCGATGCCGTCAATGGCGATGCTGCCCTGTTCTACCTCGTAAAGGCGGGAGATCAGGTTCACCAGGGTGGTCTTTCCCGCGCCGGAGCGCCCTACTATGCCGATCATCTTTCCGGGCTCCACATGCAGGTCAATGTCTTTCAGAACCGGTCTTCCCGGCTCATATCCAAAGGTCACCCGGTTGATGTCGATGCGTCCCCGGAAATGCTCCGGCGACACCGGATGACTGCTTTCTTTGATTTCAGGCTCCGCGTCAATAATAGAGAAGACTCTGGCGGCGGAATTCATGCTGGCCACCCACTGCCGGGAGGCCTGAGCCGCCAGCCGCATCATGGGATTCAGCTGAGTTACATAGCTGGCAAAGGTGATCAGGTGTCCGTAACTAATATTTTCACTGCCAAGGACCAGCCAGCTTCCAAAGGCCCAGACCAGCAGATTGATCATGTTTTCCAGAAAGGTGTAGGCGCCGTTTACCTTGTTGAAATTAACCGTGATGGCAACCTCCGCGTCCTGCACCTCCTGATTGACCCTGCCAAAGGATCGGATCTCCCGCTGCTCCTGACCAAAGGATTTTACCACCCGAACGCCGGTGATGTTGTCGTTGAGCTTTGCGGTGATCTCTCTTTCCGCCCGGTGCCTGCGGCTGAACAGCACATGTCCCCTGCCCATCATCATCAGGTGAACCATCGCCATCACCGGAAGCAGGCACAAAGACACAAGCGCCAGACGCCAGTCCAGCACAAACATGATCACGCAGGTGGCAATGAGGGTGGGAACCTGTGTGAGGATCTCCGGAAGAAAGTCGATAAAGAATCCGGTGACCTGGGTAGCGTCGCTTAATATGCGGGTCATCAGCCCGCCGGTTCGGTTGCTGTAGAAAAACCGCAGAGACAGCTCCCCCATAGAATGAAAGATCTGATTTTCCAGTTCCAGGATCACCAGCGGCACGATCTTCGCGTTTACATAGGACTGTACCGCCTGTAAAAACTGGATCAACAGCTTGGTAACTGCCATGGCGATCACCAAAAGTCCCAGCGCGACGGCAAAACGGCCACCGGGCAGTCTGAGAAACTTCAGGATCTCAGGATTTTTGGCAAGAATCCGGTCATAAAGCAGGGTACCGTTTAAGTAAGGATATGCCATATTGCAGACCGCCACACCCAGATAGGTAAAACCCATCAGGATCAGAGACGGAATATACGGTTTGAAATATTTCGCGATCCGCCACAGGCACTGAAAGCTGCTTAAAAACGCGTTTTTACCGCCAGGGGGCCCCTGCTCTCTGCCGGGATTTGACGGACCGCTTTGCCTGCCCTCCCGGCCCGGTTGTCTTTGGCTGTCCGGTCTGCCCTCCCGGCCCGGTCGTCTTTGGCTGTCCGGTCTGCCCTTTGGGCCCGGCTGCCCGGGTCTTCCGGGCATTTCATGATAATTTTGATTCAAATTTCTTCCTCCAGAGAAAGGTCACTGACACAAACACGGTAAATCTCCATTTTTCCCATGGAAAGAGGCACGTCGGCCGCCTCCAGATCCCCCAGATCTCCCCACTTTCCGCAGTCTTCCAGGGTGTTGAAAGGCAGGGTGGTCTTAGAGGTAAACAAAATCCGCTCCAGGCTCTTTACGGAAAGATTGAAGTTGAATCCGGCCTTTGCGGTCTTTCCATTCTGCGCAAGCTCCACCGTATAGCGGTTCCGGTAGCGGTTTCCCCGCAAAGTTACCGTCAGCGGCTTTCCTTTTTCATAAGCGCAGAATTCATCATAACGGCCGCCGTTTTTTACGATCACCATGCCGTCGTTTCGAAAATAAAACCGCAGAGCGGGGCAGCCCCGGTCGTCCTGTACATCCACTGTAAACGCCGTCCGGTCATCCTTTCCATCCGCCGACAGCTCAATTTGCGCCGTAAAGGCTTCTTTGGCGGGAAATACCCGCATGGCCCTGCAGCGGTCATAGGGATCGCTGTCCCAAAGAGCCAGACATCCACGGCCATCCGGCGCCTTTTCCACCCGCACCGGCGACCACAAAGGAGAGTAGAGATTCCAGCCCTCCGCAAATCCCGAGGGCTGTCTGCCGGTAAAATCTTCTTTGAGTTCCTCCGTTTCCGCTCCCCGCAGGGGGACGGGAACCGCGCTGACCCATACGTCCTCCTTATTTACCGTGTAGGCAAGCCACATCTTTCCATCCCGTGGCTGCGGATTCTGCTCCACAATTCCGCGGATGTACTGGGGGCCCAGATTTTTGTAAAGTCCGGCATACTTATGAGGAGACACCTCCGGGGTCACCGCCAGAAGATTGTCAAAGTCCCGGCCATTGTCGCCGGATATGACCGCAATGGGCCAGCGGTGGGCGCTGTCTGTGGTGGGATTGTAGGCAAGGGCGTATCTGCCGTCAGAGGTTCTCTGTCCCCAGACCTTGCCGGTAGAGGTTTCAATGGAATTGTTGACTTTCAGGGGCGTCCAGGTTTCCCCTTTATCGGGAGAGCTGGTCACCAGGGATTTCTTGTAAACCCCGATCACGTCTCCGTCCGGAGCGGTATAGTAGGAAAGGGCTTCCGCTCCCGGCTGGGTAAAGAACTCCTTGTCCAGCCGTTCCTCCTCCCACATCTGCTGTGTCACCAGGCGGTTTGACAAAAGCTCATCGCAGGCCTTTACAAATCCCGGATCCCCGCTTTCCGTATAATGGGGATAATTGCCGGTGTTTTCCCGGGTGTAGCCTCCCTTTTCGTTGAAACGCAGAAAATAAATGGGAGAAAAGGTAAAGTCCTCATAAACCTCCCGCACTACCCGGCCTGCCCCATAGCCGTTGTTTGGGGCAATGGTATGGTCGGGAGCGATCCCGTAAAATCCCGTGGCCAGCAGCCGGTCGTCAGAGGATACAAAAAAACTCATCCGCTGGTGCATGACACATTCCACCAGCTCTTTTGTGAGAAGCTCCTTTTTCGGTCCTATGTAAGGCGCGCTCAAAACAGAGGCAGGGGGAAACAGCACAACCGGCTTTGTCCATCTGGCGCCGTCTTTTGAACGGGCAATCAGCGTCTGAGAGGGAGGCACATGCTCGCTGACCGGATCTGACAGATAATCCACATAAAAATGGCCTCTCCAATAGGCGATCATGGCCGCGTGATTATAGGTCCAGCCAAATCCGTCCACAGAACGGGAAACCTCCCTGCAGGCCCGCACTACCTGAAAGCAGTGGGTTCCCACCGCGTGAGGCAAAGCGCCGTCCTGAAACCGCACATCCGCTTTTACCTGATTATGACAGCGGATCAGATCTCCGCTGAAAAAATCCTGATGATTCATACCGCTTCTCCTGCCTTTCTCACAAAACAAAATCTATGTATATTTTAATCGAATCCGTCCTGATGCGCAAGTCACCTTTCCGTATCTTTTTTGTTTGCCCCGGAGATTTCCTACGCGGTCCCGCTGGTGCTGTCATAAATTGCAGAATTGTGAAACAATTTTTACCTGATTTTGTCATATTTTGACTTCTTATTTGTCAATAGATTTTTCCAATTTTCTCGGATTTAAACCATTTTTATCACAATTAACCAAAACTTTTATTCTTTTTCTTCCCAAAAAAAACAAAAAAATTGACAAAAAAATCTGTGGATAATGTGGATAACTCCGTGCATAACTTAAAACCGCCTTTTTTCCAGCAAAACATCATGTGGATAACTCTATTCAAAAAGCCACAAAAAAACACATCAAAAACCAAAATTGTGCAATTTGCACGAAAGCATCCAAACGGCCCGCGGATTCCAATCAAAAAAACACCTCCGGTTTTCACCGGAGGTGCTTCATGACAGTTTTTAATAGTATCTCACAAACTTATAAGGGGTCTGATAATTGTAGCTTGATACGATGATGCCCTTTCTGGAGTTTGCGGCATGTACGATCTGGCCGTCGCCGATGTAGATCGCCACATGGCTTACTCTTCCGCCGCTTGTGTAGAATACAAGGTCACCGGGCTGCAGCTGTCCGGCAGAAATGCTTGTCCCTCCTGTGGACTGAGCCGCCGCAGTTCTTCCCGCAACGCTTACACCGCAGTCATTGAATACGGACAATACAAATCCGGAACAGTCGGCGCCGTTGGTCAGGCTTGTCCCGCCCCATGAATAAGGATTGCCCACAAACTGCAGCGCGTAGTTCGCGATCTGCTGACCCTTAGAGGAGTTGGAATAGCTTTCCGCGCTGTTGTAGCTTTCGGAAGACTTGCTGGAAGACTGCTCTTTTTCTTCTTCTCTTTCCGCTGCTTCCTGTCTTGCGGCCTCAGCTGCTTCCGCGGCCTCTGCGGCCTCTCTGGCAGCCTGAGCGGCTTCCTCTGCTTTCAGCTGTTCCGCTGCTTTTGCAGCAGCCTCAGCGGCCTTTCTGGCATTCTCGGCAGCCTCTGCGGCTTCCTTTGCCTCAGCGGCTTTGGCGGCTTCCTTTGCGGCCTCAGCCTCAGCCAGTGCCTTGGCGGCAGCTTCCTCTGCCTGGATCCTTGCGGCTTCCTCTTCTAATGTCTCAGCCTGGGAAAACTTCGTGGACAGATTCACGCTGTCTTTCAGCACATAACCCTCTTTATCCGCATACATTACACGGACAAATCCGTCAAGCTCTTCCAGAACCTTCATTGTCTCGTTGGGCTCTACGTTGAACAGTACCTCTGAAGAGGGATCCATTGCCGCGTAAATTTGCAGCGCCCCGCCGGCGGTAGCGATCCGGGTTCCAATGGATTCGCCCACCATCTGGGCCTCTTCTCCTTCTACAACGCAGTCCTTTTTCACATAACCGATCACATTACCGGAAGTGATCTTGTACCAATCGTTTGCCTTTTCCAGAATTGTTGCGGCCGCGTTGTTATACAGCTTGCCCACAACCTCCGCGTTTTCATTTGCCGCTGCTCTGACGTTCACATAGCCGTCAACCTGAGCAATCACCAATGATCTGTACTCTTCGCTTACCTTGGAAACAGAATTGATCAGATCTGTATCCGCCGATAAAACTGCATATTCATCTAAAGTAAGTGTTACGCCTGCACTGGGCAGCTTTGAGTCGGTAGCACAGTAGTCGCTCAACAAACCAGCGATACCAACTGTAGGAAGATCTGCATCTGTGTTTTTTGCGCTGCCAAGTACCGCTCCGCCAATGACAAGGCAGGTACTGAGCACACAGCAGGCAGTCGTCCTAATGACTAACTTTCTCATACGAACCTCCATACTTCCTTTCAATTTTTTTGCAATTTATCATCTGACTTATTACAAAACTATTACAACACACAGTGCAATCATACCATGACAGCCCGGTAATGTCAACACTTTCCATCGGTTTTTTTGGTATTTTTATCATAATTTCGTAATAATTTGAAAGAAATATGGAGTTTTTTGTCATAATTATATAAACAATAATCAGATTCTTTTTCTATTTTTATGCAGTATTTACTCAGGCCTCCTGACTTTGCAGACGAATCAGGTATTCCTGTACAGACGTAACCGCGTTGGCTCCGTCGGCGGCCGCTGTGAGAATCTGCCGCAGCTGCTTGGTCCGCACGTCCCCGGCCGCGAAAATCCCGGCCGCGTCTGTAACGCCGTCTTCGCCCGCCACAATATACCCGCCTTCATCAAGAGCCGTCAGCCCTCGAAATGTTTCGGAATTGGGGGTAATGCCCACTGCCACAAAAACGCCGTCCACGGCCAGCCTGTCATGGCAGTCTTTCTTCTTATGATAAAGAGCCACCTCTTCCACCATGTCGCTGCCGCAGATCTCTTCCACCACCGTATCCCAAAGCACTTCCACGTTTTCCAGGGAAAACAGCTTCTCCTGAAGAACTCTGGCGGCCCGCAGCTCATCTCTTCTGTGGATCAGATAAACCTTTTTGCAGATCCTGGCAAGAAAGATGGCGTCTTCCACCGCCACATCACCGCCTCCTACCACGCACACGGTGCGGTTTTTAAAAAACGCGCCGTCGCATGTGGCGCAATAGGAAACGCCCATTCCCGCAAGGGCTTCCTCTCCTTTTACGCCCAGCTTCCGGTGAGCGGCGCCTGTGGCAAGGATCACCGTTTTTGTCTCATAGGTTTTTTCATGGGTGACCACCTTATAAAAGCCCGCATCCGGAAGAATCTGGCTGACGTCGCCCTGGGCAAAGGAAACGCCCAGCTTTTCCCCGTGCTCCCGGAACCGGTCAGACAGCTCCATTCCGCTGATTTTTGGCAACCCCGGGTAATTGTCTACCTCGTAAGTATTGATCACCTGTCCGCCGCTCATTGGCTGCTTTTCCAGCACGACAGCGTTCAGTCTGGCCCGCCTGGCGTAAATGCCTGCGGAAACTCCTGCGGGGCCTGCGCCCACAATTATCAAATCATACATCCTGTGCCTCCGGTCTGTATATACTTGTTTTATGTTATCATGTTTTCCCTGTTTTTTCAAGAATGATACGTTTCTTTCTGTTTTTCCCCTTCCGCAAGTTTTTCTTGCAAAAAATCCGCGGGAACCGTATAGTTATCTATAATGAATGTAATATTCCAGAACAGATCAAGAAAGGGATTCCCATGAAACAAAAAACCGCGCTGATCACCGGCGCCTCACGGGGCATCGGACGGGCTGCCGCAGAAGCGTTCGCAAAGGACGGGTGGCATCTGGTACTCAACTGTAAAACAAACGGCAGGCTGCTGTCACAGCTTTGCGTACAGCTGACAGAAACCTGTCCTGTCCAATGTCTTCCCATACAGGGAGACGTATCCGACTACGCATTCTGCCGGGAGCTGTTTGCCGCCGCCGAAGAACGGTTTGGCGGCGTGGATCTGCTGATCAACAACGCGGGCATCAGTCATGTGGGGCTGTTAAGCCAGATGTCTCCCAGGCAGTGGGAACAGGTGATCGGCACCAACCTTTCCTCCGCTTTCTACTGCGCCAAGCTGGCCATTCCCTACATGCTGGCACAGAAAAGCGGCCATATCCTCAATGTTTCTTCTGTGTGGGGACAGGTAGGCGCTTCCTGTGAGGCGGCTTACTCTGCCTCAAAAGGCGGCCTGAACGCTCTGACCAGAGCTCTGGCAAAGGAGCTGGCTCCCAGCGGCATCCGCGTAAACGCCATTGCCTGCGGCCTGATCGACACCGATATGAACCGGCAGCTGGACAAAAAAGACCTGCAGGCACTCACCGAGGAAATACCTGCAGGCCGCGCCGGCACCCCAAAGGAGGCTGCCGATCTGATGTTACAGCTGGTCCATTCTCCCGCCTATCTCACCGGACAGGTGATTACCCTGGACGGGGCCTGGATCTGAAAGACATGCCTGATTTTCAGCACATCAGAAATCTACTTCTGTTCCATAGTATGTACAGGTGAACAGCTTCTCCATCGTAGCCGGATCAATGGCACGGGGATTGGAGCCTGTACATGCGTCGCCAACTGCCAGTTCAGCGATCTTGGCAACTTTCTCCTTGAACTCCTCTTCGTTGATGCCGAAATCTTTCAGTGTTTTGGGGATGTTCAGCTTCACGTTGAATTCATCGATCTTTGCGCAGAGGCTGTTGATCAGCGCTTTCTGTGAAGTGCCGTCCAGACCCATTCTTCTTGCGATCTCCGCATAACGCGCCGCGGCAACAGGATCCTTTGCATTGTACTTGATTACATAAGGAAGATAGATTGCGTTTGCGCATCCGTGAGGAATATGTCCGGTAGAGAACGCAGCGCCGGTCTTATGCGCCATGGAATGAACGATGCCAAGAAGTGCGTTGGAAAATGCCATGCCTGCCAGACACTGGGCATAGTGCATCTGCTCTCTTGCTACCATATCGCAGTTGTAGGACGCGGGAAGATAATCCAGAACCATCTCAATCGCCTGCAGAGCCAGAGGATCGGTAAACGGTCCGTTCAATGTGGAAACATATGCCTCAATGGCGTGGGTCAGGGCGTCCATACCTGTATAAGCCACCTGCTTAACGGGAAGGCCTGCTACCAGGTCGGGATCTACGATTGCCACATCCGGCGTGATATTGAAATCAGCCAGAGGATACTTTACGCCCTTTGCGTAATCTGTGATTACAGAGAACGCGGTCACTTCGGTAGCGGTACCGGAAGTGGTAGGGATGGCTGCGAATTTTGCCTTTGTACGCAGTTCCGGGAAATTGAAAGGAACACACAGATCCTCAAAGGTGGTGTCGGGATACTCATAAAACGCCCACATTGCCTTTGCGGCGTCAATGGGAGAACCGCCGCCCATGGATACGATCCAGTCCGGCTCAAACTTTCTCATTGCCTCCGCGCCTTTCATGACCGTCTCAACAGAGGGATCCGGCTCAACGCCTTCAAACAGTTCCACTTCCATACCTGCTTCTTTCAGGTAGTTTACAGCCTTGTCAAGAAATCCCTGACGCTTCATGGAACCGCCGCCCACCACAAGGATGGCTTTCTTTCCTTTCAGATTTTTCAGTTCCTCCAGAGAGCCTTTGCCATGGTATACGTCTCTGGGTAAGGTAAATCTGCCCATATTTCTCTCCTCCTTGATATTGAAATATTGTTAATTATTTGTCAATGATATTATAACACTTTACGAACAAAATAGCAATAGGCAACCGCCAATTTATCCCAGATATTCCTTTTTAATTCAGCTAATAACAAATACCGCAAAAAACCGCAGAGCAAAGCCCCTTTGCCTGCGTCCTGACAGGCTGAATCGGCAGGCTCTGCTCTGCGGCGTCTGTTCCGTTCATTTCCCGGCCGGATTATTCCCCGGCAGAAAATTCGGATTTGCCCACAGAACATACCGGGCACTCAAAATCTTCGGGAACATCCTCCCACTTTGTACCGGGCGCGATGCCTCCTTCGGGATAGCCGGCTTCCTCGTCATACTCCCAGCCGCATACTCCACATACATATTTCATAATTGGTACCTCCTTCAAAATGATTTCTGATATCCATATTGCTTTTTCATAGAAATATCATACTGCAAAAAGGAACAATCGTCCAGCGCTTTCTGAAAAAGCTTCCAATCTTCTCAACCGGACCGTTTTCCTTTTCACTGCCCTCTTTGGCATCCTTTCACCGGACGGCACCGTCTGGCAAAAAAACTGCCTGTCACGGTTTTGGCTTTTACAGAAACTCCTGCCAGATATTGGCGTCCGTTTCCGCCTGCCTGCTTTCCGCATTTTCCTGCACAATTCTTGACTGGGGCGGATTCTCCTGCGTTCCCATATCAAAATACACGCTGCTGGCCAGCACTCCTGTGGGAATATGATAGATCACAAAATTGATCCCGTTCCCTTTCTGCAAAAATTCCTTTCCGTCTATTTTTGCGGAACACTGGTCCTGATCCTCTGTTCCCCCGCTCTTTACCAGATAACTGTGTCCGTTTACATTGTCCTGAATCTGGCATTCTTCTTTTTGGGCCATCTCCTGCACCTGCTGTCCGCAAATGAGAGCGCAATAGTTGTCTCCCGGCTGCAGGCCGGCAAGCTGTTCCAGTCCCAGATCTTCCATACTGCTTCGGATCTGCTCTCCAAACCCGTTGACCTCTCCGCAAACCGACACAAGAACGGCAAAATCTTTTAAGTCTGCCCGGGACAGCCTGTAAAGATATTCGCTGAGGCTGACAGATTGCAATAATGAGACTTTCATCTCCATGGCATCCTTTTGCTGGCCAAAGACCTCTGACTGCCGCTGGAGAAAATCGTATTCCTTTTGTCCCCGGTGATCTGTGAGCTGATAATGATCCGTCAGCCAGTCCCCGATATAGCCGGTAACCTTTATCGCCCCTGACAGGTTATAGTGGACTCCGTCATTCATATCATAACTTCTGGAAAATCCGATCTCCTTTTCTGAGATATTCAGGAAAGGCACCTGGTATTCTTCCGACAGAAGCTCCAGCCTGCGTATCTCCTCAGGGGTAAAATAGGCGCACATATTGACCAGCACAAAATCCGTGTTGTTTTCTTCGCACAGACGTATCATCTTATCCAGAAACTCCATATTGTCTTCCTCTATGTCCGCCGGCTGATAAACGCTGTAATCCGTAATCTCCTCCGGCCCCGCGTATCCCTCCGCGGTTGTGTAAAGGGCCATGTTTCCGTTGATATAGTCTTCTTCCACTTTTCCCAGCAGCAGATCCGGTGTGACAGACTCCCATTTTCCATGGTTGTGATAAATCTTTGAAAAGTATTCTTTCATGTCGATGTCCGGGAGATAGGTTTTCGTGGTCTTCAGCATTTCATATTTGATCCCGGGACTTGCAATGGAATCCGCCGTATAGTGAATAAAGGTATCCGCAGACAGCCCCATATGATATTTGATATACTCTTCTGTCTGAAACAGGCTGTTGGGCACATAGAAAACCACTTTCGGATCCTGAAAACGCAGAGCGTCCTTCAAAAGATAATAGGTCTGATAAATAGGCTGCACCGGCCCTCCGATGGAGACGCCGGCAATGCCGTACCTTTCAAAAAGCTCCTGATTGCTTACGTTGGTGGCGGCAACGCTTGTCCCCAGAAACAGCACGTCATAATCATTTTTGTGCTTCTGCACATACTGAGACCCTGTTTTACACATATAAGTTCCGTCCACGCGGCCCAGCACCTGCCCGGCATTGTACAGCAAAATACCCCCGATCACAGTAAATACCACTGCTTTCATCAGGTTTTTAATCCGATTCTTCATGGCTCTTTTGTTCTCATTCTCCATGAGATTCCTATTCTCCTTCTTTTCTGAGCAAAAACTGTTCTGAAACTTTTCCCGTAGGCTCCGCGCCAAAATACCCGTGAAGCCGGACAGAAGCCTGATTCTTTTCCTCAACCCAACAGCAGCAGCCGGATGCCCCTTCTTCTCCCGCTGCCCTAAGCCATCCTTCCACAAGCAGCTTTCCAATTCCGCGGCCCCGGTACTGCTCGTCCACAGTAACATGATGTTCTGTGCTCTGGCCCAGAATCAGGTCGTAATAGCTGGCGCCGCAGATTTCATTCTGTTCTGTCAGCGCCACAAGAAGACGGCCGTTCATTAAGATTGCCTGACACTGTTCTTCGTCTATATTTCCCAGCACATACCTGGGCAGGCTCCGTTTCCAGAGCCGGATGATTTCCCGCAGATGCTCCGGCTGTCCGCGGCAGATCCGGATTCCCCGGCTGTCCTGCTGTGAAAGCGGTTCTCCTGTTCGCGGCGCGATTCTGTATTCCCGGTTGCGCAATATGCAGGAAAATCCCATGGACAAAAGGTGCTTTCCAAGCCTTTGCCGGTTTTCGTCCTCCTCTTTTCCAACCAGGTTGCAGAGAACGTCCCCGGGGACTGACAGCCGCTCTCCGTCCAGGCTTCCCTGCCAGTTCTTTTTCAGGTAAACCGCGCCCTGATAATAGGCATCTTCATCAAAAAGCAGCAGGATCCCCCAGTGAAACTGCCGGTAAAAACATTTTTCCTTTTTAATATAGCTCTGAATTTCCGACGGATAAAGACCGTTATTATGGTCGTAAAGTTCTCTCCATTTTCCAAGAAGCTCTTTATATTCCTGAAACGACCGCACCATCTTCCATTTTTCCACCGCAACGCCCTGCCTCTCAGAATTGCTGATAAATAAAGCCGGTACCGCCCTGTATATTTCCGTATATTCCAAAGATCAGCAAAGAAAGTATCGCCAGATAATAAACTACCCAGCGGAAGATCAGATTCTGTTTTCCCAAAAAGCCGCTGATACTGATTCCCTTTTCATGGATCATATCCACGGCAACAAGCAGGAGCAGCATAAGCAGCAGCAAAATCCAGTTTGCCGGGGTAAGTCCCAGTCCGCCCTTAACCGCATTTGCAAAAGAGCTTCTGCCGGAGGTCCAGACCATGCCCTTGATCATGGAAAAAGCCGTTTTCAGGTTTTCTCCCCGGGAAAAGAGTCTTCCCACGGAACAGATCAGAAACGTTCTGGCAATCTGAAACAGCCGCCAGCTGAAAGTCTCTGTGTTAATCCTCAGCTTTTTACACAGCCAGACATACCGTCCTTCCAGCAAAATGCCCGACATGATGAAAACGCCGTTCCACAGGCCGTAGACAATATATTTCCACTGGGCTCCATGCCAGAATCCCACGAAAAAATACACCACAAACATAGCCAGAAAGGTGGGGATTTTCTTTCCTGTCTGGCTGCCAAAAAGTTTTCTGGATACCTTTCCGATCTTTTTTGAGAATCTGGACAGGGAAAGGGGATAAAACACATAATCCTTCATCCAGGCGCCCAGGGTAATATGCCATCTGCGCCAGAATTCCTCAATGGACCGGGAAAAATAAGGCTGGCGGAAATTCTCCGCAAGCTCTATTCCAAATATTCTGGAAACGCCCCGCACAATGTCCATGCCGCCGGAAAAATCCGTATATACCTGAATACCGTATCCCATGGCGGCAAAAAGCAGCAGAACTCCGCCGTAAGTGCTGCTGTGATCAAAAATAAGATTTACTGGAATGGCGATCCTGTCCGCAATGATCAGCTTTTTCATCAGGCCCCACAGGATCAGCTGCATTCCCCGGGTCATGCGCTCATAGGAAAACTCATGTCCCCGGTACAGCTGCTTTGCCAGCTGATCATACCGGGAAATAGGCCCCTGAGTGATCAGAGGAAAATAGGACATAAAAAGCAGGAACCGGAAAGGGCTTTTTTCCGCCGCATACTTCTCCCTGTACAGGTCGATCAGATACGCAGCCGCCTGCAGCGTATAAAATGAGATGCCAAGGGGCAAAAGCAGATCCAGGCTTCGGGCTCTGGCTTCTATCCCCAGCAGCTGCATCAGATGATTAAAGTTCCCGCCAAAGAAATTATAATACTTTAAAAACAACAGGATCCCGAAATTGACAAACAGGCCCAGCAGCAGAAATTTTTTATTTTTGCTTTTCTTTTCCGCCTTAATGGATTTTTTGTCTGCCGGCAGCAAAACTGCCGCATTTTCTTTCAGGATCCACGCGGCCGTCCTTGTATTCTTGTGAATACAGCGGCCTATGAAATATGTGAACAGGGAACTGCCTGCCATAATAAACAGAAGCCACTTGCTGTTCATCCAGAAGAACACATAGCTGGCAATCAGCAGCACAACCCATCTCCACTCTTTTTTTACAAGAAAATAGAGCAGAGCCGTTACTGCCACAAACAGCATGAACACACCAGATATCACTGCCATCTGTTTCTCTCCTTACTCCTGCTGCAGTTTTTTGATGAGCGTTTCCATTGCCTCCGGCGTGTTAAAGTTTTCCGGCAGCAGATCCTCTACCGAGATCTCTACCTGAAACGCATCGTTGAACTCGCTGACAATGGAAATGATATCGAAGGAATCCAGAATCCCATCGTCAATCAGCTTTTGTCCTTCCCGTTCAAAATCCACGTCCGCTCTGATCTCTTCCAATATACTGATGATCTGTTCTTTCATTTGTCATTCTCCTTTTTTATTCCTTTTGATTTCCCGAAGCTTCGTTTTCCCGCTTCAGCAGCACTCTGTCAATTTTTCCATGTTGATTCAAAGGCAGCTTTTCCATCCAGACATAACGGTTGGGCCACATATACTTTGGCAGCTTTTTTTCCAGCTCTTTTACGATTTCCTTGGTACAGGGCTCTTTTGCCTGGTAATAGCAGAAGATCTTTTCTTGTTTCTCACTGTAAATGCAGCAGCCTACGTCCAGAAACTTTATGGCATTTATGGCGGCTTCAATCTCTCCCAGCTCAATGCGATGACCCATATGCTTCACCTGATGATCTTTTCTGGAAACAAAGATCAGGTTTCCCGTCTCATCGTAAAAAGCCAGATCTCCTGTTTTATATACAAGACTTTCATAAGCGGATACCGTGGGATTTTGCACAAAGGCCTCCGCCGTCTTCTGCTTTTCATTCCAGTAACCCAGAGCCACGCCTGCCCCTGCCACGCAGATCTCGCCTGTCACATGGTCTTTCGTGATCACCTGTCCTTCTTTATCCAGGAGAAGAACCCGGCTGTTTGGGAAAGGCCTGCCCGCCGGCAGCACCGCATCGGAAGGGTATTTTTCAGACACAATAAAATAGGTGCAGTTGCATGTGATTTCTGTAGGTCCGTACAGATTCACATAAACCGCCTCCGGAATATGGGTCATCCAGTAATTCAGTGATTTCACCGGCATGACTTCTCCGGAAAACATCACATACTCCAGTTTAGGCGGCTCTACAGTGTCCATCGTCTTGAAATCCGCCACAATACGCATTGCGGACACCGCCCAGATCAGCGTATTGATCTGACGCTCTTTCAGGTGATTCAGCAGAAGCTTTGGCATTAAAAACAGCTTTTTCGGTATGATCTCTACTCTCCCGCCGCATTTTAAGCCGTTATAGATATCTTTTACGGAAACGTCAAAATCAAAAGGCGCCTGATTTCCGAAAACCGTGTTCTCATGAAAATCAAACACCTGGTCAAAGGCCTCCACCAGATCAATGACGGATCTGTGGGATACCAGCACGCCCTTGGGAACACCGGTGGAACCGGATGTAAACATTGCGTACAGCGGATCCGTATCGATTGCGTTCTGCCTGATGGCGGACAGCAGTTCATCATCTACAGCGCCTTCACGGATGATCCGGCTGACATTCAGGGTTCCCTCTATGCCGCTTTCTTTGTTTCCGGCATCCAGAACGGCAATGGGATCCAGTGATTTGAGCATCAGATCTCTGCGCTCTGCAGGCATGGACGGATCCATCGGCACATAAAAATTTCCGCTGTATACGCAGCCCATGCAGGCCACTATCGTCTGCACATTTCTGTCGATCAAAACCACAACCGGCTTTCCCGTTTTTCCCTTTCCCGGGCCCGTTGCCAGACAGGTTCCGATTTTTTTCGCGGAAGTCATATATTGGTCATATGTAAGAACATTGGTTTCATCTGCCAGCGCCGGCTTTTGCGGAAAACGTTCTGTACAATCTTCTAAATATTGTAAAACGTTGATCTTCATGAAACTTCTTTTCCTTTCTCACTTTAACTGACTGTTTTTCATTATAACGTATATTCGTCATAATTTCCACTGTTTTTTACAACGTTTTTATTGGCCGGAAAACGCGTCATCATCGGATTGGATCCTGTTACATCAGGTCGATGAGTTTTTTCACATCTTCCTCCCTTGTGGCCCAGCTTGTGGCAATGCGCATCACCGTATGATCCGGCCCGGCCTTTTCCCAGAAGCTCATGGCCACATGTTTTTTTAATGTTTCCAGGCGGCTGTTTTCCAAAATGACAAACTGCTGATTGGTAGGAGATTCCAAAAGAAAGCGGCAGCCTTTTTTGCGCAGGCCCTCCTTTAAAAGCTCCGCCATGGCAATGGCGTGATCGCTGATCTGAAAATACAGATCATCGGTAAACAATGTATCAAACTGGATTCCCAGGAGACGGCCTTTTGCCAGCAGAGCCCCTTTCTGCTTGATCATCGTCAGGAAATGGGGCGGCGTGTTCTTTTTGGTAAAGACCACCGCTTCTCCGCACAACGCCCCTACTTTTGTTCCTCCGATATAAAACACGTCGCAGCACCGGGCGATCACCGGAAGTGTCACGTCTGTTTCGCGGCTCATCAGCCCGTAACCAAGCCTTGCCCCGTCCAGATACAGAGGGATGGAAAACCGGCCGCAGACCTGTGAAAGCCGTTCCAGCTCCTGTTTTGTATACAGCGTGCCGTACTCTGTGGGATGGGAGATATAAACCATTCCCGGAAACACCATATGCTCGCGGTTTTCATCCTGCCAGAATTCATCCAGAAAGGCTTCCAGCTCCCCGGCGTCCAGCTTTCCCTCATGATGGGGCAGGGACAGCACCTTATGGCCGGAATGTTCAATGGCGCCTGCTTCATGGACGTTCACATGCCCTGTGGCGGCAGCCGCCACGCCCTCCCAGGATGACAGCATGGCGTCAATGACGATCTGATTGGTCTGGGTACCCCCTGCCAGAAAATACACCTCTGCCTGGGGACAGCGGCAGGCATTCCGGATCTTGCTTTTTGCGCTCTCACAGTAGCGGTCGCTGCCGTAACCCGGCAGGGATTCCAGATTGGTTTCCGCAAGTCTCTGCAGAATCTTTTCATGGGCACCCTCGGTATAATCACTTTCAAAAAACAGCATGGGATCCCTCCTTGTTTTCAAATTTTTCTTTATCATACAGGATTTTTCCGGTTCCGTCCACCAAAATTCCTCTTTGAAACCCGATTTTTCCCTTTTCACTTTTTTCTGATTCTGTTATAATGCTCTTGTTTATTGAAACGGAAACGGAGGAATCTGCATGAAAATGCTGTTAGACCTGTATTGTGTCTTCTTTCGCATCGGCGGTCTGACCTTTGGCGGCGGACTGACCATGCTGCCCATGCTGAAATATGAACTCAGCGAAAAAAAGCAATGGGTCACGGAAGACGAACTGCTGGATTATTATGCCATCGGGCAGTGTACCCCCGGCATCATTGCCGTCAACACTTCCACCTTTGTGGGATTTAAAAAGAAAGGGATCCCCGGCGCCATCTGCTCTACCCTGGGCATGGTCAGTCCGTCTCTGATCATCATCACCCTGCTTGCCCTGTTCCTGGAGCGGTACATGAGCGCGCCCATTGTGGCCCACGCGCTGACCGGCATCAAGATCGTAGTCTGCGCCCTGCTTTTAAATACCGTCATCACCCTGGCAAAGAAAAGCTTTGTAAGCCCCGTCTGCGTGGTGATCGGGGTCCTTGCTTTCGGGCTGGCCATGTTTACCCCCGTCCCCGCGGTAATCCTGGTGATTGTAGCCGGCGTCTTTGGAATCGTGATGCAGAAGCTTGGGAGGTTGAAATTATGATCTATCTTACCTTATTTATGGAATTTTTCCAGATCGGCCTGTTCGCGGTAGGCGGCGGCCCCGCCACCATTCCGTTTTTGATGAATCTGGCCGGCCGCTATGACTGGTTTACCAAGGGGGACGTGGCAAGCATGCTGGCCGTCAGCGAAAGCACGCCGGGCCCCATCGGCATCAATATGGCCACCTACGCCGGTTATCACGCGGCAGGGATTCCCGGAGGCATTGCGGCCACCCTTTCTCTTGTGCTGCCAAGCCTGATCGTCATTGTGATCATTGCCAAGCTTCTGGAAAACTTTTCCAAAAACCCCTATGTGAAATCCGCTTTCTGGGCCATCCGCCCTGCGGTTACGGGCCTGATCGCCACCGCGGTAGTGGGGATCTTTGAAACAACGCTGTTTACCGCCTCCGACGGCAGCTTTCAGATCCCGGTCTTTTCTCTGATCATGTGCGCGGTCTTCTTTGTGATCATGAACCTGAAACAGCTGCATAAGCTGCATCCCATCTGTTTTCTCCTGGCGGGCGCCATTCTCGGCATTGCCTTTCAGTTATAAAGAAAACGAGACTGTCTCACTTCTGAAGCAGTCTCGTTTTTTTTGATTACTGATTGTCCTCCTGCCTTTTCACCCGAAGCCGGTTGATGGCTCTTGCCATCTGAGCCTGAGCAAGATGATGTACCTGCAGGCTTTTCTTCTGGAGGATGATCTCCTTTGCCTGCTCCGCGGACTTTCTTGCCCGGTTTTCATCAATCTCCTCCGGTCTTTCTATGGAATCCACCAGCAGCAGAACCCGATTGTTTTCCACTTTAATCAGTCCCTCGGAAACAGCGGCAATGCCTGTTTTTCCCTGAGGGTCTGTAAATTTCAGCATTCCCGGCACAATGGCCGCGATCATATTTCTGTGGTTTGCCTGGATCCCATAGGATCCGTCCATGGTGGGGATCACAAGGGACTGACATTCCCCGGAATAAAAGATCTTTTCCGCGGCAAGGATGTCCATCTGAAATACGTTCATTTACTGCTCACCAGCCTTCAGCTTTTCCGCCTTTGCGATCACATCGTCAATGGTTCCCACATTATAAAAAGCGCTTTCCGGATACTGATCCATGCTGCCGTCAATAATGGCCTCAAAGCCCCGCAGGGTTTCCTCCAGAGGCACATAGATTCCCGGAATGCCTGTAAATTTCTGAGCCACATGGGTAGGCTGGGCAAGAAAACGCTGAATTCTTCTGGCCCGCCCCACAGTCAGCTTATCGTCGTCGCTGAGCTCTTCCATGCCCAGGATCGCGATAATGTCCTGAAGTTCGCTGTATTTCTGCAGAATCTCCTGAACGTTTCTGGCGATCTGATAATGGCGCTCTCCGATCATGGTGGCCTCCAGTATCCGGGAGGTGGATTCCAGCGGGTCTACCGCCGGATAAATGCCCTGCTCGGCAATCTTACGGCTGAGCACCGTGGTGGCGTCCAGATGGGAAAAAGTCGTGGCGGGGGCCGGGTCGGTCAGATCGTCTGCCGGCACATACACTGCCTGTACGGAAGTAACGGATCCGCTTTTTGTGGAGGTGATCCGCTCCTGCAGTGTCCCCATCTCCTCCGCCAGGGTAGGCTGGTAGCCCACTGCGGAAGGCATACGGCCAAGCAGGGTAGACACCTCGCTGCCCGCCTGCACAAAACGGAAGATATTGTCAATGAACAACAGCACGTCTTTGTTTTCTCTGTCACGGAAATATTCGGCCATGGTAAGCCCGGAAAGGGCAACCCGCATACGGACGCCCGGGGACTCGTTCATCTGGCCGAACACCAGGGCGGTCTTGTCGATGACGCCACTCTCCCGCATTTCTTTCCAGAGATCGTTTCCCTCCCTGGAGCGCTCTCCTACGCCGGTAAAAATAGAGTAGCCGCCATGCTCCATGGCCACATTGTGGATCAGCTCCTGGATCAGCACGGTCTTTCCTACGCCGGCCCCTCCAAAGAGGCCGATCTTGCCGCCCTTTGGATAAGGCTCCAAAAGATCAATGACCTTGATGCCGGTCTCCAGAATCTCCACCGCGGGACTTTGCTGGTCAAAGTCGGGAGCCTTCCGATGGATATTCCACCGCTCCGTGCCCGCCTCCAGCCCGGGGCCGCCGTCAATGGGTTTCCCCAGCACATTGAACATCCTGCCGAGAGTTGCCTGGCCTACGGGAACCTGAATGTTGTTTCCGGTAGCGGTAACCGTCATTCCTCTGTAAAGCCCCTCGCTCTCAGAAAGCATAATGCACCGCACCATTTCGCCGCCGATGTGCTGGGCAACCTCCATAACCCGCTCTTTGCCGTTTACCTGAACGGTAAGCGCCTCCTTGATGCGGGGAAGCTGCCCCTTTTCAAAAGCCGCGTCAATGACGGAGCCTGATATCTGTATGATCTTACCTGTGATCAAATCCTTGCACCTCCTTGCGCTTCCCGGCCTTTCTCTTCATGCTCTTGGCTCCTGAAGAGACTTCCGTGATCTCCTGGGTGATGGCGCTCTGCCGGATATGGTTGTACTGGACGGACAGCTGATCCAGAAGATCCTGGGCGTTCCGATTAGCAGAGTCCATGGCGCTCATCCGGGCGTTCTGCTCGCTGCAGAAGCTGCTGATCAAAGCGCTGTAAATAAATCCCGTCACATAGCTTGGCACAATATTGTCCAGCACCTGTTCAATGGACGGTACAAATTCAAAAGGGATTTTGACCTTTTTTTCCTGACTGTCCGGCACAATAAACTGGGCTCTGTGAAAAGGCAGCAGCCTTGTGGAGCACACCTTGGTCTCCACAGCGCCTTTCAGATCCGTATAGATGATAAAGATCTTGGACAGTTTTCCCTGATCAAACAGATCCAGCAGCACGCCCGCGATTTCTCTTGCCCTGTGCACCGAGGGGTTCTGTGCCGTATATAGAAAGCTTTTTTCTATGGGAATATTGTGAGACTGAAAATAATGCCTGCCATACTCCCCTACTACAAACAGCTTGGGATCCTCATGGTCTTTCATAAGCCGGACCGCTTCCTTAATGGCGTTTTGGTTGTAGGCCCCGGCAAGTCCCTTGTCAGCCGTGATCACCAGGTAACCGTAAGAGCCCGGAAGCTCATGTTCGCCGGTAATCGGATAAAAGTATCTGCTTTCCACTTCCTCGGAGATCCGGAAGATCCGCTTGATCTCTCCCCGCAGGGCTTCAAAATACGGTCTTGTGCTGTCCAGCTCACTTTTTGCCTTCCGAAGCTTGGTGGAAGCGATCAGATACATGGCGTTGGTAATTTTCTGGGTATCCCTTACGCTGCCGATTCGGTTTTTGATTTCCTTTGTGGTTGCCATATGATCACCGTTTCCGCAAATACTGCTCCGCAATGGTTACAATCTGTTCCCGGTCTTCATCGGAAAGAAGTCCCGTGGTCTCAATGCGCTCCTCCAGCTCCGGATATTCCTGATGAAAATGATCCAGCAGCTGCTCCATCACCTGTCTGGTCTGCCCTATGGAAACCGTCTGGAACAAATGGCTCAGCACCACCACAAGAATGATCACCTGCTCATACTGCCGGTAGGGATGATACTGATCCTGCTTCAGCATCTCCATCAGCCCCTGCCCGTAATACAGCTGGCTTTTGGTAGCGTCGTCCAGATCGCTGGCAAACTGGGTGAACACTTCCATTTCCCGGTACTGGGCAAGATCCAGCCGGATGGCGCCGGCGGCTTTTTTCATGGCCTTTGTCTGAGCGTCGCCGCCCACACGGGAAACAGAAAGACCCACGTTTACCGCGGGACGCTGGCCCGCGAAAAACAGGTCGCTTTCCAGAAAGATCTGTCCATCGGTAATGGAAATGATATTTGTGGGAATATAGGCGGAGACGTCTCCTGCCTGCGTCTCCACAATGGGCAGGGCAGTCATGCTGCCGCCTCCCCGTTCTTCGCTGAGATGAGCCGAGCGCTCCAGAAGCCTTGAGTGCAGATAGAACACGTCGCCCGGATAGGCTTCCCGGCCCGGCGCCCGCTCCAGAAGCAGACTTAAGGAACGGTAGGCAATGGCATGCTTTGACAGATCGTCATACACGATCAGCACATCTTTGCCCTGATCCATAAAGTACTCGCCCAGAGCGCAGCCCGCGTAAGGGGCAATATACTGCAGCGGCGCGGAATCGCTGGCAGGCGCGTTGACTACAATGGTGTAATCCATTGCGCCTTTCATTTTCAGATTGTGAACCAGCTGCGCCACAGAACTGGCCTTTTGCCCGATGGCCACATAAATGCAGATTACATCCTTTCCTTTCTGGTTCAGGATCGTATCCAGCGCGATGGCGGTCTTGCCTGTCTGACGGTCGCCGATGATCAGCTCACGCTGGCCTCTTCCAATTGGAAACATGGAATCGATAGCCAGAATCCCCGTATCCAGGGGGGTATCCACCGGCTGCCTGTCAATGATGCTGGGGGCGGGATTTTCTATGGGACGGTATTCTGTCGTATCAATGTCCCCTTTTCCGTCTATGGGACTTCCCAGGGCATCCACCACTCTGCCTAAAAACCCCGGCCCCACGGGAATGCCGGCAGTCTTTCCTGTCCTGCGCACAAGGCTTCCCGCAGTGATCTCCTGATCGTCCCCAAAAAGAATACAGCCGATCTCACCGTGACGGAGATCCTGAGCCATGCCTCTGATGCCGGAGGAAAACAGCAGAATCTCCCCATAGGTAGCGTTTTCAAGGCCGGAGACCGTAGCGATCCCGTCTCCCACCGTAAGCACCATGCCCTCCTCATGGGCAAGGGCCTGGGGCGTCCAGTTTTTGACCGTATCTCTCAAAAGAGGGATGATCTCCCCCTCTTTCGCTTTCAGCCCCGCAAGCAGATCCTTTAACTGCAGCAGACGGCCCTCCGCGCTCCAGTCATATACCTGGGAATCCACCTGCAGCCGGAAACTGCCCTCCGGCAGATCCTGCTTTTGCCATTGAAAGGTACAATCCCCATATTGCCGGTTCAAAAATTCCGTAAATTTCTGTTTCTGGGCTTCACTTGGCGGTGTATTGGAATATAAGACTGCCTCTTTACTCATCTGCTTCGCCTCTTTCCGCCGCGTCAAGGAAGCTGTCAAAGGCCTGAGAAGTGGTAGACTGATCCACCAGCTTTTCCGCGGCGTTCACTACCATATCGGTAATCTGGGACTTGGCTTCTCTCAGCATCCTTTCCCGATCCTCTTCTATATCCTTATGCGCGTCCGCAATGATCTTTTCCGCCTGATCCTGAGCCTGGCGAAGCTTGGCGTCACCTGCCTCCCGGATCTTTGCCTCGGCCTGTTTTTTCTTTTCCCGGATCTCCTCTTCCGCCATGGCAAGCTTTTGCTCATAGGCTTCCTTTGCCTTTTCGGACTCCGCCAGTTTTTCTTTGGATTCCTCATCCATCTTTTTAAAATATTCCACCCGCTGATCCATAAATTTCTTTACAGGTTTGTAGAGCAGAAAATACAGTATGGCAAACAGCACCGTAAAATTCAGCAAGTGCAGAAGGATCTGCTGCCAGTCAATATTCAGCGGCATAACATTCCACCTGCCTTTCTTACAGTACGAAGATTACCAGGATCGCCACAACAAGGGCATAAATAATGGCGGTCTCGATAAACACCAGGCCCAGCATCAGCGTTGTACGGATTTTGCCCTCCGCCTCAGGCTGTCTGGAAATGCCCTCCACAGACTTTCCAATGGCAATACCCATACCGATTGCGCCTGCAAATGCCGCAAGACCTACTACAATGGCCGCCGCGATTCCTTTATTCTCTCCCGCGGCCTGCGCGTCCTCTTCCTGGGCGCCGGACTGTTCACTGACCGCTGTTTCCCGTGAAGCCGTCTCCTCTCCGGAAGCAAACGCCGGAACCGCTACCGTAAGCGTCATCATTGTAAGCAGCAAAACCGCAATCAACCTTTTCATTGTTTTTTTCATGATCTAAGACCTCCGTTATGATTTCTCTTTATGTGCAGGCTCGGAAACCTCGCCGTAAAACAAAGCCGTCAGCATGGTGAGCACATAGGTCTGCACCAGCGCGTGTATCAGTGTAAACAGCACGCCGATCAGGATCGGCAGTCCGTAACTGAGGAAAATATAATAATATACCATTTCCGTTACAAGGGCGCCGCTTAAAAGAGCGCCGAAAATACGAAAGCTCATGGAGATGGGAAGAGAAAACTCTTTCAGGGTCCGCCCCACGCCCCGCAGCCGGTTGCCCGCGATCCCGCCGGACAGGATCACCAGATAGGACAGGCATCCCATCATCACCGCTCCGTTAATATCCGACAACGGCGCGGACAGGGAAATCGAGGTACCCTGGGTGGTCACCGCCTGGATCCCAAACAGTTCAAAGATGGTGCCCACAAAAATATAAGACCCGGCGGCAAACACATAAGCGCCCAGAAAGCCGTTCCGGTGGGGACTGTTTGAAACCGCCAGCCTGTCAAAAAATCCCACCGCCGTCTCCAGAGCCAGCTGGAATTTTCCGGGAACGATGCGAAACCTTGGAATCACAAAGATCCGCACGATCAGACAAAATACCAAAAAAACGCCGGTGATCACCATTGCCGAGATCAGACCGGGATTTACGTCTTTCAGCCCGAACAGGCTTACCTGATTGGATTCATGCAGCACCGCGTCTTTCATCAGTTCTCCGATGGACTCGCTGCTGCCCGGAGATTTGACCACGATGGTGCCGATCATCAGCACGGCGGCGGCCAATACAAAAATCAAAATCGCGATCTTTCGTTTCTGTCTTTCCATAGAGCCCCCTATCTGTCCGGATGGATTGGGCAAACCCCCGGGTAACACCCTCCATGGGACCATGCAAAAAATTCATTCTGTACATTATACCACTCGGCGCGAAAAATGCAAGTGCCAACTGCTACTCTCCCGCCACAAACAAAACGCCCAGAGTACCCGGCCCGCAGTGGCTGGAAATCACGCCGCCTGCCCTGGTCTCCAGAATCTCCTCAAATTGATGAAGGCTTTCCAGAAAAGCCCTTACCTGATCCACAATCTCCCTGCTGCAGCCGGAATGAGTAATAAACACCCTGGCGGGATCCGCCGCCTTAAGCTCCGGCTCCAGATCCTGAACATACTGGCGGATCACCCGCTCCAGACTGCCCCGGTATTTTTTCCCGGCGTGCATAACGCCCTCTGTCACCTGAATCCGGGGATGGAGCTTCAGCGCGCTTCCGGCAAGAGCCGCCAGTCCGCTGCAGCGGCCGCCGCGGTGCAGGTATGTCAGAGTATCTACCACAAAGCTTGCCCGCACTTTTGGAATCCGCTCCCGGATCCGCTTCTCAATATCCCGGGGTTCCATTCCCTGCTTTGCCATCACGGCGGCGGCGATCACCAGAAGCCCGATCCCGGTAGACAGATTTTCCGAATCAATAACCGTCACAAGGGACTCCGCCTCCAGCTGCCGGGCCGCCAGGCGCATTACGTTTCCTGACGCGGACATCTCTCCGGAGATGGAAAAGCAGATCACCGGATTATTTGCCTCCACATAAGGACGCAGCAGCTCTACCGCCTCTTCCATGGCGGGAGCCGATGTTTTCGGCGTGGTCTTATTGGCCTCCGCCCACTGATAGATCTCTTCCGGCGTAATGTTCACACCGTCTTCATACTCTTTTTCTCCCAGCAGGATATGCAGGGGAAGAATGGAGATGTCATACTGCTCCAATAAATCCTTTGACAGGTCGCAGGTGCTGTCTGAAATAATCTTTACCAATCTATGTTACCTCCTGTTTTTTATTTTATGCCGAAACTCCTTGTTCCGCTTGCAAGAACCTTGTCCATCCTCTATACTGAAAAGCAGAAAAACTCTTCCTACAAAAGAAAGGCGGCGATCCTATGGATGAATCCATGAATAACCGGTATCCCGCGCCTGAGGGCGATGTCCTCTCTGCCCGGGCGGCTCTTCTGAAACTGCAGGCAGGCAATCTGACCTACCTGGAATCCCTGACAAACAGCGGGGACATTTCCCCTGAAATCCGGCAGCGGACCTGCCGTGAGGGACAGCGGCCCTATGCCGTTGTGGTCACCTGTTCCGACTCCAGAGTGATTCCCGAAAGCATTTTTGCTGCCGGCATCGGAGATCTGTTTGTGATCCGGGTAGCCGGCAATGTGATCGACGACCATCAGCTGGGCAGCATCGAGTACGCGGCAGAACATCTCCACTGCCGTCTTATCGTGGTTCTGGGACACGACCACTGCGGAGCCGTGGACGCCGCCATCCATCACGATCCGGCAGGCTACATCAAATTCATCACCGATGAGATCCGCCGGGCCATCGGCGGCGAAACCGACGACTTCAGGGCCTGCTGCCTGAACGTGCGCCACAGCGTCTCGGTCATTGAAAGCAGCCTTGGCATCCGCCGGGAGGAGGAGCAGGGCCTGCGCGTCATGGGAGCCGTTTATCATCTGGAAGACGGCAGAGTGGAATTCCTGCCCTCCCCGTAAGACGCGCCGGATTGCTTTTTACCACTATTTTACTATTTTTTTCCGGGAATGCAACTGCTTTTCAAATAACAGAAATTTCTCATTGTAAATGGCAGGATCTTCCGATATAATGGGACTGACAAACACAGAACAGATCCCTTACAGCAGAAGAAAGGAGCGGCATTATGGGTGGTATTTTTGGCGTCGTATCAAAAGAGGACTGTGTGATGAACCTGTTCTTCGGCACAGACTATCATTCACACCTGGGCACCCGCCGGGGCGGCATGGCCGTTTACGGGCCCAAAGGCTTTGACCGGGCGATTCATAATATTGAAAATTCCCCGTTCCGCACGAAATTTGAACGGGATGTGACGGAACTGGAAGGCAACATGGGCATCGGCTGTATTTCCGACAGCGAGCCTCAGCCTCTGCTGGTTCAGTCTCATCTGGGCAGCTTTGCCCTTACTACCGTGGGGCGAATCAACAACGCGGACCAGCTGGTAGAGCTTTCCTATCAAAATGGCTCCACGCATTTTCTGGAAATGAGCGGCGGCGGCATCAACGCCACCGAGCTGGTGGCTTCCCTGATCAACCAGCAGTCTTCCATCGTGGAAGGCATCCGCTACGCCCAGCAGATGATCCAGGGCAGCATGAACATCCTGCTGCTGACCAAAGACGGCCTGTATGCCGCCAGAGACCGGCTTGGCAGAATGCCGGTGGTTCTTGGAAAAAAAGAAGGCTCCATGTGCGCCTCCTTTGAAAACTTTGCCTACTATAATCTGGGATATCAAGACTATCGGGAGCTTGGCCCCGGAGAGATCGTGTTCCTTACGCCGGATGGGGCCCAGACTGTCAGCCCTCCCGGAGAGGATATGCAAATCTGCAGCTTTCTCTGGGTTTACTACGGTTACCCCAACTCTTCCTATGAGGGGATCAATGTGGAGGAAATGCGCTACCGCTGCGGCAGTATGCTTGCCAATCGGGATAATGTGATGCCGGATTATGTGGCCGGCGTGCCGGATTCGGGCACCGCCCATGCCATCGGCTACGCAAACGCCTCCGGCATTCCCTTTTCCAGGCCTTTCATCAAATATACGCCTACCTGGCCCAGATCCTTTATGCCGGCTCATCAGAGACAGCGGAATCTGATCGCCCGCATGAAGCTGATCCCGGTTCATCAGCTGATCCGGGGCAAAAGCCTGGTACTCATAGACGACTCCATCGTCCGGGGCACCCAGCTGCGGGAAACGACCGAATTTCTGTACCAGAGCGGCGCAAAGGAGGTTCATGTGCGTCCTGCCTGCCCTCCCCTGGTGTTTGGCTGCAAATATCTGAATTTCTCCCGTTCCAAATCCGATCTGGACCTGATCACCAGACGGGTGATCTCAGAGCGGGAAGGGGACCGGGCGGAAGAAATGCTGGACGATTACACCGATCCCAACAGCACCAATTATAAAGAGATGATAGAGGAGATCCGCCGGCAGCAGAATTTTACCAGCCTGCGCTACCAGCGTCTGGACGATATGGAAAAATCCATCGGCATTTCTCCCTGCAAGCTCTGTACCTACTGCTTCAACGGCAAAGAATAGCGTAAAGGAGCATGGATATGGATGAACAGCGGTTTCAAAAAAGGCAGATTTCCCTTTTTCTGTCCTACTACAAACCTCATCTTGGACTGTTTCTTCTGGATATGATCTGCGCCCTGGGCATTGCCGTTGTGGATCTGATCTTTCCGTATACATCCAGGCTGGCATTGCAGCAGCTGCTGCCTGCCAGCCTGTTTGGCGCATTCTTCTGCGTGATGGCCATCCTGCTTGCCGCATACGGACTTCGGGCTGTCATGCAGTATATCGTCACCTACCTGGGCCATATGATGGGCGTGCGGATCGAGGCGGACATCCGGCAGGATCTGTTTCACCATATGCAGGATCTTTCTTTTTCCTTTTTTGATCAGAACCGCACCGGTCAGCTGATGAGCCGGGTGACCAACGATCTGTTTGAGATCACGGAGCTGGCCCATCATGGCCCGGAGGATCTGTTTATCTCTCTGGTGACTTTGTGCGGCGCTTTTGGGCTGATGTTTTCCATTCAATGGAAGCTGGCTCTGACCGTCTTTTCCATTGTGCCTGTTTTTGTACTCTTTACAGTGATTCTGCGGAGGCGCATGGTAAAGGCTTCTCTGCAGGTAAAGCAGAATATGGCGGGCATCAATAACGAGCTGGAGTCTGCCATCTCCGGCATGCGCACTGCCAAGGCGTTTAACAACGAGAAACAGGAGGATCTGAAATTTCTCCGCTCCAATGAGCTGTTCAAAGAGGCAAAGCGGGACTATTACAAGGCCATGGCCGTTTACAACGCCGGGCTTGAGTTTGCCCTGCCGGTGATGAACGTACTGGTGATCGCGGTTGGCGGCATATTCATCATGAAAGGGCAGATGGACTTTGTGGATCTGATTACCTTTTCCCTGTATATCTCTACTTTTCTCACGCCTGTGCGGAAGCTGGCCGCCTTTGTAGAGCAGTTTTTAAACGGCATGGCAGGTTTTCATCGGTTTGTGGAGCTGATGCGGACAGAGCCCTCTGTCCGGGACATTCCCGGCGCCGCTGTTATGGGCGCCGCAAAGGGCGACATTTTCCTGGATGACGTGTCCTTTTCCTACGACGGCGCCGATCAGGTGCTGGATCATGTGTCCATCCATATTTCCCCCGGAGAGACGGTTGCGGTAGTGGGGCCTTCCGGCGGCGGAAAGTCTACCCTGTGCCAGCTGATCCCCCGTTTCTACGATGTGACCGGCGGCCGCATCCTTTTGGACGGCGCCGATATCCGGACGGTGACTCAGCGGTCCCTGCGGCAGAATATCGGCATCGTACAGCAGGATATCTTTCTGTTTGCGGATACTGTTCTGGAAAATATCCGTTACGGCCGTCCCGACGCCACAGAGGCGGAAGTCATTGAAGCCGCAAAAAAAGCGGAAATCTATCAGGATATCATTGCCATGCCCGACGGCTTTCAGACTTATGTAGGAGAACGGGGCGTCATGCTGTCCGGAGGCCAGAAGCAGCGGATCTCCATTGCCCGGGTCTTTTTGAAGAATCCGCCCATTCTCATTCTGGACGAAGCCACTTCCGCGCTGGATTCCGTTACGGAAGCCCGGATCCAGTCGTCCTTTGACCGGCTTGCGGAGGGGCGGACCACCCTGATCATTGCCCACCGGCTTTCCACCATCAAAAACGCCCACCGCATCATTGTCATTGACGACAATCACATTGCGGAGGAAGGCACACATGAAGAACTGCTGGCCCTGAACAAATCTTACGCAAAGCTCTGTCAGAGTCAGCAGTTCTAAAAATCCGCTAAAATATTTCATTGAACAAAGACCACAGGCCTTTGTCGGTTCTGTCTTTCCGTCTCACCTGTCAGGATGTGGTCCGGTGCATCGGCACCTGATCTGCCCCCACAAGCTTCAGATTCTCATGAACGCCCCGGCTGTCTGCCTGGCCGATCATCTCGTCTCTGGTTTTTTTCGCCTCCGCCTCACTCATATTTTTGCTGGGGCCGCCTACGCAGCCGCCCACACAGGCCATTCCCTCAATAAAGTCCTCCTTGAGGCGTCCCGCGCGCAGCAAAAACAGCGCTTTTTTGCACTCCGCGGCTCCGTTGCACCGAAGCACATTGGGAGCTTTCTCCTCACCCATTTCCTCAAAACACCGCAGCACCGCGGAAGCTACCCCGCCGCTGTTGCCAAAGCGCTTTCCGTAAACGGAGCTTTCCTGATAAACCGGATCCTCCGGCTCCAGCTCCACGTTTTTCGCATACATCATAGACCGGACTTCGCCGTAGGTCATCACATAATCCGCGTTGCCCTGGATCCCGTGATCCTGCGCCTCGCTCTTCTTGGCCACACAGGGACCGATAAACACCGTGACGGTTTCCGGATCCTGCTGTTTTAAGAACCGGGACACGGCGCACATAGGCGATACGGTGTCAGACATGTATTTCATCAGCTTGGGGAAGTGCATCCGGATCATATTGACAAACGCCGGACAACAGGAGGTGGTCATTTTCCGGCCTTCCTGATAGGCCTGCGCCCACTCCTCGGCTTCTGCCGCCGCGGTCATATCTCCTCCCAGTCCTACTTCCACCATATCCGCAAACCCCACCTTTTTCAAGGCGGTCTTCCAGCTGGCCATGGTAATGCCGGGGCCAAACTGGCCCTCCGTAGAGGGGGCCACCATAGCCACCACCCGTTTTCCAGCCCGGATCTCCTTGATCACATCCACAAGAGAGATTTTGGGCGCAATGGCGCCAAAGGGACAGTTGTGGAAACAATTTCCGCATGCAATGCACTTTTTTTCATCGATCACGCAGATTCCATACTCATCATAGGCAATGGCATCTACGGGACACGCTTTCTTGCATGGCCGTTCCAAATGGGCAATGGCGCTGTAGGGACATGCCTGGGCGCATTTGCCGCACTCTCTGCATTTTACGGGATCGATATAGGCCCGATGGTCACCCATGGAGATGGCATCAAACTGACAGGCGCTCTGACAGGCCTTTCCAATACATTTCCGGCAGTTGTCCGTTACCAGATAGGATGCGATGGGACATTCCTCGCAGGCTGCGTTGATCACCTGGATCACATTGGAGGACTGCTTGTCCGTGGGACATTTTCCCTCGGCCAGACGAACCCGCTGGCGGATGATCTCCCTTTCTTTGTAAATACAGCACCGGAACTTGGCCTGAGGCCCCGGAATGATCCAGTAGGGGATCTGGTCCCGTTTTTCCTCCAGCTCGCCTGCCCAGGCAAGCCTGGCAACCTCCCGCAATACCTGATGTCTGATGCCGTTGACGGCAGTCTCATTTGATTTCATCCCGTTATCCTCCCAATCGTCCCCGTTTTTGTTCGTCAGTCTGTTTTCTTCGCGGCCAGATATGCCGCCCTGCCGTTTTCGTACAGGTTGTTCCCCCGGCTGTCAATGATCACCACCACGGGAAACTCTTCCACATACAGCTTTCTGAGCGCCTCCGCCCCCAGATCTTCGTACGCGATCAGTTCGCTTTTTTTGATACATTTTGCCAAAAGGGCCCCTGCGCCGCCAATGGCTCCAAAATAAACGCCGGCGTATTTTTTCATGGCGTCCACCACTTCCGGCAGACGCGCGCCTTTTCCGATCATTCCCCGGGCGCCTGCCTTCATCATTGCAGGCGCGTAGGCGTCCATCCGGCCGCTGGTTGTAGGGCCTGCAGATCCAATGACCTGCCCCGGCTTCGCGGGAGTAGGGCCCACATAATATATCGTAGCGTCGGACGGGTCAAAGGGAAGGGCTTCTCCCCTGGCAAGCGTCTCGCACATTCTCTTGTGTCCGGCGTCTCTGGATGTATAAACGGTACCGGTCAGATACACCGTCTCCCCGCAGTGAAGGGATCTGGCCAGTTCCTCCGTAAGAGGCAGCGTAATATGTTTTTCCAACTAGATCACCTCCGTCTGATGTCTGGTCACATGACAGCTGATGTTGATGGCACATGGCATTCCCGCAATGTGGGTAGGCATGGTCTCAATGTTGAGGCCGATGGCCGTGGTCTTTCCTCCAAAGCCCTGGGGGCCAATACCAAGGCGGTTGATCTTTTCCAGCATTTCTTTTTCCAGGTCTGCGTAAAAGGGATCCGGGTTTTCCGAGTCAATGGGACGGATCAGGGCTTTTTTGGCCAGAAGCGCCGCCTTGTCAAAGGTTCCGCCGATCCCAACGCCCACTACCATAGGAGGGCACGGATTGGGGCCCGCGTTTTCCACCGTCTCCAAAATGAAATCCTTGATCCCCTCCAGTCCCGCGGAGGGCTTAAACATCCGAATGGCGCTCATATTTTCGCTGCCAAACCCCTTTGGGGCCACCGTGATCCGGATCTGCTCCCCGGGAACAATCTCCGTGTAGATCATGGCCGGAGTGTTGTCGCCGGTATTTCCCCGGCGCACCGGATCCTTTACTACGGATTTGCGGAGATAGCCTTTTTCATAGCCCCGGCGGACGCCCTCGTTTACCGCCTCCGTCAGGTCTCCCCCGGTAATATGCACATCCTGTCCGATCTCCAGAAACACACATGCCATGCCTGTGTCCTGGCAGATGGGAACCTGCTCTTTCTCCGCGATCTCAAAATTATCAATGATCTTGTCCAGTACTCCCCTGGCGGTTTCCCAGTCCTCACAGTCACGGCAGTTTCTGACGGCCTTTCGCACGTCTTCCGGCAGAAACTGATTTGCCTGGATACAAAGGCGCTCTACCGCATCTGTAATCTGTCCTCCGCTGATCTCGCGCATGATGATTCTCCTTTCCTGTTCCACACTTGATCCTGCCGGCCCTTTGGCTACAGGAACACGCCGATAAACTGACAGGCCAGCACTACCAGCACCAGAGCCACCGGATAGGTGGCCGCGTAGGCGGAGGCCACATCGTCGGTTTCCGTTACCCGGATCAGGGTGCCTAAAGCCGGCGTGCTGGTCATTCCGCCGCAGATAGAGCCCAGACTGTTAAATACGCTGAGCTTCAGCACCTTTGCGGCAAACAGATATCCCAGAAGCATGGGAACCAGGGTCATCAGCGCTCCGTAAACAAACAGCAGCACGCCATGCTCCTTTAAAATGTCCACAAAGCCTGCCCCCGCCTGGGCGCCTGCCCCAAGAAGAAACAGGGCCAGTCCAAATTCCCGCAGGCACTGAAGCACGCTTTTTTCCACTTTGACGCTCATTTTTCCGATATGGCCGAAATGGCCCAGGATCAGACCCGCGATCAGCGGGCCGCCGGAAGTTCCAAGAGAGAACACGCCCCCTCCCGGAAGACGGATCTCAATTTTTGCCAGGATAATTCCCAGCACAATTGCCAGGGAAAAAGGGAAAAATCCCATGCTGTCCGCGTAAAACAGCTTTTGCTTCTGTTTCTTGCGGTAGTCCTCTGTCTGCGATGCCGCTGCCTGAAACTGCGCCCGCTCCGCGGCCATGTCCGTCTTCAGGATCTTGGGGATCAGCTGCACAAACAGAACCACCCCCACTACCCCAAAGGGATAGGCGATCCCATAGCCCACAGACGCCGCATTGGAACCGGTAGACTCTAAAGCCGCCGCCAGTCCGGGAGTGCTTGTCAAAGCTCCCGCCATCATGCCCACGCTGATGTCGGTGGGGATCCCAAAAAGCTTGATGATTCCAACGCACACCAGGGCGCCGGAGACAATGATGATCACTCCAAGCAAAATATAGGAAGTGGCGTTCTGTTTAAAATTCCGGAAGAAATTGGGGCCCGCAATGAAGCCTACGGATGTGACAAAGCAGATCAGTCCCATTTCCCGCACAAGATCGGGGATCTCAAAGCCAAAATGGCCAAACACCAGAGCCACCAGCAGAATTCCCGCCGTGCCAAGTTCGATGCCCCGAATCCGGATGCTGCCTACCAGATAGCCGATCACGGCAATCAAAAACACCAGCATCATGGTATTTGACATGATATTTTCCTGAAACCATTTCAATATATTCATTTTGTTCTCCTTGCCATTATGGGTTATCTCTCATGTCTTGCGTAATCCGGCAGCAGCAGAGGAGATACCCCCTCTGTCTCCACTCCGGCCGCCTGCAGCTGTCTGGCATACTCTGTAATATGATCCAGGCCGGGCCTGCCCAGTACGGTTTCCTTTGCCCGGGCCGCCGCCATCTTGCCCGCGTTGCGCCCAAACACGATAATATCCAGAAGCGAGTTGCCCATCAGCCGGTTTCTTCCGTGAATGCCGCCTACTGCCTCCCCGGCCACAAGCAGGTTCGGAACAGTCTTCGTAAACCCGTCTCCGCCGATCTCCAGCCCGCCGTTCTGATAATGCAGGGTGGGATATACCAGGATCGGCTGTCTGCGCATATCAATGTCATAATTCAGATACATCCGCAGCATTGCCGGAATGCGTTTTTCAATGGTGCCCTCTCCGCCCATCAGTTCGATCATGGGCGTGTCCAGCCATACCCCGCTGCCAAGAGGCGTTGTGACGCCCATGCCTCTTTGGGTACATTCCCGGATAATGGCGGCCGCGGCAACATCTCTTGTCTCAAGAGGGTGCATAAACGCTTCCCCTTCCCTGTTCACCAGCATGGCGCCCAGCGAACGGACTTTCTCCGTTACCAGCGCGCCAAAGATCTGGGAGGGATAGGCCACTCCCGTAGGATGGTACTGGATGGTGTCCTGATACAGCAGGGGCACGCCCGCCCGATATCCCAGCACAAGGCCGTCCGCGGTCGCGCCGTAATGATTGGAGGTGGGGAAATTCTGATAATGAAGCCGTCCCGCGCCGCCTGTGGCAATGATCACCGTCTTTGCCCTTGCCACCAGATAGTCGTCTGTCTCCATGTTCAGAAGAACCGCACCGGCTACCTGCCCTTTCTCATCTTTCAGCAGTTCAACGGCGGAGGTAAATTCCGCCACGGGAATCTTCCGGTTCAGCACCTCGTCCCGCAAAGTCCGCATGATCTCCGCCCCGGTATAATCCTTGCAGGCGTGCATCCGCTTTCTGGATGTGCCGCCGCCGTGGGTGGTGACCATACGGCCGCTTTCATCTTTGTCAAACATGACGCCCAGCCCGTTCAGCCACTGAATGGCGTCGGGCGCCTCCATGACCAGTCTTCTTAAAAGCTCCGGCCTGGCGGCAAAATGTCCGCCTCCAAACGCGTCCAGATAATGCTGCACCGGAGAATCATTTTCCTTGTCTGCCGCCTGGATGCCACCTTCCGCCATCATGGTGTTGGCGTCTCCAATGCGGAGTTTGGTGACGATCATCACATCCGCGCCGGCCGCTTTCGCCTCGATGGCCGCGGAAGCTCCCGCGCCGCCGCCGCCGATCACCAGCACATCCACGTCATAATCTATTTTGGTCAGATCCAGATTCCGGTGAAGCAGGCGGCTGTTGGAATGAAGAAGCGCCGTCAGCTCCCTGGGGGCCTTTTGTCCCGCGTTGGGACCCACCTGAATCCGGTCAAAGCCTTCCTCCCGGTAATCCGGATGATATTGTTTCAGGAGAGCATCCTTTTCCTCTGCCGACATACGCTCAGGCTCGGTGCCCATACGCGCTGCCCTGGTGGCTTCCACCTTTTTGACGGATTCCAGCATTTCCGTTGTAAACATGATGTTCCCTCCTTACTTTTCAATCTCTCTGTGATTGTACAGTTCCTGCATTTCCTCAATGGGCTTTTCCATAATCTGCTCAATCAGCCGGTCATACTGACCTGAATGGATCTCTTCCACCCGCCTGTTCAGGTGCTCCGCCTGAGGCGCTATGTATTTGCCGGTAAGCCTTCTTGCCAGCAGGCCTACCATGGGATGGGAAATGCCCGCGGGACAGCGAACGGAACAGCACCCGCAGCCCACACAGTCAAAAGATTCCTCCGCGCATTTTTCAAATTCACCCCGCTGGGCGTAGGCAATATACTGCATCACATTCAGATCCTGGGTGCAGGCTTTCGTACAGGCATTACACCCGATACAGCTGTAGATCTCCGGATACAGTTCCATCATAACCCGCTGGTCTGGCCGGATATCCTCGATCTCATATGTGCGCTTGTCCGTGGGAAAGAAAGGAATACTGGCCACATACATGCTTTCCTCCACCTGGGTCTGACAGGCCAGACAGGTCTTCAGCTCATTCTTTCCCTTAATCCGGTATATGGTGGCGCAGGCGCCGCAAAAGCCGTGGCGGCAGCCGCAGCCCCGCTTTAAGGTATATCCTGCGTATTCCATAGCCGTCATGATGGTGAGGGATGCAGGCACACTGTATTTCTTACCGAAAAAATATACGTTTACCATTTCTTCCATTGATCCATACCATTCCTTTCCGTATTGTACCCCTTTGCAGGAAATCAATGCCCTAATACTCGTCCGGCAGCTCTTCGATCTGATCCAGCCGGAAAACGGGGCCGTCCTTGCACACATACTTGGAGCCGATGTTGCAGCGCCCGCATTTGCCGATTCCGCATTTCATCCGAAGCTCCAGGGTCGTATATACCTGTTCCTTTGTGTAGCCCATTCCCTCCAGGGCGGCAAGCACAAATTTGATCATAATGGGAGGCCCGCATACCAGGGCAGTCTTGTCAGCGGCAAAGCCGATTTCTTTCAGGTAGTCCGGCACAAAGCCCACATGGCCGTTCCAGCCCTCCTGAGCCACATCTATGGTCAGATATCCGTTTACGCCGGGAGCTTTCATCCACACCTCTTCCATTTCTTTTCGCCGCACCAGATCGTCTGCGGATCGGGCTCCGTAAAGAATGTCTATCTTGCCGTAATCCTGCCGGTTGTCCAGCACATAATTGATCACCGAGCGCAGGGGGGCCAGTCCGATCCCGCCTGCGATAAACAGCAGGTCTTTTCCTTTCAGCTCAGTTTCCACGGGAAAATGATTCCCGTAAGGGCCCCGGACAGTCACCTGGTCTCCCGGTTCCAGGCTGTGAAGCTGCTCCGTGAGCATTCCGCACCGTTTGATGCTGAACTCCTGATATTCCCGATTGGTTGGGGAAGAGGTAATGGAAAACATTCCCTCGCTGACCCCCGGCACGCAGATCATGGCGCACTGGCCGGGCATATGGTCAAATAACTTACCCCCCTCCGGCCTGACGATCCGAAAGGTTTTTACGTCAGGCGTCTCGGTCTCCACATGGGTGATCACGCCGATCTGGGGGATCAGGGGATCCCTGCGGTTACACATTCGCGCCACCTCCCTGTTTTTCAAATGCTTTGATCACTTTCACGATATTCAGGGACGACGGGCATTTTTCCACGCACCGCCCGCAGCCTACGCAGGAATACATTCCCTGATTGTTGGCGGGGAAGTAAATCAGTTTGTGCATAAATCTCTGGCGAAACCGCTGCAGCTGGGTCGTCCTGTTGTTGCCCCCGGCCATCAGCGTAAAATCCGAATACATGCAGGAATCCCAGCAGCGGTAACGCTGAACGCCCTCCGCCGTCCGGTAATCCTTAATATCGTAACACTGGCAGGTAGGGCACACAAACGTGCAGGTGCCGCATGCCAGACAGGGACGATACAGCGTCTCCCAGATGGGAGAATCAAATTTTTCTTCTGTGGCTCCGCCGTCCCAGCCGTCTAAGGAAAGATTCCTGTAGGGCAGTTTTTCCAGAATCTCCCGGATCCGCTTCTGCTCCGCTTCCACAGTCTCCGCTTCATCCTCCGCCTTTGTCAAAAGCGACTCCACAGAGGTTATGAACTGTTCTCCTTTTTCGGTAAGAGGCTTCAGGAAAAGATCCTTCTCTGTCATCCATGCGGCCACGTCTCCCTCGGGAGCGGCCGCGTCTATGCCAAAGGTACTGCAGAAACAGGATTCTTCCGGCCGGCCGCAGGCCATGGACACCAGAATCCCATGGGCCCGGCGGGCAGCGTAATAGGTGTCCTGGGGATCGCTTAAAAATACCTGATCCAGCACCTTAACTCCCCGCACGTCGCAGGCGCGCATTCCAAACACCACAAAATCCCGGTCTTTCAGCTCCTGAGGCTTGATCCGGATGTTTTTTCCTGACCCCGTGCAGGTATATAATGTTTCGGCCTGAGGGAAAAAAATGTCCTTTGGAGACTTTACGGTCTTTAACACATCCAGGCGCACCTTCGCGTCCTCATCCCATACGCCGAAGTTCACCTGACCGCCCATCTCCACCGGCAGATAAAGCTCCCGGCTGCCGGCAATCTCACGGAATAATGCCCGCAGATTCTCTTTTGTTATCTTATACATGACATTATCCCCTTTCTTCTATGATGCCCGGCTCCGGATCCTCAGCCAGATAATCCGTAAGGGGACTGGTCGCTTCCGGATCCTCACCGGCCTGAAACTGTCCGTACAGTTCATTGATCTCTTTTATATACCTGCGGTTGAACAGATGGAGCGGAATCCCCTGGGGACACACTCTGCTGCACTCGCCGCAGTCTGTGCAGCGCCCGGCCACATGAAAGGAACGGATGATGTGGAACATTTTTTCTTCAAAGGAGTCCACATTTGCTTTCTGGGCGCTGTCAAAGCTGGTACTGTCAAAGACACATTTCCGGCAGCTGCACGCGGGACACACGTTGCGGCACGCGTTGCAGCGGATACATTTTCCAAGTTCTTTCTGAAAAAAGGCAAACCGCGCTTCCGGCGTCATAGCCTCCACGGCGCGCACTTCCTCATAGGGATCGGCGTCCTTTGTGTCCCGGGACCGGCCGATCTGTTCGTCACAGATTTTGTGCTCCTTGCCCTTGCACACATGACAGCGCCCAAGCAGAGCGGATCCGTAGTTTACGGTTCTGTCCCCGTAAATGGTCCTGACCTTCAGGGTATCCGGGCCGTCATTTTCCGCGCCGGATATGGCTGTGATGCCGCTGATGCCCTGGGCACGGATCTTTTCAATATCCAGCTTGCCACGGCATCCCACGCCTATGATATAGGCTTTCTCCCGGTCTACCCGATGCTCTTTCAAAAGCTGGTTGAAGCTGTATGTATCGCAGGGCTTCAAAAAGACCAGAGTCTTTCCCTCCAGCCGGGAAGCCTCGATCATCATCTTGCTTAAATTGGCGCCGCAGAACCCGTCGTAAACAAACCGGTCCAGGTCTTCCTCTTTTTCAAAAAACGCCGGCTCGGGATTGTAGGGCAGATCGCCCCGGCGCCAGCCCAGCACACGGGCTGCCGTGCCGTCTGCCAGCAGTTCTTTTGCTCTTTTGATCAGCTCCTGCATCTGATATCCCCCAATCTGACGTTTTCCCCAAGGGAACGGATCTTTTCCGCGAATTCATTCATGGTGGCGGAGAATTTGGCCCCCTCCGCGGCGGAAACCCACTCCACTCTCACACGCCCCTTTTCGATTCCGATAAAATCCAGCATGGAGAACAGCAGCGTCATACGTCTTCTTGTGTAAAAATTGCCGGTGCTGTAATGACAGTCTCCCGGATGGCATCCGCAGAGGATCACCCCGTCCGCGCCCCGCTCAAAGGCCCGCAGAATGAACATGGGATTTACCCTGCAGGAACAGGGGACACGGATGATCTTCACATCCGCCGGATAGGAAAGACGGCTGCTTCCCGCAAGATCCGCCCCGGCGTAGCTGCACCAGTTGCAGCAAAAGGCGACGATCTTTGGCCGGAATTCTTTCTTGTCTTCTACCTGCATATGGCATCTACCTCCGCAATGATCTGTCTGTTTGAAAATCCCTGCAGGTCCATGGCGCCGGAGGGACATGCCACCGTACAGGCGCCGCAGCCCTGACAGAGAGCGTCGTTCACCACTGCCACACGGCGTACTTCCCGAACGCCCGGCCCCCTGACCTCGTGATCCTCATAGGAGATCGCCCCATAAGGGCATACGTTTGCGCATGCGGAACAGCCGTTGCACATCAGTTCGTCGGCCTTTGCCGTACAGGGATTGGTCAGAAGCTTATCCTTGGCCAGCAGTCCGATGACCTTTACCGCCGCGGCCCCTGCCTGAGATACCGTTTCCGGAATATCCTTGGGGCCCTGGCAAACGCCGGAAAGGAAAATGCCTGCCGTGGGCGATTCCACAGGGCGCAGCTTTGGATGGGCTTCCGTCAGGAAATTGTTTGTATCAATGCTTGCGGTAAGCATGGCGGCGATCCTGCGGGCGTCCGGACCAGGTTCAATGGCGGTGGCCAGCACCACCATATCCGCATTGATCAAAACCTGCCTGTTATCCAGCAGATCGACGCCCTGCACCAGCAGGCTGCCGTCCGGCTGGGGAGCCACCTTGCCAACCTGGCCTTTGATATAATTCACATGGTATTCTTCCACCGCTCTGCGGTAAAACTCATCAAAATTTTTGCCCGGCGTCCGCACATCAATGTAGAACACCGTTACGTTTACATCCGGATATTTGTCCCGGATCAGCATGGCATGCTTTGCCGTGTACATGCAGCAGATCTTGGAGCAGTAACTCTTTCCCCTGCTGTCGGCGCACCGGCTGCCCACGCACTGGACAAACACCATATTTTTTGGCTGCCTGTGATCCGACAGCCGCTCCAGATGGCCTCCGGTAGGCCCCGCCGCGTTCATGATCCGCTCCAGCTCCAGGGAAGTGATCACATCGGGGCTCTGGCTGTAAGCATATTCGCCGTACTGATCCAGACTGATGGTATCAAATCCGGTAGCCACCACAATGGCGCCGTATTTCTCCGTAATGATCTGATCCTGCTGCTGATAGTCTATGGCGTCTGCCTGGCACACCTTGGCGCACAGCCCGCATTTTCCCGTCTGAAACTTTATGCAGTGCTCCCGGTCGATCACCGGCACATTTGGAATGGCCTGGGCAAAGGGCGTGTAAATGGCGCTTCTTGTACTCAGTCCTCTGTTAAACTCGCTGGGCGTCTTTCTGGAGGGACATTTCTCCTGACAGAGGCCGCAGCCGGTACATTTTTCCATATTGACGCTGCGGGCTTTTTTGCGGATATCCACCGTAAAATCTCCCACATAGCCTGTCACATGTTCTACTTCACTGTATGTATAGAGAGTAATCTTTTCATGGGCGGAAGCTTCCACCATCTTTGGCGTAAGAATGCAGGCCGAACAGTCCAGTGTGGGAAAGGTCTTGTCAAGCTGTGCCATCCTGCCGCCGATGCTGGGAGACTTCTCTACGATATCTACCTCATACCCGGCCTCCGCAATGTCCAGCGCCGTCTGGATGCCGGCAATGCCGCCGCCAATGACCAGCGCCCGTTTTGTCACCCGGCTCTCTCCTGCTTTCAGAGGCGTATTCAGATTTACCTTGGCCACGGCGGCTCTCATAAGGATCACCGCTTTTTTGGTGGCCTCCTGCATATCCCGGTGAATCCAGGAACAGTGCTCCCGGATATTGGCGATCTCCACCATATAGGGATTCAGTCCTGCCCGCTCCGCGCATTTGCGGAAAGTAGCCTCGTGCATCCGGGGAGAACAGGAACAGACAACGATGCCCGTCAGATTTTTTTCCCGAATGGCCTCCACGATCTTTGCCTGTCCGGTCTCGGAACACATATACTGATAGTCTTCCCCGTGAACTACGCCCGGCTCCAGCAAAGCCGCCTCAGCCACTTTTTTCACATCCACCGATGCGGCAATGTTGCTTCCGCAATGGCAGACAAATACTCCGATTCTCTGCATTGCTCCTACCTCCTGTATCTGCGGAACGCGCTGACCAGCAGCTGCTGGGGCAGTTCCGGATCCAAAAGCTCCGGAATCTGATCCGGATTCAGGTAATCCTGCCCTCTCTGGCGGATCACAAGCTGCCTTGCGGCGTCAATGAGCTTGCCCGGCTTTACGTCTCTGGGACACCGTTCCACACAGGCAAAGCAGGAAAGGCATTTCCACAGGGACTTGGACTGAACCAGTCTCCCGATCTGGTCATGAAGCACACAGGAGACAAACTGATGGGGTTTGATGTCCATCTGGTCAAAAGACGGACAGGTTGCGGAGCATTTGCCGCATTTCATACATTTGTAGGGATCGGTTCCGCCGATCTGGCGGATCAGTTCTGCCTGTTTTTCCGCTTTTGTCATTCTCCGGACACCTCCTCTTTTACCCCAAGGGCCTCTGCCAGCAGCTCCGTAAAATAACGGACCGGCAGCTTTGCGCCGGATGTGCTCTGATTCAGGTTATACAGACACAGGGGACAGGCGGTGATCAGCATTTGAGCCCCAAAGCCCTCCGCGCTGTCCATGATCCTGTCCGTCATACTTTTGGACAGCTCTTTTTCTTTCAGGGAAAGATATCCTCCGCAGCACTCGTTGCGGTAAGGATAGACAACCGGCTCTCCGCCCAGGGCGCGGATCAGATCCTCCAGGATCACCGGATTCTCCGGATCGTCAAACCCCATGATCTTTCCGGGCCGCAAAAGCAGACAGCCGTAATAGGCGCCGATCTTTCTGCCGTTAAGGGGATGGGTGACCTTTTCTTTCAGGACGTCAAACCCCACCCGATCCCGGAGCACCTCCAGATAATGGATCACCGTTGTCTCTCCCTGATAGGGCGACTCCGGCTGCAGATAATTGTTTGCCCGGACGCGAATGTCTTCCACACACCGCATATCGTCATTAACCCGTTTCAGCACATGATGGCAGGCGGAGCAAAGGGTGACCAGATCCTGTTTCTTTTCCTTTGCCTCTGCAAGGGCGCGAACAGAAGACAGCTTGGTGGCAATCTCGTCGCTGCCCAGGGGGTATACGCCCCCGCAGCACTGCCATTGGGAGAGCTCCTCCAGTTCAAAGCCCAGCTTTTCCCCGCAGGCTCTCGCATAGAGATCCAGTTCCTTTGCCTGGTTCTTTACTGTACATCCCGGATAGTAACTGTATTTCATGGCTCCTCCTTTGCACTCCCTTAAAGATGGATCTGTCTGATGACTGCTTTCAAGGTATCCGCGCTTTTTCGCAGCTGCGCGATCTCCTCCTCGTTCATGCGCATCTGAATCTTTCCGCGGATCCCGTTGGGGCCCACAAGGGTCAGCGTGCTGAGGCACACGTCCTCAATGCCGTACTCGCCGTGCATCATGGAAGATAGCACCGCCATGGAGTCTGAGGAAGCCAGGAGGATTGAACACAGCTTGCAGACAGCCGAGGCAATGGCGTAAAACGTGGCGCCCTTGTTGGCAATGATCTTTCCGCCGGAATTGCGCACATAATCCAGCATCTCTTTCTTGTCGATCTCCTCTATCTTCATTCCCATGGCCCGCCTCTGCCGGATATATTCATTGAGGCTGACGCCGGAAATGTAGGCGTCGCTCCAGGGAATGAACGAGGTGTCTCCATGCTCGCCAAATACATAGGCATGGATGTTCCGCTGGGCGATCTGCAGCCGTTCGGAAAGCCCGCAGCGCAGCCGGGCGGTATCCAACAGGGTTCCCGATCCGATGACCTGATTTTCTCCCAATCCGGAAATCTTTGTGAACACATAGGTCATAATATCCACCGGATTGCTGACCACTATGTACAGAGCGTCCGGCGCCTCTTTTACAATCAGCGGCGTGATGCTCTTTAAAATATCTACATTGGTCTGGGTCAGCTCGATTCTTGTCTGACCCGGCTTGCGGGCAATGCCGGATGTGATGATCACAATATCCGAATTCCTGGCATCCTCATAATCTCCCGCGATAATGGATACAGGGTCCCTGAAGCAGGTGCCCTGCTCAATATCCATCACCTCGCCGTCTACTTTTTCTTTGTTGACGTCAATCAGCACAATCTCCGACGCCATATTATTCTGGGACAGGCTGAATGCGATGGTGGATCCCACGCTGCCTGCTCCGATAATGGTTATTTTCGCGCTCACACTGCCGCTCCTTTCAATCTAAGTGCATACTCTTGCAGTTTCCTATTATATATGGTGCCACAGAGAAATTCAAGAGAGAAGTTCTCCCAGAACCGAGATTCCCTGGCAAGAAAAAAAGGCCCCTCCCAAAAGCCTGTACTTTTGGGAAGCTGCCTTTTTTCAAAGATTCTTATTTCATCAGACCGGCTCCGGCATTCCATGCCCTGCCGACTTTCTCACCGGTGACATAATACCCGGACTGAAACTGGTCAAAGATCAGCGCGTTGAGCTTTCCGGGATCCACCTTTCCTTTTTCGGAAAGGACTGCTTCCTCTGCCGCCACGTTGAGAATCTTGCCCACAATGGCATACAGATTGTCCGTGTGCACCACCTCAGCCAGCTCACATTCCATTGCCACGGGAAATTCCTCCACCACAGGCGCGTTGACAAACTGGCTCTTAACCGCGTGATAACCGGTGCGGGCAAACTTGTCAGGCATTTTATTGCCGGTGGCAATGCCAAAGAAATCTGCCGCTTCCATGTGTTCTTTGTCCGCAATACTGACCGTAAACGCTTTTTGCCGCAGGATGTCCTGGGTGGTCTTGTGATCTTCGTCAATAAAAAGCGCGATCCGATCAGAGCCGCAGATCATTCCCCAGGCGGCATTCATCACATTTACCGTTCCGTCTTCATTGTAGGCAGCCACCATCAGCACAGGCATCGGATAAACTGCCGGCACAACACCAAGATTCTTCTTCAACCTTGAATCCCTCCTTATTGAATTTCAAAAGCATGTTTGAAAAACCCTTCCATCTTATCAAAGGGAATGGCGTTTTTTCCGCCGCCGTCATACAGATCGGTGTGCACGGCTCCGGGAATAAGATACAGTTCCTTATTATCCGCGTAAGGATTGTCTTTCACCATTGCCGCATAGGCATCCCGGCTGAAATAGCAGGAATGCGCCTTTTCCCCGTGAATGACCAGCACAGCGCTGCGGATCTCATTGCTGTACTGCAGGATAGGCTGATTCAGGAAGCTCATGCAGCCGGTCACGTTCCAGCCGCCGTTGGAGTTGAGGCTTCTGACATGATATCCACGCCCGGTTTTGTAATAATCATAGTAATCCTTTACAAAAAACGGCGCGTCCTCCGGAAGAGGATCCACTACGCCGCCTCCAAGCTGATAGCCGCCATTTTTATAATCCTCCAGCCGCTGGGCGTTCAGGGCCACTTTTTTGGCGTAACGGGCGTCTGCGGAATCCTCGGAATCAAAATAGCCTTTTGCGTTGACCCGGCTCATATCATACATGGTGGAGGCAACCGTTGCCCGAACGCGGGTGTCAAGCGCCGCCGCGTTCAGCGCCATGCCGCCCCAGCCGCAGATCCCGATGATCCCGATTTTTTCCGGGTCCACATCGTCACGCAGGGACAGATAATCCACCGCCGCCTGGAAATCCTCTGTGTTGATGTCCGGAGAAGCCATATAGCGGGGCTGCCCGCTGCTTTCTCCCGTATAGGACGGATCAAAGGCAATGGTGAGAAATCCCCGCTCTGCCATAGTCTGGGCATACAGTCCGGAAGCCTGCTCCTTTACGGCCCCAAAGGGTCCGCAGACCGCGATTGCCGCCAGCTTTCCTGATCTTTTCCTGGGCATATACAAATCCGCCGCCAATATCATACCATAACGGTTGGAAAAAGTCACCTTTTCATGTTCTGTTTTTTCACTTCTGGGAAAAGTCTTATCCCATTCCTTTGTCAGCTTCAGTTCACCTGTCTCTGTCATTTTCAAAACCATCCTTTCTGTGATTTTTCTATTCTCTCTTCATTATAGAAACTTGCTTTTTTTCTTGCAAATAGTTATAATTTATATCATGATATTCATTTTTGGAATGTCACAAATAGCACTGATGGCAGACGCGAACTGGAGGTTCGCGTCGCCCCGTCGCGTAAACGCTCCGGAATGGGGATTAGTGTGAAAAATCACACCGATGTGCTGATTTTTCACATGGCTATTTGTGCCGGAGCGTCACAAATAGCACTGATGGCAGACGCGAACTGGAGGTTCGCGTCGCCCCGTCGCGTAAACGCTCCGGAATAGGGATTATTATGGAACTCAGAACACTTCGCAATTTTCTGGCTGTTGCCGGAGAGGAAAATATCACCCGGGCAGCGGAAAACCTGCATATTACCCAGCCGGCTCTTTCCAAACAAATGCAGGCGCTGGAAAATGAGCTTGGGAAAAAGCTGTTTGTCCGTCACAGCTTCAGCATCACTCTGACAGAGGAGGGCGTGCTGCTGCGCAAACGGGCGGAAGACCTGGTGGCAATGGCAGATAAGATCATGGGAGAATTTATCTCTCTGGATGATATCACAGAGGGAGAACTCTATTTCGGGCTTGCGGAGTCCTATCAGATCCGCTTCCTGGCCCAGGCGGTCAGCGACCTGAAACAGTCCTGTCCGGGACTGCGGTATCACATTACCAGCGGAGACACCGAGCAGGTTCTTGAAAAACTTGACAGAGGCATTCTGGACTTTGCGGTATTGGCGGAAGATCCCGACACCTCCAGATATGAATGCCTCTGTTTTCCGGAAGCCGACACCTGGGGCGTGGTCATGCCTGCCCACTGTGGGCTTGCAAAAAAAGAGGCCGTCTGTGCCGAGGATCTGACCGGGCTTCCGCTGTTTTGCTCGGAACAGGCCTGGCGCAAAGACCTGCCCCGCTGGTGCGGCAGCCTTATGTCCCGGCTTCGCCTGGAGGGCTCTTTCAGGCTGCCATACAACGGTTCTCTTTTTGTAAAGGAGGGACTGGGATATCTTCTGACCTTTGACCGGCTGATCAACACAGAACCCGGCAGCGGGCTGGTATTCCGGCCCCTGTCCCCAAGGCTGGAAACCAGGATCTACCTGGTCTGGAAAAAATACCAGACCTTTACGCCAATGGCCCGGCGGATGCTGGAGCGTCTGAAAGAGGACTTTTCCTGACAGTTCCGCGCGGTGCTGCCCTCATGGGGAAGCTTTCCGGTTACCAGCAGTCTCCTTCTTTGCAGGCGTTGGGGAACATCTGGCAGAATTCCTGAGAAACCAGCGTGTCCAGTTCTCTCCTCAGCACCAGATGAGATTTGTTTCTTCGGGTGGGGTGAACCCGGTTGTTTAACAGGACAACATACAGCCCTGTCCTGGGAGAAACAAGAAAATGAGGGCCTGTGAATCCGGTATGTCCAAAAGCGCCCGGATCAAAAAACATTCCCGAAAAGCTCTGGGGCCCGCCTGCCAGCTCAAATCCAAGGCCGCGGTTCTGCCTTGCCCCAGGCGTATCATTTTGAATCGCCTGGTCAAACAGCTTTCTTGGCAGGAACAGCTTCCCCTTTGACGTGCCATGCCCTGCCAGCATGGATGTATAAAGGATCATATCGTCAATATTGGAAAAGACCCCGGCGTTTCCCGACACGCCGTCTAGAAAATAGGCGTTTGGATCATCCACCTGTCCCACAAGCCATTCTCCCGTCAAATGGTTCCGCTCTGTGTAAGCGGTGTTTCTGGGATCAATGGGACGGTCAAGACGGTGATAGGACGTATGCGTCATATGCAGGGGCTGAAACACCATTTCCCGCGCAAGCACATCCAGCGGCCGGCCCGTTCGTTTCTCCAGTATTTTTCCCAGCAGGATAAATCCCAGATCACTGTAGATCATATTGGTTCCCGGCTCATATGCCAGAGGAAGATTCAGCAGAAACTCTGTGGGATCGGTTCCCGGCCTTAAATAAAGCTCCAGTTCCACTACCGCCTTAAATCCGGCCGTATGCGTCAGCAGCTGAAACAGGGTGATGTTTCTTTTATCCTCCGGCACTGTCTGATTCAGCATTCTGGGAAGCTTTTCATTCAACGCGATCTGATTGTTTTCAATCAGCTTCAGGGCAAGCATTGTGGTAGCCATTACCTTTGTCAGGGAGGCTACGTCATACAGCGTCCGGCTGTTGACGGCGGTGGCGCTTTCCGTATAGGACGTTACGCCAAAGGTTTGCTTTACATAGAGCCTGTCCCCTACCCCAATGGCAAGCGCCGCCGACGGGATCCGTTTGCTCTCAACATACTGTTTCACAAGTTCAATTGATTTTGGAAAAGCTGTCATCCTGTATCCCCCATTCTCAGTTACATTATGACATAATTTTATCAAATGTTCCTTTTTATTGCAATAGAGGATCCCATGATAAACCAATTTCCGGAGAAAGCTTATTCCATTTTTATCCAAATAGAATCTGTTTATTCTTATCTCAATTATTTATCAATGATTTATTTAAAATATAACGTGTGCTTCTGGCTGCTCCTACTTTACAGATAAGTCCGTCTTTTATCATTTGCCCAAGAATCACCTGCGCTCTTCTCTTTTTCAGATTTAGCAATTCCATAGTCCGGCTTGATGTAATATTGCCATTCTCAATAATAAACTCCAAGATCATTTTTTCTTGTGTATTCAGTTCTTGTTTAAGCGCACTTATCGCGCACTTATCGCGCACTTTTTTATTTTCGCGCATTTTATGCGCATCATACTGCGTTTTCGAACTATCTTTCAAAACGTTTTGCGCATTGTCCTGTACAATACCTGCTGATCTGTACAGATTGATTCGAAGCGCGATCTCCATATCAATAAATTCCGGTTCTGCAAGTCCGTATTCTTTCATCTCCCGAAGAAGTCGCGGAATTCCGGTTCCCCAGCCTTCAATCAGATTCATATAGGAAAATGCGTGAGCCAACGCACGGTTTCTGATCTGAGAGTAACCCTCTTTCATTCTTTCAATAGTCACTCTCGGCATCAATCCGCCCGGCGAGGTGATTTCCACACGATCATCATAGACAGCTACCTGAATATGTGAGGGCTGCAAAAAGCTGCAGTTCATGACAGCATTCATAATAAGTTCGCGAATACTGTCCGGCGGCAGTTCGTAAATATCCTTACGATAAAGTCCCTCTATCCTGGCTCCAAGACGGATATTGCGAAGCACAAACTGATACGCTTCCTCTGCCTGCTCCCACAACGGGCCTTCATAATCACGTTTATCTACAAACACTGTCCGCGTCGTTCCCTTAAACATACCGCACTGAATTTTAGACAGAAATGTATCTTGCCCGGTCAGGAAAACATAAGCGTTTGTCGGATGAATATCTCCATTTTCATCTTCTGCCAAAATGCCCCAGTTCAACAGAACATTTTTTGTCACATCCTTAATCTTCTCTTTTGAGGCATTATTCTTACAGTTAGAAAGCGCAACTTTTTTCATATCAGCACAAAGCTTTTCGATGTCCTGATCCGATAAATTCAAATCTTTCCGAATCACCATATCATAAGACCGGCCTTCAGATTCATAATACATTTCCTGAGTCATCGCTCGGTCAGCCTTTCTGGTCGTTCCTGAAACCCGCATATAAACGCCATCAGTGATGCCCTCTTGCCTAATATAATATGGCTTTTGTTTCCCTGCGCCAATTTCAACAACAATAATCGTTTTCCCATCTATTGTCTGTGGATAAATATCAGGAACAATTACCGGCTCACAGCTGTCGGAAATCGCATTTGTAATGGCATCCATTTCACGGAAAACACTCTCCTCCGGAACACCAACAATATCTCTGGTTTTGTCGTCAATTCCGAAAATAATACTGCCGCCTTTTCCATTAGCAAACGCCACAACGGATTTCGTATAATGAATACTTTTTTCCGGACGCCTTACCTTAAATTCTATGTTTTTGGATTCACCAGCCAAAATTTCCTCTCTGGTCATACCCCACCTCCAGTAATAATCAACTTTTACTCTTTTCTTTTATAAAATCTAAAAAAGCTTTCTATATGATTTTTCTATTCTTTTAAGACTCCCACGCCTCTATTATAATAACGGCGGCTATGAAGTTGATACCATTCTTCAATTTCTCTTGGATTAGAATGCTCGGATCATTCATATAACTATCATCTGGCTCGTATTTCACCTGAATATATCACTTTGCGTTTTAGTAGCGCAATAAGACAACAGTTTCAATAGATCCGGCCCAGGGGAACATGTCCACGGCAACGGCTTTTTCCAGCCGGTATCCCCCTGCCTGCAGCGCCTCCAGATCTCTTGCCAGGCTGGTGGGCTTACAGGAAATGTACACCATCCGTTCCACGCCAAAATCCATGATCTTCCGCAGCGCTTTGGGATGAACCCCGTCTCTTGGGGGATCCAGCACGATCAGATCCGGCTTGTCCGCAAGCTCTTCCATAACTTTCAGCACGTCTCCCGCCAGAAATTCACAGTTGGTCAGACCATTTCTGGCGGCATTTTCCCTGGCGGCCTCCACAGCTTCTTCTACGATCTCCACACCTACCACTTTTTTCGCCACAGGCGCCAGCAGCTGGGCAATGGTGCCGGTGCCGCTGTACAGGTCAAAAAGGATCCTGTCCTTTGTCTCTCCCACATACTCCCGCGCCTTTTCGTAAAGAACCTCCGCCCCAAGGGAATTAGTCTGAAAGAAAGAAAAAGGCGTGATCCGAAATTGAAGTCCCAGAATCTCCTCATAAAAATAATCTTTTCCATACAGGATCACGGTTCCGTCATTTCGCACCGCGTCCGCCGGGCTGTCGTTCACCGTATGCAAAATCCCGGCAACGGTTCCCTCCAGATCCAAAGCCAGAAGCTTGTCCACAAAAGCTTTGGCTTCATTTTGGGGGAAATAGGTTTCCTTTTCAGAAGTGGTGATCAGGTCGATCAGTATCTGACCGCTCTTTGCCCCTTTCCGCACCAGCAGGTGACGCAAAAATCCGTCATGGCGCAGTCTGTGAAAATGAGGGGTATGCCGTTCCCGGAAAAAGCCAAGCACCGCCTGCAGGATCTTTCTGTAGTCTTCATCTACAATCTGGCAGCGGTCCGCGGTAATGATGTCATAGAACCCGTCCCGCCTGTGCATGCCAAGGGAAAGAGGCCCGTCCTTGCAGGCGTCCCCAAACGTAAACTCCATTTTGTTGCGGTATTCCCAGGGCGCCGGGCTGGGCAGGATCCCCTCAAAGACAAATTTCTCTGCCGCGGCCCTGTTCAGGATCTTTCGGATCTGTTTTTCTTTCAGGGCAAGCTGGGTCTCATAGGGCAGCGACAGATACAGGCACCCGCCGCATTGTCCAAACACGCCGCAGGCGGGGATTTGTTCCTCCGGCGCCCGCTCCGTCACCTGGAGAAGCCGCCCTTCTGCTTTTTCCTTTCGCGCCTTCTTGATCGAAAAGCGGATCCGCTGGCCCGGCAGGGCGTTTTTCACCGTAACCTGCTGCCCGTCTGCCATGACTTTCCCCTGATTGGGGAAATCGATCCCCTCTACAACGCCTTCATAAACCTGTCCCTTTTTAACCGGCATACTGACTCCCTTTCCTCAGACCAGATTTCTGTTGAAAACCGGCTGACCAAAAAAATCCTGTTATAGCAGAAAAGAGTTTCCCATCCGGCCATTGCCGGAAACGGGAAACTCCCCTGCAATCAAAATTCTGTTCCAATCAGCCTGTTGATTATTCAACAGCTTCCTCAACAGCTTCCTTACCTTCTTCGACAGCATCCTTTACGGTTTCTTTTACGGTCTCTTTCACGGTATCCTTGGCGCTGTCTTCTGCCTCATCGTCCGCAAAGAACATATCGTCAAAATCGTCGTCATAATCCTCTTCAAAGTCTTCCAGATAATCAGGCGTAAAATGACGGTACACGGCGTAAGCGATGGCGGCCACCGCGGCAATCGCTCCGAGGATGGCGAGAACAACCATAATCGTATGTTTGCAATCCTCCTCTTTCTGTTTGCGGTGCAGAAGCTCGGCAATCTTTGTGTTATTTACAAATTCCTCCATGCGGCCCATGACAAGCCCTCCTTTCCTGTATTTGCATCGTGGTTATTTTTTCCTGTACTTTTCTTTTATTTTAACACACCTTTTCTAAATTTACTATATCCAATTCCTATTTTTTTCAACCAATCTTTTTATTTTTTCCAACATTTATCTGCTCTCGTCAGGTCACGGACATTTTTTCAGTTTCGCAAAAGAGGCAAACATTTTTTTAACGCCGCAGCTGTCAAAGTTTACCTGAACCTCATAGTCTTTTCCGCCGTCGGCAATGTTCATTACCGTTCCCTGTCCGAATTTCACATGGCTCACCCGGTCTCCTACGCCGTAGGACAGGCCCTCCGCCTTGTTGACCTGCATCTGCTTTCCTGTCATAATGGCAGACTGATACTTTCCCTGGAACCGGCTGTTCCTGCCTGTCTGCCCGGCAGCTCCCGACTGGCCGGTTCTGCCCGTCTGCCCGGAAACACCCGAAAAACCGGTTCTTCCTGTCTGCCCGGCAGCTCCCGACTGGCCGGTTCTGCCCGTCTGTCCAAACACTGCCGGCTGGCCAAAACCTCCGGCCGCCAGGAATCCCTCCAAACGCTTTTGGTCTCCCCGCTCTCCAGCGGCGCCGTCCAGCACTTCTTTTGGCACCTCCCGCAAAAACCGGGAGGGCATGCTGTACTGGGTCTCGCCCCGCTGCATCCGCATTTTTGCCCAGGTCAGAGTCAGCTCCCTTTTCGCTCTGGTAATGCCTACATAGCAAAGCCGCCGTTCTTCCTCCAGATCCGCCGGATCTTCCATGGCAAAGGACAGATAGCTTGGGAAAACGCCTTCTTCCATACCGGTAAGATAGACGTTTGGAAACTCCAGGCCCTTTGCGCTGTGCAGGGTCATCAGCACCACATAATTCTGATCATTTTCCAGGCTGTCCACATCGGCTACCAGAGCCACCTCCTGCAAAAATCCGCTCAGAGAGGGTTCCTGGGCGCTTTCCTCATAACCTGCGATCTTACTGAACAGTTCGTCGATATTTTCCATGCGGTTTTTCGCCTCATCGGTGTCCGCTTCCTCCAGCTCCCGCACATAACCGGAATCCTCAATCAGCTTCTCCAAAAGCTCCTTTACGGAACAGCTGTCCGCTTTGGCGCGGGCGTCCTGAATGGGCTTTACAAAAGACCGGATACTGTTTTGCGCTCTGGAGATCCCGGGAATGTTCTCTGCCTGCAAAAGTCCCTCATAAAAACTGATTCCCCTTTCTCCGGCATATTCCTCTATCCGGGCGATGGTGGTATTGCCGATCCCCCGCCGGGGCACGTTGATGATCCGCTTTACCGCCAGATCGTCCTGACCGTTGTCAACGGTCTTTAAATAGGCCAGCAGATCCTTGATCTCTTTTCTCGCGTAAAAGTTTACGCCGCCAATGATCTTGTAAGGCGTGCCGGACAGCAGAAGCTTTTCCTCAAACAGGCGGGACTGAGCGTTGGTGCGGTACAGGATGGCAAAATCCCTGTATTCATAAAACCCGCTCCGCACTTTGCTTCGGATATCTCCTACAATATATTCCGCCTCCTGGTACGCGGAATCAAACTGCAGCAGCGGAATTTTTTTTCCCTCCTCCGCTTCTGTCCACAGACGCTTTTCTTTCCGGCCTCTGTTATTGGAAATCACCCCGTTGGCAGCCTTCAGAATATTGCCGGTGGACCGGTAATTTTGCTCCAGCTTGATCACCTTTGCGTCAGGATAATGCCGTTCAAAGCTCAATATGTTTTCAATGTTGGCTCCCCTGAACTTGTAAATGGACTGATCGTCATCCCCCACCACGCACAGATTGCGGTACCGGTCTGCCAGCAGACGCACAAATTCAAACTGCACGGTATTGGTGTCCTGATATTCATCCACCAGAATATACCGGAACCGTTCCTGATAATAGGCAAGAACCTCCGGCGTCCGTGAAAACAGCTCCACCGTTTTTTGCAGCAGATCATCAAAATCCAGCGCATTGTTCCGATAAAGCTGCTGCTGATAAGCCTGATAAACCTTTGCCACCTGCTCCTGTCCGTAGTCGCCTGCCGCGTCCCGGGCAAACTGCTCCGGTGTGATCATTTCATTTTTTGCGGCAGAAATGGCAGATAAAAGGCTTCGCTCTTTGTAGACCTTTGTGTCTACCCCCACCTGCCTGCACACGTCCCTGATCAGAGACTTGGAATCATCTGTATCATAAATGGTAAAATTGGTCTGATAGCCAATGCAGTCGATGTGCCGCCGAAGGATCCGCACGCAGGTGGCGTGAAAGGTGCTGACCCACACCTGCTCCGCGCCGAAGCCTGCCAGCTGATCTACCCGCTCCCGCATTTCCCCGGCCGCTTTGTTGGTAAAGGTAATGGCAAGGATATTCCATGGGGACACGCCCCGATCCGCGATCAAATGTGCGATCCGGTATGTAAGCACCCGGGTTTTTCCGGAGCCCGCGCCCGCCAAAATCAAAAGCGGCCCTTCTCCATGGAGCACCGCTTCTTCCTGTTCTTTGTTTAAAATGCCCTGTAAATTCATAAACCGGGTTACCTTTCTGCTTGTATTGCCTGTCTTTTTCCGACTGTCATTTAGTATAATGGAATTCCCCTTTTCTGTCAATCTCCGGCCAGATGAAAACGGCTCAAAAAAACACTTTACATAAGGTTTTAAAAACTATATAATGTAGTTTGAAGATGTTGTTTAGAAAGGACTCCCACATATGGATAAACATACAAATGAAGTGGTGGAGGATCTGCTGAAAACCCTTGCCCACAGAAACTATATCAGGCCTGACGAGCTGCCCAACATCGATCTGTATATGGATCAGGTAACCACCTTTATGGATGCCCGGCTAAGCCCCCACAGGCGCTATGATGACGACAAGGTGCTCACCAAGACCATGATCAACAATTATGCCAAGAACAACATGCTGCCCCCTCCCGTGAAGAAAAAATATTCCAGGGAGCATATGCTGCTTCTGACTTTTATTTATTATTTCAAAAATCTGTTGTCTATCGGCGACATCCAGAACCTGCTGAAGCCTCTCACAGACGGCTACTTTTCCAAAGACGGACAGATCGCGGGCAGCATTTCTCTGTCAGACATTTATAAGGAGATTCTGGAGGCTCAGCTTTCCCAGGTTCCCACTATGGAAAAGGATCTGCGGGCCAGATTGGATCTGGCCTGTCACAGCTTTGAGCAGGTGCCGGAATCCGAGCAGGAATTTCTGCAGCTTTTTATGCTGATCTGTACTCTGGGCTACGATGTATATGTCAAAAAACAACTGATCGAAAAACTCATCGACCAGGTGATCAGCCCCAAAAACAAAGAAGAAAAGGAATCCCAGAAAAGCAAGGAAGGCAAGTGATCTCCACTGCCTTCCTTTTTTATTTCTGTTTCTTTTGTTTCATCCGCTCAAATACCATATCATATCCGTCATTTCCATAATTCAGAGAACGGTTCACGCGGCTGATGGTCGCTGTGGAAGCGCCTGTTTCTTCCGCGATCTCCAGATACCGCTTATTCTCCCGCAGCATCTTTGCCACTTCAAAACGCTGAGACAGAGAAAGCAGTTCATTGATGGTGCAGACGTCTTCAAAAAAGAGATAACAGTCCTCCCGGCTCTCCAGGCTGAGTATGGCGTCAAATAAATGGTCTACCGCTTCCGTTTTGATCTTGCTGTTCATGCACTCCACCTCCTGCTTTTAAAGTTTATCATATTAAAGTCCGAACGTAAAGGCTATTTCCGCAAATATTTCCGAAATTCGTCCACAGACCGGTTTACCACAAGGGAATCGGGAAATTCGATCTCCGCCAGTTTTTTCTTTGCGAGATCAAAATTTCCTACCAGATGATCTATGTGAGCGTCTGTGTTGACGATTACGGGAACCTGATATTCCATACAGTACCGCAGCATTTCCTGATCCTGCTTCCAGGCATCAGAACGGGCGCCTCCCGGCACAAGGGAACCGTTGTTGAACTCCAGCAGCACATGATGGGCTTTTGCCTCCCGCACAAGCGTCCGGTAATCCACCGGATATCTGGGATCATCCGGATGTCCGATGATGTTTACATGGGGATTTTCCATTGCATGAAGATACGCGCTGGTGTTCTGCTCTCTTGTTCCCGGCCTGATACAGGGCAGATGCAGGCTTGCCACGCAAAGATCCAGCCTTTTTAAAATAGTTTCCGGCAGATCCACCCTGCCCCGGTCATCCAGAATATTCAGCTCCGCCCCCAAAAGCAGCTCCACGCCGCACATGACTCTTGGAACTACCCGAAGATTGAGAAAATAAAATTCCGTACAGCTGCCGGGCATAGCCGGCCCATGCTCAGTGATCCCTAAAAGCTTCAGTCCCTTTCCCGCGGCGGCATACGCCATCTCCCGGATGGTGCTGTAGCCGTGGCCGCTGGCCAGGGTATGAGTATGCGCGTCCAAAACAAAATTCATGCCGTCACTTCCTTATCCATTCTGTCTGTCTTTTTGGATCAGCCTTTTGATGGCCTCTACCGCGATCCGGATCCCTCTGTCTGTGGAGTGATTGTCCGGCTCCGTAAATCCGGCCGCTTTTCGCTCCTGATTCCAGACCACGTTAAACACCGCTCCGCTCCGCGCCCCAAGGGCCGCCGCCGCTGTAAAGAGCGCCGCCGACTCCATTTCGCTGGCAAGCACATGAAGCCGTTTCCAGGCCTCCCACCGATCCAGCAGTTCCCGAAAGACCGGCATTCTTTCCGGATCATGCTGTCCGTAAAAGGAATCTTTGCACTGCACCACGCCTGCGTGCCAGGGAATCCCCAGATCCTCAGCCGCCGCCGTAAGCGCCGTGAGCACTTGGTAGTCAGAGGTGGCAGGATATTCTATAGGCGCGTATTCCCGGCTGGTGCCCTCATGGCGCACCGCGCTCATGGCAATGACACAGTCACCGCTTTTCACTTTCATATCAATACCGCCGCAGGTGCCTACCCGAATAAAGGTATGGGCGCCAATGGCTTTCAACTCCTCCATGGCAATGACCGCCGAGGGTCCGCCAATGCCTGTGGAAGTAACCGATACCGGTTCTCCAAGCAGCCGGCCGGTGTATGTGGTAAACTCCCGGTTCTCACAGATCTTTTCCGGCCGTTCAAAATATTCTGCGATCTGACGGCACCGTCCCGGATCTCCCGGCAGAATCACATAGTTTCCCACATCGCCTGTATCGCACTGAATATGATACTGTTTCATAATAATCCCCATTCCGGAGCGTTTACGCGACGGGGCGACGCGAACCTCCAGTTCGCGTCTGCCATCAGTGCTATTTGTGACGCTCCGGCACAAATAGCCAAACGAAGGGACTTCGTTTTGTGAAACAATCAGCACATCTGTGTGATTTTTCACACTAAGCCCCCTTACAGCAGTCCGTTTACGGTTTCCGCAATTTCCGGATCCTTGCAGTTTTCAAAAAACAGGGTTCGGAACCGTTCTCCCGCCAAAGCGCCCTGTACAAGCTCCGCCGGAAGCTCCCGCAAAATATCCGTCAGCTTTCTGCAGGTCACCTGCTTTACCTGATCCAGGATCTTTTTATTCCTCTGCTCCGGCACAGCCCGCTCTCTGGGATAGCCCTGGCCGCCCTCACAGGAAAAAAGCTTTTCAAAAATATATTCCAGATTCAGCTCCGCACCCCATCCAAATCCTTTGGCAAAGGGAAGTGCAATTGCGTTGCCGTCGTTGATCTGGGCAAACAGATAAGCGTCCGACGGATCAACGATATGTCCGCAAAGCACCCCCGGGAACGCGTTGCATGCAAGCATGGCGCCCTCTCCGGTGCCGCATCCGGTCACCACATAATCCGCCGCTTTGGAATTCAGCAGCACCGCCGCCAGGATTCCGATCTGCACATAGGTCAGCTGAGCCGGATCCTCCGGACTGTACATTCCGTAATTCATCACCTGATGTCCCAGGGGCTCCGCCACTTTTTTCAGAACCGCCTCAATCTGGGCGTTTTTAGCCGCCTGGCTGTTTTCATTGATCAATGCGATCTTCATGCGATCTCCTTTCCGTCACGGCTGCTTTCCAATATAGGCCAGAATGCCGCCGTCCACATACAAGATTTGACCGTTTACAAAATTCGAAGCGTCTGACGCCAGAAACACCGCGGCGCCCATCAGATCCTCCGGCGTGCCCCAGCGTTTTGCCGGAGTTTTGCCAATGATAAAGGAGTCAAAGGGATGGGGGTTGCCGTCAGCCTGGGGCTCCCGCAAAGGCGCCGTCTGCGGCGTGGCAATATAGCCGGGGCCAATGCCGTTGCACTGAATGCCATAGCCGCCATATTCGGACGCGATATTCCGCGTAAGCATCTTCAGTCCGCCTTTTGCCGCCGCATAGGCAGATACGGTCTCTCTGCCCAGCTCGCTCATCATGGAACAAATGTTGATGATCTTTCCATGGCCCTTTTTGATCATATCCGGAAGCACTGCCTTTGCCATGATGAAAGGACCGTTCAGGTCAATGTCGATCACTTCCCGAAAGTCTTTGGCCGACATCTCACACATGGGGATCCGCCTGATGATGCCCGCGTTGTTGACCAGAATGTCTGCCGCCCCGTGCTCTTTCCGGATAGTTTCAATCAGATCCTGCACGGCTGCCTCATCCGTAACGTCACAGACATAACCGTATGCCCGGATCCCGTCAGCCTCATAATCAGACAGGGCCTTTTGGATCCGCCCCGGATTTCTGGCATTGAACACCACAGTGGCTCCCGCCTGCCCAAGCGCCTTGCCAATGGCATATCCGATGCCATAGCATCCTCCTGTTACAAGGGCGGTTTTTCCTTTCAGTGAAAAACTGTCTAATACCGTCATTGATTCATCTCCTGTCCGTCAGAATCCTGTGTTTTCTCCGGGTTCTCTGAGTTCTCCCGCGGGTCCTTTTTCTTTTTGGAACAGCTCCTTAATATCAGCAGCAAAACCGCCGCCACGATCACAATGGCGGCCAGGACAGCTGCCGTCCAGATCCACAGGCGGTTCTGTTCCTTTCCGGCAGGAGACGCAGAGGCTTTCGTCTCTTCCTCTTTCTCCAAAGAGGTCGCGGCCCCATCCGCCACAACTGTCTCCAGCACGTTGCCGTCCAGATCCTGCAGGGTAACTGTAATCGGATCGTTGATCTCCTTAAAAGTCACATACAGCGCATGACCGGTATAGTCGATCCCCTGACCGGAAAGAGCCGAATAGACTGCCACGAATATAAAATTCCCCTCCTGCATATTAAAAACAGGCAGGCTCATCACCTGCTGATCCAGGGCCGCGTCTGTCAGTTCCTGGGTTGCTCCGTATTTTGCCGTCTGATTGGCCCCATCAAATACAAGCTGACCCTCCAGAGAACTCCACGTCCCCTCTGTGTCCACATAAACCGTATTGCCCTCAGCGCTTAAAGACAAAACGGCTTTTCCGCTGTCCGATTCCTCCGTCTTTGCCGTCTGAGAAACCTCCTCTGTCTTTGCCGGCAGCGCTGTTCCCGGATCATTTGCTGCCGGTACGGCTACAGCGGACTGTTCCAATGCCAGCAGCATCCCCAGCGCACAGCAGACTGTTCTGAATTTTTTTTTGATTTTCATAATGCTCAGCCATCCTTTTGATGCCAATTGCCCTGTTTTTTTCAGCGCCTGGCTCATTGTGTTCATTATACCATTTTCCCGGAAGAATGTCATTCTTTTTATCTGCCAAACTGTTTGCTTCTCTGGGCAAAAAAAGAGCGCTGCATTATGCAACGCTCTTTTTGTTATGGTTGTTTTTGAAAGAATCAGTCAGATTATTCTGTAACTTTCTTCTTCATGCTAACAACTACAACGCCAGCAGCAAGTGCCAGAACAGCCATGGTAGCGATAGGAGCTACGTCAGCAGTCTTAGCAGCTGTGTTCTTTCCACCGCTTGTGGTAGTAGTAGAAGGCTTCTGGGATGTTGTGGTAGTTGTGGTACCACCAGCAGGCTTCTGAGAAGTCAGTGTAGCAGGCTTCTGAGATCCAGCAGCTTCAGTCTGAGCAGCCTCGGTCTGAGCAGCTTCGGTCTGAGCAACCTCAGTGTTGGTTACTTCTTCACTCTTAACAACCTCTTCACTCTTAACAACTTCTTCACTCTTAACAACTTCTTCGCTCTTAGTAGCCTCAGGAATTGTCACAGACTGATCTCCCAATGTTACAATAACAGGATTGTCAGCGTTTACGGTATCCTTGAACTCAACTCTTACAATCTCACCTTTGTAAACTGTAGAAGTGGGAGCAGCAGCGCCGGCAGCGATCATAAACTTACCGTCTTCCATTGTAGCGTCTGTTGCATTGCCTTCGATTGCAAGGGTATAACCCTCGTTCAGGTAATGCAGTACAGGTGCGGAGGCTTTTTGAATACCATAGTTTGTAGCTGTAGCTACGATATCAGCCTTGGTAACGGAGCCGCCTTCTTTTGCAGCCTTGTAAGTGATAGTTGTCTCAGGAATCGCATTCCATGATACATCGCCAACTGCACTGATCACAACAGCATTGCCATCTACGGACAGAGCAAGCTCAGCTGCAACATTTCCTTCGCCTGCCGCGAATGTCATAGATGTCATGCCAAGTACCATTGCAGCAGACAAAAGTACTGCAAGTAACTTTTTCATTTCAATCTCTTCCTTTCTATTGTATTGTGCAATACGTTTACAAGCATAAATTTATCATTTTCTTTTCTGCTTGTCAAGCTATTTTTGCTGAATTCATTTTTTTCCCAAAAAAACGGGTTCTGCCTTAAGCGGCAGGCTTCGGAACAGGAAGTTCCGGAATCAGTTTCACCAGATGTTTCAGAATGGTGATGGCGTCGTTTACGTCCACGGTTCCATCCTGGTTTACATCGGCAGCTGTGGTCTGGGCATCGTCAAATGTGGTCAGCTTTACAAGAGATCTCAGAACTGCGATGGCGTCGTTTGTCGTTACCTCTTCGTCTCCGTCCACATTGCCATACTGCACATCGACCTTTTCTTCTGCAACCTTGGGATCCTTGGCCGCGTAGATATCCTGAACCTTTGCAGCGGACAGCGGCGTGTCATACACATTGATCTTGGCGATCTGAGTGCCTGCCACTGTATCGTTGGGCCAGTAACCAAGCTCTTTTGTTGCCGCGCCATTGTTTACCGCGTTCAGATCCATCTTCACGCTGGCGCCGCCGATCTTTAATTCAACCTGATCCTGGATCAGCCAATCCATCAGAAGCTTGCCGTTGCAGTTGGAATCATAGTAACCCGGATAGGTGGCAGAGCCAGCGCTGTGAGCGGCTCCTGTAGGAGAATTCAGCGCAACGCTTGCGTTGAAGGACTTTCCTGCCCATGTCATAGGACCCTGAGAACCGTCCGCATTTTTAACATCGTAATCCATTACGTCCATGTCCTCTCCGTCTACATAAGCGGTCACGCTGTCATTGGTGATCACATATGCAACAAAGTGCCAGTCGCTGTTGCTGAGAACAGGATCCTCTGCGTCACGTTTTGTAAAGTTGCCGATTACGCTCAGATTGTTGGACACCTGCATACCGGGCGTCTTGTCTGTGCCGTAATCTTTCCGGTTGTTGTTGACGCTGTACTCGGTGCCGGTATCTTCCATGAACTTCAGCTCGTTGTCCGCGGAAATCTGCAGGAATCCGTCCACGTCGGCCTGCTTCAGCTGGCTGCCTTTGGCAACGTCCAGTTCGCCGTAGTAGGTTGCGTCCTTGCAGAAACCGTTGGGCACCTTAACGGTATTTCTGGTAGTCAGAGCTTCAGCGGCTGTGCCGTCCTCGTTCATCTTGCCAATATACATATAAGCGTCGATGGCGTCGCTCTCGTTGCATTCTATACCGGGAACATAGTAGCACCACTCAGGCACATGATTCTTTTTCTGAGTATTTGAGGTGTATCCGTTCTTCTCCCACCAGGCGTCAAAGGTATATACCGTCTTGCCTTCAAAAGTGGCGTCCTTTACTTTCTGGATGTAAAAACGACTGTCGGGATCGTTTTCCATGCCCTTTTCATACTCAGAGCAGATGCGGTAGTACTGAAGCTGATCCTTGTGATATGTACGGATATCATTTCCTACAAAGGAGAGAACTGCTGAGTTCTTGGCATCCTTTGCCTTTACCCAGTAGGTCAGGGTCACGCCCTGGGTCCATACGGGCTTTTGTCCGATCTTACTACCGGTTGCGGGATCCGTCACGTCAGTCAGAACATCCCTTATGTCTTCGCTGAGCTGTGTTTTGCCCTTAAAGGGATTGGCAACAACAAACGCGGAGTCTGTCTCCTGCAGAGTGGTTCTGTTGTTGGCGGTCACAGGCTCGTTGGTCACTGTGTCCTTCAGAGTCCAGGCGTTTTTTTCACCGCCGGCCCACGGAGCGTCCGTAAGAGCATCCACAGCAGGCGCGTTTGCTTCGTTATCTGCCTTGCCTTCTGTAATACCGGCCTGAATGGTCGAAAACGGAACAGGCAAGTCATCATCAGCAGCCTGCACGATTGTACCCCCAATAGACGTCAAGGACATCGGCACGGTCATGGCAACAGACAGCCCCACTGCAAGGGCTTTTTTGGCCATTGACTGTGCAAACTGGAACTTTTTCATCTTACATCATCCTTTCTTATTAGTACCTTTGTTTATAGGCCTGTGTAAATTTTATCACTTCTGACCTTAAAAAGCAATTGATTTTCTGTTTATTTTTCATTTTTGTTCACTTTGCCATTACAGAAAAAGACGTCTCAAAGCACCCGTTTCTCTCCTGCCGCAGCATAAAGAAATCCGGTGCCCTGAGACGCCCCTTTACAAAACCAGTTCTTTATTATTTCAGCGTTACCTTGGCGCCTTCCGCCTCGATCTTTGCCTTGATGTCCTCGGCCTCAGCCTTTTCAACGCCCTCTTTTACCATCTTGGGAGCGCCGTCAACAACTTCCTTGGCCTCTTTCAGACCAAGGCCTGTGATCTCACGGACAACCTTGATGACCTTTACCTTGTTGGGACCTACTTCTGTCAGCTCTACGTTGAATTCTGTCTTCTCCTCAGCGGCTGCCGCGCCCTCTCCGGCACCTGCCGCAACTACAACGCCTGCTGCCGCAGATACGCCAAACTCTTCCTCACATGCTTTTACCAGTTCGTTCAGTTCCAGTACGGACATTTCCTTGATCGCTTCGATCATTTCAGCTGTTGTCAGTTTTGCCATTTTTGTTTCCTCCATTTTCATTTCGTTTTCATTTCAATCCGCCGCAGGCATATCCTGCGGCATGGCGCAAAGCTTTGAATCTCTACGCTTCCGCGGTCTGGGCGGCTTCTGCTCCCTCGCCGTCTTTTTCCGCGATCTGTCTGATCACACGGGCAAAGTTTGCCACAGGAGACTGAATGCTTCCAAGCAGCTTGGAGAGCAATTCTTCTCTGGACGGCACCTTCGCAATCTGCATGATGCCTTCTGTGTCGTAAAACACGCCTTCTACGATACCGCTCTTCAGTTCAAGGGCCTTTGCTTTCTTCGCAAACTTCGCAAGCACTCTTGCCGGCGCGGTGGCGTCATCCTTGGAAATGGCAATGGCGCTGGGTCCGGCCAGCTGGCCGCAAAGCTGCTCGCAGTCGGTTCCCTTGAATGCAAAGTTCATCATGGTGTTTTTGTATACTTTGTAGATTACGTTTGCTTCCCGCAGCTGCTTACGCAGATTGGTGTCTTCTTCCACTGTCAGGCCGCGGTAATCTACCAGAACCACTGATTTTGCATCCTTGATGTTTTCTGCGATCTCGTCGATGATCGGTTGCTTCAGTTCGATCTTTGCCAAAACGCTTACCTCCTTGTTCATATTCCTGTGCCGCGGCACAGAGACACTGCACAAAAAAACCCTCTTTGCCAAAAGACAAAGAGGGTGTAAGATCATAATTCATGAACTTTACCTGGGCAGGACTTACGCGCGTCTTAGGACGGCACCTGCTGTCTTCGGCAGTGTTTGCTGTATTAAAATAACACAATCTGTCAGGGTTGTCAACAATTTCAGGAAAATCTCGCCACGCTGACTTTTACGCCGGGTCCCATTGTCGGCGTCAGGGTGATGCTCTTTAAGAACTGCCCCTTCAGCGCGCTGGGCCTTGCCTTTGTGATTGCGTCCATCAGTGTCCGGAAGTTGTCCTGCAGCTGCTCTTCCGTAAAGGAAGCCTTGCCAATGGGCACATGAATGATGTTTGATTTGTCCAGACGGTATTCGATCTTACCGGCTTTGATATCCTTGATGGCTTTTGTCACATCCATGGTCACAGTACCGGCCTTGGGGTTTGGCATAAGGCCTTTCGGTCCCAGCACCCGGCCCAGACGGCCTACCACGCCCATCATATCGGGAGTTGCCACTACAACGTCAAAGTCCAGCCATCCTTCGTTCTGGATTTTGGGGATCAGCTCCTCGCCGCCTACGAAATCCGCGCCTGCAGCAGTGGCCTCGTCCACCTTTTCACCCTTTGCGAATACCAGAACCCGCACGCTTTTGCCGGTTCCGTGGGGCAGTACCACAGCGCCCCTGATCTGCTGTTCCGCGTGACGTCCGTCACAGCCTGTACGGATATGCACTTCAATGGTCTCGTCAAATTTCGCAACGGAAACTTTTTTGGCCAGCGCAATGGCCTCAGCTGTTTCATACTGAACTGCGCGGTCTACCAATTTGGCAGCTTCTGAATATTTTTTTCCTCTTTTCATTATAAACCTCCTTGTGGTCTCCGGGGAGAGCACCCCTTCCACGAATCTGTAATCGGGATCAGTCCGCTACCTGAATCCCCATGCTTCTTGCGGTGCCTGCGATCATGCTGATGGCTGCGTCTATGGACGCGGCGTTCAGATCCGGCATTTTGATTTCAGCGATCTTCTGCAGCTCTTCTCTGGAAATGGTCGCGACTTTGTTCTTATTGGGAACCGCCGAACCGGATTTCAGATTGCATGCCTTTTTCAGCAGCACTGCAGCGGGGGGAGTCTTTGTGATGAAGCTGAAGCTTCTGTCTGAATATACGGTAATGACTACCGGAATGATCATATCTCCCTGATCTGCTGTTCTCGCGTTGAATTCTTTCGTAAACTGTACGATGTTTACACCGTGCTGGCCGAGAGCGGGGCCAACAGGGGGTGCCGGTGTTGCTTTTCCGGCAGGGATCTGTAATTTGATATAGCCTGTTACTTTCTTTGCCATAGTAGGCGCGCCTCCTTACATTTTTTTCACTTCTGCATAGTTGATCTCCACCGGCGTCTCCCGCCCGAAAAGATCCACGTTGATGATCAATGTCTGTTTTGCGTCATTCATGGACTGAATGACCCCTACGGTGTCTTTCCATACGCCGCCGATGACAGCCACCGTATCGCCCACCCCAAAGTTGACCTTCAGATTGGCCACTTTGATGCCCAGGGTACGGATCTCATCGTCGGTAAGCGGAATGGGCTTGGAGCCGGGTCCTACAAATCCTGTGACGCCTCTGGTGTTGCGGACAATGAACCAGGTATCGTCATTCATGACCATATGCACCAGCACATAACCGGGAAACATTTTCTTTTCCACCTGCCGGCGGACGCCGTTCTTTTCCTCCACTACGTCCAGGGTGGGTACCCGGACTTCCAGGATCTGATCTTCCAGGTGTCTGTTTTCAATGGTCTTGTCGATGTTGGCTTTTACCTTTTTTTCATATCCGGAATATGTGTGAACCACAAACCATTTTGCTTCCATTTTTTCACCTTTCCCTTTGAACTTAAAGGTTTACCAGGATGCCGATGCCGCGGTTGATCAGCAGATCCACCACCACGATCACCACTCCCAGGATAATGGATACCGCCACAACGACTGCCGTCTGCTTCACAATATCCTTTCTGTCCGGCCAGATGATCTTCCTGAACTCGGATTTCAGACCTTTGAAAAAGCTCTTTTTCTGAACTTCCTGACTGTTATCTCCCATATCTTTCTCCTCACGATCTCACACAGCCTTACTTGGTTTCTTTGTGTAATGTGTGTGCTTTGCAGAATTTACAGTACTTTTTTGTTTCCATTCTGTCCGGATGATTTTTCTTTTCTTTGGTCATATTGTAATTACGCTGTTTACATTCCGTACACGCCAATGTGATTTTTACACGCACAATTGCCACCTCCACTTTGATTCATCTTTCCAAAAGGCAAGTTGGGATGATTACCTTTTCAGAAATTTTAGGCATAAAAAAAAGACCTAACTTCATCGCCCATCTAATATAGCATAAGTGGGCGGATTCAGTCAAGTCTTTTTCTTTGTTCTTTTCGCTGTTTTGGTTATTTTCCGGTTTTTTTCCCGGTTTTTTCAGATTTTTTGTGATCAGGGAAGCTGACCGATGAGTTTTACCACATATTTCAGGATATCAATGGCGTCCTGAACCGTGATCTGGTCGGGCTGGACGTCAGGATGTACATTTGCGTTTTTCAGCTGCCGGGAAGTAAACTCCTGCAGCTTCACAAGATGTTTCAGCACCGCGATGGCGTCTCCCACTTCCACCTTGCCGTTCAGATCGGCGTCGCCGGCAACTCTCACGTCCTCGGAGGGTTTCACGTCCTCGGAGGGCTTTACGTCCTCGGAGGGTTTCACGTCCTCGGAGGGCTTTACGTCCTCGGAGGGTTTCACGTCCTCGGAGGGTTTTACGTCTTCAGAGGGTTTCACATCCTCTGAGGGCTTTACATCCTCGGAGGGCTCCGGCTCCGTCCCGTTCATCAGATTTTTGATCTCCTGCTGGGAAAGCATCCGTCCATAACCGCTTACCTGACCGATGCGGACGCCCTTTGGCGTGGTAAAGTCATTCATCGCCAGCGTATCCCACAGGCCCGCTTTGCCGCCAATGGTCAGCTGCGTATTGTCCAGGGACAGAAAATCCAGAAGATCCATGCCATGGCTGTAGACAGCGGAGGGATTGCTTTCCCGGTAGGCCCCTTTCCAGCCGTAACCCCGGTTAAAGGACTGGCCGCCTACATATATGCCGTTTTTCGCAATGGTAAACTTTGTGTCGCCCCAGACGTTGTACTGGGTATTTTCTGTCTTCGTGCCGTCCACATAGGTGTCGATCCCGTCGTTCTGGATCACCATGGCCACAAAATGCCATTTTCCTCTGCCGGAGTAAAGGGGATGTTTTGTGCCGGATTTGTTTCCAAAAATATAATAATAATTTTTCTGCTGGAAATCCATCTGCAGGCCGTATTCGCCTGAGTAGGGATTGATGTTCCAGCCGGATACGCAGTCGTCCTCAGAAAATCCGATGCTGCCAAAGGTGCTGATCTGCAGTCCGCTGCGCACGTTGCCTTCCCGCATCAGGCTGTAGGTTCCGCCGTTGTCCTCAAAGCGGTTTTCATATCCTTCCTCTCCCTCGTAGTGAAGAGTCCAGTCCAGAGACTTGACCGCCTGGTGAGTACCGGAGAAGGAAAGCGCCACACCCTCGGCGCTGACGTCGGAGGGCACATATTCCCAGAAAGTCAGGGTCACGCCTTTTTTCCAGGAAGGATACCGGCCGGAATAAGAGGGCGTCTCCGAAAGATCCATTCCGGCAAAGGGATTTTCCACTGTCACCTGCCCGTTGGTCTTATCGGAATTTTGTCCCTGGAACTCCCATACCGTTCCCCGCTGGCTGTCCGTCACCTGCTTGGGCGCGGCGTTTGTGGCCGCGGGCTTGGGCGTAGGGCTGGGATCCAAAGTGGGTTTTGGCTCAGGCTTGTCCCCAGGCTCCGTGCTGGGCATGGGCGTTGCCGTGGGTACAGGAGATCTGTCCGGATCCGCGTTTCTGGGTCCGGCGTTTGCTGTTACCAGCGCGGGCACATCTTCCGCCTCATCCAGCCAGTACTCATAGGGCGCCTGGTCAAAGGGCTGCACCGCGCCGGGCACATTGGGCTTGTCTCCGGTTTCTTTCTTTCCGGAAGTATTGTCATACTGATTTCCCCTTGCAGTAATATGGGCCGGCTGAGAATTGCCCTTATTCTCCGGATAAGGATACGAAAATTCATGGGGATTGTTCACATTCTGGAAGTAATTGTTTTCAATAAGCACCGCCGCGTAGCAGTCCACGCCGATACAGTACAGGTCATTTTTGCAGGTGTAATAATTGTTGTATATATGAGCTCTGCCGTACATAACCCGGGGCATCCGCTCTCTTACGTTGTCCGCGAACCAGTTGTGGTGGTAGGTCACTTTCAGATGTCCGTAGTCCTCGTCATGGTCTCCCGCGCCGGAGCTGATCAGGCAGGAAAGCCGGTGATCATGGCTGCTGGTAGAATAGGAAAATTTACACCAGGACACGGTAATATAGCTGGCCTCCGACTTAATATCCAGATTGCCGTCGCCGCCGTCGGAAATATCCAGGTGATTGAACCAGATGTGATGAGCGTTCCTGCCCTCCACATTGATCACGTCGTCAGGGGTCCTGGGCTCTTTCAGGCACCCTTTCATCACCAGATTGCTGACGATGATGTTGCTTTTGTTTTTGATGTTGATGCCGCCGTTTAAGGCCGCGTTTTCATCGGCGCCCACTATGGTCTTGTTGCTGCCGATGTCAATGGCGGATCCGCCGCTGGTCATGGCCTGGATCTGTCCCGAAACGATTACAACCCGGGGTGTGTCGTCGCTGACCGCCTTTATAAAATCATCCCGATTAGTCACGGTAACCGGCGCGGCGTCTCCGCCGCCCACAACGCCGCCTTCCAGCCACTGCAGCTTGTTGCCGTCTGTGGCAGCCCATCCGGCCAGCTCATTCCTGTCCAGCAGACCGTTTAAGTCAGATCCGGCAGCTTTTGCCGTCACGCCTTTCGTCAGCGCGTCCAGGTTTCCCTGCAGACAACCCAGCAGGATCATGACCGCCGCCGCAATAAACGCGGTCATTTTTTTCATGTTTCCTCGCATGGTTTCTTACACCTTTCCTTTCTTTTTTCTGCCGGTCTCAACTGTCTTACTGCTGCTCCCCATCCAGCCGGTCCTCAAACTGATTTTCCGGTATGGGTCTTGCGAAATAGAATCCCTGGGCAATGTACGCGCCCACTTCTTTCATCAGCTCCACGTCCTGCTCTGTCTCCACGCCCTCGCAGATCACCTGGGCGTCCAGGGCGCCTGCCAGGTTTACAATGCTTTTCATAATGGTCACCTGGCGCTCTCTGTCCGTATGATTCAACAAAAACGAACGGTCCATTTTGATGGCGGAGGCAGGCACCTGCTCAAACACTCCAAGAGAGGAATAGCCGGAACCAAAGTCGTCAATGGACAGCCGGATGTTTTTCTGGCGCAGGCTTTCAATATTCTCCTGAAGATGATTTTGCTGCAGCTGCTCCATAATGACTGTCTCCGTAATCTCCGCCTCAACCAGTTCCCTGGGGATGCCATAGGCGTTCAGCATGTCTTCCATTTTGTCGGCGAAGCCCGTGGAACCAAAATGCTTTCTGGAGAAGTTACAGGAAACCGGAACCACCGGCCGGCCTTCGTCCAGCCTTTTTCGAAGCATTTTGCAAACGGTTTCCAGTACAAAAAAGTCGATCTTGGTAATCTGGTCTGTCTCTTCGTAATAGGAAATGAAAAATCCCGGTGACCGCACCGTGCCGTCATTTGGATCCACAAACCGCACAAGGGCCTCCGCCCCTACGATTTTGCCCGTGCGAATATCGGTCTTTGCCTGGTAGTACACAAGAAAGTCTTTCTGAATATCGGCGGACTTTAAAAGTTCTTCCCGCTGGTGACGCTCTTTTTCTTTCTGCTGCATCTGGCCGTCGTAGATCTGAATGTAGCCGCCGGCTTTGTCATGGGCGGATTCCAGGGCATAGTTGGCCATACTGAGCGCATGCTTGATATCCCTGTTTTCCAGCTCCGGATAATATACGCCAAACCGGATCTCCATATGCAGACCGGATTCCCGGCACAGGCTTTCCTCCAGTTTCCGGCGCAGCTCCTGCAGCCGGGTCTCAAAGATCTCCGGCAGTTCCGCTGACAGCATCATCACAAAACGGTCGCCCTGGCTTCTGGCGTAAAGCTCCCGCTTTCCCTGAAGCTGTGCCTCCAGAACATGGGCCATGGCATGCAGAAGCTTATTGCCCGCCACCCATCCGTAAATGGTATTGTAAAGCTTAAACTGCACAATGTTCATGTAGACGATCCCAAACCTGCTTTTCTCCGATGCCAGATACCGTTCGCCCCAATAGGTAAAATAGTTCAGGTTCCAGATGTCCATTTCCGGATCCCGATACATGAGATTGCGGATCTTTCTGCTGTCAACCAGCATTTTCATCAGAACCAAAAGCAGGATCAGCAGCGTGACGGCAATGACTGCCACGATGGCCAGGCTGTTGTCATGAATCCACTGGGACAGGGTAAACTGTCTGCTCCCTGAATTTTGCAGAATGTATCCGTTTACTTCCTTATCGCTGATGGTTCCCAGAGATTTTTCCAGGATTCCGGCAAGAGCCGGATCCGCGTATTTGGAAACCACCACGCTCACCTGCAGTTCCTCCTGAAGGATCCTCTGCAGTTCCAGTTTTTCAAATCCCGGTTCCCGGCTGATCAGGTACTCGGAAAGATAACTGCTGCAGAGGGCAACGTCCGCTTCCTTTTTTATCAGCGCGTCCATACATGCCCTGTCGTCTTCCCGGCTTATGATCTTTAAATCTTCCGCGCCGTCGATCAGGCTCTTGGGATCCGCCACTTCCACGGAGGTGACCATAGTACGGATATTCCCGGACAGTTTTCCCTCAGGCACAACAAGGGCAAGCGGCACCGTGCCGTAAATTTTGGCTGCCGTAAGACCTGCGCTCTCCAGCCGGTCTTCATCCTCCGTGCAATAGGCAAGAAGATCCCCGTCCCCCTCCTGAAGCATTTTTTCTGCCTGCTGCAGGCTTTCAACCTTTTCAAAATCCAGGTTCATGCCGGTAAGCATCTTTACTTCTTCCAGCAAAGTTCTGGACATTCCCAGCAGCCGGCCGTCCTCCTCATAGCAGAAAGGATAGCAGTCGCCCGGATACAGTACCCGCAGCACCTGTTTGTTTTGCGCGTACTCCTTTTCATCCAGGGAAAGCACTTCTTTCTGACTGAGCCGGTCACTGTAGTATTTGCTCATCAGACTGTTTTCCAGACCGGGATCGGACATTTTCAGGTCAGAAAGGGCTCTGTTCAGTTCCTTAATCAGTCCCTGATTGTCCCGGTAGGAAATATAATAATAGGGCGCCGGAGAAAAGCGGCCGATGATCCGCTGTCCGTCCCTGATTTCCATAAACGTATGTACAATGGCGTCCACCTGGCCGTTATCCAGCGCCTCATGCAGCCGGGCGGTATCTTCGTATTCTTTGATATGAGGATCTGTCACCCCGTTGTCTGCCAGATATTCCAGGAATTCCGCTTTCCGCACATAGGTTTTTACCACGCCAAAGGTGCAGTCTTTCATAGCCCGGAAATCCTCGTAGGCAATGGGACTTTGATCATTTACGGCAATAGCCCCGAAAGTGTAGCCTGCCGGAAGATCAGAATAGGCGTAGATCTCCGCGCGGCTTTGGGAATACTGGGCGGAGCCCACCAGATCCACCTGTTTCTCCAGCAGCATCTCCAGCGCATGATCCCAGCTCTGGCATTCCACATACTGGATATTCCACTGGGTATAGGCGGACAATGCTTCCAGATATTCCGCGTCCATACCGGAATAGCTGCCGTCCAGGGCGCGTTCATGGTAGCCTTCCATGGGAAAGAAAGCCACTCGCACAGTCCTGCTCTTTTCAGAATCTGACGCGGCTGTTTTGACGGCAAAATGAGCGCACAGCATAAGCGCTGTTCCCATACACAGGAAAAATAGCCATATGTATTTTTTTCGTTTCCGCTTTTCTTGCATTTCCGGTTTCCTTTCTGGTTTTGCCATTTCAGTATATCAGCAAATTGAGAGAACTGCAACAATTCCTTACTGCCTTTCACTTAACATTTTTTCCCAGATCAGATATTCTTCTGAATAATCAATGGAAGATCCGTTGTGTTTTTTTAGAAAATGACATTTCGCAGGCGGAGAGGCTCTGTCACAGGTATGGATCTTTAAAGACTGACAGATCATAAAAAAGAAAGTATCCCAAAAGTCATTTGAGCTGACCGGAGGGATACTTTCTTTTTTTATTTTTTCTTCAGATTTCCAAAAAGGCCCCGCACAAGATCCCGGCCTACCTCTCTGCCCACTGTGCTGAACATGCTGGAAAGGGTTTTGGTAAATGGCGCAAGAACTTTTTCCCGCTGCTTTTCTTCCTGCGCTTCCTTTGCGGCCTGTTCCTTTGCTTCTTTTTCCGCCTGCTGTTTTTCCTCTTCTTCCCGGAACCGCTTCTGCAAAAGCTCAAACGCGGATTCCCGGTCTACCATGGTATCGTACTTCGGACCGCAGGGATCTTTCATCATGCAGGTCCGGCGCTCTTCTTCCGTAACGGCGCCCATGCGGCTCTGAGGCGGCAGCACATGACACCGCTGCACAATGCCCGGCACGCCTTCTCCATCCAGAAAAGAAATCAGCGCTTCTCCCACTCCCAGTTCCGTGATCACCTGCTGCGTGTCAAAGTCCGGATTCACCCGGAAAGACTGGGCCGCGGCTTTCACCGCTTTCTGATCCGCAGGCGTATAGGCCCGCAGAGCATGCTGCACCCGGTTGCCCAGCTGGGACAGTACCCCGTCGGGGATGTCGGAGGGGCTTTGGGTAATAAAGTAGATACCCACGCCCTTGGAGCGGATCAGCTTTACCGTCTGCTCCACTTTATCAAGCAGCGCCTTGGGCGCGTCGCTGAACAGCATATGCGCTTCGTCAAAGAAGAACACCATCCTGGGCTTTTCCAGGTCTCCCGCCTCCGGCAGCATCTCAAACAGTTCGGAGAGAAGCCACAGCAGAAACGTAGAATACAGCACCGGCGAATGGATCAGCTTTGTACAGTCCAGCACGTTGATGTATCCGCTGCCGGATTCGGACAGCCGCATCCAGTCTTTCAGATCCAGGGCAGGCTCTCCAAAAAACTGCTGACCTCCCTCATCCTCCAGGCGCACCAGGCTTCTGGAAATGGCGCCGACGCTTTGTTTGGTAATATTTCCGTATGTAGTGGAAAACTGTCCGGGATCGGTTCCGATGTATTCCAGCATAGCCCGCAGATCTTTCAGATCCAGCAACAGCATCTGATGATCGTCCGCAATGCGGAACGCAATGGACAGCACATCCGTCTGGGTATCGTTCAGGTTCAAAAGGCGGGCCAGCAGCTCCGGTCCCATCTCGCTGACAGTGGTCCGCAAAGGATGTCCGCCCTGTCCGTAAATATCCCACAGGCAGGTGGGATACGCCTTGTAATCAAATCCCTCCAGACCGTATTTTTGAATCCGTTTCTGCATGTCTTCCGTGTCCGCGCCCGGCTGGCACATACTGGCCAGGTCTCCTTTGGCATCCGCCAGAAACACCGGCACGCCGCAGTCACTGAATGATTCCGCAAGCACCTTTAAGGTGATCGTCTTGCCGGTACCGGTGGCGCCGGCGATCAAGCCGTGACGGTTGGCCATTTTGGGAATGATGCTCACATGATCCCCGGCCTCGTTTTCCGCAAGACCGATCCATAGCTGATGATCCTTATACATAACTGCCTCCTTCTGGTATCGTTCACGTTCACCTTGCGATGGTTTTTTATCTGCTTATTATTGATTTAATTATACATATTGCGCTAAAAACTGTCAATTCCGCAGTTTTGCAAAAATATCCAAAACGTTTGACTGCCCTTTCGTTTCAGTCTTCATACTCCAATCTGCAGAACACGATATTCTTCCGATCCCATGTGTAGGTAATGAAAATTTCTTTCTGCTCATTACAAATAACCGCCGGATAACAATAGGCTCCTTCCCCGGTCTCCAAATCCAGCAGATCCGTATAGGTATCGCCGTTGTCCTTTGACACCGCCACGGTAAGGGGCGTGCGGGGGCCGTTAAACATGCCGGGAAGATTTTCCCGCGGGTTGTATACCAGCACAAGATCTCCGTTTTGCATACGCGCCAGATCAATGCCGCTGTTATTGTGATAAATACCGGTGTCATAAGCAGTGCACCATGTGTGCCCGCCGTCTGTGGAATCGCTGCGGAAGATCCGGGAGCTTGTGCTTCGAAGAAGCATATGGACATCCCCTTTGTCATCCTGCCAGAGAGCAGGCTGAATCACACCTTTTCCAAATAAAAGGAGCCTGTTGTATGGCCTGTGCATCACGCGGGAATCGGTACCGGCGCGACGCACCGGCACAAGGCTGCTTCTCTCCCAGGTAGCGCAGTCGTCGGCGGAGATATCCACAAAGGCGTCCCATGTCTCCCCTTCCAGGGAGGCGGGCGCCAACACGGTGCCGTCTTTTAAGCGGATGGGTTTGTTTTTTACAGGCCCCCTGCCGCCTGTTTCGTCTCCCGGTACCAGCTCCCGGGGCATGGTAAATGTCACACCTCCGTCATAACTTTCCACAAAGTACGTCTTCCATATTGGAATCGCCGCTCCTACCTTAAAAAACAGGAGGATCGTACCGTCCTGTTTCTGAAACAGCACCGGATTCCACATAGCCGTGCCCCTTATCCGGGCCGCTACCCTGGGCGCCTCCCATTTGCCCCTCACCCGTCTTGCCGCCCAGATGTCCACATCCGGGCCTTTTTCCCGGCTGCCGCCGAACCAGGCGGTCACGATCACACCATTCGCCATCTGGATCAATGTGGAAGCGTGACAGCTGTCAAAGGGCTTATCCTCTTCTTTAACGATAAATTCCCGTATGATCTTTTTTACTTTCATAATAATCCCCTTTCCGGAGCGTTTACGCGACGGGGCGACGCGAACCTCCAGTTTGCGTCTGCCATCAGAGCTATTTGTGACGCCCCGGCACAAATAGCCGTGTGAAAAATCAGCACATCAGTGTGATTTTTCACACGAATCCCCTTTCTGGAGCGTTTACGCGACGGGGCGGCGCGAACCTCCAGTTCGCGTCTGCCATCAGAGCCATTTGTGACGCTCCGGTTTTCCACCTTATTTTTTCAGACCTCACCGGCCTGTCTGTTCCGCGATCACAACCTCGACTCCTTTTTCGTCAAACAGCTTCAAATCCTCCTCGGAGGCGTCCCAGTCTGTGATCATGATGTCCATTCTCTCCACGGGACAAATGCTGATGATGGAATCAAACCCGATCTTTTCCGTTGGAAACAATCCGATGGTCTGCTTCGCGCTGTCCATCACCGCATTCATGAAACCCACATGAGAGGATACCTGTATGGAAAGGCCAAATTCCGCCGATACAAATGCCGATGTGATAAAACATTTGTCAAACCGCAGCCTTCTCACCATTTCAATGGCAAAGGCATCACAGCAATTTCCCTTATCGTTCATCTCTCCGCCCACCAGGATCACTTTTACGTTGTCCCTTGTGCGCAGTTCTTCCGCGATCACAATCGAATTGGTGACTACTCTGACCTTGATCTGATCCGGAATGTTCTGCGCCATGAAATATCCTACAGTGGCGGAGGTCAGAAAGATCACGTCGTTATTTTCAATCATGGATACCGCTTTCATGGCGATGGCAAAATAATTTTCCTTGACAGAAACAATGTCCTTTACCGTTTTTTTCTCTGGCCGCCCCAGCGCCACCTGATGCAGCGGCAGCGCCCCTCCGTGCGTGCGCTTTAACAGTCCTTTTTCCTCCAGCAGCCGCAGATCCCGCTTGGCGGAATCATAGCTTACCCCAAACTGCTCCTGAATATCATTGGTGGTAATGCTTCCTTTTTCTTTGAGCCAGTCCAATATGGCACGATGTCTTTCTTCAATAAACATATTTTCCCCCTTTCCGGTCTGTGCGGTATTTGCACTGTACCCTCGTATTTTAATAACAAAACAATACCGGTATCATTCGTTAATTGCATCTTAGCATAATCGTTAATATATGTCAATATTATTTTTAACGTTTATTCACGCTTTTTTGTTTGTGCGGCGGAAAAAGGGCAGAATATCCCCCGGCACATGTTTTTATGAAATTGGTGTTGTTTGGATTTTATGCTGTCGGCCGCAGAACGCGGCCGACTCTTTTCTTTTGCAGATTTGATTTAGATTGTTTACCGATTGTATCTTACATCAGATTTTTTCAGACCCTTTTGCGGAAACTTTCTGTTAAGGGATCTGTCAAAATTTATTTTTGGATTTTTCTTTTGTATGAGCGCTGCTTCCCGCCTTACTGGGATTGTCCCTTTCCGTACTTCTCCCGCATCCGGGCAAGCATCTCCGCGTTTTCTTTCAGTTTCGGCACCATATGGCCTTCCCCGTTCTCGATCATTTTTGTGACCAGATCCAGCATATCGGCTTCACATTTTGCCTCATTTTTCCTTAGCAGCTCCTCCAACAACATGTACTGACCCCTCCATTCGCGGCTTTTCTTTAGCGTGCTGATCTGCCCGTGCAGCTTATGTACCCGCTTATCCTGCAACCCTGACACACAGGCATCGCTGCTGTGCTCCACATACTGTAGAAACTCTATAAGGGCTTGCGGCACATCGCCGGTTGTCCCTTTTGTGTTCAGGAAGATCTTGCGGGTACCGTCCCTAAGGGGAAAGCCCCACTCCAAGCACCGTTCCTCAAAAGTGTAGCGATACGCGTTCCTGTCAAAAGGATCAAAGGTACAGATGAAAATGATATAACTGGGCCTCAAAAGCTCTGTGTCCTCTCCGGGCCTTAACGCCCCGGCGTCAATCTCCGCCTGATAGAATCTGGCCCGCTTAGGAAGCAGGTGCTTCCCGTCATTCTGCATCTCCAGGTCGTATCCCATCTGCAGTCCGCCTTCCACGCGGGCATCGGCGTACACGTCCAGCCGCACGCTACGGAAGTCCGAGCTGTACAAAAGAGCATGCTCTGTGCGGACGTTCACTTTTTCCACCGGCTCATCCAGGATCAGCTCCAGCACCAGCCGGCAGGTCTCCGGATCCTGCAGGGCCGCGCTGAAAAGAAAAGCATCTTTCAGATTCAGTTCCTCAAATTTCTTTTCCGTCATGGTAACTCCTTTCGGTTCCATGCCGGAGGGTAACTCTGCCCGACTTCATTATAGCAGGATAACAGTCTAAACGCAATGGTTTTCCCGCACAGGTAACGGTTGGCTGTGGCAGCCGCAAACGCTCACTTAGTAGGTACCAGTTTTCTTCCAATTTGGTCAGAACACCCACTCATACAAAATTCCATACAGCTCCCGCACATAAAAGGTAGGCAGCAGATACAGAGCAGTGCCCGCAGGCACTGCTCCATAGTCCATCTCCAGTGCTTTGGCCACTTCCCCTGCCCGGTATTCATGAAATTCGTTGGTGACTATCGCCACCGAAGAGGGCAGCCCCTTTTCTTTTATGATCTTTTCAGAAAACGCCAGATTCTCCCTGGTGGAAACGGAGCGGTCCTCTTTGTACAGCCTTGAGGGATCTATGCCTTTCTCTGTCAGATACCGGTACATACATTTCGCCTCAGAAATTTTTTCATCGGTTCCCTGGCCGCCGGACACAACACAGACGGCATCAGGATGCTCTGTGAGATAGGTATACGCCGCCTCCAGCCGTTCGTGAAGCATCCGGCTTGGACTTTCTCCGTTGACCTTACAGCCCAGAACCACCAATGTGGCATCCTCTGCAGGTTTTTTGGCCGCGGCGACTGCCATGCAGGCAGTTTCAACCGCGGCCAGAACCGCCCCGCACAGGATCACGGCACACACGGCCACCACCAGAATCTTACCGGGAACCTTCTGCCACAGTTTTGCCGCCAGTTTCCGGATCGGTTTTCGGAATATCCCCGCCAGCGCCATCAGACCAAACAGAACGAGTCCCGTAATGTTGCCGATATTCCATATGAAATGGCGGAAAACCGGCTGTAAAAACCAAACCACGCCGATGATACCGATAATGATCAGAAACATGTAGGATACCTCCTTATTTGCATGATGATTGATCCGATATTTCTTATCATCCAGTATAACATTGGCTTTTTTGATTTTCAATGCTTCTCCGCAGGCTGCATTTTTTTCTTAAAAATCTATCTTCCGTAGATCCAGATTTCCCGGACTGTACAGGTGGCGGTGGCGGCATTGGAGCATCCGGTGACATTGAACATAACATATCTGCCCTTTACCGGCGTCTCAAAATCAATTACAGAATAAAGGTCTGTGGCGCTGGTGGTTGCCGTTCCCACAGGCGCGCCCCAGTTTTGTCCGTCGTCGCTTACAAATACCTCATAGGTATAGGTTCTGTTTTTCTTCTGGCTGTCTGTATTGATTTTAAACTGAGTCAGGGAGCAGGTTTCCTCCAGATCGATCACCAGCTCGTGGCCGGGTTCTCTGATATCACCGCTTTTCCACTCTGTGTTTTCATTGCCGTCCACGGCAAACTGAGGCCCTTTCTCCGCCACATTGTTGTTTTCCGTAGCTCCTGCAGCTGTTTTGTTCAGCGCCACATTCCTGAGTTCTCCCGATTCCTCTTCATAATCGGGAACGACCCTGTAGTCAAACACCGCTGCCTCTGACGGCGCCTGGTTTGTCAGGCGGATCACCAGTCCGGTATTGTTTGCGTTCAGGTCGTCTTTGGTAGCCGGCGTACCGTCCGCCCTGAGTACGGAAAGGCTCACCCCATCTGCGCAGGTAAAGGTATCCGCGTCCAGAAGCTTTGACATGGCCTCCCGGCTTGTGACCGTCACAGTGCCTGTGCCATGGGTAATGACGCCCGCGTTGTTGTCCGCCAGCGTGGTTTCCACTTTCAGATCCGGAATGTTGGCCGCAAGAGACTTGTTGTCTACCAGGATATTTTCCGTATTATCCAGGGACGTGAAGCTGACCGGCTTGCCCAGATAGGTACAGTCCTCAAAAACAATATTTCTGCCATAGCTGATATCTATTTTCGGCACGCCGTTGCTGGATGGCCTCCACCAGCTTTCGCCGGATACCGCGTGAGGTACAATCTTCAGGCCGCGGAAAACAACGTCCTCCACATAGCTGGGCCCTTTCTGTTCTCCGAAATCCGCAATGGCAGTGGCAGGCTGACCGTCTATCAGCATCTGATAATCGATCTGCACATTTTCATAGGTCAGCCGACGGACACGGGCCAGCTGATTGGCCAGATTTGCATTCCCGGCACTGTCCTCCTGAACGCCCTTATTGATCTGAATGTAAAGGGCGTATTTGCTTGTCTTGGGAATCAGATTGTTTACGGTACAGTCTCTGTAGGTCACATCCTCCACAAGACCGCTCCGGCACGCATAGGCCTTGATCCAAAGTCCATGGCTGTCAGCCGCGCCGTCCAGGTACAAATTCTGGAACAAAATGTCATGGACGCCGCCGCCCTCCTCGCTGCCAATGGAAAAGCCGCCCTTGGAACGCTGCGCGGCGGCAGTGGATGCCAGGCCGCTCCGGCAGTCGGTGATCCGGATATAAGCGCTTGGACGATCTACATCCACGCCTTCCTGTCCACGCCCGGATTTGATCGCCACACAGTCGTCTCCATTGATAAAGAAAGAATCAAACACATTCATATAAGTGGTGGAATCGGGATCCAGCCCGTCGCCGTTGAGCAGCTCCTCTCCGTTGGTGGAAATGGCTTTCACATTGTCAATGGTGACGTTTTTCGAGAAGATGATATGGGTAGTCCAGGACGGCCCAAACGCCAGCGTCACACCCTCAAGATACACTCCGTCCCCGTTGTGGACAGAGATTAAGCGTCCCCGCACGGAACCGTCCATTTTTGTAGTCGTTCCCTTTCCCACACTGCCTTCATGATTTGTCAGGGAAAATCCGTTTCCGTTGATCTGGCCGTCTCCGCAGATGACCAGGTTATGGAGGTGATAAGGCCCCGTGCGGCCCCAATCCCCCTCATCGTAAACCCCAGCCGTCAGCAGGCTGGCATGGGCATACTGATTCACGGAACCGTTATAGGAATTGTCCCAGTGGTCATCGTCAATTTTGCGCCAGCACTCAAACCGGGTCACGATCAGCGGATAATCTTTGGAATCCGTGCTGCCAAGCAGCAAGCCGTCCACTCTGAAAGTCATATCGCTTTTTAAGAACAGCGCTCCAGAATAAAAGATATAGCCTTTGGGCAAAAGCACCGTATCGCCCGGTTTTGCCTCATTGATGGCTTTTTGAATGGCAAATGTGTCCAGTGTCCGTCCGTCTCCGGCGGCGCCGTAATCCAGTACATTCAAAATACGGCCGGCGGCCTTTGTGGTCACTGTGACACTTTCGCTGTACTGTGCTGTATTGGAACCTTTTGTATAGGCTTCTACCGTGAAAGTATATGCCGTGGAGGCATTCAGTCCCTTTACGGTATAACCCAGTTTTTCCGTTTCTGTTTCTTTGTTTCCGTTTACATAGACCACATAGTGGTCAAACTCCTCCGCACGATAGAGAGAATCTCTGTTCCAGAGCAGATTTACCGATTCTGAAGTCACCGCCTCAGCGGGGGCATGCAGATTCCGAAGATAGGGAGAATCGCTGTGCACTGTCAGCGCGCAGGTCTCATACACCACGTTGCCGGCATTTAACACAGTCTGCAGTCTTGACAGATTTTCTCCTGTGATCTGCCGAAGCTCGCCAAGCTGTGTCAGCGTTTCTTTCTGCTCTTCTGTGAGAGAATCGGCTGCAACGGCATAAACGGTGGCACTGCCCTCACCGTAGCCCATCACGTTGCCTTCCCGGTCAACGGTGGCCACGGTTCGATCCGAAATCAGCCAGTTCAGGGTCTGATCGGTGGCGGCGGCTGTTATGTCCGTCTCCAGCTGACATGCCTGATCAATATCTATTGTGCGCGTTTGCTCCAGACCGATCCGGTCTACTTTCACCGTCCCGTTTGTCACCGTAACCACGCAGCTGTCCGTCAGTCCGTTGGAAGTGGTGGCGGTAATCGCGGCCGTTCCCACGGAGACGGCACGCAGCTGTACCTGATCCGCGCCAAACAGGTTGGCCTTGCTGGATACGACAGACACCACTCCCGCGTCCGAGGTGCTCCAGGTCACATAATCCCCGCCGTTGTTCAAAATGGAAGCGGGCCCCACAACAGCGGTAACAGAGCCTGTAGTTCCCAGGGGCAGATTCAGCTTCGACTTGTTTACATTCACTGACACCGGCTGCACATTCCCAGGCTCCACCTTTACCGTAAAGGTTTCTGTCTGTCCTCCGCAGACGTTGGTGGCGTAGATTTCAACTGTCTGCTTATCGGGATCGGAGCGGATATCTTCCCGGGGACTTCCTTTCTCAAACAGAGAGGAGGAGCGGGACTGAGCCTTTACCGTTCCATTCTGATCCACACAGGCAATAAAGGGATTGGAGGATGTCCATTGGATCTCCGGGGCAGACGAACTGCTGCCGTCCACAATTTCCACCTGGCAGGTATCCGTCCGCCCGGACACCTTTGTGGTCACCGTGATCACAGCCCTCTGGCCCGCGGTTCCAACCGCCTTTACATTTCCATTTTCATCCACGGTCGCCACTTTCGTATTGCTGCTGCTGTAGGTGACGCCGGTATCCAGCGTATTTTTCAGAGTGCTGTCTGTCAGAATATTTTCCGGATAGATAAACTCCTGAAGTTTTGACGTCTGTCCCTTTGACAGCTTCAGTTCACTGGTGTTCAGCTCCACATAAAGGGGCGTCGTACTGGCATAGGGGTCAATTACCACCAGCTGGCATTTCGCCGTGTAAGTGTGTCCGTCATTGGCTTTCAAAGTTGCCACCGCGTTTGTGACGCCGGTGTTCTTGCTTTCAAAAACAGCCCCGGTATTGGATGAGCCGCTTCGCAGCGCCGCAATGGCAGGATCCTCCACGCTCCAGCTAATGTTTCCGGAATACCCTTCTTTCACTGTTGGAACAAGGGCCGCTACGCTGTTTGACGTCCTGACCAGCGGGTAGGACGAGAAATTCAGCGTCAGCACGTCTGAGGCATCTGTCGCATCAACAGCAGCCGCTTTCGGTCTGCTCTCCTGTGTCAGACAGCTTGCGCTGTCAGGCAAAAACGAAGAATGCAGCGTCCTGCTTTCTCCCACCGTCATGACAATGACATCTCCGTCTTCCTGCGCGGCTGCAGCAGGAAGCGGAAGCAGCGCAGTCATCAGGAAAAACAGCAGCAACAAGGTCAGCTTCCTCTTTTTCATAAAAACCTCCTCCTTTTTTCTTATTTTTGTATCTATATGATAATAAATTTTTGTATAAATGTCAATATTCGGAACATTATTTTATTTTGTTGTCAAATGCAAAATTGCCTATCTGCGCCAAAGAGTCCGGAAAACATATAAGGGAACCGTAGACGCGGTTTCTTCGCAAAAAAACTCCCCACTTCCAGATCGGAGGTGAGGAGTTTCCTGATTATTTTTCGATTATTTTTTCCCATTTTCCTCCACAGAGGCACAAACAGGAGAATCCCGACCAACATGGCCCGGCAGTCCGTAATCGGTGTCGCCCACGCAATGCCGTCATGCTGTGCCTTTTTGGCTCTGCAATTGCGTAGTACCCGATCTGCGTGCAAATCTCATCCATATTTCTGGGATGATGTCCGCACAAGGTAAACTCTGTCGATTGTCAAAAACGGATCATTATATGTCCAGGATGTGGATCCACTTCAGGAATTCTGTGTTTTTAGCGGTAATCTCGCCATAATATTCCGTCACTCGGGCATGACTTTCTATATTATCTAAGCTCATAACCGCCTTATTGATTTGATCTGACAGCACTCCTATCCTTCGGTTTCCTTCTTTGATAGCGGAATAGAGCATATACTGATTGTTCCTTATTTCTTCCAACTGTTCGATTACTTCGTCCAGTTTGCATATCACTTTGTCCAGCCGAACTTCTGTTTCAAATATGTTATATGCGCCTTCATGGCCCTCCAGCTGGCTGCACCTGCCGGAACAAAAGTATTCATAAAAAGAACTGACTGCAACCAGATTCCTGTATTTTGGATAAATAATATTTTTGCTATAATATTGATTTAAAATGTCCTTTGTCTTTTCGTATTGATTTTGAACGTCATGTAATTCCGTATTCAAAAGACTGATTTTCTGTCTGGCATTTTTTGTATTCTTTTCATTCTCTGCAATAATATATTGGTTTTTTTCTTTTATTTTGCTATTTTCTAATCTGACTCTGCAAAAATTAACCAATACAATTACCAGTTCAATAACAAGTCCTATGGCCAGGCCTAACAGCAGCGACCATCCAATGTTACGCAGCCAATCCATGAAAAGAGAAAATGCGCCGGTACGCCGAAGTCCTCCATTTATCTCCGTTTTGATCATCAAAAAAATAAAAAACAGCATCGGGCCACTTGCGATACTTGATTTCAAAATCACCCATGCAACATCTAAATCTAAATAATCATCCAAGGTTTCCTCTTGTAGCAATGATTTTTCTCTGATCTGCCGCAGGTTATATATGTGATATGAAACATTATCGACAAGCTTTTTCTGGCTATATACAGATGCCTCCAATTCATACACATTTTTCAAATACATCTTTAGTGTGTTTTGATCCATTTTGACCTCCTACTGCCGGTTCTCATGGAACCACAATTTCTTTCACCGAACCGGTCTCTATATGTTTCAGCAATTCTTTTCCCTGTATATCCAGATATTGAACGCCATCATCAGTAATGACCTGCATAACACCATTTTCGTAGGGACGATAGCCATTTCTCACAAAATCGTCATTTACATACCCTTTATCCTCCAGTGAAAAAACAATTTCTCCGTTTTCATCATAAACGGGTGTACCAGTCTCAGTACTTACGATCATCCGATCATCACAATAGTCCGAAAAAAATCTTTTGTATTCTATCGGTTCCATAATCATATTCCACTGTCTGTCAAATACGGCCACATATGATTTTTCATCCGCTCCTGATAACCCCAGAGTAATCCTGTCATTATCAAATGTAAGAGACTCCAACGAACTTTCCCAGTTGAGTTTTTCTGCATAAGAAGCATCGATCTGATAAACCTCCCCTGTATCAAAATGATATACCGCCAAATACTTTTCGCTGGAATTTCTCAAAACGCAAACGCCATTCTTTACCGGAGCTGCATTCACATCTTTTACAGGTAAATTTTCAAGAGATCTTTCACTTACCTCTCCCTTTGTATTCATCACGGTCAATCCCTCTGAAGAAACCACCGCAAAATCATCATAAAACTGAATCTGGGAATGGGCCGCATTCTCTAAGGTCGTCCATTTGCGGGCATTGACAGAATAAAAATCATTAAAACCGATACAAAACATTCCTTTTCCGCAGAAGTAAGTGCCATTCTCAGGAATTGGCTCGTCTTCCTTGAATTCTTCTATTGTATGACCGGTAGCATCATAGATTCTGTATATATATTCTGAAGTATCAAAATCTGCGTTGTGCTCCTCCATCAACGTATAACCGTCTCCAAAAGCTATCATCCTGTTATTGTCGTCCAAAAAATAGGTGCTGACAATATCTCCCTCGGTATTTACTACATTAAATGAGCTGTTTGATTTTATAGAGGCAAATCCATTGGAAAAAGGAGTTACCTGGAGACCGGCTGTAGTCTGACTGTCTCCCGCCGTATACCGTGAGAGCAGTTTCCCGTCTTTATCAATGATTGCCTTAAAAGTGACTCTGTCTATCCAGGCCAGATCTTCGCTGAATCTGCAATCGTCAGCTTTATTAAGCGCAAAATCGCTCTCTGTTTCCTGTGGGACCTCTGAGTTTTCCGTTGAAATTTTCTCTGCATCACTCTCCTCTTCAATCGGAATAGCTTCCTGATCTTGTCTTGTAAATTCTCTCCGATACATATATAGTTTGTCGCCGGAAAGGCAATACTTATATCTGTCCTCCAAAGCTTCTTCCTTATTATCTGTGGGCTCAAGTATAATAGTTCCGTCCCATTCCATAGTAAAAATAATCATTCCATCATCCTGTTGCTTATACGACACAACATCAGCACTTGTATCTGTTCGATATGGAACGTTGATACAGGAACCGTCTTCATAAAATCGCATTGTTATAGCAGACCCCTCATCTGTAGTAGTCCAGGTACCTACAATGGAATTGCCTTTTTTAGAGGAACAGCCAACAATCCAAAAGCAGCTAAATATCATTATCAAACAACAGTACATAACTCTCTTCATTTTATCGCCTCTCCTTTGGTCTCTTTTAGAGATATTATATATCTCTTTAAGCTAATTTTCAAGAAAAAAATATACCTGTATGCTAACTAAAAAAGGAGCTGAAAGATATGACGATTGCAAAAGGAGAATTAGGAAATGCCATCAAGGAGGCCAGAATAAAAAATGCTCTTTCACAGGAAGCTTTTTCCGAGGTAATCGGAATTACACCTACTCATTTGAAGCATATAGAAAGCGAACACCGCAGACCATCTATAGAAGTTTTATTTAAAATTGCCACTACACTGAATATGTCTCTGGACAATATTATATTTCCACAAGATGATAAAAAAAAGAAACAGCTGCAGGAACTAAATAACTTATTGTCTTCCTGCACCTTAAATGAACTTCAGATTGTTTTAGACCTGGTTTATTCTATAAAAAGGAATTCATTATAAACAGATTCCTGATTATAATAAAAAAGTGCCTACATCAAATAAAAAAGGCCGATCACGAGTATCCTCGCATCGACCTTTTTGCCTATTTGCCGCGCTTGTGCAAAACACTTACATTCCCATCTGTTTCGCGACTTCTTCCGCGAAGTTTTCTTCTTTTTTCTCTAAACCTTCGCCTGTTTCATAGCGGACAAACTTTCTCACGGAAACTTTTTCTCCCGCTGCCTTGGATACCTGATCCAGATATTTGGCAACGGTCAGATCGCCGTCCTTTACATAGGCCTGATCCAGCAGGCAGACTTCCTTCAGCTCTTTATTCAGACGGCCGATGATCATCTTCTCAATGATGTTTTCAGGTTTGCTTGCGTTTTTGGGATCATTCTTGGCCTGCGCCAGAAGGATCTCTTTCTCATGCTCCTTGTATTCCTCGGAAACCTCCGCCTGAGACACATACTTGGGAGACAGAGCGGCTACCTGCATTGCCACGTTGGTAAGGGCTTCTCTTACCTGGTCTGTGTTGGGGCCCTCGCCCTCTACCAGAACGCCGATGCGTCCGCCGCCATGAATATAGGAAACTACCACGCCGTCGCTGTCAATCTTTTCAAAACGGCGGATGGAAAGTTTCTCCCCGATCACCGCGATCTTATCTGTCAGAGCGTCTCTGACAGTCTTGGAAGCGTCTGCTTTCCATGTTTCTGCAAGGAACGCGTCAATATCCGGCGCATTGGAATCCAGCGCCTGTGCCGCCACGTCCGCCACATAATTCTGGAAGTCTTCGTTCTTTGCCACAAAGTCCGTCTCACTGTTTACTTCCACAATGGCAGCTTTCTTGTTGTCCACAACAACTGCCTTTACAATGCCCTCGGCCGCAATACGGCTTGCCTTTTTCTCAGCCTTGGCCTGTCCGTTTTTTCTCAGATACTCAACAGCGGCATCCATATTGCCGTCTGTCTCGTTCAGCGCCTTTTTGCAGTCCATCATTCCGGCGCCGGTCATCTCTCTCAATTCTTTTACCATTGAAGCTGTAATCGCCATGATTGATTCCTCCATTGATCTGTTTATGGTGTTTCCGGCAAAAACCTGTTCTGCCGGGATTTTGTCATGATACCGGGATTATTCTTCCGAAGCGGCCTCTTCCTCTTCGGCAGGCTCCTCTGCCGTTCCCTCTGCATCTACCAGAACCTCGCCCTGATTGGCCTCTACTACCGCATCAGCCATCTTGGAAACGATCAGCTTCACCGCACGGATCGCGTCGTCGTTGCCAGGGATAATGTAATCCAGTTCCTCAGGATCGCAGTTGGTGTCCGCGATACCGATCAGAGGAATGCCAAGAGTGTGGGCTTCCTGCACGCAGATCCGCTCTTTCTTGGGATCCACTACAAAAATGGCGTCGGGGAGCTTTCTCATATCCTTGATTCCGCCAAGGTTTCTTTCCAGTTTTTCCATTTCTTTCTTCAGGGCAATGACTTCTTTCTTGGGAAGCACGTCAAAAGTGCCGTCTTCCTGCATCTTCTCGATGGTTTTCAGCCTCGCGATCCGGCTCTGAATGGTCTTGAAGTTGGTGAGCATGCCGCCCAGCCATCTCTCGTTTACATAGAACATGCCGCAGCGCTCAGCCTCTGCCCTGATGGCGTCCTGGGCCTGCTTCTTGGTTCCCACAAAAAGAATGGTGCCGCCATCCGCCACGATATCCACTACTGCCTTGTAGGCTTCATCTACCTTTCCTACAGATTTCTGCAGGTCGATGATGTAAATGCCGTTTCTTTCCGTGTAGATGTAGGGAGCCATCTTGGGGTTCCATCTTCTCGTCTGGTGTCCGAAGTGCACACCTGCTTCCAGTAACTGCTTCATTGAAATAACGCTCATTTTTTTACCTCCATTTGGTTTTTCTTCCATATGCTTCCTCTCTTCAGGCTATCCCAAAAAGCCCTGATTATGGAACACCGTCCTGAAGATCAGCATATGTGTTTTTTCACGCCGTAACAGTATAGCACAGAACAAAGCTGTCTTGCAAGCATATTTTGCCAAAATTGTCAGCTTTTTTCGGAATTCTCCGGGATTCTCCGTCGATCCGCCCGGTCGTCGCACCGGTACCAGCGGCTTTCCCCGGAGCGGATCCGGAAAAATCCGTTTTGTTCATACAGGGACAGTGCCCTTTTGTTTTTGGAGGATACCTCCAGAGTCACCCGCTTTTTTCCAAGGGCGACGGCCTTATTTGCCGTCCATGTAAGCAGTTTTTTTCCGATTCCCTTTTTCCGGTATTTTCCTTCCACTCCCATGGCGGAGATCAAAAGACCGTCCGGGTCCCACGCCGCCTTCTTCAGGATCAGCAGTCCTACCGGCACATGCTCCTGCCATACCAGATAGGCCTGTTCCCGCTTTGTACACTCCTGACCGTTCCAGACCAGATCCCGGGCTTGCTCCTCACTTAGCTGCATGGTACAGGGCATTCCAAAAAAGCACTTCTGATACATGCCGCAAAACAGCGGAACCTCCTCTTTTTTCAGAGGGAGTACCAAGAGAGGATCCGGCTGTCCGGGAGGATCTGCCCGCAGATCCCGATCCATCTGCCAGATCTCATGATCCAGCACATAGCGAAAATCGCCCGCCGTAAAAAATTCTCCGCCCTCATACCGGTTGCGTCTGGAGGGCGCCAGTTCTCCGGCAAGCACCGGCGTTTCCATATGCCGCACATAAAATCGCTTTGCTCCCAGCCGGAAAGATTTTTTTGTCATGCGGACGATCAGATCCGCCAGCAATTCCTTTTCACAGCGAAAAATGATGAGGCATGCCTCATGCTTTCTGGGTATCTCTTTCTGCACCAGACTGTAGTGCATCCGTTCGTTGCATACAAGCAGCTGATCCGCCAGCGTCTGTTCGTACCGGATTCCCAGAAGCGTCAGCCCTTTGGCGGGGGCGCAGGCTCCGGCCTGCTCCCGGTCTCTGCCCTCAAGGATTTCTTTCATATGCTCCGGCGGATACTTGGACAGTCCCACCTCAATCAGCGTACCCGCAATGATCCGTACCATATTATAGAGAAACCCGTTTCCGGAAATCTGAAAGCGGATCAGCCGCCCGCCTGTTTCTTCCCCGGCAGGCTGTTCTTCCTCCGTAAGAACCCGGGCCCGGTATATGGTGCGGGTAGTCTCCCTCACCTGGGCATGAGAGGAGCAGAAAGCCGCAAAGTCATGCTCGCCCAGCAGATAATCCGCCGCCGCCTGCATTTTCTCCGTATCCAGTTTCCGATGGAAAAAATAAGTATTGCCGCGGCAGAGGGGCATTTCAAAAGGGCTGTTGTAGATCCGGTATTCATAGGTTTTCACGCTGTTGTGATACCTGGGATGAAAATCCGGCTCCACCTCTTTTGAGCCCCGGATACGGATATCCTCCGGCAGGCTCTGGTTCAGGGCATAGGAGATTTTCTCCCCGGGAATCTTTGTGTTGGTATCAAATACCGCCACATTTCCCAGAGCGTGAACCCCCGCGTCCGTGCGGCTTGCTCCCGTCACATGGATGTCCTCCCCCAGAAGCCGGCTCAGATGTGTATTCAGCACCTCTTCCACGGTAATGCCGTTTTTCTGAATCTGCCATCCGCAATATGCAGTTCCGTCATACGCGACGATCAGTTTTACCCGTTTCACCTTGACGCTCCTCATGTATCCTGAAAAATGCTCAGCACCATCCGCGCGGTTTCCGCCAGATCGGCTCCGTTTTCCATGCTGCATTTCTGCAGATAGCGGTGGGCCTCCTGTTCATTCATACGGTTTCGTTCCCGCAAAATATTTTTTGCCTGTCTGATGATCTCCTCTTCGGCACTGTCCCGGACTCTGGGTCCGTTCCGCCGCTTCCGCCTGCCGGCCAAAATCTGGGCTTCGATCATGTTCATGGTTTCGATCAGGTCTCTGGCCTTAAAAGGCATGGGCAAGAACAAAATGCCTTTTTCCGCGCAGTCCGACCACAGATCCTTTCCGGTCAGCAGCAGCATTTTGGTATGATCGGGCATAGATTCCCAGAGCTCTTCGTAGATCATATCTGTCAGCTGATATCCGCAGACAATCACACAGCTGCCAAGCTCATAGGCCAGCGCCAGCGTTCTGGCGCCGGAGGTGCATACGCCGGAAACATCAAATCCGTACTTCATCAGCAGGTTCCGGATCCCCTTGGCATCTTCTATTTTCGGGAACGCTACGATTACATTGGTCAAATGCGTATCCCTCCCTTGTGAGAACTTCTGTATTTAGTGCTGATACAGATACTGTTCTACTTCCCAGGAAGTGATCTGCGCCTGATACGCGCTCCACTCTTCTTTTTTGGACGCGATATATTTTTCCGCAAGCTCTTTTCCCAGAGTCTCTACGATCAGGCTGTCCTGCTTAAGCGCCTCCAAAGCCTCTTTCAGATTGGCGGGCAGCGCCTGGATTCCGGCCTCTTCCCGCTCCTTTTCCGTCATGGCATAAATATTCTTTGTCACCTGACCGGGCGGCAGGATCTTGTTTTTGATCCCCTCCAGGCCTGCCTTTAAGCACACCGCCAGCGCCAGATAGGGATTGGCCGCGGGATCCGGGGAACGCAGCTCGATACGGGTATTTTCTCCCCGTGACGCGGGGATCCGGATCAGAGAGCTTCTGTTTGCCATAGACCACGCCACATAGACCGGCGCCTCAAAGCCCGGGATCAGCCGCTTGTAGGAGTTCACCAAAGGATTGGTGATGGCAGTGATGGCAGAGATATGTTTCATGATGCCGCCCATGAAATAATACGCCTCATCGCTAAGCTCCAGATCATTTTTGGGATCATAAAATACGTTTTTGCCTTCCTTTGACAGAGACATATTGATGTGCATGCCGGATCCCTCCGCGTCTGACTTTGGTTTGGGCATAAAGGTGGCATACATGCCATGGCGCTTTGCGAGGGTTTTGATGACCAGCTTGAAGGTCATGACATTGTCAGCCGTCACCAGCGCCTCGTCGTATTTGAAATCGATCTCATGCTGGGAGGGCGCGATTTCATGGTGGGAGGAAAGGATATCATAGCCCATCTCCTCCAGCATCAGCACCATATCCCGCCGCAGATTTTCTCCCTGATCCAGAGGGCCCAGGTCAAAATAACCCGCATGCTCATGGGTGATGGTGGTGGGCTGTCCGTTGTCGTCAGTCTCAAACAGGAAAAATTCCACCTCCGGGCCGGCCTCAAAAGTGTATCCCATGTCCTTTGCTTCCTGAATGACCTGCTGCAGCACATAACGGGAATCGTTTCTGTTTGGATTTCCGTTGATGTCCACCACATTGCAGATCAGCCTGGCCACCTTTCCCTGCTGGGGCCGCCAGGGGAAAATGGTAAAGGTATCCAGATCCGGTACCAGATACATATCGGACTCTTCGATCCTTGCCAGACCTTCTATAGAATATCCGTCAATGACGCACCGGTTGTCCAGGGCCTTTTCCAGCTGCCCGGCAGTCACCGCCATGTTTTTTAACACGCCAAACATGTCCGTAAACTGCATACGGATGAATTCCACGTCCTCTTCTTCTACGATCCGAAGAATATCTTCCTTTGTGTAATGAGCCATACCTGCCACTCCTTTTCTGATCGAGATTATTTTTGGAAATACTATATCAATTCAGCGGTAGTTTGTCAAACCCGGAAGCCCCGGAAATGCCCGGAAAATCCCGAAAATACAAAAGCTGCCATACTTCCAGGTGAAGCGCTTTCGCAAGCTGCAGAAGCGTCTTTAAAGACGGATTTTTCTTTCCGTTTTCCAGCTCTGAGATATAGGTTCTGTGCAGATTTGCTTTTTCCGCCAGATCCTCCTGACTCATTCCCCGGTTTCTCCGATACTGCCGCAGCAGTTCATAAAAGCATTCCATTTCTTTGATCGTGTTTCTGTTCATTGTCCGTCATCCTTTCTCTCCCTCTTTTAAATACACGGACAAAAAAACCATATATCACACGATTTTCCAAATATCATCACATGGCTTTTTGCGTATCATAATGACACATCTTTCAATAAAAAAACGCTGCACAACAGACTGAAACTTCTGTGATGCAGCGTCTTCTGTTTTTTCTTTTCCCCGCAGAGGGTCTCTTTTACCCGGCAATCGCCGCCGCCGGATTTTCCACAAGGAACTGCAGGAACACGTCCAGGTTGGTGTATTGGCTGTCCAGATAGGCCTCGGCGCCGTCGCCGGGATCATTCTGATCCAATCCCATAAATGTTTCCCAGCGGTCGCTCATCCCGTCTCCGTCTGTGTCCTCATAAGGTTCATAGGAAGCCATATTGGGATAGTTTTCGGAAAGCCACCGGCCGTATGCCTCTCCACTGTTGACGTCCGGTTTTCCGTTTGGCCATCCGGCAGACTGATAAGGATAGTCGATGGCGGCAATGGTTTTGTTTTCCACGCCCTCCATCAGCCCCAGATCCAGAGAATCCCTGGAAAGGGAATTGCCCGCCTTTTCCAGAACCTGCCTGTAAGCCTCCTCTGCCGGCTGCACGCCGGCAAGCAGGGAATCTTCAAAGGCGCCGTCTTTCAGATAGCCGTATTGAAACGCGTCGCTTCCCTTATACATCAGCGTGGCCCGATCCAGATAAAGGCCTTTTGTCCGAAAGTAAGGATTGTCATTGGTGGGAAGAATGTCGTCGCCGAAATACACCAGGCTTGCCTGATCTTCTACGGCTTGTCCGTTCATGAAATTTCCGGCCAGGTACATCTGGTTTCCAAAGGAGCATTCATCCATGATGTAGGCCTCTCCGGTTTTCCCCGTCACATAGTAGTTGTTGATAAAATCATAGCGGGATATGGCTATGACCTCTCCTTCTCCGTCGGTATCCGAAGATTTGCCGGGCGTTCTTCCTTTCCAGCCGTAAACCACGTTGTTGACAAACTCATACTCAAAGTTTCCCTGATCCTTCCGGTAATCGTTCTGATTGCCCAAATCCGGCATCCGGCTTGCGTGACAGGCATACAGATTATGGTGAAACGAATATCTGGATCCGTTTGTTCCGTAGATCAGAGATCCCAGGCCCAGTCGCCTGCCCACATTGGCGGAGTTCACCAGGCTCTCCGAGATTACCGACCACTGTACGGACACCTTGTCTGAGGTCTGTTCATAGGTATCTCTGCCGTCCACCGTAACGGAAAGGGTCTCGTCAGTTCCCCATGCCGCCGTGCAGTGATCAATGATCACATCCTTGCAGGCCGTTACCGTCAGGCTGTCATACCCGTATTCTTCTCCCTCATAAAGGTCCATGGCCTGTACATAATCGCCGGACCGGAAATTCATATACCGGATGATCACATTCTGGCAGTTTTCTATGCTGAGCGGATAGTTGACCAGCGTGATCCCGTCTCCCGGGGCCGTCTCCCCCGCAATGGTCACATCGCCGTTTTTCAGGCAAAGGACGCTTTCCAGAGGAATATTGCCGCTGACCCGAAACACAATGATTCTGGGGCCTTTTGCCTCAATGGCAGCCCGCAGGGAGCCTTCTCCGCTGTCGTTGAGGTTTGTCACCTGCATCACCCTGCCGCCTCTTCCGCCTGAGGTGTATTTGCCGTAGCCGTCGGCTCCATAAAAGCCCACCGCTTTCTCTTCTTTCAGAAAGCCGCTTCCTTTCTGATACATTTCCGGAATCTCATAAGTCACTTGAGGCAGGTTGCTGATGCCCAGACTGTCCGTTCTCAGATGGAGCACATTCTGCAGCAAAAGCAGCAGATCCTGAATGCTCAGGGCGCCGTCTTTGTTCAAATCTCCCGCCTTTTGGCTCAGGGTGGTGCTGCCGCAGGATCCCTTCAGGATCCGAAGACCGCATACCACGTCTCCCGGCGAGATTTCTCCGTCGTTGTCCAGATCCCCAAGCTTCACCTGATCCCCAAGACTGCCCTGGGGCTCCGGATCCGCGGCTTTCACGGAAGTCATCGGGGACAGGCACAGGATCACAGCGATCCACATTCCCATCAGTTTTTTTCCCATTGGACTCATGCTGCTCTGCCCACCCCTTTCTTTGCCGGCCGGCGGGTTTAATGCTTGAAATGGCGCATGCCGGTAAATACCATGGCAATTCCGTATTCATTGCATTTTTTGATAGAGTCTTCGTCCCGGATGGAACCGCCGGGCTGGATAATGGCGGTAATGCCAGCGGCATGAGCCGCCTCCACGCAGTCGTCAAAGGGGAAGAAAGCATCGGAAGCCATCACCGCGCCTTTTGTGGCGTCCGGCCCAATCAGCTCCGCCCCATGCTCGATGGACTGCTTTGCGGCCCACACACGGTTCACCTGTCCGGGGCCGATGCCAACAGACTGTTTGTTCTTTGCCAGCGCGATTCCGTTGGACTTGACAAATTTTACCATCTTCCAGGCAAACAGCAGATCTTCCATCTGCTCTTTTGTAGGGGCCTTATCGGTAACCACCTTAGGCTCCTCCTGAGGAAGAAGCTTGCTGTCAATGGTCTGCACGATGAGACCGCCGTTTACTTTTTTCAGATCATAGGCGTTGGGATCCTGAGGCACCTGAATATCCGCAAGCTGCAACACACGGACATTCTTTTTCTGGCGGAACAGTTCCAGCGCTTCCGGCTCATAGGAAGGCGCCACAATCACTTCCAGAAATACCTGATACATAGACTGGGCAACGGCCAGCGTCATGGGCCGGTTCATCACCACGATCCCGCCGTACACGGAAACCTTGTCCGCCGCGAAAGCCTTTTCCCAGGCTTCCTCAATGGTATCTGCGGAACCTACGCCGCAGGGATTGCCGTGCTTGCAGGCAACTACTGTCGGCTCCGTGTATTCCTTTAAAAGCTCCAGCGCGCCGTTGGTATCGTTGATGTTGTTAAAAGAAAGCTCCTTGCCGTTCAGCTGCACTGCGTCCACAATGGAGCCTTTCTTTTTGCCCACCTCCCGGTAAAAGGCCGCCTGCTGATGGGGATTTTCCCCGTACCGCATATCCTGTACCTTTTCAAAGGTCATGGTCAGCGTCTGGGGAAGAGACGTGTCGCCTCTTTGTTTTTTCAGATAATCGGCAATCATCGTATCATAGTTGGAGGTGTGCATAAATACTTTCTGCATGAGATAAAATTTTGTGTCCAGAGATACCTCTCCCTGCTCTTTCAGTTCAGACAGCACCTTTGGATAATCCGCGGGATCCACTACCACAGCCACGTCCTGATAGTTCTTGGCCGCGCTTCTCAGCATGGTAGGCCCGCCAATGTCAATATTTTCCACTGCTTCCGCTCTGGTGACCCCCTCTTTCATGATCGTTGCCTTAAAGGGATACAGATTTACGATCACCAGATCAATGGGCTCGATCTGCAGATCCCGGATCTGCTTCATATGCTCCGGATTGGAGCGCATGGCCAGAAGCCCCGCATGCACTGCCGGATGCAGGGTTTTTACCCGGCCGTCCAGGCATTCGGGAAATCCGGTCACTTCGGAGATCTCCGTGGCTTCAATACCTGCCTCTTTCAGTTTGTTGTAAGTACCGCCGGTGGATATGATCTCTACTCCAAGATTCGCAAGTTCTCCGGCAAGCTCTACGATCCCGGTTTTGTCTGATACGCTGATCAACGCTCTTTTCTTCATATTGTTCCTCCATTCCATGTATGTTTTCTTTGTAATTGCTTTTATATCAACCGGCATGCCGGTTTCCATCCAAAGACAGCAAATCCCTGACAGTCGCAATGCCCAGAAGCTTCATTCCTGTCACGTCAGAAAGGCCGTCCAGAGACACCTTTGGCAAAATGCACCGGGTAAAGCCAAGCTTTTTTGCCTCCAGCACCCGCTGCTTGGCCATGCTGACTCCCCGGATCTCCCCTGAAAGACCTACTTCTCCAAAAGCCACGGTTCTCTCCCCAAGAGAAAACTCTTTTTTGCTGGACAGCACTGCCAAAACCACCGCCAGATCCATGGCCGGTTCGTTCATGCGGATCCCTCCGGCAATGTTGACATAGGCGTCGCAGTCTCCCAGAGACAGCCCCAGCCGCTTTTCCAGCACAGCCATCAGCAGATTTACCCGGTTGATGTCCGTTCCCACTGCCGTGCGTCTGGGAATTCCAAAATTTGTCCGGCAGACCAGGGCCTGTACCTCCACCAGAATCGGCCTGGTTCCTTCCATAGCGCATGCCACCACAGAACCGGAAGCACCCTCCGGCTTGCCGCTGAGCATGTATTCCGACGGGTTTGCCACTTCCCGAAGACCGCTTTCCTGCATTTCAAACACACCGATCTCATTGGTAGAGCCAAACCGGTTTTTTACGCCCCGCAAAATACGGTAGGACGCATACCGGTCTCCCTCAAAATACAGCACCGTATCCACCATATGTTCCAGCACCCTCGGTCCGGCCACGACTCCTTCCTTGGTCACATGACCTACCAGAAACACGGTGATTCCCATGCCTTTGGCAATCTGCATAAAGGCGCCGGTGGCTTCCCGTACCTGGGAAACGCTTCCCGGAGCGGAGCTGACTTCCTCCCGGTACACGGTCTGAATCGAATCGATCACCACCGCCTCCGGCTTTTCTCTCTCAATAGCATCCCGGATCAGATCCAGATCCGTTTCGCAAAGCAGCAGCATGTCGTTTTGAAATTCGCCGATCCGGTCTGCCCGCATTTTGATCTGCTGCAGGGATTCCTCCCCGGAAATGTACAATACCTTTCGGCCTCCAGCGGACAGGTTTCTGCAGACCTGCAAAAGCAGCGTGGATTTCCCGATGCCCGGGTCGCCTCCCACAAGCACCAGGGAGCCTTTTACAATTCCGCCTCCCAGCACTCTGTCCAGCTCTTTGTAGCCGGTTTTCACGCGGCTGTCCTGCCGCATCTGAATCTGGGACAGCTTTGAGGCTGCCGCCGGCGGCCCCGCAAAACCTGCCGTGGCCCGCTTTTTTGCCGCCGCGGAGGAGACCACCTCCTCCACAAAGGTATTCCATTCTCTGCAGCCGGGACACTGCCCCTGCCATTTGGCAGATTCATAACCGCAGTTCTGGCAGAAGAAAACCGTTTTTCTGTCTTTCGCCATGATACCTCCAAAAATCGGGACTTGGCGGACATCTCCGCCCTGTCCCGATCTGTGTTTTGTCTGCAGGAGACATTATTTACTGATCTTTACATGAAGCGGACTTCCCTCTTCCAGCTCCGTGCTGAAAGAAAGCTTTCCGCCCATATTGGTCTTCATGATCCCGATCTCTTTGTTGTCCAGGATCACATGGTATTCCGCGTTTTCCTCAAGGCCAACGGTGATCTGGGTATCCTTTGTGCCCCGCACGGTAAAGACCATTCCGTAGGGCAAAATCTCCATATGTTCCACGTCTGTGCCGGGCACGGACTCATAAACAAACAGACCGTTGCGCTCCAGCTTGGTGATCTCGCTGAAAGTCTTTACCTTCATCAGATCCCCCTTATATTCGTAATCTGCCAGCTTTGTCTTGGCAGCCAGGCTGTAATCGCCAAAACTCAGAGTGCCGTCTGCTTCTGTCTTCATGATCTCTTTCATTGCTGTCATAGTATTTCGTTCCTTTCCCCTGTCTGTCATTCCTGCAACGTCCTGTTTTGCGCCGGGTCCTGTGCCCGGCCTGTTATACATGTTCAGTATATCTCATCATCACGCAAAATGCCAGCGATTTCTACAAGTTTTCACAGGAGTTTTCCGCTTCTTTTTTTTCTTCCCGCGGCTTTGGGACAAACTTCAGCTGATCTCCCTGTTTGGACACAATCACCTGATCGCCCTTGTTTACATTGCCTTTTAAGATCTCCTCCGCCAGGGCGTCTTCCAGAATCACCTGAATGCTTCTTCGCAGAGGCCGCGCGCCATATTTTTCATCATACCCCTTTTCCACCAGCAGTTCTCTGGCGGAAAGACGGATCACAAGGGAAATGTCCATCTGCTTTTCGCAGCGGGCATTCAGATCCCTCAGCATAATAGAAGCAATCCTGGATACGTCCTCCCTGGTAAGAGAATGAAACACGATCATCTCGTCAATGCGGTTGAGAAATTCCGGTTTAAACAGCCTGCGAACCTCCTCCATCACCGCGGACTTCATCTGCTCATACTCTGCCTTGGGGTTTTTCTCCGGCGCGAAACCCAGCTTCTTTGGAGAAATGATGGAATGGGCGCCCGCATTGGAGGTCATAATGATGATGGTATTCTTAAAATCAATCTTTCTTCCCTGAGCGTCTGTAATGTGCCCGTCGTCCAGCACCTGCAGAAGCATGTTGAACACGTCGGGATGGGCCTTTTCGATCTCGTCAAAGAGAATGACGGAATAAGGGTTCCGGCGGACCTTTTCGCTGACCTGGCCCCCCTCATTGTACCCTACATATCCGGGAGGCGCGCCGATGAGCTTGGACACGCTGTGCTTCTCCATATACTCTGACATATCCACGCGGATCAGGGCGTTTTCTGTTCCAAACACCGCTTCCGTCAGCGCTTTGGTCAGTTCTGTCTTTCCTACGCCGGTAGGCCCCAGAAACAGGAAAGAGCCGGTTGGACGGCCCGGATCTTTCAGGCCCACTCTTCCGCGCTTAATGGCTCTGGCCACCGCCGATACCGCTTCCTCCTGACCTACCACGCGCCTGTGCAGCACAGATTCCAGCTTCAGCAGTTTTTTGCTTTCTTCTTCCTCCAGTTGCTTTACGGGGATCTTGGTCCATTTTCCCACTACCTCCGCGATCTGGTCTTCCTCCACCGTAAGCACCTTGCCCCGGTTCGCGTAGATATGCCGCTGCTTCGCCCGCTTTAGTTTTTCCTCCAGCGCCAGCTGCTGCTTTTTATATTCCGCCGCCTGCAGAAAATCTTCTGTCTCCAGGGCCTGCTCTTTCTGTATCCGCAGCTGCCGCAGGGATTCCTCCATGCGAATCACGGAGGGAGGCAGTTCAAATCCGGAAAGCCGTACCTTTGCCATGGCTTCGTCCATCAGATCAATGGCTTTGTCCGGCAGGAACCGGTCGGTAATATACCGTCTGGACAGGCGCACCGCCGCTTCAAGGGCTCCGTCGGTAATATGTACCTGATGATGGTTCTCATACCGGTCTTTCAGTCCCTGCAGGATCCGGACGGTCTCTTCCTCCGTCGGCTCGTCTACAGTCACCGGCTGGAACCGCCGTTCCAGAGCCGCGTCCTTTTCTATGTACTTCCGGTATTCCTCCAATGTGGTGGCGCCGATCATCTGCAGCTCTCCCCTGGCAAGGGAAGGCTTTAAGATGTTGGACGCGTCAATGGCTCCCTCGGCGCCGCCGGCGCCGATCATTGTATGGATCTCATCCACAAATAAAATGATGTTTCCGGCAGATATGACTTCTTCAATGACCTTCTTGATTCGTTCCTCAAATTCTCCCCGGTATTTGCTGCCGGCCACCATGCCGGACAGATCCAGGGTCATAATCCGTTTTCCCTGCATACTCCTGGAAATATTGCCGTCTACGATCTTCTGGGCCAGCGCCTCCACGATGGCTGTTTTTCCTACGCCCGGCTCGCCGATCAGGCAGGGATTGTTCTTGGTCTTCCGGCTTAGGATCTGTACGATCCTTAACAGTTCCTCTTCTCTTCCAATGACCGGATCCAGTTCGCCCTCCTTTGCCAGCGCGGTCAGATCCCGGCTGTATTTTTCCAGCGTGGACTGCCGTTTGCCCCGCTTTTTTCCTTTCTGGGTCAGAAATTCATCTGTATAGACCGTCTCGCTCTCTCCCATGCTCACAAGCACCGCCGCATAAATTTTCTGCACCGGCGCTTCCAGTCCCTGAAGCATTCTGGAAGCCACGCTGTCCGTATCTTTCAAAAGGGCCAAGAGAAGATGTTCCGTGCCGATGTTTTGGGCACGAAACCGCACCGCCTCCTCCTCTGCCGCCTCCAGAAGCTTTTCTGCCCTGGGCGTATAGCCTTCTATTTTCTGAGGACTGACAACCGGCTCCTGAAACAGTTCTTTCATACAGTCCAGGATCTGGGACTCCTCGATCCCCGCCATTTGCAGCACATGGGACGCCACGCCGTCCGGTTCCCTGCACAGTCCCGCCAGAATGTGTTCGGTTCCCACATGGGTCTGCCCCAGTTCCCTGGCAATTTTTCTGGACAGGCTCAAAGCCTGCTTTGCCATAGCCGTATATTGCATACTCATGTCAAATAAGCCTCCTCACGATCCTTAATAATCTTCATAGATCTCATCGATCAGCTGGTGAACCTCTTCTCTGGAAATATTCTTGCATCTTCCCCAGGCAAGCATCACCTGCAGCTCCCGGCGCATGGTCTCCACGGCCTGCAGCTTGTCAATATCCAGGGCAATGACTGCTCCTTTTCTTCTGTCAAGCTTCAGAAATCCTTCCTGCTTCAATACAGTGTATGCCTTGTTTACTGTGTGCATGTTGATTCCGATATGCTCCGCAAGCTGACGCACGCTGGGAAGCGAATCCCCCTCCTGCAGCTGTGAGGTCGCAATACCGAGAATGATCTGATTGCGAAGCTGCATGTAAATGGCCTCACTGCTGTTAAAATCAATTTCAATGAGCATCACTGGGATCACCTCTTTTGTTTGTTATACTGATTGTATAACAGATGTAGGGCGGCGTCAATGGCATTTTCTATCCGATAAAGTTTGTAAAAATCTTTTCTTCCTTGTCCGGCATCTGGATGCCCGCCTTTTTCCCCGCCTCAATGCAGCGCAGCATCCAGGCCATGTTTCTCCCCAGGATCCTCATGATCTGCACGCCTTCTTTGTCCGCCAGCACGTCTTCCGGCGTGTATCCGTGAACCACATTCCAGTATCTGGAGGAAACAACCGGCATTTCCGCATAGGTGAAATATTTATTCAGCACGTCCAGCGTGGCTGTGGTGCCGGCTCTTCTTGCGGAGGCCACTGCCGCTGCCGGTTTCAGCCGCAGCACGTCTTCCCCTGTCATGAACAGTCTGTCCAGCACTGCCTTAATCTCCCCGGAGGGGCCTGCGAAATAAACGGGCGAGCCCACCACAAGGCCGTCTGCTGTTTTCATTTTTTCTCGGATTTCTTTCACCAGAGCGTCAACATTTCCGTTTACCGCGTCTTTTCCAACGTGAATGATCTCGGTATGGATCTGCGCTTCCTCAAGCGGGGCCGCCACCTGGGACAGGGCGGTAAAAGTACATCCTTTTTCTCTTCTGCTTCCGTTCAACAATATAACCTTCATGATAATCTCCTTTCCGGAGCGTTTACGCGACGGGGCGGCGCGAACCTCCAGTTCGCGTCTGCCACCAGAGCTATTTGTGACGCCCCAGCACAAATAGCCCTGTGAAAAATCATCAGTTCTATGGCATTCCTATGCGGAAAGAGACTGTTCCGTGACCGCAAATGTAAAATAAAATTGAATCCGTTTTCCACCATAATGTTTCTTAACAGATTCCGGTTGCCGATCTGTTCTTCTGTCAGATCGCCGGTAAAATCCGGATGAGACCGTTCACCAAAATAATCGAAAACGCCGCCCACCGGATGAAACTGTCAACAGCAGACTGAGGCCGGCAGGCATCGTATATTTTCAGCCTGCAGCCAAGTGCTTTTGCGTCGTCAGACGCTTCCCTGAGCGCATCCGCCGCTTCCTTTGTAATCAGGGCACAGGATAGTGAAACTCTATAACAGGTAAATTGTACTGCTTCTGTCGGCAAAAAGCAAGTGCCCGCAGACCGGCCGTGTCAAAAGGCGGCCTTTCTTTTTGGGCCCGGCACATATTTTTTCTTGCCATTGTTCCTTCAAAATAATATAATATCCAAAAAAGCAAATTCAGACAAAGCCCACAGTCAAAGCATCTGAACAAGGAGGACGTCCGCCATGAAAAAAATACGCCTGCTATGCCTGATACTTGCCGCGCTGCTTCTGACAGCGCCCTGCAAAACCGCGAAAGCCGCGGAGGCAGAGGAAGAACAGCAGGAGATCCTGCGGGTAGGGTTTTTTGCCTTTTCAGGTTATCATACCATAGAAGAAGACGGCCGCCGCAGCGGCTATGGCTATGAGTTTCTCCAGAGACTGGCCATTCATGGCGGCTGGTCCTATGAATATGTAGGCTACAACAATTCCTATGCGGAAGCTCTGGACATGCTCCGAAACGGCCAGGTGGACATTGTCACCTCCGTGTCCAAAACGCCTGAGCGGGAAGAAGAATTTCTGTTCACTGATCAGTCCATCGGCATCAACTCCACCATTTTCACCGTAAAATCCGGAAACCAGACCATTGTGGAGGGAGATTATTCCACCTACGACGGCGCTGTGGTAGGCATGCTGGAGGGCAATTCAAAAAACAGCAATTTTGAGCGGTTTGCAAAAGAACACGGCTTTTCTTTCAAACCGGTATATTTTTCAAAACAGGAAGAGCTTTCCGCCGCCCTCCAGAATGGAGACGTGGACGCGGCCGTCACCGGCAGCCTGCGGCTGCTGGAAAACGAGTGGCTTCTGGAATCTTTTGACGCCAGCCCTTTCTACCTTTGTACCCGAAAGGACCGTCCCGATCTGATGGCCAAGATCAACAGCGCCATCAACGAGATGGATCTGCATGATCCCAACTGGCAGGAATCCCTTCATGAGGCCTATTACGCCACCGATCAGGACGGCTCTATCATCATGAATGCCGGTGAGCGGGCCTTTCTGGAAGAGCACCGCGCCTCCGGCGTTCCGCTTCGGCTGCTCTTTAATCCTGAGCGGGCTCCTTATTGCTATTTCCGGGACGGCCAGGCCCAGGGAATTCTCCCCTCCCTCTTTGAAGAGCTGGCGCAGCGTCTGGATCTGAACTATGAATATATCCCCGTAAAGAACCGGCAGGAATACCATGCTCTCCGCTCGGCGGGAGCCGCGGACATTGTGCTGGATTTTGCCGGCGATTACTATCTGGCGGAGGAGGAAGGCTATAAGATCACCGTCCCCTACTTCCAGACCAACTTCTCGCGGCTGACCCTGGACGGTTTTACGGGAAAGGCAAAACGGCTGGCGGTAGTGGAACGGGTGGACACGCTTGAAAGTCTCATTGCCAGCCGATATCCTGCGGACGCGGTCATCCGCTACCCCAGCACAGACGAATGTGTTCAGGCTGTACTGAAGGGCCAGGCGGACGCCACCATCCTGTACTCCTACACCGCCGAGAGATATGTCCAGCAGGACGTTCGCAACCGGCTGTCTTCTGTTGTTTTTGGAGATACCTCCCTGTCCTACGCGGTGGGAAATAACGTCCATGGCAGCCGTTACCTGCTTTCGCTTCTGGATAAGGGATCCGACAGCTTTACGCAGTCGGAGCTGGATGCCATCATATCCCGCGAGATCGACGCCGGCCATGAAAACAATGTGAGCCTGGTGTCCTTTCTGTACCAGAATCCGGTCTACAGCGTACTGGGCGTGATCCTGCTCCTGCTCCTGATCTTTACCCTGATCATACTGGCAGTGCGCACCCGCAACCAGAAAATGCTGAAAAAGAAAGTGGAGCAGGCCACCAGCCAGCTGCAGGACAAGACCCGGGAGCTGACCCTGGCGCTCCAGGCGGCAGACGCCGCCAATCGGGCCAAGACGGCGTTTCTCAACAATATGTCCCACGACATCCGTACGCCGATGAACGCCATCATTGGCTACACAGCCCTGACAACCACCCACCTGGGCAATAAGGACCGGGCCCGGGACTATCTGGCCAAGATCGCCCAGGCATCCAACCATCTGCTCTCTCTCATCAACGATGTGCTGGATATGAGCCGCATTGAATCCGGCAAAGTCACCATCAATGAACGGCCGGAAAATCTGGCGGAGATCCTGCAGGGCCTGCGGGACATCATTCAGTCTGATATTCATGCCAAGCATATGGAATTGTTTATTGATACTGTGGATATCACAGACGAAGAGGTTTTCTGCGACAAGCTGCGGCTGAACCAGATTCTCCTGAATCTGACCTCCAACGCCATCAAGTTTACCCCTGCCGGCGGCACCATATCCATTCAGGTCACCCAGAAGCCTTCCCGGTCCGGAGAACGTGGACTTTATGAATTTCAGGTCAGAGACACGGGCATTGGCATGAGCCCGGAGTTTGCCAAAACCGTATTTGACCCGTTCACCCGGGAACAGACCTCCACTGTCAGCGGAGTACAGGGAACCGGCCTGGGCATGGCCATTACCAAAAATATTGTGGATATGATGGGCGGAACCATCCAGGTAGACAGCAGTCAGGGAAAAGGCACCGTCTTTACCGTAAAGCTGGAGCTGCGTTTTTCCGCCGCTCATCGGGAGATGAATCCCATCGCGGAGCTGAAAGGCTTCCGGGGCCTGGTGGTGGACGACGATATGGTCTGCTGCCAGAGTGTTTCCAAAATGCTCCGGCAAATCGGGATGCGGGCCGAATGGGCTCTGTCCGGCCGGGAGGCCATCGCGCGCACAACCGAAGCGGAAGAGCTTTCCGATCCCTTTGAGGTTTATATTATAGACTGGTCCATGCCGGAACTGAGCGGCATAGAAACCGTCCGGGAAATCCGCAGGATCGTTGGGGAGGAGTCTCCCATCATCCTGATGTCCGCCTATGACTGGGCAGATATTGAGCAGGACGCGCGGCAGGCAGGCGTTACCGGCTTTATCAGCAAGCCGCTGTTTGCTTCCGATCTTCATCAGGCTCTGGAGCGCAGTCTGGGCCGAACCGCAGAGGAGAAAGACGCTCCCCCGAAGGAACCCGCGGGCTCCAAGGAGAACGACTTCGCGGGCAAGCGCATCCTGCTGGCCGAAGATAACGAGCTGAACCGGGAGATTGCGGCGGAAATTCTGAAAGAAGCCGGTTTTCTGGTGGAATGTGCCGAAAACGGACAGCAGACCTGCGACATGCTTCGCAAATCCCAGCCGGGCTACTACTCCCTGATCCTGATGGACATCCAGATGCCTGTTATGAACGGCTACGAAGCTACCCGCGTCATCCGCGGGCTTCCGGATCCGGCCATTGCCGGCATCCCCATTGTGGCAATGACCGCTAACGCCTTTGAGGAAGACCGGAAGCAGGCGCTGGAAGTGGGCATGAACGGACACCTGGCCAAGCCCATCGAGCTGGACAAAATGATGGCGCTGCTGCGGGATCTTCTGAAAGAACAGAACTAAACCCCGGGCCCTCTTTTGTTGCTTTCGGCCGCAGGGCCCGGCATTCTCAGTGCCCGTGGGGCTTTTGTTCAAGATCTTCACTGGACAGGTCAGCATGGGCAAGGAACACAAAGACAATGGTCATGGGAATCAGCGCAAGCCAGATCGCGTACGCGGACATCACCCTGCAAGCGCAGGTCATGATCACACCGCCTGCGAAAAAGAACAGAATCATCCTGAAATGCTTCATGGCACGGCCCAAAACCCTGACATCTTTCTTTTTCAGCACCTCGGCTACCCCGACACCAAACTGCCTGATATGATTGGTCACAAATGTGGTGGCCATTGGGATGCCCTCTGCCTGACGAAATGTATTATATTGCATGGAACAGATAAAGTTGATCATAACCTGGGCAATTTGCGGAGGACAGCTTAAGGGCAGCCAGCCGATGAAAAAAACGGTTATCATTTCAAAACCAATCAAATAAGTATCCCAGCGCAAAAAATGAATATGACGCACCTTTTTCGGCAAAAGCTCGGACAGCACCGCTCCAACGGTATACGCGGATATGGGGATCAGATAGTAAAATCCCTGCTTCCAGCTGCCCTTTCCAAACGCGACTGCCATAAGCGCCACGTTTGCCGTTTGGGCGTTGCAAAACACCCCGCCTCTCAGGCTGAGCGTATAAGCTCCCAGCATTCCGGCCGCCATAATCAGCCATTCAAATATAAAATATCTTTCACACATCAGATACAAATGCGTATTGGATTTCCCGGTCATAATCATCCTCCCAAACCGCGCGAACCAATCTTTGTCCGCCTGACATCTTTACCATCATATCACAAGCGCGCTCATTTTCCTATCCCATTTTTCGCCTGTTTTCCACTTTGTTTGTCCTACGGCAGCCGCGCCCGGATTCTTTCCCGGCCTGAATGGCAGGGAATGAATTCCCCGGCGTTTTATTTCGCGGCGTTTCATCCGGAAATCCATGTAAAAGGCACTTTCCCGGGTATCTGCCCGGACAGCCATGTAAAGGACACTTTCTCGGGTATCTGCCCGGACAGCCATGTAAAAGACACTTTCCCGGAGATCTGCCCGGACAAGCTGCAAAAGCTGTCAAGGTGTGCAGAAAAAGGCGATTTTTGGCCTGATGTTTTAAAATGCCACGCTTCGACAAGATGGATATCAAAACCAAAAACTCCATGCTACACTATTGAAAAAAACAAAGGGGATATCCAAATGAACGACATTACAAGGTTAATCGAACTGTATTTAGAATATTGCAGGATTCACAAGGAACTTGATCGCAAAACCCTGAAGGCATACCGTATTGATCTGACACAGTTTGCCGCTGTTACCGATTTCCAGTTTCCAATTACAAAAGAACTTCTGAACGATTACCTGTCAGTCCTGCATCAGAAATTTCAGCCTAAAACAGTAAAGCGAAAGATTGCCAGCGCAAAGGCTTTCTTTCGCTTTCTTGAATTTGAGGAGATCATCTCGTTCAATCCTTTTTCTAAACTGAATATCAGCTTCCGGGAACCGCTGCGGCTGCCCAGGATCATTCCCGCCCCTGTTATCCAAAAATTTCTTTCTGCCATTTACCGTGAAAGACAGTTTGCCAAAACGCCTTATCAGAAGCAGGTAGCCGTCCGGGATATCGCAGTGATGGAACTGCTGTTCGCAACCGGCATGCGGATCTCTGAATTATGTCATCTGAAATGGCAGGATATCGATCTGGAATCCGGGAGGGTTCTGATTTTTGGCAAGGGCTCCAAGGAACGCGTTTTGCAGATTGGAAATCCGGACGTGCTGGAAGCTCTGCGAAGCTACCGGACGTCTGTTTTTTCAAATTTTGAACAGTCCGCCGAGCCCCTGACAGCGGGCAGCGGCTGGCTGTTTCTGAATCGCCGTCACAGCCGTCTGTCAGAACAGTCCGTGCGGAATATGATCTGTAAGTATGTCCGTATTGCAGGAATTACAATGCACATCACGCCTCATATGTTCCGGCACTCTTTCGCCACGCTCCTGCTGGAGGCGGATGTGGACATCCGGTATATCCAAAAGATGCTGGGACATAGTTCCATCAATACAACGGAAATTTATACTTATGTTTCCACCCATAAGCAAAAGGAGATCCTGATGGAGAAGCATCCGCGGAATCTGATGAAGATGGATGAGGGATAATAAAGAGTTATCTATTACATATTAATGAGGTGAAATACAACATATGGCATTTAAAATTTGGGTAGGGAAAA